>NZ_RJNS01000001.1:0-716655 GCF_003943905.1 Streptococcus mitis
ATCTCTCCCTTACTTGTTTTTGTACTCTCAAGATTTAAGTAACTGTACAACATTCTGGGTCAAAGACTGCACCCCCTTGTTGTTTTTGTACTCTCAAGATTTAAGTAACTGTACAACTCCCTAGTCCGATAGTCAATCACATCCTTTGTTTTTGTACTCTCAAGATTTAAGTAACTGTACAACCGACTAATGGAATGATCCAAATGCAGACTGGTTTTTGTACTCTCAAGATTTAAGTAACTGTACAACGCTTCGCATTTAAAAAGGTAACTTCTCCGTGTTTTTGTACTCTCAAGATTTAAGTAACTGTACAACTTGATTGAGAGTTTAAAGCATTTCCAGTCTGTTTTTGTACTCTCAAGATTTAAGTAACTGTACAACCTTGTTATTGGGGCAACCTTTGAGGGTAAGCGTTTTTGTACTCTCAAGATTTAAGTAACTGTACAACCACCATAATTTTTTATGTATTCGTTAGCGCGTTTTTGTACTCTCAAGATTTAAGTAACTGTACAACCTTAAACCGCCCCTCTGGACTCTTCCAACAGTTTTTGTACTCTCAAGATTTAAGTAACTGTACAACATGAGAAACACAATGGTTATACATTGTTAAGTTTTTGTACTCTCAAGATTTAAGTAACTGTACAACTAGATAAAATAGTGTATAATACATTATAGGGTTTTTGTACTCTCAAGATTTAAGTAACTGTACAACTGTAAACCCTCCTCTCAATTGTGTCTTCCGGTTTTTGTACTCTCAAGATTTAAGTAACTGTACAACGCTCTGATTGTTGGTGCGATGCCGTCTGTTGTTTTTGTACTCTCAAGATTTAAGTAACTGTACAACTTCAATGAAATATCGTGAGGGCTACGAACAGTTTTTGTACTCTCAAGATTTAAGTAACTGTACAACAGATGATAAATGTAAACCTTGGAAACCTTAGTTTTTGTACTCTCAAGATTTAAGTAACTGTACAACAGAACTTCTTTTAAAGAATACTGACATTATGTTTTTGTACTCTCAAGATTTAAGTAACTGTACAACTTTTCATATCCAGCCAGAGAAAAAGAGTGGTTTTTGTACTCTCAAGATTTAAGTAACTGTACAACTCCAAACCGATTTCCCTGTTGTAAAAGTGCGTTTTTGTACTCTCAAGATTTAAGTAACTGTACAACTAGAAGGTTTATATGAAGCTCTATAGCCTGGTTTTTGTACTCTCAAGATTTAAGTAACTGTACAACATGTTTCAAACTAGTTCAGAAAAGTTTTTCGTTTTTGTACTCTCAAGATTTAAGTAACTGTACAACAACTCTTTGCCATGAAATATGAAATCGTCTGTTTTTGTACTCTCAAGATTTAAGTAACTGTACAACAGATAAAATATAACAAAGTGGACATCTCCAGTTTTTGTACTCTCAAGATTTAAGTAACTGTACAACAATCTTCACAGTAGAGTCATACTTGTCTTGGTTTTTGTACTCTCAAGATTTAAGTAACTGTACAACAGCCTCACCTTCATTGTATATTAGACCTTGGTTTTTGTACTCTCAAGATTTAAGTAACTGTACAACCGTTTGCAACATCCAAAATATCTCTAGAACGTTTTTGTACTCTCAAGATTTAAGTAACTGTACAACTGCAATTCAATTTATTGATTTACTCTCATTGTGATATATTCATACAAAAACCGCTCTGCTGAGCGGTTTTCGTCTATTCTTACCTTTTGCTACAATACCCACGTACGGATGGCATGGGCGACGCCAGATTCGTCATTTGTTTTAGTGATGTATTTGGCAATTTTTTTGAGTTTTGGATTTCCATTTTCCATAACAACTGGGTTACCAACGACTTCGAGCATGGTGCGGTCATTTTCTTCGTCACCGATCGCCATGGTTTCATCTTTGGTTAATCCGAGTTTTTCAGCTAGGTGAGTGATGGCTGAACCCTTGTCTACATTCTTTTTAAGGAGCTCAAGGTAGAAAGGAGCAGATTTGTTGATGGAGTAGCGTTCGTAAAATTCTGCTGGGATTTTTTCAATCGCAGCATCGAGAATCGCTGGTTCATCGATAAACATACACTTGACGATTTCCTTGCCATCCATTTCTTCAGGAGTGCGGTAAAAGATAGGCATGTTGACGAGGGTTGATTCATGCACCGTGTATTTTCCGATATTGCGATTGGCAGTATAGATACCGTCCTTGGTAATAGCGTGCATGTGGACACCGAGCTTGCGACTGAGAAATTCCATATCCAGATAATCCTCATAGGTCAAGGATTCGCTGATAATCTCATGACCAGTAGCAGTCTCTTGGACAAGGGCACCGTTGAAGGTTACCACATAGTCACCATCGTCTCTCAATTGCAAGTCATCCAGAAGTTTGGCAACACCTGCGATAGGGCGACCAGTTGCAATGACGACTTTGACACCAGCTTGTTTGGCGTCTTGAATGGCAGAAAAGACTTCCGGAGTGATCTCCTTTTTACTGTTTACTAGGGTACCATCGATATCGACGGCGATTAGTTTAATACTCATATATTTCCTCTATTCGTTCTTATTTGGGGTAAAATGATCGTTCTCAATCAAGTGTAAAAATTGCTGGGTAATGCTTGCGAAGATACTGTTTTGGTCCAACATTTCTTTTGGGAAATAGAAACGATTATCTCCGTGGCGACTGCCAGCAAGGGATTGAACGATAGGAGACAGGCTAGAGAGTTCTGCCAGATCTCCATTTTTCTGTAGAATCTCAATCTGTGTCCGTGGATTTTCAGATTCGGGACGATAGATATCATAAGGAAGGTCAAAGTTCTTATGAATGGCTGTGTAGTAGTCGGGATCAAATCCGATGTCTTCAACCAGTTGTCTCATGGTTGCGAGTCGGTCTTGATCTTCTTGAGAAAAAGTAATGGATTTGAAGACCTTACGGTTGACAAAGCGCTGCGACAAGTCTGCGAGAATCTTGTCAGGACTGGTCATCCAGAGTTGGAAGTAGGTATTCATCACGCCATCATCAAGAGCCAGATAGTCAGATAGGGTAACTCTCTTTTCAAAAAAAGGTAACAAATGTGGGGAAGTTCGTGCAAAGAAGTCCTTGTCTTCAGGAAAGAGTTCCTTGGCGCGTTTGAGGAGATTCTGTAGGAGAACTTCCATGGCGCGTGTTGCTGGGTGAAAATAAACCTGCATATACATCTGGTAGCGACTGAGAACATAGTCTTCAATGGCATGCATGCCATTGCGTTGAAAGGCGATACCATTTTCGATAGGACGAATCACTCGGAGAATTCGAGTCAGGTCAAATTCTCCGTAAGATGCTCCTGTAAAATAAGAGTCACGCAAGAGATAGTCCATGCGATCCGCATCAATCTGGCTAGAAATGAGTTGCACGACCTGCTTGTTAGGATAGGTGTGGTCAATGACACTGGCCACCTTTTCTGGAAAATCTGGCGCTACTTGAAGCAGGACTTGGTGAATCTCTGTTTCAGGGCTTTGGATGATTTCCTGAGTAATGGCCTCATGATCTGTATCAAAGAGATGTTCAAAAGTATGGGAGTAGGCACCATGCCCAAGGTCATGTAGGAGAGCAGCAGTCATAGTCAAGAGAGACTCAGCAGGATCCCATTCTTCAGGATATTTTTCTTCAAAAATCTCCGTGATACGTCGTGCAATCTCATAAACCCCCAAACAGTGGGAGAAGCGGCTGTGCTCCCCACCATGGAAGGTATAACTGGAAGTTCCTAGTTGCTTGATACGGCGCAGACGTTGAAATTCTTTTGTATTGATCAAGTCATAGATGACCTGATTGTTTACATGGATATAGTTGTGAACTGGGTCACGGAATACTTTTTCGTTCATATGACCATTATAGCAAAATCCTGCTCTTTTTGGTAAAATAGTAGAACAAGAGAGAAGAAAGAGGATTTGATGTGAAGATTCGGATGCGAAATAGGATTCAGTTTGATGAACAGTTGGAAGTGATTGACCAGCTCTATGACGTGGAAGTGCGTGAAAAGGGAGATTATAGCTATCTGCTTTTCTACAATGAGGAAAAGGAAAAAGTGGTTCTCAAGTTTCATGAAGAAGAACTGGTGATGACCCGTTTCTCGAGTCCCAAGACCATCATGCGTTTTCTAAGGGATAGTGATAGTTTAGCCTATATTCCTACTCCAATGGGGATGCAGGAGTTTATCATTCAAACGGGTCACTACAAACTGGATGGGCAAAAGATTGAGCTAGCCTATCAACTACAAAATCAAGAGGGACATCCTTTTGCCAGCTATCAACTAGAAATTACTTGGGAATAAGAAAAAGGTTGGCGAATGCCAACCTTATTTGATATAGAGTTCTTGATTTTTTAGAACAATTTCACGTACACTTGCGAATTTCTTGAGTTTTTTAAGTTCTTCAGGATGGGTTACGAGAGTGATAACATAGCCCTCTTTACCCATGCGACCTGCACGGCCAGCGCGGTGAGTGTAGGTTTCGATATCTCTAGAAACATCAAAGTTTATAACACATTCTAGGCTATCGATATCAATTCCACGTGCCAGAAGGTCTGTTGCAAGAAGAAGAGTTAGTTGCTTGTTCTTAAACTTTTCCAAGATAACTTTTCGAAATTTAACATTGACATCACTAGCGAGGGAGACAGCCAAGACATCACGATACTGTAGTTTTTCCTCCGCACTTCCAAGATCTGATAGGCTATTAAAGAAAACTAGTCCGCGGAAATCCTCTACATGAGCTAATTTTCGTAGCATGTCCACTCGGTGACGTTGGTCTACCTGCATGTAGAAGTGTTGAATGTTGTCCAGTTTTTGATCAGAGAGATCAATGGTGCGCGTGTTTGGTACAATCTTCTCTTGGTCAAACTTGGTCGTCGCACTCATGTAGATGAGTTGGTGGTCACGAGGTGCGTAGTGAGTGATTTTTTCGACAAAGTGAATCTGAGAATAATCGAGCAATTGGTCAAATTCATCTAGAATGATGGTTTCGACATTCATCATCTTGATTTTTTTCAATTTAATCAACTCAAAGATACGGCCAGGAGTTCCAATTAGAATTTCTGGTCCTTTTTTTAGGCGTTCAATCTGACGTTTCTGACTTGAACCTGATAGGAAGAGCTGAGCAGTCAAACCGATGGCTTCTGCCCACGTTTTACACACTTCAAAAATCTGTCCAGCTAGTTCTGTATTTGGTGCTAGAATCAAGAGTTGCTGGGCTTTTTTCTTTTGTAGTCTGAGAAGACTTGGCAGGAGGTAAGCTAGGGTCTTACCAGTTCCTGTTGGGCTCACTCCTAGGAGGTTTTCTCCAGTAAGAATGGGCTCAAATAGTTGAGCTTGAATGGGGGTGAATTCTTGGAAACCGAGTCGTTCACTTAGTTCTTGCCATTCAGTAGGTAGTTTGGTTTTCATTTTTCTGCCTCAAATCTAATGCCAGCAGACTGGCGCATGGTATATAATAGGTCATGAACAGAACCTGCATCATCCAGCCAGTTCTGGTAGAGCGTCTGGTCTGGTTGCTGGATCATCTGTGCAAATGTTGCGACTTCCTCAGTCATCGTATGAGGAGCCTGTTGGATAGGGAGTTGGACTTGATTTCCTCGGTGGTCGGTAAAAATAACTGAGTGGACATGTTCAATCGTGTTGAGTGTCAAGGTTCCATCTGCTGTATAAATCTCGCAAGGAAGATTGGAAGTGATGTTTTTTCCAGCCTTGATATGAACTTGAAATTCTGGGTAGAAGAGGATACCGTCGCCATTTAGGTCAATGCTATTTTCAAGCTGTTGCGCCTGATAGGTTGCATCCTGAGCTTTTCCAAAGAGGCGAACGGCAGCGTAGAGAGGATAAATCCCCAAGTCCATAAGAGCTCCGCCAGCAAAACGGTCTGAAAAGACATTGGGCGTATGCCCCGCCAACAAGTCAGGCATCTTGGAAGAATACTTGGCATAATTGAAATCTGCTCCCAACACTTGCTTGTCTGTTAAAAAGTTTTTGATAGTAGTAAAAGCTTCTTCGTGGTAATTACGAGCTGCTTCAAAGATAAAACAGTGATTTTCCTTAGCCGTTTGAACCAAAACTAGCCATTCTTGTGGTTGAGTGACAGCTGGCTTTTCAAGAATGACGTGTTTACCAGCAGATATTGCAGTTTTTGCCTGAACAAAATGCAAGGAGTTTGGACTGGCGATATAAACTACGTCAAAGGAGCTCTTGAAGAAGTCTTCTAATTGATCAAAGAGCTGGATATCTTGATAGCGAGAAGCAAAGGTTGCTGCAGTTTCTAGTTTTCTAGAGTAGACAGCGACCAGCTGGTATTCTCCACTGGCATGGGCTGCTTCTATGAAGTGATGACTGATAGCACTAGTTCCGATAACACCTAATTTAAGCATAGATACTCCTTTTCCGACTTTAAATCCTTCCTTCATTATAACATAGAAAAGAAGGACTATCCAACAGATGGTAAAAATTTTCAAATGGACTACGCATTTCTTGGAGAAAGTGGTACAATATTTAGATAAGTAGATGAAATGAGAAGGGGGAGAAAATGAGATTATTACCAATAAGAAAAATATCACGTCAGTCTAAGAGACTAGCGCTTTTTTTAACCTTTTGTGCAGGATATGTCGATGCTTATACCTTTATCGTGCGAGGGAATACCCTAGTAGCAGGCCAAACTGGAAATGTGGTTTTTCTTTCTGTAGGACTCATTCAGCAGAATGTCTCGGATGCTAGTGCTAAAGTAATGACCTTGTTGTCCTTTATGATGGGTGTCTTTTTTCTGACATTGTATAAGGAAAAACTTCGAATTGTTAAAAAACCGATTTTATCCTTGATTCCACTTGCAGTCCTGTCCCTAATTATAGGCTTTGTGCCGCAAACGGTTGATAATATCTATCTCGTACCTCCATTGGCCTTTTGTATGGGATTGGTGACAACTGCTTTTGGAGAAGTGTCAGGTATTGCCTATAATAATGCTTTTATGACAGGGAATATCAAACGAACCATGTTAGCTTTTGGGGATTATTTTCGGACCAAACATACGCTTTTCCTACGAGAGGGCTTGATTTTTGTTAGCTTGCTTAGCAGTTTTGTCTTTGGAGTCATTTTTTCGGCTTATTTGACGATTTACTATCAGGAGAAGACAATTCTAGGTATCCCTCTTATGATGAGTATCTTTTACTTCAGCATGCTTTTTGCTTCTTGGAGGAAAAAAGGGAAAGAAAAAGCTTAAATTTGATTGATTTTACTTGTAAGAAAAAAGAAGATATGCTATACTTGAAGAGTTGACTATGCACAGTCCTGTGCAACCGCACGAACATCGTTGCTCGTCGTATACAAAATTTAAACTTTGTTATACTTAGAGCTCTTCTTTTAAGTGGTTCGTCCCACGATGCTAGGCGAGTCTTCACAAAAATACGGGGAAACCCTAAAAATCATAGGAGGTGCATAATGAGCACATACGCAATTATCAAAACTGGCGGAAAACAAGTTAAAGTTGAAGTTGGTCAAGCAGTTTACGTTGAAAAATTGAACGTTGAAGCTGGTCAAGAAGTTACTTTTAACGAAGTTGTTCTTGTTGGTGGTGAAAACACTGTTGTCGGAACTCCACTTGTTGCTGGAGCTACTGTAGTTGGAACTGTTGAAAAACAAGGAAAACAAAAGAAAGTTGTTACTTACAAGTACAAACCTAAAAAAGGTAGCCACCGTAAACAAGGTCACCGTCAACCATATACAAAAGTTGTCATCAACGCGATCAACGCTTAATTTTAAGGAGAACACATGATACAAGCAGTCTTTGAGAGAGCCGAAGATGGCGAGCTGAGGAGTGCGGAAATTACTGGACACGCCGAAAGTGGCGAATACGGCTTAGATGTCGTGTGTGCATCGGTTTCTACGCTTGCCATTAACTTTATCAATTCCATTGAGAAATTTGCAGGCTATGAACCAATCTTAGAATTAAACGAAGATGAAGGTGGCTATCTAAAGGTTGAAATACCAGCGGATCTTCCTTCGCACCAGAGAGAAATGACCCAGTTATTCTTTGAATCATTTTTCTTAGGTATGGCAAATTTATCGGAGAACTCTTCTGAGTTCGTCCAAACCAGAGTTATCACAGAAAACTAACACGGAGGAAAACATTATGTTAAAAATGACTCTTAACAACTTGCAACTTTTCGCCCACAAAAAAGGTGGAGGTTCTACATCAAACGGACGTGATTCACAAGCGAAACGTCTTGGAGCTAAAGCAGCTGACGGACAAACTGTAACAGGTGGATCAATCCTTTACCGTCAACGTGGTACACACATCTATCCAGGTGTAAACGTTGGACGTGGTGGAGACGATACTTTGTTCGCTAAAGTTGAAGGCATAGTACGCTTTGAACGTAAAGGACGCGATAAAAAACAAGTTTCTGTTTACCCAATCGCAAAATAAAAAGGTTCAGTGAACCTTTTTATCCCGAGCCTTAAAATGAAAAGGCGAGGAAGCTACAAGTAGCATAAAATAAGGCTTTCCGAGTTTTCGGAGAGCCTATTTTTTTGTTTTGATACCCATCAATTTATTAAGCCTAGTATAGTTAGATTTTATGATGAATATTCTTTTTCCTTTGTGGAAAATTTCTGAAATATGGTATAATGAACAGATAGAGAAGTTAGGGGTAAAAGATGAACATTCAACAATTACGCTATGTTGTGGCCATTGCCAATAGTGGTACTTTCCGTGAAGCTGCTGAAAAGATGTATGTTAGTCAACCAAGTCTGTCTATTTCTGTGCGCGATTTGGAAAAAGAGCTTGGTTTTAAGATTTTCCGTCGGACGAGTTCGGGAACATTTTTGACTCGTCGTGGAATGGAATTTTATGAGAAAGCGCAAGAATTGGTCAAAGGCTTTGATGTTTTTCAAAATCAGTATGCCAATCCTGAGGAAGAAAAGGATGAATTTTCCATTGCCAGTCAGCACTATGACTTCTTGCCACCAACCATTACGGCTTTTTCAGAACGTTATCCTGATTATAAGAACTTTCGTATTTTTGAGTCTACTACAGTTCAAATTTTAGACGAAGTGGCTCAAGGACATAGTGAGATTGGGATTATCTACCTCAACAACCAAAATAAAAAGGGCATCATGCAACGGGTTGAAAAGCTTGGTTTAGAAGTTATTGAACTAATTCCTTTCCAGACTCACATTTATCTTCGTGAAGGGCATCCTTTAGCACAGAAAGAGGAATTGGTCATGGAGGATTTAGCGGATCTGCCAACGGTTCGTTTTACTCAGGAAAAGGATGAGTATCTATACTATTCAGAGAACTTTGTCGACACAAGCGCAAGCTCGCAGATGTTCAATGTGACGGATCGTGCTACTTTGAATGGTATTTTGGAGCGGACGGATGCTTATGCGACTGGATCTGGGTTTTTAGATAGTGACAGTGTTAATGGCATCACAGTCATTCGTCTCAAGGATAATCTAGATAACCGCATGGTCTATGTCAAACGGGAAGAAGTGGAACTTAGTCAAGCTGGGACTCTTTTCGTTGAGGTTATGCAAGAATATTTTGATCAGAAGAGGAAATCATGAAAAAAAGAGGAATAGTAGCAGTCATTGTACTGCTTTTGATTGGGTTGGATCAGTGGGTTAAAGCCTATGTTGTCCAGCAGATTCCACTAGGTGAAGTTCGTTCGTGGATCCCCAATCTCGTTAGCTTGACCTATCTGCAAAATAGAGGAGCAGCCTTCTCCATGCTGCAAGATCAGCAGTGGTTATTTGCTGTCATTACACTGGTCGTCATGGTGGGTGCCATTTGGTATCTACATAAACACATGGAGGATTCTCTCTGGTTGGTTTTTGGACTGACTTTGATAATCGCGGGAGGTCTGGGCAACTTTATCGACAGAATGAGTCAAGGTTTTGTGGTGGATATGTTTCACCTAGACTTTATCAACTTTGCGATTTTCAATGTGGCTGACAGCTATTTGACAGTTGGTGTCATTGTTTTATTGATTGCAATGCTTAAAGAGGAAGTAAATGGAAATAAAAATTGAAACTGGTGGGCAACGTTTAGACAAGGCCCTGTCGGATCTTACAGAATTGTCACGTAGTCTCGCTAATGAACAAATCAAGGCTGGACAAGTTTTGGTCAATGGCCAAGCCAAGAAAGCTAAATACACTGTCCAAGAGGGGGATGTCGTCACCTATCATGTGCCAGAACCAGAGGTTTTGGAGTATGTTGCTGAGGAACTTCCTCTGGAAATTATCTACCAAGATGAGGACGTCGCCGTTGTTAACAAACCGCAGGGTATGGTAGTTCATCCTAGCGCCGGTCATACCAGTGGCACCTTGGTCAATGCCCTCATGTACCATATCAAAGACTTGTCAGGTATCAATGGGGTTCTCCGACCGGGTATCGTTCACCGCATTGACAAGGACACATCTGGTCTCCTCATGATTGCGAAGAATGATGAGGCCCACTTAGCACTTGCCCAAGAACTCAAGGATAAGAAGTCTCTCCGCAAATACTGGGCGATTGTTCATGGTAATCTTCCCAATGATCGTGGTGTGATTGAAGCTCCAATTGGTCGTAGTGAAAAAGATCGTAAGAAACAGGCAGTGACTGCTAAAGGGAAGCCAGCAGTGACTCGTTTTCAAGTCTTGGAACGCTTTGGAGATTATAGTTTGCTAGAGTTGCAACTGGAAACAGGGCGTACTCACCAAATCCGTGTTCATATGGCTTATATTGGCCATCCAGTCGCTGGTGATGAAGTCTATGGTCCTCGTAAGACTTTGAAAGGACATGGACAGTTTCTCCATGCAAAGACTCTAGGTTTTACTCATCCGAGAACAGGTGAAACCTTGGAGTTCACAGCAGATATTCCAGAGATTTTTAAAGAAACGCTGGAAAGATTGCGTAAAATTGAGAATAGATAAAAGAGTTGAGATGCCTTGTCTCAACCTTTTTCATTTCAAGTCTTTTCTATTTTAAAACATTCATGTTATAATGGATAAATATGAAGAATCGGAGTGAGAATATGAAGTACAAACGAATCGTCTTTAAGGTAGGGACCTCCTCCTTAACAAACGAAGACGGGAGTTTATCAAGAAGTAAAGTAAAGGTAATTACCCAACAATTAGCTATGTTGCATGAAGCTGGACATGAGTTGATTTTGGTTTCATCTGGGGCAGTAGCTGCTGGATTTGGTGCTTTGGGTTTTAAAAAGCGTCCGACTAAGATTGCGGATAAGCAGGCTTCAGCTGCGGTAGGCCAAGGATTGCTGCTAGAAGAGTACACAACCAACCTCCTCATGCGCCAGATCGTTTCTGCGCAAATTTTGCTGACACAGGATGATTTTGTAGATAAACGTCGCTATAAGAATGCCCATCAGGCCTTGTCCGTATTGCTTCATCGTGGTGCAATTCCTATCATCAATGAAAATGACAGTGTCGTCATTGATGAGCTCAAGGTTGGGGACAATGACACTCTGAGTGCCCAGGTAGCAGCGATGGTCCAAGCAGACCTTTTAGTTCTCTTGACAGATGTGGACGGTCTCTATACTGGCAATCCTAATTCGGATTCAACAGCTAAACGTCTTGAGAAAATCGAGACTATCAATCGTGAGATTATTGATATGGCTGGTGGAGCAGGTTCTTCAAACGGAACTGGTGGGATGCTAACAAAAATCAAAGCGGCTACGATCGCGACGGAGTCGGGTGTGCCAGTCTATATCTGCTCGTCCATGAAATCAGATGCCCTGATTGAGGCAGTGGACGAGACCAAGGATGGTTCTTTCTTTGTTGCGCAAGAGAAGGGCCTTCGTACTCAGAAACAATGGCTAGCCTTCTATGCTCAAAGTCAAGGAACGATTTGGGTAGATGGTGGAGCTGCAGAAGCACTTTCAAAAAACGGAAAAAGTCTCCTTTTATCAGGTGTGGTAGAAGTGGAAGGAAACTTCTCTTACCATGATATTGTTACAGTAGCAGATAAAGAAACAGGTCAATCTCTTGGAAAGGGACGTGTCCAATTTGGTGTCTCAGCCCTAGAAGATATGCTCCGTTCTCAAAAGGCTAAGGGAGTCTTGATTCACCGTGATGACTGGATTTCCATCACTCCTGAAATCCAGCTGCTTTTTACAGAATTTTAGAGGTGAACGATGGTAAGTACACAAGAACAATTTGAACAAGTACAAGCTGTTAAAAAATCAATCAATACTGCCAGTGAAGCAGTGAAAAACCAAGCCTTGCTAGCCATGGCAGATCATTTATTGGCAGCTACTGAGGAAATTTTAGTGGCAAATGCCCTCGATATGGAAGCGGCTAAGGGGAAAATCTCAGATGTTATGCTAGACCGTCTTTATTTGGATGCGGGACGTATAGAAGCGATGGCAAGAGGGATTCGTGAAGTGGTTGCTTTATCAGATCCTGTCGGTGAAGTCCTAGAAACAAGTCAGCTTGAAAATGGCTTGGTTATCACCAAAAAACGGGTGGCCATGGGGGTTATTGGTATTATCTATGAAAGTCGTCCGAATGTAACTTCTGATGCAGCTGCTTTGGCTCTCAAGAGTGGCAATGCGGTTGTTCTTCGTAGTGGCAAGGACGCCTACCAAACAGCTCATGCTATTGTCACAGCTCTGAAGAAGGGCTTGGAGACGACTACCATTCATCCTGATGTGATTCAACTAGTAGAAGATACCAGTCGAGAAAGTAGCTATGCCATGATGAAGGCCAAGGGTTATCTGGACCTTCTCATTCCTCGTGGAGGGGCTGGCTTGATCAATGCGGTGGTTGAAAATGCTATCGTACCTGTTATCGAGACAGGAACTGGAATTGTTCATGTCTATGTGGATAAGGATGCCGATGAAGACAAGGCTCTATCTATCATCAACAATGCTAAAACCAGTCGTCCTTCTGTCTGCAATGCTATGGAGGTTTTGTTGGTTCATGAAGACAAGGCAGCAGGTTTCCTTCCTCGCTTGGAACAAGTTCTGGTTGCAGAGCGTAAGGAAGCTGGACAGGAACCAATTCAATTCCGTCTAGATAGCCAAGCAAGTCAGTTTCTTTCAGGTCGAGCAGCTGAGGCTCAGGATTTTGACACTGAGTTTTTAGACTATGTCCTAGCTGTTAAAGTTGTGAGCAGTTTAGAAGAAGCGGTTGCGCATATTGAAGCCCACAGTACCCATCATTCGGATGCCATTGTGACAGAAAATGCTGAAGCTGCAGCTTACTTTACAGATCAAGTGGACTCTGCAGCGGTTTATGTCAATGCCTCAACGCGTTTCACTGATGGTGGGCAATTTGGTCTGGGTTGTGAAATGGGGATTTCTACTCAAAAACTGCACGCGCGTGGCCCTATGGGCTTGAAAGAGTTGACCAGCTACAAGTATGTGGTTACTGGTGACGGACAGATAAGGGAGTAAGAGATGAAGATTGGATTTATCGGTTTGGGGAATATGGGAGCTAGCTTGGCTAAGGCTGTTGTGCAGGCCAAGACGGGTGCTCAGATTCTCCTTGCCAATCGTAGTCAAGCAAAAGTAGATGCTTTCATTGCCAACTTTGGTGGTCAGGCTTCTAGCAATGACGAAATCTTCGCAGAAGCAGATGTGATTTTTCTAGGTGTTAAGCCAGCCCAATTTTCTGATTTGCTTTCTCAATACCAGACTATCCTTGAAAAACGAGAGAGTCTTCTTTTGATTTCCATGGCGGCTGGATTGACTTTGGAAAAACTGGCAAGTCTTCTGCCAAGTCAACACCGAATCATTCGCATCATGCCCAATACTCCAGTTGCTATCGGTCGAGGAGTGATTAGTTATGCCA
The DNA here is from genome assembly GCF_003943905.1 of Streptococcus mitis. Classification (GTDB taxonomy): domain Bacteria; phylum Bacillota; class Bacilli; order Lactobacillales; family Streptococcaceae; genus Streptococcus; species Streptococcus mitis_BC. The sequence goes on from NZ_RJNS01000001.1 coordinate 13,790, forward strand.
TGTCAGCAAATTGTCGTGCTGACGACGGTGAACTCTTTTGTCAATTATTGGCCAAGGCTGGTCTTTTGGTTGAGCTGGGAGATGGCTTAATCGATGCGGCGACAGGTCTCGCAGGTTGTGGACCAGCTTTTGTCTACCTCTTTATCGAGGCTTTGGCAGATGCAGGTGTTCAGACAGGATTGCCACGAGAAACAGCCTTGAAAATGGCAGCCCAAACAGTTGTTGGCGCTGGACAAATGGTTCTCGAAAGCCAGCAACATCCTGGAGTCTTGAAAGACCAAGTATGCAGTCCAGGTGGTTCGACTATCGCTGGTGTAGCAAGTCTGGAAGAACATGCCTTTAGAGGTACAGTCATGGACGCAGTTCATCAATCTTACAAACGAACACAAGAACTAGGTAAATAAGAGGTGGCTTTGTCTGCCTCTTTTGTGGTTGATTGAATGGAGAAGACACAAAAAGATTGTCACAAAAACCTATTTTTTTGATAGAATAGAAGATAGAAAAAAAGAAATGAGTTAGACATGTCAAAAGGATTTTTAGTCTCTCTTGAGGGACCAGAGGGAGCAGGAAAGACCAGTGTTTTAGAAGCTCTGCTCCCAATTTTAGAGGAAAAAGGAGTAGAAGTGTTGACGACCCGTGAGCCAGGTGGAGTCTTGATTGGGGAGAAGATTCGTCAAGTGATTTTGGACCCAAGTCATACTCAGATGGATGCTAAGACAGAACTCCTTCTCTATATCGCCAGTCGCAGACAGCACTTGGTGGAAAAAGTTCTGCCTGCACTTGAAGCTGGCAAGCTGGTCATTATGGACCGCTTCATCGATAGTTCTGTTGCTTATCAGGGATTTGGCCGTGGCTTGGATATTGATGCCATTGATTGGCTCAATCACTTTGCGACAGATGGCCTCAAACCTGATTTGACACTTTATTTTGACATTGAGGTGGAAGAGGGGCTGGCTCGCATTGCTGCTAATAGTGATCGTGAGGTCAATCGTTTGGACTTGGAAGGGTTGGATTTGCATAAAAAAGTCCGTCAAGGCTACCTTTCTCTTCTGGATAAAGAAGGAAATCGCATTGTCAAGATTGATGCGAGTCTTCCTTTGGAGCAAGTTGTGGAAACGACCAAGGCTGTCTTGTTTGACAGAATGGGCTTGACAAGATGAAACAAGATCAACTAAAGGCTTGGCAGCCAGACCAGTTTGACCGTTTTGTCCGTATCCTAGAACAAGACCAGCTCAATCACGCCTATCTCTTTTCAGGTTTCTTTGGAAGCTTGGAAATGGCGCAGTTTTTGGCTAAGAGCCTCTTTTGTACGGATAAAGTAGGCGTTTTGCCGTGTGAGAAATGCCGAAACTGTAAGCTGATTGAACAGGAAGAATTTCCCGATGTTACTTTAATCAAGCCAGTCAATCAGGTCATCAAGACAGAACGCATTCGGGAATTGGTGGGTCAGTTTTCCCAAGCAGGGATTGAAAGTCAACAACAGGTTTTTATTATCGAGCAGGCAGAGAAAATGCATCCCAACGCGGCTAATTCTCTGCTCAAGGTCATCGAAGAACCCCAGAGTGAAGTTTACATTTTCTTCTTGACTAGCGATGAGGAAAAGATTTTACCAACTATCCGAAGTCGGACGCAGATTTTCCATTTTAAAAAGCAAGAAAAAAAGCTCATCCATCAATTAGAGCAAGCTGGTCTAGTCAAGAAAAAAGCGACTCTTTTGGCCCAGTTTTGTCAGTCACGAGCTGAAGCTGAAAAGTTGGCAAATCAGGCAAGTTTTTGGACCTTGGTGGATGAGAGTGAACGCCTGCTGAACTGGTTATTAGCTAAGAAAAAGGAAAGTTATCTCCAAGTTGCTAAATTAGCCAGCTTGGCAGATGACAAGGAAAAACAGGATCAGGTTTTGCGAATCCTCGAAGTCCTCTGTGGACAGGATCTCTTGCAAGCAAGGATTCGACAGATTTTACAAGATTTGCTAGAAGCTAGAAAAATGTGGCAAGCCAATGTTAGCTTTCAAAATGCCATGGACTATCTGGTCTTGAAAGAAATATAAACTCAAAATGAAGAATAAAGAAAGGAAAGGGCTGGTTTATGGACAAGAAAGAATTATTTGATGCGCTGGACGATTTTTCCCAACAGTTATTGGTGACCTTGGCCGATGTGGAAGCCATCAAGAAAAATCTCAAGAGCTTGGTAGAGGAAAATACAGCTCTTCGCTTGGAAAATAGTAAGTTGCGCGAACGCTTAGGTGAGGTAGAAGCAGATACACCTGTTAAGGCCAAGCATGTTCGTGAAAGCGTCCGTCGAATCTACAAAGACGGGTTTCACGTATGTAATGATTTTTACGGCCAACGCCGAGAGCAGGACGAGGAATGTATGTTCTGCGACGAGTTGTTATACAGGGAGTAAGCATGCAGATTCAAAAAAGTTTTAAGGGGCAAACTCCCCATGGCAAGCTTTACCTAGTGGCAACGCCAATTGGCAATCTAGATGATATGACCTTTCGTGCCATCCAGACTCTGAAAGAGGTGGACTGGATTGCTGCTGAGGACACGCGCAATACAGGACTTTTGCTCAAACATTTTGACATTTCGACCAAGCAGATCAGTTTTCACGAGCACAATGCCAAGGAAAAAATTCCTGATTTGATTGATTTTTTGAAATCAGGACAAAGTATTGCTCAGGTTTCTGATGCGGGTCTGCCTAGTATCTCGGACCCTGGGCATGATTTGGTTAAGGCAGCTATTGAGGAAGAGATTGCAATTGTCACTGTTCCAGGAGCCTCTGCAGGAATTTCTGCCTTGATTGCCAGTGGCCTAGCACCACAACCACATATCTTTTACGGTTTCTTACCGAGAAAATCAGGCCAGCAAAAGCAATTTTTCGACTCGAAAAAAGACTATCCAGAAACTCAAATTTTCTATGAATCGCCCCATCGTGTAGCGGATACGCTAGAAAATATGCTAGCAGTATACGGCGATCGATCGGTCGTCTTGGTCAGAGAATTGACCAAAATCTATGAAGAATACCAACGAGGTACCATTTCTGAGTTATTAGAAAACATAGCTGAAACGCCACTCAAGGGCGAATGCCTTCTCATCGTTGAAGGCGCTAGTCAGGATGTGGAGGAAAAGGGCGAGGAGGACTTGTTCTTAGAAATTCAAGCCCGTATCCAGCAAGGCATGAAGAAAAATCAAGCTATTAAAGAAGTTGCGAAACTCCACCAGTGGAATAAAAGTCAGCTCTACGCAGCCTACCACGAATGGGAAAAAAATCAAGAAAATGACTAAACAGGGAAGTTTGCCTTCTTCCCTTTTTTTGTTATACTAGTAAGAGTGATTATCTATAGAAAGCTTATGGGAGGCTGTTACTAATAGCTAAGAAAAGGAGGAGCGAATTGTTCTCTTCGGATTTTACTCTCATAATGGTAAAAAAGTCTTATGTCTCAATCTTATATCAATGTTATCGGTGCAGGTTTAGCGGGGTCTGAAGCTGCCTACCAAATTGCAGAACGTGGTATTCCAGTTAAACTCTATGAAATGCGTGGTGTCAAGTCAACACCCCAGCACAAAACAGACAATTTTGCAGAGTTGGTTTGTTCCAATTCTCTTCGTGGAGATGCTCTAACCAATGCTGTTGGGCTTCTCAAGGAAGAAATGCGTCGCTTGGGTTCGGTCATCTTGGAATCTGCTGAGGCTACTCGTGTTCCTGCAGGAGGAGCTCTTGCAGTGGATCGTGACGGTTTCTCTCAAATGGTGACCGAGAAAGTAGCCAACCATCCCTTGATTGAGGTGGTGCGTGATGAAATTACAGAATTACCGACAGATGTTATTACGGTTGTCGCTACTGGTCCTTTGACCAGCGACGCCCTAGCTGAAAAGATTCATGCCCTTAATGATGGGGATGGATTCTATTTCTACGATGCGGCGGCGCCGATTATCGATGTCAATACCATCGATATGAGCAAGGTCTATCTCAAGTCTCGTTATGACAAGGGAGAAGCAGCCTACCTCAATGCCCCTATGACCAAGCAAGAATTTATGGATTTCCATGAAGCATTGGTCAATGCGGAAGAAGCCCCGCTCAATTCGTTTGAAAAAGAAAAGTACTTTGAAGGTTGTATGCCTATCGAAGTCATGGCTAAGCGTGGCATTAAAACCATGCTTTATGGTCCGATGAAACCAGTCGGTTTAGAGTATCCAGACGATTATACAGGCCCTCGTGACGGGGAGTTCAAAACACCGTATGCAGTTGTCCAGCTTCGTCAGGACAATGCGGCTGGTAGCCTCTACAATATCGTTGGTTTCCAAACCCACCTCAAATGGGGGGAGCAAAAGCGTGTTTTCCAAATGATTCCAGGTCTTGAAAATGCTGAGTTTGTCCGTTATGGGGTCATGCACCGCAATTCTTACATGGATTCACCAAATCTTCTTGAGCAAACCTATCGTTCTAAGAAACAGCCCAATCTCTTCTTTGCTGGCCAGATGACGGGTGTGGAAGGCTATGTCGAGTCAGCAGCATCAGGCTTAGTTGCAGGTATTAACGCCGCTCGTCTTTTTAAGAGAGAAAGTGAGGCAATTTTCCCAGAAACAACAGCTATCGGAAGTCTAGCTCATTACATCACCCATGCGGACAGCAAACATTTTCAACCGATGAATGTCAATTTTGGGATTATCAAGGAGTTGGAAGGAGAGCGTATCCGTGATAAGAAGACTCGTTATGAAAAAATTGCAGAGCGTGCTCTTGCTGACTTAGGGGAATTTTTAACTGTCTAATTTTTTTGAAAGAATTGCTCATGATACTATAAAAATCTTAGAAATTGTGATAAAATAGGTAGGATGAAAAAAGGAGAGTAAAAATGGCGAACCCCAAGTATAAACGTATTTTAATCAAGTTATCAGGTGAAGCCCTTGCAGGCGAACGTGGCGTAGGGATTGATATCCAAACAGTTCAAAAAATTGCAAAAGAGATTCAAGAAGTTCATAGTCTAGGGATCGAAATTGCCCTTGTAATTGGTGGAGGAAATCTCTGGCGTGGTGAACCTGCTGCTGAGGCAGGTATGGACCGCGTTCAGGCTGATTACACTGGAATGCTTGGGACTGTTATGAATGCTCTTGTAATGGCAGATTCATTGCAGCAAGTTGGTGTAGATACGCGTGTGCAGACAGCTATTTCTATGCAACAAGTGGCTGAGCCTTACGTACGTGGACGTGCCCTTCGTCATCTTGAAAAAGGCCGTATCGTTATCTTTGGTGCCGGAATTGGTTCACCTTACTTCTCAACCGATACAACAGCGGCACTTCGTGCAGCTGAAATCGAAGCAGATGCCATCCTTATGGCTAAAAATGGTGTCGACGGTGTTTACAATGCCGATCCTAAGAAAGACAAGACAGCCGTTAAGTTTGAAGAATTGACTCACCGTGATGTTATCAACAAAGGTCTTCGTATCATGGACTCAACAGCTTCAACCCTTTCAATGGACAACGACATTGACTTGGTCGTTTTCAATATGAACCAACCAGGAAACATCAAACGTGTCGTATTTGGTGAAAATATCGGAACAACAGTTTCAAACAATATCGAAGAAAAGGAATAAGAAAGATTATGGCTAACGCAATTGTAGAAAAAGCAAAAGAAAGAATGACCCAGTCTCACCATTCACTTGCTCGTGAATTTGGAGGTATCCGTGCTGGTCGTGCCAACGCAAGCTTGCTGGACCGTGTACATGTAGAATACTATGGAGTAGAAACTCCTCTTAACCAAATCGCTTCTATCACCATTCCAGAAGCGCGTGTCTTGTTGGTAACACCATTTGACAAGTCTTCATTGAAAGACATCGAACGTGCCTTGAATGCTTCTGACCTTGGTATCACACCAGCTAATGACGGTTCTGTGATCCGCTTGGTTATCCCTGCTCTTACAGAAGAGACTCGTCGTGACCTTGCCAAAGAAGTGAAGAAGGTCGGTGAAAATGCTAAAGTAGCTGTCCGTAACATCCGCCGCGACGCTATGGACGAAGCTAAAAAGCAAGAAAAAGCAAAAGAAATCACTGAAGACGAATTGAAGACTCTTGAAAAAGATATTCAAAAAGTAACAGACGATGCTGTGAAACACATTGACGACATGACTGCCAACAAAGAAAAAGAACTTTTGGAAGTCTAAAATTAAACAGAAAAACTCAGTTGGCATTGCTGGCTGAGTTTTATTCGAAAGAAGGAAATATGAATACAAATCTTGCTAGTTTTATCGTTGGACTCATCATCGATGAAAATGACCGTTTTTACTTTGTGCAAAAGGATGGTCAGACTTATGCTCTTGCTAAGGAAGAAGGTCAACACACAGTAGGGGACACGGTCAAAGGTTTTGCCTACTCGGATATGAAGCAAAAACTCCGCTTGACCACTCTAGAAGTGACTGCCACTCAGGACCAATTTGGTTGGGGAACCGTAACGGAAGTTCGTAAGGACTTGGGTGTCTTTGTCGATACAGGTCTACCTGATAAGGAAATCGTTGTGTCACTCGATATCCTCCCTGAGCTCAAGGAACTCTGGCCAAAGAAAGGTGATCAACTTTACATCCGTCTTGAAGTGGACAAGAAAGACCGAATCTGGGGACTCTTGGCTTATCAGGAAGACTTTCAACGTTTGGCTCGTCCTGCCTACAACAACATGCAGAACCAAAACTGGCCAGCCATTGTATATCGTCTCAAGCTGTCAGGAACCTTTGTTTACTTGCCAGAGAATAACATGCTTGGTTTTATCCACCCAAGTGAGCGCTATGCAGAGCCACGTTTGGGACAAGTGCTAGATGCGCGTGTTATCGGTTTCCGTGAGGTGGATCGTACCTTGAACCTATCCCTCAAACCACGTTCCTTTGAAATGTTGGAAAATGATGCTCAGATGATTTTGACCTACTTGGAAAGCAATGGCGGTTTTATGACCTTGAATGATAAGTCATCCCCTGAGGACATCAAGGCGACCTTTGGCATCTCAAAAGGCCAGTTCAAGAAAGCACTCGGCGGCTTGATGAAGGCTGGTAAAATCAAGCAAGACCAGTTTGGGACAGAGTTGATTTAAACCTTATAGACATGATAAAGAAACTTGAAGAAATGAGTTTAGAGGAACTCTGGCAACTTTTTCCTATTTTTCTAGTAGAGCACAAGTCAGAGTGGAAAGACTGGTATGAATTGGAAAAAACAAATTTGGAAAAAATATTGGGTGCAAATGTTATTCAAAGAATAGAACATATCGGTAGCACTGCTATCCCTAATATTTGGGCTAAAAATATCGTTGATATTCTGTTAGAAGTAGGTAAAATAGAGGATTTAGCAAGAGTTAGGGATTTATTGGTGAAGAATGGGTGGCTAGTGATGTCGGAGAGTCCTAACAGGATTTCGCTAAATAAAGGCTATACAGAGCAGGGATTTGCTGAGAAAGTTTTTCATTTACATTTGCGAATGACGGGAGATCATGACGAGATTTATTTTAGAGATTATCTCTGCCAGCATCCAGATATTGCCCAAGCGTATCAGGAATTAAAACTCAGTTTGTGGAAAAAATTTGAACACAATCGAGACGGCTATACAGATGCGAAAACAGATTTTATAAACCACTACGTTTCAGAGGCTAAGTCCAGTAATTTTCAAGAATCAGAAAAGTGTCATCAAAAAACTCTTGATAGGAGAAAGAATTGAGAAAATCATTTTACACTTGGCTCATGACCGAGCGCAATCCTAAAAGTAATAGCCCTAAAGCCATCTTGGCAGACCTCGCTTTTGAAGAGTCAGCTTTTCCAAAACATACAGATGATTTTGATGAGGTGAGTCGCTTTTTGGAGGAGCATGCCAGCTTCTCTTTTAACCTAGGAGACTTTGACGCCATCTGGCAAGAATACTTAGAACACTAGAGACAATGAGATGAGGCTAGTATTTTATTGTTCTCTTTGCTATAATAAAAAGAAATAAACGGATTAGAGAGGTTCTTTATTTGAAGGAACATTCAATAGACATTCAACTGAGTCATCCAGATGACTTGTTCCATCTTTTTGGTTCCAATGAGCGCCATCTTCGTTTGATGGAAGAAGAGCTCGATGTGGTGATTCATGCTCGTACGGAGATTGTGCAGGTTTTGGGAGAAGAGACTGCCTGTGAGGAAGCCCGTCAGGTTATCCAGGCTTTGATGGTCTTGGTGAATCGAGGAATGACCGTTGGCACGCCAGATGTGGTGACTGCGATTAGCATGGTCAAAAACGATGAAATCGATAAGTTTGTCGCCCTTTACGAAGAAGAAATTATCAAGGACAATACTGGGAAACCGATCCGTGTCAAAACCTTGGGTCAAAAACTTTATGTGGACAGTGTCAAACAGCATGATGTGACCTTTGGAATCGGACCTGCAGGGACAGGGAAGACCTTTCTTGCAGTGACTTTGGCAGTAACTGCCCTTAAACGTGGGCAAGTCAAGCGAATTATCCTCACTCGTCCAGCAGTGGAAGCTGGCGAGAGTCTAGGATTTCTTCCGGGCGATCTTAAGGAGAAGGTTGATCCTTATCTTCGACCAGTTTATGATGCCTTGTATCAGATTCTCGGCAAAGACCAAACGACTCGTCTCATGGAGCGTGAAATTATCGAAATCGCGCCCCTTGCCTATATGCGTGGTCGGACCTTGGATGATGCCTTTGTCATTCTCGATGAGGCACAAAATACGACCATCATGCAGATGAAGATGTTCCTGACTCGTTTAGGATTTAATTCGAAGATGATTGTCAATGGGGATATCAGTCAGATTGACCTGCCACGTAATGTCAAGTCCGGTTTGATTGATGCCCAAGAAAAACTCAAGAACATCCACCAAATCGACTTTGTTCATTTTTCAGCCAAGGATGTGGTTCGCCATCCAGTTGTCGCTCAGATTATCCGAGCTTATGAACCAGCTCCAGTTAAGGTTGAAGAAAAGAACCAAGAAACAGAATAGCAAAAAAGCAGTTCAGATGTGAACTGCTCTTTTTCTGATTTAATGACTGATTGTTGTTAAACAAGTTCGTCGATAGACGTATAATCTTTATCGAGGCCTTGAGCAACTGGGAGACTGGTCAAGTAACCTTGATAAGTGGTCACACCTTGACGCAAGCCCTCATCTTCAGAGATTGCTTGTGCGAATCCTTTGCCAGCTAGAGCCTCGATATAAGGAAGAGTGACATTGGTTAGGGCGATAGTAGAAGTACGGGCGACCGCACCAGGGATATTGGCAACGGCATAGTGGAGAACACCGTGTTTCTCATAGACAGGCTCATCGTGCGTTGTCACACGGTCAGCTGTCTCGATAACACCACCTTGGTCAACGGCAACATCAACGATGACAGAGCCTGGACGCATTTGTTTGACCATCTCTTCTGTCACCAATTTCGGTGCTTTAGCACCAGGAATGAGAACTGCACCAATCACCACATCAGCATCTCTCACACTTGCTTCAATGTTGAATGAATTAGACATAAGAGTTTGGATTTGGTTTCCAAAGACTTCTTCTAGGACTGAGAGACGTTTGGCACTGATATCTAAAATAGTCACTTGAGCACCAAGACCAAGGGCGATGCGGGCAGCATGTGTACCGACGACACCACCACCGATGATGGTTACTTTTCCTTTTGGAACACCTGGTACACCACCAAGTAGAACACCAGAGCCACCAGCTTGCTTAGTAAGGAAGTGAGCTCCGATTTGAACAGCCATACGACCAGCAACCTCACTCATAGGAACGAGGAGTGGCAGATGACCTTGGCTGTCACGGACCGTTTCATAGGCAATTCCTGTTGTTTTTGCTGCTAGCATAGCATCTGCCAATTCTGGAGCAGCGGCCATGTGCAAGTAGGTGAAGAGGAGAAGATCGTTGCGCAAGTAACCATATTCAGAAGCTAATGGTTCTTTTACTTTCACGACTAACTCGGCAGCCCAGGCTTCAGCAGCAGTAGCGACAATCTCAGCTCCTTGCTTTTGATAGTCTGCATCAGTAAATCCTGAACCGAGACCAGCATTTGTTTCGATAAGGACACGATGACCACGACCAACTAAGCTATGAACACCAGCGGGGGTCAAGGCAACGCGATTTTCATTATTTTTAATTTCTTTTGGAATTCCAATTAACATAGAGATAACCTACCTTTCAATTGACGGGATTATTATAGTTGTCACATTCCATTTCATAAATCAAAAATGTGATGGTTTTATTGTATATGAAACCGCTTCAAAAATCAAGAAAAACTTGTCATCCAAATTTATTTATGCTAGACTAGTGAGAATCAAGATCTAATGGAGGGAAAGTATGGAATCAATATTTGTGAAATTTGCCCAGTATCCATCTATAGAAACGAAGCGTTTATTGCTCCGACCTGTAACCTTGAATGATGCAGAAGCTATGTTTGACTATGCCTCAGATAGAGAAAATACACGCTACACTTTTCCAACCAATCAAAGCTTAGAAGAAACTAAGAACAATATTGCTCAGTTCTACTTGGCCAGTCCCTTGGGACGTTGGGGAATAGAACTAAAAAGCAATGGTCAGTTTATCGGAACCATTGACTTGCACAAGATTGACTCCATTCTCAAAAAAGCAGCCATTGGCTACATTATCAATAAAAAGTATTGGCATCAAGGATTGACGACAGAAGCCAATCGTGCCGTGATTGAGCTGGCTTTTGAGAAGATTGGAATGAACAAGTTGACCGCACTTCACGACAAGGACAATCCTGCATCTGGCAAGGTCATGGAGAAATCAGGTATGCGTTTTTCCCACGAAGAACCCTATGCCAGAATGGATAATAAAGAACCAGGTCGAATTGTCACAAGAGTTCATTATGTCTTGACCAAGGAAGACTATTTTGCAAATAAGTAAGCAGTTGAAAAGATTTTTCAGCTATTTTTTTCTTTCTCTTGCGAATAAGTTAAGAGAGGAGAAAATATGGAAGCAATTATCGAGAAAATCAAAGAGTATAAAATCATTGTCATCTGTGCTGTTTTAGGCTTGGCCTTGGGCGCATTTTTCCTACTAAAGCCAACTACACAGACACCTGTGAAAGAAACAAACTTGCAAGCTGAAGTCTCGGCTGTTTCAAAGGATTCATCGTCTGAAAAAGAAGTGAACAAGGAAGAAAAGGACGAACCCCTTGAACAAGATCTAATTACAGTAGATGTCAAAGGTGCTGTTAAATCGCCAGGGATTTATGATTTGCCAGTAGGGAGTCGGGTTCATGATGCCGTTCAGAAGGCAGGTGGCTTGACAGAGGAGGCAGATAGCAAGTCGCTCAATCTAGCCCAGAAAGTTAGTGATGAGGCTCTGGTCTATGTTCCAACTAAGGGAGAAGAAGCAGCTAGTCAGCAGGCTGCCTCTGGAACGACTCCTTCGACAAGTAAAGAAAAGAAGGTCAACCTTAATAAAGCTAGTCTGGAAGAACTAAAGCAGGTCAAAGGCTTGGGAGGAAAACGAGCCCAGGATATTATCGATCATCGTGAGGCAAATGGCAAGTTCAAGTCGGTTGATGAATTAAAGAAGGTCTCTGGTATTGGCGCTAAGACCATAGAAAAGCTAAAAGATTATGTCACAGTGGATTAAGAATTTCCCTATCCCCCTAATCTATCTGAGTTTTCTGTTACTCTGGCTTTACTATGCTATTTTTGGAGCGTCCTATCTCGCACTGCTAGGTTTTGTTTTTCTGCTGGTCTGTCTCTTTTTCCAATTTCCTTGGAAATCGGCTGGAAAAGTTCTAGCGATTTGTGGAGTTTTTGGATTTTGGTTTTTGTTTCAAAACTGGCAACAGACACAAGCTAGTCAAAACCTAGTGGATTCTGTTGAGAGGGTACGGATTTTACCAGATACCATCAAAGTAAATGGGGATAGTCTATCCTTTCGGGGGAAGTCTGATGACCGTACCTTCCAAGTTTACTATAAACTCCAGTCCGAGGAAGAGAAAGAGTACTTTCAAGACTTAACAGACCTTCATGAGATAGAGTTAGAAGGAAAATTGTCCGAGCCAGAAGGGCAGAGAAATTTTGGTGGATTTGACTACCAAGCCTATCTGAAAACTCAAGGGATTTACCAGACACTGACTATCAAGAGTATCCAGTCACTTAAAAAAGTTAGCAGTTGGGATATGGGAGAAAATTTGTCCAGTTTACGTCGAAAGGCTGTGGTTTGGATTAAGACGCACTTTCCAGACCCTATGCGCAATTATATGACGGGGCTCTTGCTGGGACATTTGGACACGGACTTTGAGGAGATGAATGAGCTTTATTCCAGTCTTGGAATTATTCACCTTTTTGCCTTATCAGGTATGCAGGTGGGCTTCTTTATGGATGCCTTTAAGAAACTCCTCTTACGATTGGGCTTGAGCCAAGAAAGGTTGAAGTGGCTGACCTATCCTTTTTCCCTTATCTATGCAGGTCTGACAGGATTTTCAGCTTCAGTCATTCGCAGTCTCTTGCAAAAGTTACTAGCCCAACATGGTGTTAAGGGCTTGGACAATTTTGCCTTGACGGTTCTTGTCCTCTTTATCATTATGCCCAACTTTTTCCTAACGGCAGGAGGTGTCTTGTCCTGTGCTTACGCTTTTATCTTGACCATGACAAGCAAAGAAGGGGAGGGGCTCAAGGCTGTTGCCAGAGAAAGTCTAGTCATTTCCTTGGGAATATTGCCCGTTCTATCCTTCTATTTTGCAGAATTTCAGCCTTGGTCTATCCTTTTGACCTTTGTATTTTCCTTTCTTTTTGATTTGATTTTCTTACCACTCTTATCTATCTTGTTCGCCTTTTCTTTTGTCTATCCTGCCGTTCAATTTAACCTTATCTTTGAATGGTTGGAGAGCATCATTCGTTTGGTATCGCAGATGGCAAGTAGGCCCTTGGTCTTTGGACAACCAAGTTCCTTGGTTTTAATGTTACTGCTTATTTCCCTAGCCTTGGTCTATGATATGAGAAAAAACTTCAAAAGACTAGCAATACTAGGCTTGTTTGTCGTGGGTCTCTTTTTCTTGACCAAGCATCCGCTGGAAAATGAAATTACCATGCTGGATATAGGGCAAGGGGAAAGTATTTTTCTACGGGATGTGACTGGTAAAACCATCCTCATAGATGTGGGTGGTAAAGCAGAAACCGACAAGAAAATCGAGGATTGGCAAAAAAAGGCGACGAGTAGCAATGCCCAGCGAACCCTGATTCCCTATCTAAAAAGTCGCGGAGTAGCCAAGATTGACCAGCTGATTTTGACCAACACAGAGAAGGAACATGTTGGAGATTTGCTGGAGGTGACCAAGGCTTTCCAAGTCGGGGAGATTTTAGTATCAAAAGGAAGTCTGACACAGAAGGAATTTGTGGCAGAACTACAAGCGACTAACACCAAGGTGCAAAGTGTGACGACAGGGGAGAATTTACCGATTTTTGGCGGTTACTTAGAAGTTCTATCTCCAAAAAAAATTGGAGAAGTTAGTCCCGATGATACCCTTGTTCTTTATGGAAAACTCTTGGATAAGCACTTTCTCTTTACTGGAAACCTGAAGGAGAAGGGAGAGAAGGAACTTTTAAAGCAACACCCTACCTTAGAGGTGGATGTCTTGAAAGCTGGCCAGCATGGTGCTAAAACATCATCAAATCCAGCTTTTCTGGAAAAACTTAAACCAGAAATTACACTCATCTCAGTTGGAAAGAACAATCGTGTGAAGCTCCCCCATCAGGAGACATTGACACGACTGGAAACCATCAAGAGTAAGATTTACCGAACCGATCAGCAAGGAGCCATTCGCTTTAAAGGATGGAATAGTTGGCAAATAGAAAGTGTTCGTTAGGAAGAAATGATGTTATATATTAGTCAAATAAACTAAAAATCTGTTGCATAATACTGAGAAAAACGATATAATGAAAGTGTTTTCAATAGTAATGATATAAAGGCAATGAAAACCTTGAAAAATCAGAAAAAGTTGTTTTATTAGCCAGTTTGTTATCTATTGATCTTTTTCAGTCCAGCGTATCTGCTGTGACAATCACTAAGTTATCGGTATGATTACAATACCGCTTGGAAGTATAGTATGAATCACCACAGACATAAGAATGTGTAAACATTTCAAGATGGTCTGCTTATTACTCTATAATGACTATAAAGTTGGTCCGATTGGCATTATGTTCGCTATGAGGTCATTAATTACTACAGCGGAGGCTATTAATCCTTAAAGAGTGAGAAAAAGGAGGGCTGGATATGTTAAATCTTACTCATGTTACCTTAAAAACGCGACAAGTCATCTTGCAAGATGCGGATTTTACCTTTAAAAAGGGTAGGATTTATGGCCTTCTTGCTATCAATGGCTCGGGAAAGACGACCCTGTTCCGCGCTATTAGCAAGCTGCTTCCCCTTAGTAGTGGACATATCGCAGCTCCTCCTTCTTTGTTTTATTATGAGAGCGTTGAATGGCTGGATGGAAACTTAAGTGGGATGGACTACCTTCGTCTTATCAAAAACATCTGGAAGTCAGAACTGAACTTGATGGATGAAATTAATTACTGGGAAATGTCTGACTATATCAGCCTTCCTATCCGAAAGTATTCCTTAGGCATGAAGCAACGCTTGGTGATTGCCATGTATTTCCTCAGTCAGGCAAAATGCTGGCTCATGGATGAGATTACAAATGGCTTAGACGAGTACTATCGACAGAAGTTTTTTGATAGACTGGCACAAATCAATAGACAAGAACAGATGGTTCTTTTGAGTTCCCACTACAAAGAGGAGTTAGTGGAGATTTGCGATAGCATGGTAACCATTCATCAGGGGCAGATAGAAGAGGTTCCGTTATGAAAGATATTAGCCTATTTTTGTTAAAGAAAGTTTTCAAAAGTCGTTTAAACTGGATTATCTTACTTTTATTTGCATCTGTACTCGGTGTTACCTTTTATTTAAATAGTCAGACTGCAAACTCACACAGCTTGGAGAGCGAGTTGGAAACCCGTCTTGTAAAAGATGAGAGAATCATCAATGAAAATGAAGAGGAACTCTCCCAAATGTCTGACACCAGCTCGGAGGAATATCAGTTTGCTAAAGAAAATTTAGACATACAAAAAAATCTTTTGACTCAAAAGAAAGAAATTCTGGCTTTGTTAAAAGAAGGACGCTGGAAAGAAGCCTACTATTTGCAGTGGCAAGATAAGGAAAAGAGTTATGAAATTGTATCGAAGGAATCGACTTCTGACCCTGACTTTAAAATGGCGGTTGACCGCGAACGGAAGATTTACCAAGCCCTGTATCCCTTGAACATAAAAGCACATACTTTGGAGTTTCCGACCCACGGGATTGATCAGATTGTCTGGATTTTAGAGGCTATCATCCCAACCTTGTTTGTGGTTGCTATTATTTTTATGCTAACGCAACTATTTGCAGAAAGATATCAAAATCATCTGGATACAGCTCAGTTATATCCTTTTTCAAAAGTGACATTTGCAATATCCTCTCTTGGAGTTGGAGTGGGTTATGTAACTGTGCTGTTTATCGGAATCTGTAGCTTTTCTTTTCTAGTGGGAAGTCTGATAAGTGGTTTTGGACAGTTAGATTATCCCTACCCGATATATAGCTTAACGAATCAAGAGGTAACCATTGGAAAAATACAAGATGTGTTATTTCCTGGCTTGCTCTTAGCTTTCTTAGCCTTTATTGTCATTGTGGAAGTAGTGTACTTGATTGCTTACTTTTTCAAGCAAAAAATGCCTGTCCTCTTTCTTTCACTTATTGGGATTGTTGGCTTATTGTTTGGTATTCAAACGATCCAGCCTCTTCAGAGTATTGCACATCTGATTCCCTTTACTTACTTGCGTTCAGTAGAGATTTTATCTGGAAGATTACCTAAGCAAATTGATAATATCAATCTAAATTGGAGCATGGGGATGGTCTTACTTCCTTGCCTGATTATTCTTTTGTTAGTGGGGATTCTATTTATTGAAAGATGGGGAAGTTCACAGAAAAAAGAATTTTAAATAGATCCTAGCTTTCCTATAGGGAAAATAAGTAAAAACTAACACAGAGAGGGAATCAACAAGGTTCTCTCTTTTTGATGCGGACATCAAGAAGAAAACAGAAAGTTTTTCGAAAAAATGACTTTTTATCTTGACAAGGAATAGAAAACTTGGTATCATATAAAAGTTGAGAAAAGCAGAAGTGAGAGCTTCTCGCCTTGTGACATCAAGTTGCCTGGCCCTACGGATGAAAAGTTTCTAAGAAACGCTATCATAACGTGCGGGCTTGTATTATTACGAGTCCGCTATTGTTTTTCTCTAATAATAAAAAAGAGGTGAAAACCATAGCAAAGCAAGACTTATTCATCAATGATGAAATTCGTGTACGTGAAGTTCGCTTGATCGGTCTTGAGGGAGAACAGCTAGGCATCAAGCCACTCAGCGAAGCGCAAGCATTGGCTGATAGTGCAAATGTTGACTTAGTATTGATTCAACCCCAAGCAAAACCACCTGTTGCTAAAATTATGGACTACGGTAAGTTCAAATTTGAGTATCAGAAAAAGCAAAAAGAACAACGTAAAAAACAAAGTGTTGTTACTGTGAAAGAAGTTCGTCTGAGTCCAACTATTGACAAGGGTGACTTTGACACAAAACTTCGCAATGCACGCAAGTTCCTTGAAAAAGGAAATAAAGTTAAGGTATCCATTCGCTTTAAAGGGCGTATGATCACCCATAAAGAGATTGGTGCAAAAGTTTTAGCCGAGTTTGCTGAAGCAACACAAGATATTGCGATCATCGAACAACGAGCTAAGATGGATGGACGCCAAATGTTCATGCAGTTGACGCCAGCAACTGACAAAAAATAAGTGTCAGAAAGTTAAATAAAGGAGAAAAAATCATGCCAAAACAAAAAACACACCGCGCATCAGCTAAACGTTTCAAACGTACAGGTTCTGGTGGACTTAAACGTTTCCGTGCTTACACTTCTCACCGTTTCCACGGAAAAACTAAGAAACAACGTCGTCATCTTCGTAAAGCATCTATGGTGCATTCAGGAGATTTCAAACGTATCAAAGCAATGCTTACTCGCTTGAAATAATAGCCTAACAGTAAGTAAACAATTCTAGGAAATATTTGGAGGAAATAAAACATGGCACGTGTTAAAGGTGGCGTTGTATCACGCAAACGTCGTAAACGTATTCTTAAATTAGCAAAAGGTTACTATGGAGCTAAACACATCTTGTTCCGTACTGCAAAAGAACAAGTAATGAACTCTTACTACTATGCATACCGTGACCGTCGTCAGAAAAAACGTGACTTCCGTAAATTGTGGATCACTCGTATCAATGCGGCAGCTCGTTTGAACGGACTTTCATACTCACAATTGATGCATGGTTTGAAATTGGCTGAAATCGAAGTTAACCGTAAAATGCTTGCTGACTTGGCTGTTAACGATGCAGCAGCTTTCACAGCTCTTGCAGATGCAGCTAAAGCAAAACTTGGTAAATAATAATTGATAAGACTGGAACAGAATTGTCCCAGTCTTTTTAGAAATAAAGGAGAAAGCTATGGCTTCAAAAATGCTACACACCTGCTTGCGAGTAGAAAACCTTGAAAAATCAATCGCCTTTTATCAAGACGCTTTTGGCTTTAAAGAATTGCGTCGCAAGGATTTTCCAGATTATGCCTTCACCATTGTCTATCTTGGACTTGATGGTGATGACTACGAGTTGGAATTGACCTATAACTATGACCACGGCCCTTACGTGGTAGGAGATGGCTTCGCCCATATCGCCCTCAGTACACCTGACCTTGAGGCACTTCATCAAGAACATAGCAACAAAGGCTATGAGGTTACAGAGCCAAAAGGCCTACCAGGAACTGCACCAAACTATTACTTTGTCAAGGATCCTGACGGCTACAAGGTCGAAGTCATTCGTGAAAAATAATCCAGTGAAGTCAAGTAGAACGTTCGTTTTCTACTTGACTTTTTTTCTTCGAAAGAGTATACTAATACAAATTTAACCTTTAAGGGGAGTCCAGAGAGACTCACAAGGTGTCAGATAAAAGAATAGTACAATTTTCTAGAGGAGACTTTTTGAGTGTGCTCTATCGTTTTGTACGATTTTAACTGAGGCCTTGCATTAGCAAGGCCTTTTCTTTATCTGGTCCCCTTAAATTTAAGGAGGAAAAGTCATGAATCCCACATGTAAGAAGCGCTTGGGTGCCATTCGTTTGGAAACCATGAAGGTGGTAGCACAAGAGGAAATCGCGCCAGCAATCTTTGAATTAGTCCTAGAAGGGGATATGGTTGAAGCCATGCGAGCAGGCCAATTTCTCCATCTGCGTGTGCCTGATGATGCCCATCTCTTGCGCCGTCCTATTTCAATTTCGTCTATTGACAAGGCAAACAAGCAGTGTCATCTTATTTATCGGATTGAGGGTGCTGGGACAGCTATTTTTTCAACCTTAAGTCAGGGAGATACTCTTGATGTGATGGGGCCTCAGGGAAATGGTTTTGACTTGTCTGATTTAGACAATCAGAGCCAAATTCTCCTCGTTGGTGGTGGGATTGGTGTTCCACCCTTGCTTGAGGTGGCCAAGGAATTGCATGCGCGTGGGGTGAAAGTAGTGACAGTCCTCGGTTTTGCGACTAAGGATGCTGTTATTCTCGAAATCGAATTGGCTCAATATGGTCAGGTTTTTGTAACGACAGATGATGGTTCTTATGGCATCAAGGGAAATGTGTCCGTCGTCATCAATGATTTAGAAAATCGGTTTGATGCCGTTTACTCATGTGGTGCTCCGGGAATGATGAAGTACATCAATCAAAGATTTTATGATCATCCAAGAGCCTACCTATCTCTGGAATCTCGTATGGCTTGTGGGATGGGAGCTTGCTATGCCTGCGTCCTAAAAGTGCCAGATAGTGAGACCGTCAGCCAACGAGTCTGTGAAGATGGCCCTGTTTTCCGCACAGGAACAGTTGTATTATAAGGAGAAAGTCATGACTACAAATCGTTTACAAGTTTCTCTACCAGGCTTGGATTTGAAAAATCCCATCATCCCAGCATCAGGCTGTTTTGGTTTTGGTCAGGAGTATGCCAAGTACTATGATTTAGACCTTTTAGGCTCCATTATGATCAAGGCAACGACACTTGAACCCCGTTTTGGTAATCCAACTCCTAGGGTGGCAGAAACACCTGCTGGTATGCTCAATGCAATCAGCTTGCAAAATCCTGGTTTAGAAGCTGTTTTAGCTGAAAAGTTGCCTTGGTTGGAAAGAGAATACCCAAATCTTCCTATCATCGCAAATGTTGCAGGCTTTTCAAAACAAGAGTACGCTGCCGTTTCTCGAGGAATTTCCAAGGCTGCAAATGTAAAAGCTATCGAGTTAAATATCTCTTGTCCGAATGTGGATCACGGCAATCATGGACTTTTGATTGGGCAAGATCCTGACTTGGCTTATGAAGTGGTAAAGGCAGCTGTGGAAGCTTCCCATGTACCAGTTTATGTTAAGTTAACCCCTAGCGTGACGGATATTGTCACCGTCGCCAAAGCCGCAGAAGATGCAGGAGCAAGTGGGTTAACCATGATTAATACTCTAGTCGGTATGCGCTTTGACCTCAAAACTAGAAAACCAATCCTAGCCAATGGAACAGGTGGAATGTCAGGTCCAGCAGTTTTTCCAGTAGCCCTCAAACTCATCCGTCAAGTCGCCCAAACAACAGACCTTCCTATCATTGGAATGGGAGGAGTGGATTCGGCAGAAGCTGCGCTAGAAATGTATCTGGCTGGTGCCTCTGCCATTGGAGTTGGAACAGCCAATTTTACCAACCCTTATGCTTGTCCTGATATCATCGAACATCTGCCAAAAGTCATGGACAAATATGGCATTAGCAGTTTGGAAAATCTCCGTCGAGAAGTTAAAGCCAGTCTGAGATAAGCTAGGTCTTCCTTATCGTCAACAAGAAATAGAATCTTCATCAATTTGTAATATTTCCGTCTGTTAACTATGTTACAATAGGTTTTGTAAAATAGTAATAGTGTAAATCGTTTTCTACAGAGGAGAATAAAATGAAGAAGATACTACTTGCAAGTACTGTCGTTCTTTCTATGGCAGGATTTGCAAAGACATCTGTATATGCTGAAGAATCTCAGGTTACGAAAAAAACTCAGACCACAGATGTAGTCGAGAAAAAAGAAGAAGTTACTCCCAAAAAAGAAATTCCTCAAGTGGAGCCCAAGAAAGAGCCAGTTGTAAAAGAGGAAAATTCTTCTAAAGATGACTCATCCAAAAAGGGAAAAAAAGAGGAAGTTATCAAGGAAGGTTGGCAGAAAGAACAAGGAAACTGGCGTTTTTATGAAAATAACCAGCCTGTCGTAAACTGGAAAAAAATTAGTGGCACTTGGTATTACTTTGATAAAAATGGCATTATGCTCAGTAATACCATAGTTGATGATTACCTTGTCAAAGGTAACGGTGCTATGGCGGAAAACGATTGGGTGAAAATATCTGACCAATGGTACTATGCAACAGCTTCAGGCAAGATTTCTCGCAATAAATGGGAAAAGATTGAAGGCGTCTGGTATTACTTTGACAAAAACGGTATTATACTCAGTAATACTATAATTGATGATTACCTTGTCAAAGGCAACGGTGCTATGGCAGAAAATGATTGGGTAAAAATATCTGACAAGTGGTACTATGCAACAGCTTCGGGCAAGATTTCTCGCGACAAATGGGAAAAGATTGAAGGTTCTTGGTATTACTTTGATAAGGATGGTGTCATGCTTAGTCGCACCATCTATAATGACTATCTCTTCCAAGGTAGTGGTGCCATGGCAGAAAATGATTGGGTGAAAATATCTGACAAGTGGTACTATGCAACAGCTTCAGGCAAGATTTCTCGCAACAAATGGGAAAAAATAAAAGGAACATGGTACTATTTCAATAGCGATGGTGTGATGGCAAGTAGCCAGTGGAAAAGTGACTATTATCTGAAAGATAGTGGCGCTATGGCGGAAAAAGAGTGGATTTTTGATAAATCCTACAATAGCTGGTTTTACTTGAAGTCAGGTGGGGCCTACGCTTCCCGTGAATGGATTGGATCATACTACCTTAAATCTGGTGGCTATATGGCCAAAAATGAATGGATTTTTGACAAAGATTACGATGCTTGGTACTATCTAAAAGATGATGGTCGATATGTAACAGGTACTTTTACGATCAAAGGTAAAGAGTATTCCTTCCAGAATAATGGGAAGTGGATATCAGAGGCAAAATATTATAAAGTGAAGCCAATTACTGCTTATGTTTATAGCGCTTCTGGTAAAAGATTGAGTTATGTATCACAGGGAACTATCGTCTCACTTGGAGATACACAATCTAAAAAAGATAGTCAAATACCAGTCAATATTTCTGGTTTATCCGGCTTCATGAATAAAAGTGATTTAGTAGCTATTGATAAAGATAGTGAATTTGTCCCTCATTATACAAGTGATGGCAAGTATTTTTACCATGAGTTATCACCTTATGTAAGTCTCCGTGTTGCGCCACATAGCTCAGCTATGACTATTGGTAAGAAATATTATTCAACTGATGGAATTCATTTTGATGGCTTTACCATTGAAAATCCCTTCCTCTTTAGAAATTTGACTAAACCAAGTAATTACAGCGCAGCCGAATTGGATAAAGTTTATTCTTTGATGAATATTAGGGATAGTCGTCTCGCTGGTAAGGGTGCTATTTTTAAGGAAGCTGAGGAACGATATGGTGTGAATGCTCTTTACTTAATGGCTCATAGTGCACTTGAGAGTGCTTGGGGACGGAGCCAGATTGCCAAGGATAAGAATAACTTCTTTGGAATTGCGGCTTATGATTCGAGCCCATATACCTCGGCCAAAAAATTTGATGATGTGGATAAGGGGATTCTCGGTGCGGCTAAGTGGATTCGCGAGAACTATATTGACCGCGGAAGAGACCACCTTGGGAACAAAGCTTCTGGTATGAATGTACGCTATGCTTCTGACCCATACTGGGGAGAGAAAATTGCCAGTATCATGATGACTATCAATAGCAAACTTGGTGGGAAAGACTAGGGAAGAACAAAATCGGGAACCATGATAGATTGGTTGTCGATTTTTTGTTATAATAAAAATAAGTAGACAACAAAGGAGACAGTCATGACATTTGAAGAAATCCTGCCTGGATTAAAGGCTAAGAAAAAATATGTACGAACTGGTTGGGGAGGGGCAGAAAACTATGTCCAACTTTTTGACACCATCGAGCAAAATGGTGTAGCTCTTGAGGTGACGCCCTATTTCCTAATCAACGTGTCTGGAGAAGGGGAAGGTTTTTCCATGTGGAGCCCGACACCTTGTGATGTTTTGGCAACGGATTGGGTAGAAGTGCATGACTAGACGTGTATTGATTACGGGAGTGAGTTCAGGTATCGGTTTGGCTCAAGCTCGACTCTTTTTAGAGAAGGGTTACCAAGTTTATGGAGTTGACCAAGGTGAAAATCCACTCTTACAGGGTGATTTCTACTTTTTACAGAGAGATTTGACCTTGGACTTGGAGCCTATTTTTGACTGGTGTCCTCATGTTGATATTTTGTGTAATACTGCAGGAGTATTAGATGATTACAAACCACTTTTGGATCAAACAGCGCAGGAAATTCAAGAGATTTTTGAAATCAACTATGTGACTCCTGTTGAGTTGACTCGCTATTATTTGATGCAAATGCTGGAAAATAAAAAAGGAATTATCATTAATATGTGCTCCGTTGCTTCA
The DNA here is from genome assembly GCF_003943905.1 of Streptococcus mitis. GTDB lineage: Bacteria > Bacillota > Bacilli > Lactobacillales > Streptococcaceae > Streptococcus > Streptococcus mitis_BC. The sequence continues at coordinate 36,556 of NZ_RJNS01000001.1, forward strand.
AGTCTAGCTGGAGGAGGTGGTCATGCCTATACCTCGTCTAAGCACGCCTTGGCTGGCTTTACCAAGCAGTTGGCTCTGGACTATGCTGAAGCTGGGATTCAGGTCTTTGGGATCGCTCCAGGAGCTGTTAAGACAGCTATGACCGCTTCCGACTTTGAACCAGGTGGATTGGCTGACTGGGTGGCTAGTGAAACGCCAATCAAGCGCTGGATTGAGCCAGAGGAAGTAGCAGAGATTAGCTTTTTCTTAGCAAGTGGGAAAGCGAGCGCCATGCAAGGACAAATCCTGACGATTGATGGTGGCTGGTCTTTGAAGTAGGAGAAGTTGGATGGAAATCAAAAAACACTTTGGAGTCTATGGCATTTGCTTTGAAAATGGGAAGTTACTCTGTATTGAAAAAACGAGAGGCCCTTATCAACATCGTTATGATCTACCGGGTGGTAGTCAGGAAGTAGGTGAAGGACTGACAGAAACTTTGATTAGAGAAGTTATGGAAGAGACAGGATTTACTGTTAGAAGCTATTCCAATCCTCGAATCTACGATGTTTTCGTCAGGGAAGAGTTAAAAAATTTTATGGTTCACCATATCATGGCATTTTATGATATTGAGGTCAACGAGAAGGAACCTCAGGTTACGATTTCGGAAGCTGTCTCTGATGGTGCGAATGATTCACTCGGATATATTTGGATGGATATTCAGAAAATCACAGAAGAAAATGCATCGCCATTAGTTTTGAAGGTTAAGTCTGAATTATTAGGATTTCCAAAATTAGATATGACAAGCTATAGAAATTGGAAGGTGAAGTAGGGGGATAATGGAACTATTTAAAACATGGAAGAAAAATATGGTTTTCTATGGTCTTAAATCTCAAATCGGAACTGTCTACCGAAATAGTGATAGGACAACAAGCTTTTATGATGTTGGGAATTTTCTATACCTAGCAGGGGAGTTAGATTCCAGATTTTGGGAAGATTTTGTTAGAAAATATGGTTTAGATTATAAGATTATTATTTCAGAAAATACTAGTTGGCAAGATTTTCTGCATCGGAAAGTAGGGTTAAATTCTTTTACTCGCTATTCTTTTAAAGATAAGGCAAATTTTCAAGTTGAATTTCTAAATGATCTAGTTACTCATTTAGAGGAAGGTTACAATATTGTGCCTATTGATAATCATATTTATAACTGCTTTTCTGAGGAAGAATGGTCACAAGATTTACAGGGGGATTTTGAGTCCTATCAGGATTTTGTTTTAAAAGGTGGATTTGGCTTTGTGATTCTTAAAAATAATGAACTGATTGCTGGGATTTCCTCAGGGTTAGTTTACTGTGGAGCAGTTGAAGTGGAAGTTGCAACTAGACTAAACGAACAAGGAAATGGATTTGCTAAAAAGCTTGGTGCTGCAATGATTTTAGAGAGTTTAAATAGAGATATGTTTCCACTTTGGGATGCTCATAACGAGGCTTCCAAAAAAGTAGCAGAATTTTTAGGATATGAGTTAGTTGAACCTTATGAAGCTTTTGAACTAGAGGAAGGTATCATATAATGATATCTGATATTGTATCTTTTAAGACGAGGTGAATGGACATGCAAAACCAACTTGCCCTTAGTGGCGAGAAAATCGCTGAAAAAGTTTACCCACAACTATTGCATCATGTTGGTATGATTCGTGGGGAATACTTGCTAAGAGAGCTTAATCAAAACATCCTATTAGCAAGTTGTCAGCAATTTGTAAAAGATTATCTAAACACCGTTTGCTCCTTGTACTCAGATGAAGAGGTTTGGTATCGTTTTTCAGAGTTAACAAATACAGAAGCTAATTGTTTAGAGTGGACTAAAGAGCATTTTGATGAAAATCATCCCTTGTTTGGATATAGAGGGATAAGGCGTTTGCTGGCGTGTCCGAATGAATTTCAGGCTGAGACACATGTCGTTACAGAAGTTTATCAAACCAATCCCAATCTGTCTGTTATTTTTCCTTTTGTCAATGATGCCGACCAATTAAAACAAGCTATTAGAGTATTGCGTGAGCATGGTTTTACTGGAAAAGTCGGTACAATGATTGAATTACCGTCAGCTTATTTTGACTTGGACAGAATACTGGAAACTGGTATTTCAAAGATTGTAGTTGGAATGAATGATTTGACTTCTTTTGTTTTTGCGACTGTGAGAAACAGTCAATGGCATGATATGGAAAGTCCAATAATGTTAGATATGCTGAGAGATATGCAGGATAAAGCAAGTATGAAAAAGATTGACTTTGCTGTAGCAGGCTATCTGAATGCTTCTTTCATACAAAAAATGAATCAGATGGGTATCAAGTGTATTATCCACTACAGTTCTATTCCAGAGATTTTTAATTTAGAGATTGACCTTCCAGACCACCTCAAACGTGTAAAGGAAGTAAGTAAAAAATTACAAAGGAGTGACCTATGACACCGCAAGAAATGTGGAATGACTACAAGAAAATCAACCCCTATATCGGAGATGAGATAGATGCCTGGGCTTTTGGAGTGGAAGCCGATCTCTTGGCAGATTTGGTTTNAAAAGGCGAAAAGACAGCAACCGCCTCAGTCTACGACCTCTACGCACTAAAAGACGAACCTCTTCCACAAGAAGGAACCTTCGATGTCATTTTAGACAGTCAAAATCAGGCTGTCTGCATTGTCGAAATTACCAAGGTTTCCGTTCAGCTTTTCAGTCAAGTTTCTGCAGACCATGCCTACAAGGAAGGTGAGGGAGACAAATCTTTAGCCTATTGGCGCCAGGTTCACGAAGACTGTTTCACCGAGTGGATGAGGGAGGCTGGCCTGACTTTTACACCTGAAAGCAAGGTCGTTTTAGAAGAATTTCGCAAGGTCTACCCACTCTAGACTGTAGAAGGAAGAAAGTTTTGGAAATCACTGTCCAATCCTTTTTTCTCAAGCAAAACATGATATAATAAGTTTGTTTGAAGAAGAGTAAAACTCTTAAACTTAGAATAGGAGAAAACTATGCAAGCAGTTGAACATTTTATTACGCAATTTGTTCCTGAACACTATGATTTATTTCTAGACTTGAGTCGTGAGACCAAGACGTTTTCTGGGAAGGTGACCATCACTGGTCAAGCGAAAAGTGACCGTATTTCCCTTCACCAAAAAGACTTGGAAATCGCTTCTGTAGAAGTTGCGGGTCAAGCGCGTCCATTTACAGTTGATCATGACAATGAAGCCCTTCATACCGAATTGGCTGAGGCTGGTCAAGTTGAAATGGTCATCGCTTTTTCAGGAAAAATCACAGACAACATGACAGGGATTTACCCTTCTTATTACACAGTTGATGGAGTCAAGAAGGAAGTCTTATCTACTCAGTTTGAGAGCCATTTTGCGCGTGAAGCCTTTCCATGTGTGGATGAGCCCGAAGCAAAAGCAACTTTTGACCTCGCTCTTCGTTTTGACCAGGCAGAAGGTGAAGTGGCCTTGTCAAACATGCCTGAGATTGATGTTGAACACCGCAAGGAAACAGGTATTTGGAAGTTTGAGACAACACCTCGTATGTCATCTTACTTGTTGGCCTTTGTAGCTGGTGATTTGCAAGGGGTGACCGCTAAAACTAAAAACGGTACTCTTGTAGGTGTCTACTCAACGAAAGCTCACCCACTATCTAACCTTGATTTCTCACTGGACATCGCCGTTCGCTCAATTGAGTTCTACGAAGATTACTACGGAGTTAAGTACCCAATTCCTCAATCGCTTCATATCGCCCTTCCTGACTTCTCAGCTGGTGCTATGGAAAACTGGGGTCTTGTGACCTACCGTGAAGTTTACTTGGTTGTGGATGAGAACTCTACCTTTGCCAGCCGTCAGCAAGTTGCCCTTGTTATCGCCCACGAGCTTGCCCACCAATGGTTTGGTAACCTCGTGACTATGAAATGGTGGGATGACCTTTGGCTCAATGAAAGCTTCGCTAACATGATGGAATACGTCTGTGTGGATGCCATCGAGCCAAGTTGGAATATCTTTGAAGATTTCCAAACAGGTGGAGTTCCAGCTGCGCTTAAACGCGATGCGACGGATGGCGTTCAGTCTGTCCATGTCGAAGTCAAACACCCAGATGAAATTAATACGCTCTTTGATGGCGCTATCGTCTATGCCAAAGGAAGCCGTCTCATGCACATGCTTCGCCGTTGGCTCGGTGATGCGGATTTTGCTAAAGGCTTGCACGCTTACTTTGAAAAACACCAGTACAGCAACACCATCGGTCGTGACCTTTGGAATGCCCTTGGTCAAGCATCAGGACGTGATGTTGCAGCCTTTATGGATTCTTGGTTGGAACAACCTGGCTATCCAGTTCTCACTGTCAAAGTTGAAAATGATGTCTTGAAGATTTCACAAAAACAATTCTTTATAGGTGAGCACGAAGACAAGAACCGTCTCTGGGTTGTGCCACTCAACAGCAACTGGAAAGGTTTGCCTGATACACTTGAAACTGAAAGTATCGAAATTCCTGGCTACACAGCTCTTCTTGCTGAAAATAAAGGAGCTCTTCGTCTTAATACTGAAAATACAGCCCATTACATTACGGACTATCAAGGAGATTTATTAGATGCAGTTCTTACTGACCTAGTTGAGCTTGATAACACAAGCAAACTACAAATCGTCCAAGAACGTCGTTTGCTTGCTGAAGCAGGGCACATTTCTTATGCGGACTTGCTCCCTGTGCTTGATAAACTTGCCAAGGAAGAGTCTTACCTTGTGGTTTCAGCTGTTTCTCAAGTGATTTCTGCCCTTGAGCGCTTTATCGATGAAGGAACAGAAGCTGAAACAACCTTCAAAGCACTGGTTGCTAAATTGGCTCGTCACAACTATGTTCGTCTTGGTTTTGAAGCTAAAGAAGGGGAATCAGATGAGGATGAATTAGTTCGTCAATTGACCATTTCCATGATGATTCGCTCAAATGATGCAGAAGCTAGTCAAGTCGCTAGCCAAATCTTTGCAGCTCACAAGGAAAATCTTGCAGGACTTCCAGCAGCAATTCGTGCTCAAGTTCTCATCAATGAAATGAAACACCATGAGACCAAGGATTTGGTCGCAACTTATCTGGACCTCTACACTCATGCGACGGATGCGGTCTTTAAACGCCAGCTGGCAGGAGCTCTTGCGTACAGTACAGATGTGGACAATATCCAAACCTTGATTGGTTCATGGAAAGATAAATTTGTAGTGAAACCACAGGACCTTTCTTCATGGTACCTCCATTTCCTCGGACACCAAGCAACCCAAGAAACTGTTTGGGTTTGGGCGCGAGAAAACTGGGATTGGATCAAGGCAGCCCTTGGTGGTGATATGAGCTTTGATAGTTTTGTTATCTTCCCATCACACATCTTTAAAACAGAGCAACGCTTGGCAGAGTACAAGGAATTCTTTGAACCGCAACTTTCTGACCTCGCTCTTAGCCGAAACATCCGTATGGGAATCAAGGATATCGCAGCGCGTGTTGACTTGATTAAGCGTGAGAAAGCAGCAGTCGAAGCTGTTGTAGCCCAATATGCTAAAGCTTAATTCGTTCGAAATGTAAATAAAAACTCAACTTTCTATCTGAAAACAAGAGAGAGTTGAGTTTTTTTTAAGGCAATTTTGGTATAATAATCGTAACAAGGAGGAGTTTCTGATGATAAAAATCTTATTAGTAGAAGATGATCTAGGTCTGTCAAACTCAGTATTTGACTTTTTAGATGATTTTGCAGATGTCATGCAGGTCTTTGATGGAGAAGAAGGTCTCTACGAAGCAGAAAGTGGCGTTTATGACTTGATTCTGCTTGACCTGATGTTGCCTGAAAAAAATGGCTTCCAAGTTTTGAAAGAATTGCGTGAAAAAGGAATTACAACACCAGTCCTTATCATGACTGCCAAAGAGAGTTTGGATGACAAGGGACATGGTTTTGAGTTGGGAGCGGATGACTACCTCACCAAACCCTTCTACCTAGAAGAACTCAAAATGCGGATTCAAGCCCTTCTCAAACGTTCAGGCAAGTTTAACGAAAATACCTTGACCTATGGGGATATTGTCGTCAACCTTTCAACGAATGAAGTAAAAGTGGAAGATACTCCTGTGGAATTGCTCGGGAAAGAGTTTGAGTTATTGGTTTACTTCCTTCAAAATCAAAATGTCATTCTTCCCAAGACACAAATTTTTGACCGCCTATGGGGATTTGATAGCGATACGACTATTTCCGTTGTAGAAGTCTATGTTTCAAAAGTTCGTAAGAAACTGAAGGGGACAGCCTTTGCTGAAAATCTTCAAACCTTGCGTAGTGTCGGGTATATTTTAAAAGATGTTCAATAAACTAAAAAAAACATGGTATGCGGATGATTTCAGCTATTTCATTCGAAACTTCGGAGTGTTCACCCTGATTTTCTCTGCTATGACCTTGATTATCCTTCAGGTCATGCACTCGAGTCTCTACACCTCTGTAGATGAAAAACTCCAAGCCCTTAGTAGTAGTCCACAAGCTGTCATCCAGTTAGCCCTTAATCGGGCAACTGAGGAAGTCAAGGATATTCAACCAGCAACAGCGGATGCCAGTAAGGCTGAAGTAAAGCCCAATGTTAGCTCAAATACAGAAGTTTTGCTCTTTGACAAGGATTTTAACCAACTCTTACTGGGCAATCGCTTTTTAGGCTTGGACAAGATCAAACTGGACAAGAAAGAGTTGAATCATATTCGGCAAATCCAAGTTGTCAATAGCTACGGTCAGGAAGAAACCTACCGTATGATCTTGATGGAAACAAATTCGTCCACTGTTTCAAGCAACGTCAAATATGCGGCGGTTTTAATCAATACCAGTCAGCTCGAGCAAATCAGCCAAAACCATGAGCATTTAATCGTAGTGGTCATGGCCAGTTTCTGGCTTCTGTCTTTAATTGCTAGTGTTTACCTTGCCCGTGTCAGTGTCAAACCCTTACTGGAAAGTATGCAAAAGCAGAAGTCCTTTGTTGAAAATGCAAGCCACGAACTGAGAACACCTTTGGCTGTTTTACAAAATCGTTTAGAGACTCTCTTTCGAAAACCAGAGGCAACAATCATGGAATCCAGCGAAAGCATTGCTTCTAGCCTCGAAGAAGTTCGCAACATGCGCTTCCTTACAACCAACCTTCTCAATTTAGCACGTCGAGATGATGGACTTAAGCCAGAAATAGCAGAAGTTTCTCCACAATTCTTTAAAACCACCTTTACCAACTATGAGTTAATTGCTTCTGAAAATGATCGAGTTTTTGACTATGAAAATCGGATTTATCGTCCCTTCATGACCGATCAGTTGCTCTTAAAACAACTCATGACCATCTTGTTTGATAATGCCATCAAGTATACCGAAGAAGATGGAAAAATTGAGTTTGTGGTTTATGCTACAGATCGCCACCTCTATCTAACAGTAGCGGATAATGGGATTGGAATCTCAGCTGCTGACAAGAAGAAAATCTTTGACCGTTTTTACCGTGTAGACAAGGCGAGAACCCGTCAGAAAGGTGGCTTTGGCTTGGGACTTTCTTTGGCCAAGCAGATTGTTGATGCCTTACGAGGAACGATTAGCGTAAAAGATAACAAACCTAGAGGAACGATTTTTGAAGTTAAAGTCGCTATCCAATCTCCTCCAAAACGAAAGAATAAATAAAAAAGACAGTTTTATAACTGTCTTTTCAGATAACTAGAAAAGAGGTTGGTAGTAGTACCAACCTTTATTTTAAAATCTTTTGTTTAATAATCTTTCGTTGAAGTTGTAAAAGTGCGAAACTAAGACCCATAGCAGCAATAAATGATAAAGCTGCATTCAATTTTAAGGCCAAAAAGATAAAGCTAAAAAGCACCATAAAAATACAAAAACAAGCAATATTTACAAAAAATAAAATCTCTTTTAGGTTAGAGCCAACAGGGGCTTCAGGTGTGTAATCTTGGTAAAGCGGAGTTTGTTTCGATTCGGGAATTTGTTCAAACTCATAAGCTTCTAGTTTTCTTGCGGGCATGATTCTCTCCTTAACAGTACCTAACCATTTTATCATTTTTTATGCAGAGAATTGTTACAGAATGGTTACAAAACTACTAAAGTCTCTTATCATCTTCTAAGTCACTCTTCTTGACACCCACTAGAGAAAGTGATAGCATGGATGTTACACTTAAAACAGATGCCCCGACCTTCTCTATTATAGATATACTGAGAAAGGAAAGGATAACTTATATAAATTGATAGCAAGCAAGTGCTTTTCCTAAGATAATTTGTTGAGTTGCTACCGTGATTCTTTGTAAAAGAGGTAGGAGTTGTTTTGAATGGATGAAAAGACAGAAATTCTGTCTATTGGATTGGGTGGCCTTCTTGCTACCTCTGGGAAACGTTAAAGGAGATAAGCATGTATCTTGCTATCAAAGAAATAGTGCGAAACAAACTTCGATATAGTTTGATTCTAACTACCATTTTTCTTATCGCTTTTATGGTCTTTTTTATGACCAGTTTAGCTCTTGGTCTTGTGCGAAACAACCGGGCTGCGATTGATAATTGGCAAGCGACGGGTGTGGTTTTATCTGACTACGCCAATGATAATTTGACGGCATCTTTTATTCCTGAAAAGGACTACAAGGAGAAGAGTTCTAAAGATGCTGCTCCTCTGGGCTATATGTTCGCTGTGACCAATCTAGTCGATGATAGTGAAAAAGTCAATGTTTCCATCTTTGCTCAAGAGTGGGACTCTTTTATCTCTCCTAGTTTGACGGAGGGACGGTATCCTGAGGAGGATGATGAGGTTGTCGTGGATCAGTCCTTTGAGAACTATGGAATCAAACTAGGTGACACCATTCAGCTGAATGGAAGTGAGGCAAGTTACAAGATTGTAGGCCTGACTCAAGGTAATAAATTTTTCACCGAGCCTGTTGTCTTTACGAGTCTGTCAACTTATTGGACCTTACAAGGAACCTTGAAAGCCTATCGTTCCATCTCTGCCTTGGTATTGAAAAATGATATAGAAGTGGCTGGCGATGGACTGAAACAGATTTCTATTCCCAAAATGATTTCGAAAATTCCTGGTTACACACCTCAGGTGAATGTATTTTCAGGGATGATTCTCGCTATGATTGTCATCACAGGCTTGATTGTGGGGATTTTTGTTTATATCATTACCATTCAAAAACTAGGACTTTATGGAATAATGCGGGCTCAGGGAATACAGATCAAAACCATTGTATGGTCTCTTTTCTGTCAAATCTTCCTCCTAGCTGGTATGGGGATTGCTTTAGCCTTGCTGGCAATTGGTGGAGTGATTTTAGTCTTACCAGCTACCTTCTTTTTCTACCCAAGTTGGATGGCCTACTCTGTCCTAAGTTTGGTAATTTGCTTGATGGCCCTTCTAGGTGGTGTCATTTCACTTCCACGCTTGTTAAAGGTGGACCCGATTACTGCGATTGCAGAGTGATAAGGAGAATAGTATGACAGCATTGATTGAAATGACTCAAGTGACAAAAACGTACGGGGAGGGAAAGATGAAAGTCGTGGCCCTGCATGAGACGAATTTTCAGCTAAATGCGGGAGAGTTCGTGGCTATCGTTGGACCTTCAGGCTCTGGAAAGACGACCTTTCTAACGACTCTAGGACAACTTCAGGAAGCATCGAGTGGAAAGATTTTGGTAAAGGGGAAGGAAACAGGAAGTTTGACGGAGAAGGAGAAAACAGACCTCCGTTTTAGAGAGTTTGGCTTTATTCTACAAGCTTCAAACTTAATTCCTTTTCTAACGGTCAAGGAACAGCTGGATTTGATTGACAGACTGGATAAGGGAAAAAATAGTAAAAGTGATCGAAAAGAGTTACTTGACTTGTTGGATTTGGAAAAGGTACAAGATCATTATCCCAAGGCTTTATCAGGTGGCGAACGTCAACGTGCGGCCATTGCTAGAGCGCTTTATAACAATCCAAGCATCGTGCTGGCAGATGAGCCGACAGCCAGTCTAGATACTCAGCGTGCTTACCAAGTAACGGAAATGTTGGCTGCCATTGCCCACGAACAAGGTAGAGGAGTTGTCATGATTACACATGATACACGCCTTCTTGATAAGGTTGACCGTATCTATGTTATGAATGATGGTCACCTAGTAGAAAAAACACATGCATAAAAAAGAGAGTGGACGGTACTGGTTACTGTTCACTTTTTTGATTGAAAACTTTAAAAAAGACTTTGACTTTTTATAAAATTCCTAGTATTCATAGCTGATTTTTGAGAATTGTGGTATAATTTTCCTTATGGAAAAGATTATTATTACAGCAACTGCTGAAAGTATTGAACAAGTTAAACAACTACTCGAAGCTGGCGTAGACCGTATCTATGTCGGTGAGAAAGATTTTGGCCTTCGTCTGCCAACGACCTTTAGTTATGAAGAGTTGCGCACCATCGCTAAGCTCGTTCATGATGCGGGTAAGGAATTGATTGTTGCAGTCAACGCCCTCATGCACCAAGATATGATGGACCGTATCAAGCCCTTCCTAGACTTCTTGGAAGAAATCAAGACAGACTATATTACAGTAGGAGATGCAGGTGTCTTTTATGTGGTCAACCGTGATGGCTATTCCTTCAAGACGATCTACGATGCTTCAACTATGGTGACAAGCAGTCGTCAGATTAACTTCTGGGGCCAAAAGGCAGGAGCTTCTGAGGCAGTTTTGGCGCGTGAAATTCCATCTGCTGAACTCTTCAAGATGCCAGAGATTTTGGAAATTCCTGCTGAAGTGTTGGTTTATGGCGCTAGTGTCATTCACCATTCTAAGCGTCCGCTCTTACAAAACTACTATAACTTTACGCATATCGATGATGAAAAGACACGTAAGCGTGACCTCTTCTTGGCAGAACCAAGTGATCCAGAGAGCCATTATTCCATCTTTGAAGATAATCATGGTACCCATATCTTTGCCAACAATGACCTTGATCTGATGACCAAATTGACTGAGTTGGTGGAGCATGGCTTTACTCACTGGAAACTAGAAGGGCTCTACACTCCTGGTCAGAACTTTGTTGAGATTGCTAAACTCTTTATCCAAGCGCGTAGCTTGATCCATGAGGGCAACTTTAGTCATGACCAAGCCTTCTTGTTGGATGAGGAAGTGCGCAAGCTCCATCCCAAAAATCGTTTCCTCGATACCGGATTCTATGATTACGATCCTGATATGGTTAAATAGGACACCAAAACCCGAAATAAAAATGTTCGGGTTTTTCAAGTGTATTCATGAAATAAAAACGGATACATGTTATAATAAAAGTAGCTCTATATTGGAGGTGTTTAAGTGGAGAGTCTGAAAAAGATGGCAGGTATCAAGGCTGCTGAGTTTGTCAAGGATGGGATGGTTGTCGGACTGGGAACGGGTTCTACTGCCTATTATTTTGTCGAAGAAATCGGTCGTCGGATTAAGGAAGAAGGATTGCAGATTACAGCTGTGACGACTTCCGGTGTGACCAGTAAACAGGCAGAAGGTCTTAATATCCCGCTCAAGTCGATTGATCAAGTAGACTTTGTTGATGTGACGGTTGACGGGGCGGATGAAGTAGATAGCCAGTTTAATGGAATCAAAGGTGGTGGGGGCGCCCTTCTCATGGAGAAGGTTGTTGCAACTCCATCTAAAGAATACATCTGGGTTGTTGATGAAAGCAAACTAGTAGAAAAACTAGGTGCTTTTAAATTGCCTGTGGAAGTGGTTCAGTATGGCGCAGAACAGGTCTTTCGTCGTTTTGAGCGAGCTAGCTACAAACCAAGTTTCCGTGAAAAAGACGGCCAACGTTTTGTGACCGATATGCAAAACTTTATCATTGATCTAGCCTTGGAAGTCATCGAAGACCCAATTGCTTTCGGACAAGAATTAGACCATGTCGTTGGTGTCGTAGAGCATGGCTTATTCAACCAAATGGTGGATAAGGTCATCGTTGCTGGACGAGACGGGGTTCAGATTTTAACTTCAACAAAAGGGAAATAAAAGGAGACAGACTATGTCAAAATTTAATCGTATTCACTTGGTAGTACTGGATTCTGTAGGAATCGGTGCTGCGCCAGATGCCAATAACTTTGTCAATGCAGGGGTTCCAGATGGAGCTTCTGACACACTGGGACACATTTCAAAAACAGTTGGTTTGAATGTGCCAAACATGGCTAAAATCGGTCTAGGAAATATTCCTCGTGAAACACCGTTGAAGACTGTTCCAGCAGAAAGCAACCCAACAGGATATGCAACAAAATTGGAAGAAGTATCACTTGGTAAGGATACTATGACGGGACACTGGGAAATCATGGGACTCAACATTACAGAGCCTTTCGATACTTTCTGGAACGGATTCCCAGAAGAAATCTTGACAAAAATCGAAGAATTTTCAGGACGCAAGGTCATTCGTGAAGCCAATAAACCATACTCAGGAACAGCTGTTATCGATGACTTTGGACCACGTCAAATGGAAACTGGGGAGTTGATTATCTATACTTCAGCTGACCCAGTTTTGCAGATTGCTGCCCACGAAGATATCATTCCTTTGGATGAATTGTACCGTATCTGTGAATACGCGCGTTCGATTACCCTTGAGCGCCCCGCTCTTCTAGGTCGTATCATTGCCCGTCCTTATGTAGGTGAGCCAGGTAACTTCACTCGTACAGCAAACCGTCGTGACTTGGCAGTTTCACCATTTGCTCCAACTGTTCTCGATAAACTCAATGAAGCAGGTATCGATACTTATGCTGTTGGTAAAATCAACGATATCTTTAACGGTGCTGGTATCAATCATGACATGGGCCACAACAAGTCAAACAGCCACGGAATTGATACATTATTGAAGACCATGGGACTTGCTGAGTTTGAAAAAGGATTCTCCTTCACAAACTTAGTTGACTTTGATGCTCTTTACGGCCACCGCCGCAATGCTCATGGTTACCGTGATTGCTTGCATGAGTTTGATGAACGCTTGCCTGAAATTATCGCAGCCATGAGAGAGAACGACCTTCTCTTGATTACTGCGGACCATGGAAATGACCCAACCTATGCAGGAACAGACCACACTCGCGAATATATTCCACTTTTAGCCTACAGCCCTGCTTTTAAGGGAAATGGTGTCATTCCAGTTGGACATTTTGCAGATATCTCAGCGACAGTTGCGGATAACTTTGGTGTTGAAACTGCCATGATTGGGGAAAGTTTCTTAGATAAATTGGTATAAGATGACGCGACACGCTTTACTGGTAAGGGGCATTAATGTCGGTGGGAAAAATAAAGTTGTCATGGCGGATCTTCGTCAAGAATTGGCAGAGTTGGGACTGGAAAAAGTTGAAACCTACATCAACAGTGGCAATATTTTCTTTACTTCGACAGATCCTAAAGCCCGATTGGTTGAAAAGTTAGAGGCTTTCTTTGAAGTCCATTATCCATTTATTCAGAGCTTTTCTTTGCTGAGTCAGGAAGATTATGAAGAAGAGCTGAAGAATCTGCCAGATTGGTGGACCAAAGATTTGGCACGAAAGGATGTCCTCTTTTACACGGAGGGCTTGGATGTGGATCAAGTCATAGCGACAGTTGATAGTTTAGAACTGAAAGATGAAGTGGTTCATTTTGGAAGACTTGGGATTTTCTGGGGGAAATTCTCTGAGGAATCCTACTATGCAACTGCCTATCATAAGTACTTGCTCAAGATGCCTTTTTATCGCCACATCACCATTCGCAATGCCAAAACCTTTGACAAAATCGGTCAAATGTTAAAAAATAATAAAGGAGACACACAATGACATTTTTAGATAAGATCAAGGAAACAGCTACTTTCCTGAAAGACAAGGGAATCCAAGCGCCTGAGTTCGGTCTAATCCTTGGATCGGGTCTTGGAGAATTGGCGGAAGAAATCGAGAAACCAGTTGTAGTAGACTATGCTGAGATTCCAAACTGGGGCCGTTCGACAGTAGTCGGTCACGCTGGTAAATTGGTATATGGAGAACTTGCAGGTCGAAAAGTCTTGGCTCTTCAAGGTCGTTTCCATTTCTACGAGGGAAATCCTCTTGAAGTCGTGACTTTCCCAGTACGTGTGATGAAAGTTCTCGGATGTGAAGGTGTCATTGTAACTAATGCAGCTGGAGGTATTGGATTTGGTCCTGGTACCTTGATGGCTATCTCAGACCATATCAATATGACGGGGCAAAACCCATTGATGGGTGAAAACTTGGATGATTTTGGTCCACGTTTCCCAGATATGTCTAAAGCCTACACACCAGAATACCGTACAACTGCCCATGAAGTGGCTAAAAAACTTGGTATCAAGCTTGATGAAGGTGTCTATATTGGTGTAACAGGTCCGACTTATGAAACACCTGCAGAAATTCGTGCCTATAAGACATTGGGAGCAGATGCAGTTGGTATGTCTACAGTTCCTGAAGTTATTGTGGCAGCCCACTCTGGCATGAAAGTTCTAGGAATTTCATGTATCACTAACCATGCTGCAGGTTTCCAAGAAGAACTCAATCATGAAGAGGTTGTAGAAGTGACTGAACGTGTCAAAGGTGACTTCAAAGGCTTGCTTAAAGCTATTATTGCTGAATTGTAATGTCATGAGAGTTCACTTTATTTTACATGAGACATTTGAGGTTCCAGGTGCTTATCTAAAATGGGCTCTGGAACGAGGCCATCACATTACATCAACAAAGGTTTATGAAAAAGAACCTCTTCCTGAAACAATTGACGGGATTGATTTTCTGATTGTCATGGGTGGTCCTCAATCACCTGATGAGGATAGAGAAAACTTCCCATACTATGACCCTGAGGCTGAGCTTGCTTTTATGAAAGAAGCAATTGCCGCAGATATCTATATCGTTGGTGTCTGTCTTGGTGCTCAGCTCTTGTCTGTTGCCTATGGTGCGAAGTATGAACATAGTCCAGAGCGCGAGATCGGCGTTTATCCTGTGACATTGACGATGGAAGGTCTAACAGATCCTCATGTCAGCTTGTTCGGAGAAACCTTAGAAACCGGCCACTGGCACGGTGATATGCCAGGGCTGACAGAGGATGCTGTTGTTCTTGCGACCAGTCAAGGTTGTCCACGTCAGATTATTCGCTTCAGTCCAAAACATTATGCCTTTCAGGCTCATTTGGAATTTGATCCCGAAGCAGTAGAACTCTTAATTACTGCGGATGGTGAGGAGCAATTAAGAGAGCAAAGTGAAAAGTTCACTTTCGTTCAAACACCAGAAGAATTACGTAGAAACGATTACTCTGAAATGAATGCAAAACTGTACGCATTTTTAGATTCATTGGTAAACTAGGAATTACAGAAAGGCAGAGTATCTGAGTTATAGTCAAACTCGGGCTAACTGTTCTGCGAAATATTTAAATTTAAAATCAAGAAAGGATGGGTAAACCGTATTTACTGAACTGAATACGGGCGGAGAACTGTGTAAAAAGATAAACTGTCTAGCATCTGCGATGTGTCGTCAGTTTCCTATTTTTACTTTGTTCTCTGTCGCTGTCCTGTCCTGTATATACAATAAAGAAAGGTAGAGCGAAGTGTTCAAATTTGAACACGAGCGGAAAACTTTTCATAACAATAAAAGAAAGGATGGGGAAACCGTATTTGCTGAACTGAATACGGGCGGAGAACTGTGTAAAAAAGATAAACTGTCTAGCATCTGTGATGCGTCGTCAGTTTCCTATTTTTACTTTGTTCTCTGTCGCCCTTTATATCTTAACTATGTCTATCCATATTGCTGCTAAGCAGGGTGAAATTGCTGATAAAATTCTTCTTCCTGGGGATCCTCTTCGTGCGAAATTTATTGCGGAGAATTTCCTTGAAGATGCTGTTTGTTTTAATGAAGTGCGTAACATGTTTGGCTACACTGGTACTTACAAGGGTCACCGTGTATCTGTCATGGGAACTGGGATGGGAATGCCATCTATTTCGATTTATGCGCGCGAGTTGATTGTGGACTACGGTGTGAAAAAATTGATCCGCGTGGGAACTGCGGGTTCTTTGAATGAAGATGTCCACGTCCGTGAATTGGTTTTGGCACAAGCAGCTGCAACCAACTCAAACATCATCCGCAACGACTGGCCACAGTATGATTTCCCACAAATCGCTAGTTTTGACTTGCTAGACAAGGCCTACCATATTGCCAAAGAACTCGGTATGACCACCCACGTTGGGAATGTTTTGTCATCAGATGTTTTTTATTCAAACTACTTTGAAAAGAACATCGAGCTTGGTAAATGGGGAGTCAAGGCTGTGGAAATGGAAGCGGCAGCCCTTTACTATCTTGCTGCCCAACACCACGTCGATGCACTTGCTATCATGACCATTTCTGATAGCTTGGTAAATCCAGATGAAGACACCACTGCAGAAGAACGCCAAAACACCTTCACCGATATGATGAAGGTTGGTTTGGAAACCTTGATTGCAGAGTAAAATGTAAAAGAAAATCCTGAATTCACTTGAAATCAGGATTTTTTCATAGATGCGATTTTTTCTGGGTCTGGTGTAACGCGGAGGGTCTTTTGTCCTGTGTAGGTTACAAAGCCAGGTTTTCCACCAGTTGGTTTGTTGAGTTTCTTGACTTCAATCATATCCACTTGCACGAGATTTGACAAGCGCCCTTTGGAGAAGTAGGCAGCCAGTTCCGCCGCATCTGTTTTAACTTCATCAGATGGGTCAAGATTTCCTGAGATGACGACATGACTTCCAGGAATGTCCTTGGCATGGAACCAAAGTTCCTCCTTGCGGGCCATTTTAAAGGTCAATTCCTCGTTTTGAAGATTGTTTCGACCGACATAGATAATGGTTTTGCCATCGCTCGCCAGATACTGTTCTGGTTTTTTGCGTTTCTGAATTTTCTCGCGTTGGCGTCTTCTAATGAAGCCTGTTTGGATCAATTCCTCACGGATTTCAGCGATTTCCTCCAGCCCTGCTTGGTTGAGCACAGTCTCCACGCTTTCCAGATAGAGAATAGTTGCCTTGGTTTCTTCAATCAACTCAGTCAGGTATTTGACAGCTTCTTTGAGTTTCTGGTAACGTTTAAAGTAGCGTTGAGCATTCTGACTGGGAGTCAAGGCCTTATCAAGCGCAATAGTGATAGGTTGATTGGTGTAGTAGTTGTCTAGGATAACCTGATCTTGGTCATTAGGCACTTGGTGGAGGAAGGTTGTCAACAATTCTCCTTTTTGGCGAAATTCCTCAGCGTTGTCTGTCGCTAGTAACTCTTTTTCTTGTTTTTTTAGCTTATGTCGATTTTTCTGAAGTTCATTTTCAACACGTCGAATGAGTTCACTGGCTTGCTGTTTGACGCGGTCCCGTTCAGCCTTGTCCTTATAGTAGGTGTCTAGCAAGTCAGAAAGGCTGGCAAAAGGCTCTCCTACAGGATTCGCAAAAGGAACTGGACTGAAAGAAGTCTCTGTTAAGCATGGCTTGGTTTCTTGACTGAAAAAGTTACGGAAAGTGGATAGTTTGTCACTAACCAATAGACTTTCCAGTTCGTTTGCCGTATCACGACCTAAACCTTGAAAGAGGCTTTGAATATTTTTTGCTGTTAGTTCCTGTGTTTGCAGGATTTCAAAGAGCTTTTCATCCTTGACAGTAAAAGGATTGAGAGACTCGGTACTTGGTGGAGCGATATAGGTCGAACCTGGAAGTAAGGTGCGGTAGCTATTTTGTGAAAAGCCAACGTGTTTGATGACTTCGAGGATTTTATGGCTACTTTTATCCACGAGGAGAATATTGCTGTGTTTGCCCATGATCTCGATAATCAATGTAGCCTGGATATGGTCTCCAATCTCATTTTTATTGGAAACGGTGATCTCCACGATACGGTCGTTTTCGACTTGCTCAATCGACTCAATCACGGCGCCTTGTAAATACTTTCTCAAAACCATGATAAAGGTAGAAGGCTGGGCAGGATTTTCAAAAGTCGTTTGGGTTAGCTGAATGCGTCCGAAAACTGGATGGGCAGAGAGGAGCAGGCGATGGCTTTGGCGATTGTTGCGGATTTGCAAGACCAATTCTTGTTCAAAAGGTTGATTGATTTTCTGGATGCGACCATTGACCAACTCTCTTCGCAATTCCTCAACCATGTGGTGTAAAAAAAATCCGTCAAATGACATCGTTCTCTCCTTGTGATTGTATTCCATAGTATTATATCAAAAAGGTAGAATAAAATCATAGAAATATGGTATAATAAAGCCAAGTAAAGAGAATCGAGAAGTACATGTATATTGAAATGGTGGATGAAACTGGTCAAGTTTCACAAGAAATTTTGCAACAAACCCAAGAAATCTTGGAATTTGCAGCCAAAAAAATAGGAAAAGAAGACAAGGAGATGGCAGTTACTTTTGTGACCAATGAGCGTAGCCACGAACTCAACCTCGAGTACCGTGATACGGATCGTCCGACAGATGTCATCAGCCTTGAGTATAAACCAGAATTGGACATTTCCTTTGATGAGGAAGATCTGCTTTATAATCCTGAACTGGCAGAAATGATGTCTGAGTTTGATGCCTACATTGGGGAACTTTTCATCTCTATCGATAAAGCGCATGAGCAGGCTGAGGAATACGGTCACAGCTTTGAGCGTGAGATGGGCTTCTTGGCGGTACACGGCTTTTTACATATTAACGGCTACGATCACTACACTCCGGAAGAAGAAGCGGAGATGTTCGGTTTACAAGAAGAAATTTTAACAGCCTATGGACTCACAAGACAATAAACGAAAATGGAAAAATCGTGACCTGGTATCCAGTTTAGAATTTGCACTTACAGGAATTCTGACTGCAATCAAGGAAGAACGCAATATGCGAAAACATGCAGTGACGGCTCTAGTGGTCATCCTTGCAGGTTTTGTTTTTCAGGTGTCACGGATCGAATGGCTCTTTCTCCTGATGAGCATTTTCTTGGTAGTAGCCTTTGAAATTATTAACTCTGCTATCGAAAATGTGGTTGATCTAGCCAGTCACTATCACTTTTCTATGTTGGCAAAGAAAGCAAAGGACATGGCGGCAGGAGCCGTACTTGTGGTTTCCCTTCTTGCCGCAGTGATTGGTGCACTTATCTTTCTCCCACGGATTTGGGATTTACTATTTTAAACAATAAGAGGAAATTATGACATTTAAATCAGGCTTTGTAGCCATTTTAGGACGTCCCAATGTTGGGAAGTCAACCTTTTTAAATCACGTCATGGGGCAAAAGATTGCTATCATGAGTGACAAGGCGCAAACAACGCGCAATAAAATCATGGGGATTTACACCACGGATAAGGAGCAGATTGTCTTTATCGACACACCAGGAATTCATAAACCTAAGACAGCTCTTGGAGATTTTATGGTGGAATCTGCCTACAGCACCCTTCGTGAAGTGGATACTGTTCTTTTCATGGTTCCTGCTGACGAAGCGCGTGGTAAGGGGGACGATATGATCATCGAGCGCCTGAAAGCTGCCAAAGTTCCAGTGATTCTGGTGGTCAATAAGATTGACAAGGTCCACCCAGACCAACTTCTGGCTCAGATTGATGACTTCCGTAACCAAATGGACTTTAAGGAGATTGTTCCTATCTCAGCCCTTCAGGGAAATAACGTTTCTCGTCTAATTGACATCCTTAGTGAAAATCTAGAGGAAGGTTTCCAGTATTTCCCAGCTGATCAAATCACAGACCACCCAGAGCGTTTCTTGGTTTCAGAAATGATTCGTGAGAAAGTTCTGCACCTAACTCGTGAAGAGATTCCACACTCAGTCGCAGTAGTGGTTGACTCTATGAAGCGTGACGAAGAGACGGATAAGGTTCATATCCGAGCTACTATTATGGTTGAGCGCGACAGCCAAAAAGGGATTGTCATTGGTAAAGGTGGCGCTATGCTCAAGAAAATTGGGACCATGGCCCGTAGAGATATCGAACTCATGCTAGGGGACAAGGTTTTCCTAGAAACTTGGGTAAAGGTCAAGAAAAACTGGCGTGATAAAAAGCTAGATTTGGCTGACTTTGGCTATAATGAAAAAGAATACTAAGTAGAGGTGGGCTCATGCCTGCTTCTTGTTTTTACAGAAGGAGGAACGATGCCTGAATTACCAGAGGTTGAAACGGTTCGTCGTGGCTTAGAAAAATTGATTTTGGGAAAGAAGATTTCTAATATAGAGATTGCTTATCCCAAGATGATCAAGACAGATTTGGACGAGTTTCGAAAGGAAGTGCCTGGCCAAGTAATTGAGTCCATGGGGCGCCGTGGAAAATATCTACTTTTTTACCTGACAGATAAGGTCTTGCTTTCCCACCTGCGGATGGAGGGCAAGTATTTTTACTATCCGGACCAGGTTCCTGAACGCAAGCATGCCCATGTTTTCTTCCAGTTTGAGGACGGGGGAACGCTTGTTTATGAGGATGTGCGCAAGTTTGGCACCATGGAACTGCTGGCGCCAGACCTATTGGAAGCATACTTTGTTTCTAAAAAACTAGGGCCTGAGCCAAGAGAGCAGGACTTTGATTTGCAGGTCTTTCAAGCTGCCCTATCCAAGTCTAAAAAGCCTATCAAATCCCATCTCCTAGACCAAACCTTGGTAGCTGGTCTTGGCAATATCTATGTGGATGAGGTCCTCTGGCGGGCTCAGGTCCATCCAGCTAGATCTTCTCAGAGTTTAACATCAGAAGAAGCGTCAGCTATTCATGACCAGACCATTGCTGTTTTGGGACAGGCTGTTGAAAAAGGGGGCTCAACCATTCGAACCTATACAAATGCCTTTGGGGAAGACGGAACCATGCAGGATTTTCATCAGGTCTATGATAGGACTGGTCAAGCATGTTCACGCTGTGGTACCATCATTGAGAAAATCCAGCTTGGTGGACGTGGAACTCATTTTTGTCCTCAGTGTCAAAGGAGGAACTGATGGGAAAAATCATTGGAATCACAGGAGGAATTGCCTCTGGGAAGTCAACTGTGACAAATTTCCTAAGAGAGCAAGGCTTTCAAGTGGTAGATGCTGACCGACTTGTCCATCAGCTACAAAGACATGGTGGGCGTCTATATCAGGTCTTAGTTCAGCATTTTGGACAGGAAATTCTCTTAGAAAATGGAGAACTCAATCGTCCTCTTCTAGCTAGTCTCATCTTTTCAAATCCTGAGGAGCAGGAATGGTCTAAGCAAACACAAGGAGAGATTATTCGTGAGGAACTGGCAACATTGCGAGATCAGTTAGCCCAGACAGAAGCTATCTTTTTTATGGATATTCCCCTACTTTTTGAACAGGGATATGCCAACTGGTTTGATGAAACGTGGCTGGTCTATGTGGACTATGATATCCAATTAGAACGTTTCATGAAACGGGATCATCTTTCTAAGGAAGTAGCAGAGTCCCGTCTGGCAGCTCAGTGGTCTTTAGAAGAAAAGAAAAAATTGGCGAGTCATATATTAGATAATAATGGCAGTCGTGACCAGCTTGTGGGGCAAGTAGTGAAGTTACTTGAAGGAGGCGATAGCTGTGCAAGGGATTAGTTGGAAAGATAATCTTCGTGTCGCCTGGTTCGGTAGTTTTCTAACGGGAGCCAGTATTTCCTTGGTCGTCCCTTTTATGCCTATCTTTGTAGAGCAGTTGGGAATCGAGAGTGACCAAGTTGCTTTCTATGCTGGATTAGCCATCTCAGTTTCGGCTGTTTCAGCAGCTTTGATTTCTCCTATCTGGGGTATTCTTGCTGACAAGTACGGTCGTAAACCCATGATGATTCGAGCTGGCCTTGCCATGACCATCACTATGGGAGGTTTGGCATTCGTGCCGAATATCTATTGGTTAATCTTTCTTAGATTACTAAATGGCGTATTTACAGGTTTCGTACCGAATGCGACAGCTTTAATAGCCAGTCAAGTCCCCAAGGATAGGTCTGGCTATGCTTTGGGGACTTTATCAACTGGAGTAGTAGCTGGAACCCTAACCGGCCCCTTTGTAGGTGGCTTGATTGCTGAAATTTTTGGTATTCGCAATGTCTTTTTATTGGTGGGTGCTTTCCTATTTTTAGCTGCAATCCTAACCATTTTCTTTATCAAGGAAGATTTTCGACCAGTGGCTAAGGAGAAGGCAATACCAACAAAAGAGTTGTTTAGTTCTATTAAACACTCTCATCTTTTGATTAATTTGTTTTTAACCAGCTTTGTCATTCAATTTTCAGCTCAATCAATTGGTCCTATCCTGGCTCTCTATGTGCGGGACTTAGGGCAGACTGAAAATCTCCTCTTTGTATCGGGCTTGATCGTATCCAGTATGGGATTTTCTAGCATGATGAGTGCTGGAGTGATGGGAAAACTAGGAGATAAGGTGGGAAATCATAGACTTTTAGTTGCAGCGCAGATTTATTCCGTCATCATTTACCTTCTTTGTGCCCATGCAACCAGCCCCCTTCAACTTGGCTTGTATCGTTTTCTCTTTGGTTTGGGAACGGGTGCTCTGATACCGGGGGTCAATGCTCTTCTCAGCAAAATGACTCCAAAATCAGGTATTTCAAGAATTTTTGCCTTTAACCAAGTCTTTTTCTACCTTGGGGGTGTTGTTGGTCCCATGACTGGTTCAGCAGTAGCAGGGCAATTTGGCTACCACTCTGTTTTTTATGCGACAGCAGCCTGTGTGGCTCTTAGTTGTTTATACAACTTAGTTCAATTTAGATCATTATTAAAAGTAAAGGAAATCTAGTGCGAGTAAAAATTAATCTCAAATGCTCCTCTTGTGGCAGTATTAATTACCTAACCAGTAAAAACTCCAAAACCCATCCAGACAAGATTGAGGTTTTAAAGTATTGTCCCAAGGAAAGAAAAGTAACCCTACATCTTGAATCTAAGTAGAATTTATGGTAAAATAATAGGGATTTTAAGGAGTTTGATATGTACAACCTATTATTAACCATTTTATTAGTATTATCTGTTGTGATTGTGATTGCGATTTTCATGCAACCAACTAAGAACCAATCCAGCAATGTATTTGATGCCAGCTCAGGTGATTTGTTTGAACGTAGTAAAGCGCGTGGTTTTGAAGCCGTGATGCAACGTTTGACAGGTATTTTAGTCTTTTTCTGGCTAGCCATTGCCTTAGCATTGACGGTATTATCAAGTAGATAAGAAATGGGCAGGACTAGGTCTTTGCCTATTTTTATTTTTAATGACACTTCTAAAGTTATCAATCAAAAGAAATTATAAAAATCTAGAAAGAAAACATGAAAGATAAAATTAAAGAATATTTGCAAGAGAAGGGGCGAGTGACAGTAAATGACCTGGCTCAGGCTCTCGGAAAGGATGGGTCCAAGGATTTCCGTGAGTTGATTAAAACCCTGTCTCTGATGGAAAGAAAGCACCAGATTCGTTTTGAAGATGATGGTAGTTTATGTCTGGACCAAAAGAAGAAACATGAAATTACCCTCAAAGGGATTTTTCATGCCCATAAGAATGGCTTTGGCTTTGTCAGTCTAGAAGGCGAAGAGGACGACCTTTTTGTAGGAAAAAACGATGTCAACTATGCCATTGATGGCGATACCGTTGAGGTCGTTATCAAGAAAGTTGCTGACCGCAACAAGGGAACAGCTGCCGAAGCCAAAATTATCGATATTCTAGAACACAGCCTGACAACAGTTGTCGGCCAAATCGTTCTAGATCAGGAAAAACCTAAGTATGCGGGTTACATCCGTTCAAAAAATCAAAAAATCAGCCAACCGATCTATGTGAAGAAACCGGCTATCAAGTTGGAAGGTACTGAAGTTCTTAAGGTCTTCATAGACAAATACCCAAGTAAGAAACATGATTTCTTTGTCGCTAGTGTGCTGGACGTGGTGGGACACTCGACTGATGCTGGGATTGACGTTCTTGAAGTCTTGGAATCCATGGATATTGTCTCAGAATTTCCAGAAGCTGTTCTCAAGGAGGCAGAAAGTGTGCCAGATGCTCCGTCTCAAAAGGATATGGAAGGTCGTCTGGACCTGAGAGATGAAATCACCTTTACCATTGATGGTGCGGATGCCAAGGACTTGGACGATGCGGTTCATATCAAAGCCTTGAAAAATGGAAATCTAGAACTCGGAGTTCACATCGCGGATGTTTCCTACTATGTGACCGAGGGTTCTGCCCTTGACAAGGAAGCTCTTAACCGCGCGACTTCTGTCTACGTGACAGACCGAGTGGTGCCAATGCTTCCAGAACGTCTGTCAAATGGCATCTGCTCTCTCAATCCTCAAGTAGACCGCTTGACCCAGTCTGCTATTATGGAAATTGATAAACATGGTCGTGTGGTTAATTACACCATTACACAAACAGTTATCAAGACAAGTTTCCGTATGACCTATAGCGCTGTCAATGATATCCTAGCAGGTGACGAAGAAAAAAGACAAGAGTTTAAGAAAATTGTTCCTAGTATCGAGCTCATGGCCAAGCTTCATGAAACGCTAGAAAGCATGCGTGAGAAACGTGGTGCCCTCAATTTCGATACCAATGAAGCTAAGATTTTAGTGGATAAAAAAGGCAAGCCTGTGGATATCGTCCTTCGTCAGCGTGGTGTTGCCGAGCGGATGATCGAGTCCTTCATGTTGATTGCCAATGAAACGGTTGCCGAGCACTTTAGCAAGCTGGATCTACCTTTTATCTATCGGATTCACGAGGAGCCCAAGGCTGAAAAAGTTCAGAAGTTTATTGATTACGCTTCTAGTTTTGGTTTGCGAATTTATGGAACTGCCAGTGAGATTAGCCAGGAGGCCCTTCAAGACATCATGCGTGCTGTTGAGGGAGAACCGTATGCGGATGTATTGTCCATGATGCTTCTCCGTTCTATGCAACAAGCTCACTATTCAGAGCACAATCACGGTCACTATGGACTAGCAGCTGACTACTACACTCACTTTACCAGCCCGATTCGCCGTTATCCTGACCTTCTAGTCCATCGGATGATTCGCGACTATGGGCGTTCCAAGGAAATAGCAGAGCATTTTGAACAAGTGATTCCAGAGATTGCGACCCAGTCTTCCAACCGTGAACGTCGTGCCATTGAGGCGGAGCGTGAAGTTGAAGCCATGAAAAAAGCTGAGTACATGGAAGAATACGTTGGTGAAGAGTACGATGCAGTTGTATCCAGCATTGTCAAGTTCGGTCTTTTTGTCGAATTGCCAAATACGGTTGAAGGCTTGATTCACATCACTAATTTTCCTGAATTTTATCATTTCAATGAGCGTGACTTGACACTCCGTGGGGAGAAATCGGGCATAACTTTCCGTGTAGGACAGCAGATTCGCATTCGAGTTGAAAGAGCGGATAAGATGACAGGTGAGATTGACTTCTCTTATATCCCAAGTGAGTTTGATGTCATCGAAAAAGGCTTGAAACAAGCTGGGCGCAAAGACAGAGGGCGTGGTTCAAATCGTCGTTCAGATAAGAAGGAAGATAAGAGAAAATCAGGACGCTCAAATGATAAGCGCAAGCATTCACAAAAAGACAAGAAGAAAAAGGGAAAGAAACCTTTTTACAAGGAAGTAGCTAAGAAAGGAGCCAAGCATGGCAAAGGGCGAGGGAAAGGTCGTCGCACAAAATAAAAAGGCGCGCCACGACTATACAATCGTAGATACGCTAGAGGCAGGGATGGTCCTGACTGGAACTGAAATCAAGAGTGTTCGAGCTGCTCGAATCAATCTCAAGGACGGCTTTGCTCAAGTAAAAAATGGTGAAGTCTGGCTGAGCAATGTCCATATCGCGCCTTACGAAGAGGGCAATATTTGGAACCAGGAACCGGAACGCCGTCGAAAACTCTTACTCCATAAGAAACAAATCCAAAAGTTGGAACAAGAGACCAAAGGGACAGGAATGACCCTTGTTCCCCTTAAAGTCTATATCAAAGATGGCTACGCAAAACTCCTTTTAGGACTTGCCAAAGGGAAACATGACTATGACAAACGGGAGTCAATCAAGCGTCGTGAACAAAACCGCGACATCGCGCGTGTCATGAAAACTGTCAACCAGCGTTAAGAAGAGGAAGTAAAATGGAAAAATTAATTGCCTATAAACGGATGCCCTTGTGGAATAAACAGACCATGCCTGAAGCTGTTCAGCAAAAGCATAATACCAAGGTCGGGACTTGGGGCAAGATTACTGTTGTAAAAGGAGCCCTCAAATTTATTGAATTGACCGAAGAAGGGGAAGTTCTAGCTGAGCACCTCTTTGAGGCAGGTGCAGACAACCCTATGGCGCAACCGCAAGCCTGGCACCGAGTGGAAGCTGCGACAGATGATGTAGAATGGTACTTGGAATTTTATTGTAAACCTGAGGATTATTTCCCTAAGAAATACAATACCAATCCAGTCCATTCAGAAGTCCTAGAGGCCATTCAAACGGTAAAACCAGGAAGAGCATTGGATTTGGGTTGTGGTCAAGGACGTAACTCTCTCTTTCTCGCACAGAATGGTTTTGATGTAACAGCTGTGGATCAAAATGAATTGTCCCTTGAAATCTTGCAAAGCATCGTAGAACAAGAGGATCTAGACATGCCTGTCGGACTTTACGATATCAATTCAGCCAGCATTAGCCAAGTCTATGATTTTATCGTATCGACAGTTGTTCTGATGTTTCTACAAGCAGACCGCATTCCAGCTATTATCCAAAATATGCAGGAGCAAACTACTGTTGGAGGCTACAACCTCATCGTCTGTGCCATGGATACAGAGGATTATCCTTGCTCAGTGAACTTCCCATTCACCTTTAAAGAAGGGGAACTGGCAAACTACTACAAGGATTGGGAATTGGTTAAGTATAATGAAAATCCAGGACATCTGCACCGTCGTGATGAAAATGGCAATCGGATTCAACTACGCTTTGCGACCATGCTAGCTAAGAAAATCAAGTAGATCAAATCTTTACAAACGAATAGAGACCACTTTGCAAGATTTCTATTCGTTTTTGTTTGCGTTGGTTGATTGGGGCGAACAGAATTTTATGCTATACTAGAAGTAGGAAATCTGAGCAGTAGAGCTGTATTGCTGTCACTCTCAGCGCAAGCAGTTGTAGATGATGGAGGTGGTCGAATGACGAGTCTTTTGGTGGAACTGTATGATCGGCATGTATTGGAAAAGAATGTCTACCAAGCCTTTGTCAGTGATTGTGATGAGATTCTCTTTCTATCTTTGACGAAAATAAGTAATAACGATAAACTTTCACTGCGCCATTTTATCCTGGATGAAGTCCCCCATATCCAACGAGTGACCTTTCGTCAGCTATCCTTAGAACAACTAGCGGACCAGTTAGATTATTGCCTAGCAGGTTACGACCAAGTCCTTCTTGATGTTTTTGGAGGAGATTCGCTACTAGCCTTATCCCTCTATCAATACGGCTTGGATCGCCACCTTCCCATCGTTGCCATGGATGTCGAGCGGGGAAAACAATACAAATGGGTAGCTGGTCAGTTGGAAAAAGAAGATTTGGACATTCCTACCCTAAGCATCCAACAGTTGATAGCCTTGCGTGGTGGAAAAATGCTCAAGTCAAAATGCCCTATCCACTCAGTTCAAGAAATTTCAGCCATCAAAAAACTAGCCAGCTCGGCTATTACCAATCCAGCCCACTGGTATCAAGTGACCCAATTTTTCTCTCTAGCAAAGACCAATGATCTGCATGCTGAAACTGAAAAGATACTGGAAAACAACGGCAAGTATTATCACTATCCAGAATCCCTCATCCCTTTACTAGTGGAAGCGGGGATGCTTCGTATTGAAAGTGAGGACAAGGAGCGAGTAAGCTACAGCTTTCCAAGTCAAGAAGCCCAAGTCTTTTGTCGCAACAAAGGGCATATTTTAGAGGTGTATCTATATCTCTTGGCGCTCGAATCTCAGCTGTTTGATGAATGCATGATAGGTGGTGAGATTGATTGGAATGGCATCTTTCCAGAGGCAGATAATGTCCAAAATGAGATTGATGTCATTCTGAGAAAGGGGCGCTCGATTACCTTCATCTCCTGCAAAATGACAGATTTATCAGTTGAAGCCATCAACGAACTAGAAGTCTACGCCAATCATTTTGCTGGGGAGAGTTGCCTCAAGCTAATTGTCTGTACGGGGAAAATCAATCCTGTTTATGCCAATCGCTGCCAAGAATACGGCGTGCTGGTCATTAGGAGTGAGCAGATCCCCAATCTCATTCCCATGCTAAAAAAATATTCTAAGAGACAAAAAAGATAAGAAATAGTATTATGAAAGACTGGAATTCCAGTCTTTTTGCTTCTTTTTCGAATAGAAAAGAAAAGGAGGTAGACCATGTTTGTAGCCAGAGATGCCAAGGGGAATTTGGTGAATGCCCTCGAAAAAGACGTAACTAAGCAGCTTTATACTTGTCCAGCCTGTGGTGGTGGACTACGATTACGCCAAGGACAGAGTATTCGAACGCACTTTGCCCATGAAAGGTTAAGAGATTGTATTGCTATTTTCGAGAATGAAAGTCCAGAACACTTGGGAAATAAAGAGGCCCTTTATCATTGGGTCAAGAAGGACAATCAAGTCGCCTTAGAATATAGTCTGCCCGAGATTCAGCAGATAGCAGATGTTCTCGTCAATGAGAAACTAGCTCTGGAGGTTCAGTGCAGTCCCTTGTCTCAAAAGCTTTTAGGCGATAGAAGTCAAGGATACCGCAGCCAGGGCTATCAGGTTATCTGGCTACTGGGAGAAAAACTCTGGTTAAAGGAGCGATTAACACAATTGCAAAGGGGATTTCTTTATTTTAGTCAAAATATGGGTTTCTTTGTTTGGGAACTAGATCTCAAAAAGCAAGTTTTGAGACTTAAATATCTTTTACATCAGGACCTACGTGGCAAGCTTCGTTTTCAAGTCAAGGAATTTCCCTATGGCCAAGGAAATCTCTTGGAAATTCTACGATTCCCCTATCAAAAACAAAAACTGCCTAGTTTTACGGTTGCCCAAGATTCAACTATCTGTCACTACATTCGCCAACAACTATACTACCAAACGCCTTACTGGATGAAGAAGCAGGAGGAAGCCTATCATCAAGGAGACAATCTATTAAACCGTCAACTAGACGACTGGTATCCTCAAGTCAAGCCGATAGAATCGGGTGATTTTTTGCAGATTGAAACGGATTTGGCTAGCTATTATAGAAATTTTCAGGCTTACTATCAAAAAAATCCGAAAAATAATCGCCAAAAGCTCTATCCACCAGCCTTTTATCACTTATATTTCTCAAAAAATGTGGTAAAATAGAAAGGATGGAGGAATCTTATGGTATTACAACGACATGAAATAAATGAAAAAGATACATGGGATCTTTCAACGATCTACCCAACAGATCAGGCTTGGGAAGAAGCCTTGAAAGATTTAACTGAAAAAGTACAAACAGCAACCCAGTATGAGGGGCATCTCTTGGACAGCGCGGACAGTTTGCTTGAGATTACAGAATTCTCACTTGACTTGGAACGCCAAGTTGAAAAGCTTTATGTCTATGCACATATGAAAAACGATCAGGACACGCGTGAAGCCAAGTATCAAGAGTACTATGCTAAGGCAATGACCCTATACAGTCAGTTAGAACAATCCTTTTCATTCTATGAACCTGAGTTTATGGAGATTAGCGAAGAGCAGTATGCGGCCTTCCTAGAAGCTCAACCAAAACTCCAAGTTTACAAGCACTTTTTTGACAAGCTATTGCAAAAGAAAGACCATGTTCTTTCGCAACGTGAGGAAGAATTGTTGGCTGGCGCAGGAGAAATCTTTGGCGCTGCTAGTGAAACTTTCGCCATCTTGGACAATGCGGATATTAGCTTCCCATACGTCCTTGATGATGAGGACAAGGAAGTGCAACTCTCACACGGCACTTATATCCGTTTGATGGAGTCTAAAAATCGTGAAGTGCGTCGAGGTGCCTATGAAGCCCTCTATGCGACGTACGAACAATTCCAACATACTTACGCGAAGACTTTGCAGACAAATGTTAAGGTGCAAAACTACCGAGCAAAAGTTCGCAACTATAAGAGTGCTCGCCATGCAGCCCTTGCAGCCAACTTTGTTCCAGAAAGTGTCTATGACAATCTAGTAGCAGCAGTTCGCAAGCATTTGCCACTCTTGCATCGTTACCTTGAACTCCGCTCTAAAATCTTGGGAATTTCAGATCTCAAGATGTACGATGTCTACACACCACTTTCATCAGTAGATTATAGCTTTACCTACGAAGAAGCCTTGAAAAAAGCTGAAGAAGCCTTGGCAGTCTTGGGTGACGATTACTTGAGCCGTGTCAAACGTGCCTTTAGCGAGCGTTGGATTGATGTCTATGAAAACCAAGGCAAGCGTTCTGGTGCCTACTCTGGTGGATCTTACGATACAAATGCTTTTATGCTCCTCAACTGGCAGGATAATCTAGACAATCTCTTTACCCTAGTACACGAGACTGGTCACAGTATGCACTCTAGCTATACTCGTGAAACCCAGCCATATGTTTACGGAGATTACTCTATCTTCTTGGCAGAGATTGCCTCAACGACCAACGAAAATATCTTGACGGAGAAATTGCTGGAAGAAGTGGAAGACGATGCAACTCGCTTTGCTATCCTTAATAATTTCTTGGACGGTTTCCGTGGAACAGTCTTCCGTCAAACTCAATTCGCTGAGTTTGAACATGCTATCCATCAAGCAGACCAAAATGGAGAAGTCTTGACAAGTGATTTCCTGAATAAACTCTACGCTGACTTGAACCAAGAGTACTATGGATTCAGCAAGGAAGACAATCCTCAAATCCAATACGAGTGGGCGCGCATTCCACACTTCTACTATAACTACTATGTTTATCAGTATTCGACAGGTTTTGCAGCTGCTTCAGCCTTGGCTGAAAAGATTGTCCATGGTAGTCAAGCAGATCGTGACCGCTATATCGACTACCTCAAGGCTGGTAAGTCTGACTATCCGCTCAATGTTATGAGAAAAGCGGGAGTGGATATGGAGAAGGAAGACTATCTCAACGACGCCTTTGCAGTCTTTGAACGTCGCTTGAACGAGTTTGAAGCCCTTGTTGAAAAATTGGGATTAGCATAAGATGGTAGAGTCTTATAGTAAAAATGCCAATCACAATATGCGTCGCCCCGTCGTCAAGGAAGAAATCGTAGAGTTCATGCGCCAGCGTCAAAAGCAGGTGACAGGTTCCTTGAAAGAATTGGAGACTTTTGCTCGCAAGGAAAATATTCCCATCATTCCTCATGAAACGGTCGCTTATTTCCGTTTTCTCATGGAAACCATGCAGCCCAAAAACATTTTGGAGATTGGGACGGCTATTGGCTTTTCAGCCCTCTTGATGGCGGAACATGCGCCAAATGCCAAGATTACAACGATTGACCGTAATCCTGAGATGATAGGCTTTGCCAAGGAAAACTTTGCCCAGTTTGACAGTCGTAAGCAAATCACCCTCTTAGAGGGAGATGCAGTCGATGTTTTATCTAGTCTGACAGAAACTTATGATTTTGTCTTTATGGATTCGGCCAAGTCCAAGTATATCGTCTTTCTACCTGAAATCCTTAAACATTTGGAAGTCGGTGGAGTGGTTGTCTTGGATGATATTTTCCAAGGAGGCGATGTTGCCAAGGATATCATGGAAGTCCGTCGTGGCCAGCGCACAATCTATAAGGGATTGCAAAGACTTTTCGACGCAACTTTGGACAATCCAGGTCTAACAGCGACTCTAGTTCCGCTCGGGGATGGGATTCTCATGCTGAGAAAAAATGTAGCAGATGTCCAACTTCCTGAGAGTGAATGATTTTTAGAAAAATTTAAGACAATTTAGTAAAATAGAGAAGGTAACTTACCATAAAAGGAGTAAACATGAAGAAAAAACTATTGGCAGGAGCCATTACCTTATTATCTGTAGCGACTTTGGCTGCTTGTTCAAAAAGTTCTGAAGGAGCTGATCTCATCAGCATGAAGGGTGATGTCGTCACTGAACACCAATTTTATGAACAAGTCAAAAACAATCCAACTGCGCAACAAGTCTTGCTTAATATGACCATCCAAAAAGTATTTGAAAAACAATATGGTTCAGAAGTGACTGACAAAGAGGTGGATGATGCCGTTGCTGAGGAACAAAAGAAATACGGCGATAGCTACAACAGCGTACTTCAACGTGCGGGTATGACTCCTGAGACTCGTAAAGCTCAAATTCGCACCAGCAAATTGGTCGAATTGGCAGTTAAAAAAGCCGCAGAGAGTGAATTGACTGACGAAGCTTACCAAAAAGCTTTTGAGTCTTATACACCAGATGTAACAGCTCAGATCATCCGTATGGATAATGAAGACAAGGCCAAAGAAGTGCTTGAAAAAGCAAAAGCAGAAGGAGCTGACTTTGCCCAGTTGGTAAAAGACAACTCAAATGATGACAAGACAAAAGAAAATGGTGGCGAAATCACTTTTGACTCTGCTTCTACAGAACTTCCAGAACAAGTCAAGAAGGCGGCCTTTGCCTTGGATGTGAATGGTGTCTCTGATGTTATCACAGCGACCGGAACACAAGCCTACAGTACCCAATACTACATTATTAAGCTAACCAAGAAAACAGAAAAATCATCAAACCTAGATGACTACAAAGAAAAATTGAAAACGGTCATCCTGGCTCAGAAACAAAACGATTCATCTTTCGTTCAGAGCGTTATCGGAAAAGAATTCCAAGCTGCCAATATTAAAGTGAAAGATCCTGTTTTCCAAAATATCTTTGCCCAATACGTTGGTGGTGCCGACTCAAACTCAAGCAGCAGCTCATCAGCAGAATAAAAAAGAAAATACAAACTTTGTTTTAAAGTTTGTATTTTTTACTAATCAATTTAGTCCAAGGAGCAAAATTCGAAGGATTGGAGGATAAGAGTTTTTTTCTTTCTGAAAAAATGGTATAATAGCAATCAAAACTAGAAAATAAAACGGAATTAGGAACAGTTTTCTCTGTTTCTATTAGAGTGGTGACATATGAAAATTAGTAAAAGGCACCTATTGAACTATTCCATTTTGATTCCTTACCTCCTTTTATCGATTTTGGGTCTAATTGTTGTTTACTCAACGACGAGTGCTACCTTGATCCAAGAAGGAAAAAGTGCTCTTCAGTTAGCTCGGAACCAAGGAATGTTTTGGGGAGTTAGTTTGGTTTTGATTGCCTTAATTTATAAACTGAAACTTGGGTTTTTAAGAAATGAACGCTTGATTTTTATCGTTATGTTTGTAGAGATGATTCTCCTAGCTTTGGCTCGGCTAATTGGAACACCAGTCAATGGTGCTTACGGTTGGATTTCTGTAGGACCTGTAACGATTCAGCCTGCGGAGTACCTTAAGATTATCATTATTTGGTACCTAGCCCATCGATTCTCAAAACAGCAAGATGAGATAGCTGTTTACGACTTCCAAGTCTTGACTCAGAATCAGTGGTTACCTCGAGCTTTTAACGACTGGCGTTTCGTTTTACTGGTTTTGATTGGTAGTTTGGGAATTTTCCCTGACTTGGGAAATGCGACTATTCTGGTCTTGGTGTCGCTGCTTATGTACACTGTCAGTGGAATTGCCTATCGTTGGTTCTCGACTATTCTAACTCTCTTAGCAGGAAGTTCCATTTTAGTCTTGTCTGTCATTCGTCTTGTTGGCGTTGAGAAGTTTTCTCAAATTCCGGTATTTGGTTACGTTGCCAAACGTTTCAGTGCCTTCTTTAATCCTTTTAATGACTTGGCAGGCGCTGGACACCAGCTTGCAAATTCTTACTATGCCATGGTGAATGGTGGCTGGTTTGGACTTGGACTAGGAAATTCTATCGAAAAACGTGGTTATTTGCCAGAAGCACATACGGATTTCGTCTTTTCGATTGTCATCGAGGAATTTGGATTTGTAGGAGCGGGTATGATTTTGGCACTCCTCTTCTTCTTGATTTTGAGAATTATCTTAGTCGGTATTCGAGCTAAGGATCCCTTTAACTCTATGGTTGCTATCGGTGTCGGGGGGATGATTCTGGTTCAGGTCTTTGTCAATATCGGTGGAATTTCCGGTTTGATTCCTTCTACAGGGGTAACCTTCCCCTTCCTTTCACAAGGAGGGAATAGTCTCCTAGTCTTATCTGTAGCCATTGCCTTTGTACTAAATATCGATGCTAGTGAAAAACGTGCCAAACTTATCAGAGAATATGAAGGTCAAACTTCTGTTACTCTATAAGGATTGAATGGAAAGGAAAGTTTATGTCACTTCAAAAATTAGAAAACTATAGCAATAAAGCCGTCGTCCAAGAAGAAGTCTTGATTTTGACAGAGCTATTAGAAGACATCACAAAAAATATGCTTGCGCCTGAGACTTTTGATAAAATCATGCGGTTGAAGGACTTGTCTACAAGCGAAAACTATCAAGGACTTAATAAATTGGTGACCAGCCTTTCAAACGAGGAAATGATCTATATTTCTCGCTATTTCTCAATCCTTCCACTCTTGATCAATATCTCTGAAGATGTGGATTTGGCTTATGAGATCAATCACCAAAATAATGTGGACCAAGACTATCTAGGAAAACTGTCAACAACCATTAAGATGGTGGCTGAAAAAGAAAACGCGGCTACAATTTTGGAGCAGCTGAATGTAGTTCCAGTTTTGACTGCCCACCCGACTCAAGTACAACGCAAGAGTATGCTGGACTTAACCAATCATATCCATACACTCTTACGGAAGTACCGTGATGTCAAACTCGGCTTGATTAATAAAGAAAAATGGCACACAGATCTCCGTCGTTACATTGAAATTATCATGCAAACGGATATGATTCGCGAGAAGAAATTGAAGGTAACCAACGAAATCACCAACGTGATGGAGTACTATCAGAGTTCTTTCTTGAATGCTGTTCCACGTTTGACGGCTGAGTATAAGAAACTAGCTAAGGAACAAGGTATCGAACTCCAACATCCAAAACCGATTACAATGGGGATGTGGATCGGAGGAGACCGTGATGGAAATCCTTTCGTAACAGCGGAAACCCTCAACAAATCAGCCTTGACTCAGTGCGAAGTCATCATGAACTACTACGATGAGAAGATTTATAACCTTTATCGTGAATTTTCACTTTCAACCAGCATCGTGAATGTCAGTGACAAGGTTCGTGAGATGGCGCTGAAGTCTCAGGACAACTCGATTTATCGTGAAAAAGAACTCTATCGTCGTGCTCTCTTTGACATCCAAGCTAAGATGCAGGCAACCAAGGCTTATCTTATTGAAGACAAGGATCTTCAACCTAGATATGCCACTGCAGATGAATTCTACCAAGACTTGTTAGCCATCCGAGATTCTCTATTAGAGAACAAAGGTGAGTACCTGATTTCAGGAGAATTTGTCGAGTTGATGCAGGCGGTTGAAATCTTTGGCTTCTATCTTGCCTCTATCGACATGCGCCAAGATTCTAGTGTTCATGAAGCTTGTGTGGCAGAAT
The DNA here is from genome assembly GCF_003943905.1 of Streptococcus mitis. GTDB lineage: Bacteria > Bacillota > Bacilli > Lactobacillales > Streptococcaceae > Streptococcus > Streptococcus mitis_BC. The sequence continues at coordinate 71,966 of NZ_RJNS01000001.1, forward strand.
TGTTAGCATCCGCGGGGATCAACGACCACTATAGCGATCTATCTGAAGACGAAAAATGTGCCCTCCTCTTAAAAGAGTTGGAAGAAGATCCTCGTATCCTCTCAGCAACTCATGCTGAAAAGTCAGAACTACTTGAGAAAGAACTTTCTATCTTTAAAGCCGCTCGCAAGTTGAAGGATAAATTAGGTGAAAACGTCATCCGTCAAACCATCATCTCTCACGCAACAAGTGTATCCGATATGCTAGAACTTGCAATTATGCTTAAGGAAGTCGGCTTGGTAGATGCTCAAAAAGCCCGCGTTCAGATTGTTCCCCTCTTTGAAACGATTGAAGATTTGGATCACTCAGAAGAAACCATGAGAAGATATTTCTCTCTTCCTTTGGCTAAAAAATGGATTGCTTCAAAGGACAACTACCAAGAAATCATGCTAGGCTACTCTGATAGCAACAAAGACGGTGGTTACCTGTCATCATGTTGGACTCTATATAAAGCGCAACAGCAACTGACTGCTATCGGTGACGAATTTGGTGTTAAAGTTACCTTCTTCCATGGTCGTGGTGGTACTGTGGGTCGTGGTGGTGGACCAACTTATGAAGCTATCACATCCCAACCACTCAAGTCTATTAAGGACCGCATCCGTCTGACTGAGCAGGGAGAAGTGATTGGAAACAAATACGGAAACAAAGACGCTGCCTATTATAACCTTGAAATGTTGGTTTCTGCAGCTATTAACCGTATGATTACAAAGAAGAAGAGTGATACTAACACATCAAATCGTTATGAAGCTATCATGGATCAAGTAGTGGACCGCAGCTACGATATCTACCGTGATTTGGTCTTTGGAAATGAACATTTCTATGACTATTTCTTTGAATCAAGCCCAATCAAAGCTATTTCAAGCTTCAATATCGGTTCGCGTCCAGCAGCTCGTAAGACCATCACTGAAATCGGCGGTTTGCGTGCTATCCCTTGGGTCTTCTCATGGTCACAAAGTCGTGTCATGTTCCCTGGATGGTATGGCGTGGGTTCAAGCTTCAAAGAGTTTATTGATCAAGATCCTGATAATATTGAGATCCTTCGTGATATGTACCAAAACTGGCCTTTCTTCCAATCTCTGCTCTCTAATGTGGACATGGTCTTATCTAAGTCTAACATGAACATTGCCTTCGAATATGCCAAGCTCTGTGAAGATAAAGAAGTGCAGGCTATCTACTACACTATTTTAGATGAATGGCAGTTGACTAAGGACGTTATTTTAGCTATCGAAGGTTATGACGAACTCTTGGCAGAAAACTCTTACCTAAAAGACAGCCTAAACTATCGTATGCCTTACTTTAATATCCTGAACTACATCCAGTTGGAGTTGATCAAACGTCAACGTCGCGGCGAATTGTCGGCAGACGAAGAAAAACTGATCCATACAACTATTAACGGAATTGCAACTGGTTTACGTAATTCAGGCTGATATCTACAAACTTCCTCTTTTTTCAAGGGGAAGTTTTTGAATTGTTTAAAAAATTCTAAAAATAAGCTTGACAAGTAGTTGAAAAATGATATAATTTAAATATTCAGAAAGTAATCATACTCATTTTTTAGAGAATCTGTGGTTGGTGGAAACAGATAAATGAAAGTGATGAAAATTGGGCTGAATGTACTTAAGAATTTGAAATCATAAAAATTCGGTGAGCACACCTTACAGTGCAACTCGTGATTGCGAGAAAGAGCGATAGGGATATTCCCTATAATTGAGGTGGCACCGCGCATCGACGTCCTCACACAAGTTTTTTGTGTGAGGACTTTTTTGTTGGAGGAAACTGATGGAATTTAAACGATGGCGTCGCTTGTTTTAAGTGAAAAGAGTATAGTACAAGTGATTTAAAGGAGAAAAAATATGAAAAATAAACGATTAATTGGAATTATTGCTGGATTAGCAGTATTGGTGGTGGCTAGCTTGATTTATTCATCTATGAACAAGCCAGTAGCTAAGGAAGAGCAAAAGGTTGCTAAGGTTGGTGTCCTTCAATTTGTTAGTCACCCATCCTTGGACTTGATTTACCAAGGAATTCAAGATGGACTAGCTGAAGAAGGCTATAAGGACGACCAAGTAAAAATCGACTTTATGAACTCTGAAGGTGATCAGAGCAAGGTTGCAACCATGAGTAAACAATTGGTAGCAAATGGAAACGATGTTGTTGTTGGGATTGCAACACCAGCTGCTCAAGGACTTGCTAGTGCTACAAAAGACCTACCTGTTATTATGGCTGCTATTACAGACCCGATCGGTGCTAACTTGGTCAAAGATTTGAAAAAACCAGGTGGCAACATCACAGGGGTGTCAGACCACAACCCAGCTGAACAACAAGTGGAATTGATTAAAACTTTGACACCAAATGTCAAAACAATCGGCGCTCTTTACTCAAGTAGCGAAGATAACTCAAAAACACAGGTAGAAGAATTCAAGGCTTATGCTGAAAAAGCAGGTTTGACAGTCGAAACATTTGCCGTTCCATCAACTAACGAAATTGCTTCAACAGTTAATGTAATGACAAGCAAGGTCGATGCAATCTGGGTTCCAATTGACAACACCATTGCATCCGCATTCTCAACAGTTGTTTCAAGCAACCAAACAGCTAAAAAGCCAATCTACCCAAGTGCCACTGCCATGGTAGAAGCAGGTGGATTAGCATCTGTAGTAGTTGACCAACACGATCTTGGAGTGGCTACTGGTAAAATGATTGCCAAAGTTTTGAAAGGTGAAAAACCAGCTGATACGCCAGTTAATGTCTTCTCAACTGGTAAGTCAGTGATTAACAAAAAACTAGCGCAGGAACTTGGTATCACCATTCCTGAGTCCGTCCTAAAAGCAGCAGGACAAGTGATTGAATAAAGATAAAGGAGGAGTTGGGGACATCTCCTCCCATTTTTACTAAAGAAAGAAATGAGTGAAAGATTATGATAGTATCCATTATTTCTCAGGGAATGGTCTGGGCGATTTTAGGTTTGGGAATCTTTATGACTTTTCGAATTTTGAATTTTCCAGATATGACTACTGAAGGCTCTTTTCCTCTTGGGGGAGCAGTAGCTGTAACCTTGATAACACAGGGAGTCAATCCGTTTTTAGCAACCTTAGCTGCAGTAGGGGCGGGCTGTCTAGCTGGAATGGCGACAGGTCTCTTATATACCAAAGGAAAAATCCCAACCCTCTTATCAGGGATTTTGGTCATGACTTCCTGCCATTCCATCATGCTCATGATCATGGGACGTGCCAATCTGGGGCTTCTTGGAACCAAGCAAATTCAGGATGTCTTGCCTTTTGATTCGGACCTTAATCAACTCCTGACTGGATTAATCTTTGTTGCTCTTGTTATTGGTCTCATGCTCTTTTTCCTTGATACTAAACTAGGTCAAGCCTACATCGCTACAGGTGATAATCCTGATATGGCTCGTAGTTTTGGTATCAATACTGGACGTATGGAACTCATGGGCTTGGTTCTCTCAAATGGGATTATCGCGCTTGCAGGGGCCTTAATTGCTCAACAAGAAGGATATGCGGATGTTTCACGAGGTATCGGGGTTATCGTAGTTGGTCTTGCTAGCTTGATTATTGGTGAGGTATTGTTTAAGAGTTTGACTCTGGCAGAGCGCCTCATGACCATCGTCGTTGGCTCTATCGCCTATCAGTTCCTCGTCTGGGGAGTGATTGCTCTTGGATTTAACACAAGTTATCTTCGTTTATACAGCGCCTTGATTTTGGCAGTTTGCCTTATGATTCCAACCTTCAAAAGCAAATACTTGAAAGGAGTCAAGTTTAGCAAATGACAGCAATTGTAGAATTAAAAAATGCTACCAAAGTCATCACAAATGGCTTTGATGAGGAAAAAATCATTCTGAATGATGTTTCTCTTGAAATTTTTGAACATGATTTTATTACCATCCTAGGAGGGAATGGAGCTGGAAAGTCAACACTTTTTAACACTATTGCAGGTACCTTACCTTTAACAAGTGGAAGTATCCGTATCATGGGCGAGGACGTGACGCATTTTTCACCTGAAAAGCGGGCTAAGTACTTGTCTCGTGTCTTTCAGGATCCTAAGATGGGTACGGCTCCCCGTATGACGGTGGCGGAAAATCTCTTGATTGCCAAGTTTCGTGGTGAGAAGAGAGGACTCCTTCCTAGAAGACTTTCAAGCCATAGGGAAGAGTTTCAGGCTACCATTGAAAAAGTGGGAAATGGTCTTGAAAAGCATCTAGATACTCCGATTGAGTTTCTATCAGGTGGACAACGTCAGGCCTTGAGTCTCTTGATGGCAACCTTGAAGCGACCAGAGTTGCTCTTGTTGGATGAACACACAGCAGCTCTTGACCCAAAAACAAGTGTGGCCTTGATGGAACTAACAGATGACTTTGTCAGCAAGGATCATCTGACAGCCTTGATGATTACTCACCATATGGAAGATGCTCTCAAGTATGGAAATCGCTTGATCGTTATGAAAGATGGACAAATCATCCAAGATTTGAATAAGGATGAAAAAGCCAAGATGAAAATTTCCGATTACTATCAACTTTTTGAGTAGATAATTTTTAAATCAAGCATCCTTAAAAACTTAGAAGTAGGCTTTTGCTTCTAAGTTTTTTGGTGAATTTTAAATATTACTGTTTTTTCCTATTCATCAGTTTTACTTTGGAGTATAATCAGTATAAGAATCTTAAACATTGATAAAAGTAAGGAGATAAAAATATGGCTTACACACAAGAAGATTTTCAAGAATGGATTTTTCAAATTGGATTTAAGATGGACTATTTTACTAGGGAGTTTGCTGAGGAACAAGGCCTTCATTTAGACTATAGCATGCAGTCTTTGGATGATTTGGAGGCTTGGATCTTGGCTCACTACGATGACCACCATGCTTTGATAGCAGACCGAAAGATGTTGGATTATTTGACCGTTTATATCGGTGAAACCTTCCGTAAGCACCTAGGAGGTAAATGGTTTATTGACCTTAAAAATAAAAAGAACGCCTATTATTCTATGCCTATATTGACTGATCCATCCTATAGAGGAGTGGTATACAAAGCACCATTGACTTATGCAACGGCTTGCATTAGTAGAAAAGATGGTCAGTATATTAGCAGGATATTGAAAAATAACCTCGAAAATCAAGTGAAATAGTCTTTAATTTCTTTGCAAAGAGTAGAAAATTTGCTCAGAAGATACAGTTTTTCATGATAGCTGGAAACTTATGAAATAGTCTCATGCAAAAGGTATGAAATGGTTTACTTTTTTTCAGAAATAAAGTATACTATATAAAGTAAACTGTGATAAAATGGAGGTATTGTCTATGGTTGACAAGAGAGTCATCGAAGAGATCAAAAACAATACCAATATTGTCGAAATCATAGGAGAAGTGATTTCTTTACAAAAGGCTGGACGGAACTATTTGGGGCTCTGTCCTTTTCATGGTGAAAAGACCCCCTCTTTCAACGTTGTGGAAGACAAGCAGTTTTATCACTGTTTTGGATGTGGGCGCTCAGGAGATGTCTTTAAGTTCATCGAAGAATACCAAGGTGTGTCCTTTATGGAAGCCGTTCAGCTCTTAGGTGAGCGCGTCGGTATTCAACTAGCTATGCCTATACAGTCTCGTCCTCAACAGGCTTCCCCTCATCAAGCTCTATATGATATGCATGAAGAAGCCGCACGCTTTTACCATGCCATCCTCATGACAACCAAGATGGGAGAAGAAGCAAGGGCTTATCTCTACAAACGCGGATTGACAGATGATGTTCTGAAGCACTTCCAGATTGGACTGGCTCCAGCCGAGAGAACCTATCTCTATCAACGTTTAGCTGACAAGTTTGAGGAAAAGGATTTATTGGATTCGGGGCTGTTTTATTTGTCTGATGACAATCAGTTCTTGGATACCTTTTTCGGACGTATTATCTTTCCTTTGACCAATGACAAGGGGCAGGTTATTGCCTTTTCTGGTCGTATCTGGCAAGAAACGGATAGTCAGACTGCCAAATATAAAAATAGTCGCTCGACTGCAATTTTTAACAAGAGTTACGAATTGTATCATTTGGATAAGGCAAAAAAGGGAACAGGTAAGATCACAGAACTCTATCTGATGGAAGGCTTCATGGATGTTATCGCGGCCTACCGTGCTGGTATAGAAAATGCTGTGGCTTCCATGGGAACAGCCTTAAGCAAGGAGCATGTTGATCACCTCAAACGCTTCACCAAAAAGATAGTTCTCAGCTATGATGGTGACAAGGCAGGACAGGCAGCGACAGCCAAAGCTCTGGAAGAATTAAATGATTTCTCAGTGGAGGTCGTTCGAGTACCTGATGCCATGGACCCAGATGAGTATTTGCAAAAGAATTCTGCTGAAGACCTGGCCTACCTTTTAACCAAGACTCGGATTAGTCCCATAGAGTTCTATATTCACCAACTCAAGCCAGAAAATAGTGATAACTTGCAGGCGCAAATTGAGTTCATTGAAAAGATTGCGCCCTTAATTGCCAAAGAAAAGTCTATCACTGCCCAGAATTCTTATATCCACATTCTAGCAGATAATCTACCTTCTTTTGATTACCAGCAGGTGGAGCAGATTGTAAATGAAAGTCGGATTGTTCAGAGGCAGGAAAGAGTTAAAGAGGAGCAACCTCCAGCAGCGATTAGTTTACCTGTGACGCGGCAACTGACAGCAGTCATGAGAGCAGAGGCTCATCTCCTCTATAGGATGGCTGAGAACCCAGTTGTTTTGAATGATTATCGATTAAGAGAAGATTTTTTCTTTGATACCCCAGAATTTCAGATTCTTTACGAATTATTAAGTAAGCAGGGAGAAATCGGCTCAGAGGAGCTTTCTCATCAGACACCTGAAGTTGAAAATGCTTGGTACCATGTTCTTGGTCTAGATTTGCCAGCTGAGATGTCGCCTGAAGAACTTTCTGAAGTCGAAGCGACTCGAAACCGTGCCCTCCTCAGCAAGGACAACTTACGAATTAAAAAGAAAGTGCAAGAAGCTAGTCATGTAGGAGATACAGACACTGCCTTGGAAGAATTGCAACGATTGATTTCCCAAAAGAGAAGAATGGAGTAATAATGGTAACAAAACAAAAAGAAGTAACCACATTTGACGTGCAAGTAGCAGACTTTATCCGTAACCACAAAAAAACAGGAACAGCAACAGATGACGAAATCAATTCAAGTCTGGTTATTCCTTTTACCCTAGATGCAGACGGTATTGAAGACCTTTTGCAACGGATTCAGGATGCTGGGATTTCCATCACAGATAACGAGGGAAATCCAAGTGCGCGTGTGCTTAGTGCAGAAGAAGAACCAGAACTCAGTGATGAGGACTTGATTGGCTCAACTTCAGCCAAGGTTAATGATCCAGTCCGTATGTATTTGAAGGAAATCGGGGTTGTTCCTCTCTTGACCAACGAAGAAGAAAAGGAATTGGCCCTAGCTGTTGAGGCTGGTGATATTGAAGCCAAACAACGTCTTGCCGAAGCCAACCTTCGTTTGGTGGTTTCTATCGCTAAGCGCTACGTAGGGCGTGGCATGCAGTTTCTTGACTTGATCCAAGAAGGAAACATGGGCTTGATGAAGGCCGTGGACAAGTTTGACTATTCAAAAGGATTCAAGTTTTCTACGTATGCAACCTGGTGGATTCGTCAGGCGATTACCCGTGCCATCGCTGATCAGGCACGTACCATTCGTATCCCTGTCCACATGGTGGAAACGATTAACAAGCTTGTCCGTGAACAGCGAAATCTCCTTCAAGAATTGGGACAAGATCCGACACCTGAACAAATTGCTGAGCGTATGGATATGACACCTGACAAGGTCCGTGAAATCTTGAAAATCGCCCAAGAACCAGTATCTCTTGAAACACCGATCGGTGAAGAGGACGATAGCCATCTTGGGGACTTTATCGAAGACGAAGTGATTGAAAATCCAGTAGACTACACGACTCGTATCGTTTTGCGTGAGCAGTTGGATGAGGTTTTGGATACTCTTACAGACCGTGAAGAAAACGTCTTGCGCTTGCGCTTCGGCCTAGACGATGGGAAAATGCGCACTCTTGAAGATGTTGGGAAAGTCTTTAACGTGACTCGTGAGCGTATCCGTCAGATTGAGGCTAAGGCTTTGAGAAAATTGCGCCAACCAAGTCGCAGCAAACCGCTTCGTGATTTTATTGAAGACTAAGAGTGAGGAATAACATGGCTTATACAGAAGAGCAAATTGAAACGATCAAAACACGCATTTTAAATGCCTTGGAAGAAGTAATTGACCCTGAGTTGGGGATTGATATTGTTAATCTAGGTTTGATTTATGAAATTCGTTTTGATGGTGAAACAGGTCACACTGAAATTGATATGACCTTGACAACTATGGGCTGCCCACTGGCTGACCTTTTGACAGACCAGATACACGATGCGATGACAGAGGTGCCTGAGGTAACCAATACCGAGGTCAAATTGGTCTGGTATCCAGCTTGGACGGTTGAAAAAATGAGCCGATACGCACGTATCGCCCTAGGAATTAAATAAAGACTAAGAAAAATGAGAGAGACGATTGGAAAATAAGGTAATTTTATCCTTTTTCCTTTGGTCTCTTCTTTCTTTTGCTGATTTTCTAGAAATAAAATGGTATAATGAAAGGTATGGAAAACGAAAAATTGCGTATTAATATGCTAAGTTCAAGTGAAAAAGTGGCTGGTCAAGGAGTGTCAGGAGCTTATCGAGAATTGGTTAGTCTCCTTCACCGCGATGCCAAAGACCAGTTGATTGTTACGGAGAATCTTCCTGTAGAGGCAGATGTAACTCATTTTCACACCATTGATTTCCCTTATTATTTATCTACATTCCAAAAGAAGCGATCTGGGAGAAAAATTGGCTATGTGCATTTTTTGCCTGATACGCTTGAGGGGAGTTTGAAAATTCCATTTTTCTTAAAGGGAATTATCAAACGCTATGTTTTTTCATTTTACAACCGAATGGAACACTTGGTGGTGGTCAATCCCATGTTTATCGAGGATTTAGTAGCTGCTGGTATTCCACGTGAAAAAGTAACCTATATTCCAAACTTTGTAAATAAGGAAAAATGGCATCCACTGCCAGCTGACCAAGTAGCAAAACTTCGTCAGGAAATGGATTTAGCCGAAGATCAGTTTGTTGTTGTCGGTGCAGGTCAGGTTCAGAAACGTAAAGGAATTGATGACTTTATCCGCCTTGCGGAGGAATTGCCAGAAATTACATTTATCTGGGCTGGTGGTTTTTCATTTGGTGGGATGACAGATGGTTATGAACGCTATAAAAAAATCATGGAGAATCCACCTAAAAATCTAATTTTCCCAGGTATTGTTTCTCCAGAGCGAATGCGAGAACTCTACGCTTTAGCGGATCTCTTCTTGCTACCAAGTTACAACGAATTATTCCCCATGACTATCTTAGAAGCAGCTAGTTGTGAAGCACCGATTATGTTGAGGGATTTAGATCTATACAAGGTTATTCTTGAAGGGAACTATCGTGCTACAAGTGATGTTTCAGAGATGAAAGAAGTTATTCTCGAATACAAAAATCATCCTGAAAAGTTGAAAGACTTAAAAGAAAAAGCTAGAGAGATTTCTAAAGAGTATTCCGAGGAGCATTTACTGGAAATTTGGTTGAAGTTCTATCGGGAGCAGGCGGCTTTGGGCAAAAAAGTGAGGTAATTTATGCGAATTGGTTTATTTACTGACACTTATTTCCCTCAGGTTTCTGGGGTTGCGACTAGTATTCGAACCTTAAAGACAGAGCTTGAAAAGCAAGGACATGCAGTTTTTATCTTTACAACAACAGATAAGGATGTGAACCGCTACGAGGATTGGCAAATTATCCGAATTCCGAGTGTTCCCTTCTTTGCATTTAAGGATCGACGTTTTGCTTATCGTGGATTTACAAAGGCACTTGAAATTGCCAAACAGTATCAGCTAGATATCATTCATACGCAAACAGAGTTTTCACTAGGTTTGCTAGGGATTTGGATTGCGCGAGAATTGAAAATTCCTGTTATTCATACCTACCACACTCAGTACGAAGATTATGTGCATTATATTGCGAAGGGGATGCTGATTCGGCCAAGTATGGTAAAATATCTGGTACGGGGCTTCCTTCACGATGTTGATGGAGTGATTTGTCCTAGTGAGATTGTTCGGGACCTGCTATCTAAGTACAAAGTCAAGGTTGAAAAGCGGGTTATCCCAACTGGTATTGAGCTAGCTAAATTCGAACGACCAGAGATTAAAGAAGAGAATTTAGCTTCCCTTCGATCTAAACTTGGGATTAAAGAAGACGAGAAAATGTTACTGAGTCTTTCTCGTATCTCCTTTGAGAAGAATATCCAAGCTGTTCTAGTCGCCTTTGCACAGGTTTTGAAAGAAGAAGACAAGGTGAAACTGGTTGTTGCTGGTGACGGTCCTTATTTGGACAGTCTGAAAGAACAAGCAATCAAATTGCAAATTCAAGATCAGGTGATTTTTTCTGGAATGATTGCCCCAAGTGAAACAGCCCTGTACTACAAGGCGGCAGATTTCTTTATCTCTGCATCCACTAGTGAAACCCAAGGTTTGACTTATCTAGAGAGTCTAGCCAGTGGAACTCCTGTCATCGCTCATGGCAATCCTTATCTGGATAATTTGATCAGTGACAAAATGTTTGGAACCCTCTACTATGGAGAGCAGGAGCTTGCAGGTGCCATTTTGGAGGCTTTGATCGCCACTCCAGATATGGATGAGCAAAAATTATCTGACAAGTTGTATGAGATTTCGGCTGAGAATTTTGGGAAACGAGTTCATGAGTTTTATCTTGATGCTATTATTTCAAATAATTTTGAACAAGAATTGCTTGACGGAGAACCAATGAGTCAACGTTTTCTAAAGACCATTTTATATCTCCCTCAACAAGCAGTCAGCGCACCTGTAAAAGAATCTAAACGCATTCTGAAGGCGTCTAAAAAACAGTTGTCCAGTATGCGAGACTACTGGAGAGATTAGTAAAAATATAGGAGAATAAAATATGGCAAAAAGATTTATGAGAAGTGGTAGAGACCAAAAAATTGGAGGCGTTTGCGCAGGTGTAGCCCACTATTTTGATATTGACCCCACTATTGTCCGTGTGATTTGGGGGGTTCTTGCCTTTTGTTATGGGGCAGGGGTACTTGCTTACTTGATTTTATGGGTAATTGCACCTGTTTCTAGCGAATATTAAAAGAGAAACAGAATAGAACAAAGAGAAATGAAAAGGAGTCCAAATGGCTTTTGGAGATAATGGAAAACGTAAAAAAACAATGTTTGAAAAAGTAACGCTTTTTGTCGTGCTAATTATGTTGTTTGTAACCCTTGCTGGTATCTTTGCGACTGCGCTTGGAGCTTTTAGCAGATTCTAAGCGAGTTGCTAAGATAGAAACAATAACTAATGACTGGATTTTCCAGTCCTTTTTAAAGCGAGAAGAAAATATGAGTATGTTTTTAGATACAGCCAAGATCAAGGTCAAGGCTGGTAATGGTGGCGATGGTATGGTTGCCTTTCGCCGTGAAAAATATGTCCCGAATGGCGGTCCTTGGGGTGGCGATGGCGGACGTGGTGGTAACGTTGTTTTCGTTGTAGACGAAGGCTTGCGTACCTTGATGGATTTCCGCTATAACCGCCATTTCAAGGCCGAATCCGGTGAAAAAGGGATGACTAAAGGAATGCACGGACGTGGGGCAGAAGATCTTCGTGTTCGCGTGCCACAGGGGACTACTGTACGTGATGCAGAAACAGGTAAAGTCATTACAGACTTGATTGCACATGGTCAAGAATTTATCGTGGCTCATGGCGGTCGAGGTGGTCGAGGAAACATCCGTTTTGCGACACCAAAAAATCCTGCACCTGAAATCTCTGAGAATGGAGAACCAGGTCAAGAACGTGAGTTGCAACTGGAATTAAAAATCTTGGCGGATGTCGGCTTGGTCGGTTTCCCATCTGTTGGAAAGTCCACTCTGCTTAGTGTCATTACTTCAGCTAAACCAAAAATCGGTGCTTACCACTTTACGACAATTGTGCCAAATTTAGGTATGGTTCGTACCCAATCAGGTGAATCCTTTGCAGTAGCTGATTTACCAGGTTTGATTGAAGGGGCTAGTCAGGGAGTCGGTCTGGGAACTCAGTTCCTCCGTCATATCGAACGTACACGAGTTATCCTCCATGTCATCGATATGTCAGCTAGCGAAGGACGTGATCCTTATGAGGACTACCTTGCTATCAATAAGGAATTAGAATCCTATAACCTTCGTCTCATGGAACGTCCGCAGATCATCGTAGCCAACAAGATGGATATGCCTGAAAGTCAGGAAAATCTAAAAACTTTTAAGGAAAAGTTGGCAGCAAACTACGATGAGTTTGAAGAACTTCCAGCAATCTTCCCTATTTCTGGTTTGACTAAGCAAGGTTTGGCGCCCCTTTTGGATGCGACAGCTGAATTGTTGGATAAGACTCCTGAGTTCTTGCTCTATGACGAGTCTGATATGGAAGAAGAAGCTTACTATGGCTTTGATGAGGAAGAAAAAGCCTTTGAAATTAGCCGTGACGATGATGCTACATGGGTTCTTTCTGGTGAAAAACTCATGAAACTCTTTAACATGACCAACTTTGACCGTGATGAGTCTGTCATGAAGTTTGCTCGTCAGCTTCGTGGTATGGGGGTTGACGAAGCCCTTCGTGCGCGTGGAGCCAAGGATGGAGATCTGGTCCGAATCGGTAAATTTGAGTTTGAATTTGTAGACTAGGAGATTGATATGGGAGATAAACCGATATCATTCCGAGATGCAGATGGGAATTTTGTTTCTGCAGCAGATGTATGGAATGAAAAGAAACTAGAAGAATTGTTTAATCGTCTTAATCCCAAACGTGCTCTTCGATTGGCACGAGAAAAAAAAGACAATGAGAAGGCTGATAAAGAAGAAAAATAGCCTATCGTTATTGATAAAAGAGAACCCCGTGATTGTATTCATCACGGGGAATTTTTTAGTCATTGAAGAAAAATGGTGGCGCAAATTTTTTAAGAATTTCAAAGCAAGTCTGTGCTTCTTCAGCGTTTTCACAGATAAGAAGGCAGACATCATCACCACATACGGTAGCAATGATTTGTTTAAAATTGAGAGCATCAAGAACAGCTCCAAACGATTGGGCAAGGCCTGGCAAGGTTTTGAGGACAACCTGATGCTGGACAGGGCGTAGCATGACCAAGCCATCTTCCATATAGTTTTCCAAGCGTTTTTCCCACTTGGAGATGGAGCCAGTATTTAAAACATAATAAGAATGATCTGCTTCGCGAACCTTTGATAGATTCATGGTTTTGATATCGCGTGAGAGAGTGGCCTGTGTGACTTGGATGTCGTTTTCAGCTAGTAAAGCTTGCAACTCTGCCTGTGTATGAATCTTATTTTTAGCTACAAGTGCACGGATGAGTTGGTGTCTATGTTCAGATTTATTCATATGAGGCTGGCTCCTTTTATGAGGGGATGGTGATAGAAGACTGTGTTAAATCAATAGTTAAGTGATAGTCTGTATTATCTCGAATTGTAATTTCAAAGTCTGTTGTATAGAGAACAAGGCGAAGTGTGTCACCTTTTTTCAGCTTGTAAATCGTAGGTTGTAGGGCAAATTGGATTTCCATCCATTTTTCAGCTTCTATGCTCTCAACAGTTAGTAAATCATTTCGATTTTGTAAATTAAGGTAGCCTTTGGTGATGACACGTTGGGCGCTTGGAGTAAATGGCAGTTCACAGAGATTTTCTAACATGTGGTAACGGCCATTATCAATGGTTCTAGCACTTAAAACAGCTGGATAAGGCTGCAGATATTTCTTTTGTCCAAGTTCTAGCAGTTGAGCTGATAATAAGCCCTTGTTTGTATTTGATTTGACACGAAGTTTCAGCTCCACTCGCCCATTTAAGTGAATGTCTTGACTTACTGGAAGGTCAATGGTGATCTGATTAGCTTTTCCTTGGTAAAGTTCTGTGTTGAAAGTCTGGTAAGTCTTGCCATAACGGTCAAAATCCTTTTGATCATACTGGTTTTGAATCACTTTTTCTTCAGTTCCAAGAGAGAATGTATGCAGTTCATCCTGTTTGCCAAAGTCATCAAGACCTTGCCATTTTTGCGGTGCGATATTGTCCTGCCAGATAACAGTAGGAAGTTGATAGCTTGAGTCAAGTCCTAACAATTTCTTGCTTAAGAGGGCATTCATGGACTCTCGGAAGTCAATTGACTGCCAGTTATTCATATAAACATGAGCCCCATGATGGAAAAAGAGGTGCTTGCGAATATTGTCAGGAAGAGCATGAAACATCTGATATACGTGAAGTGGTTTAACGTTCCAATCCTGAGAACCATGCGTAAAGACTACCTCAGCTTTAACCTTGTGAGCATTGAGCAGATAGTTACGGTCATGCCAAAACTGATTGTAGTCACCAGTCTTGCGATCCAATTGCTCTTTTACCTTTTCTAAGTCCGCTTGATGAGCTTCATTAGCACGAATATAGTCACCAGCTAGGAGATTGCGGGAGTAGGTAAGCTCAGCAAGTGAGTCAAAATCCTCACCTGGGTAACCACCTGGGCTAGTCACCAGACCATTTTCACGATAGTAGTTATACCAAGAGGAAATACCTGCTTCTGCGATGATCACTTCTAAGCCATCAACACCTGTGGTCGCGAGACCATTGGACATGGTACCTAGATAGGAAATACCTGTTGTTGCGACTTTTCCGTTTGACCAATCAGCCTTGATTTGACGTTTGCGTGTGTGATCCGTGAAAGCACGGCAACGGCCATTAAGCCAGTCAATCACATTTTTATATGCTTCAATCTGCTGGTAGTCCCCATTGGTCATGAGCCCTTGAGAATCTTTGGTTCCAACACCCGATACATAGAGATTGGCAAATCCACGTGGGAGGAAGTAGTCATTTAGAGTATATGAGCTATTGATGTGAGATAGCTTTTCTTCAGCTTCTGAGACGACTTCTGCTTGACCATGAGGTTCGACAAAATCAATCTCAGGCTCCTCAAGCTCAATGGTGTGGGCAGGTTTGACCTCAAGCACCCCTTCCATCTTGTAGAGAGCCTTGTCGCTGGCTTTGTCGTTGGTCCCTTGGTGATAAGGGCTTGCAGTCATAAGAGCAGGAACTTGTCCATCATAACAAGGGCGAATAATGCTGACCTTGACTAAATCAGGGAGTCCGTCTTTATCAGTATCCACACGGCTCTCAACATACACGACTTCACGAATGACATCATGAGTAGAGAAGGTTGCTAAGCTTTTACCGTTAAAGTAGTGGTAGTGATTATCTTCTGAAATGAGTCCATCACTAACAAGCTGGTCAATGAGCGTATTTCCCTTTTTGGTACGAGTGTTGAGCAAATGGTAGAGGTTTTCAATCAAATCTCCATAAATAATAGGAAATCCAGTTTCTTTACGGAATTGTTCGGCATCCTCAAAGTCAACAAGATAGCTAAATCCTAAAAGTTGAAAAGCTACAGTATAAAAAATCTCAGGAGTCAGGTCACAATCTGACTGAAAGAAGGTAAGGAGATCAGTCTCCTTGTCTGCTGCTAAGACGGACAAAGGATAGTCGGTATTTTTATAAGTGAAAAAATTCCAGCGGACAAATTGTTCAAGTTGTTTTTTTGATGCTTGTTCTGGTGCCAACCTCACACCAAGCTGGGATAACTCGCGCAAAACTTGCGAATGAGAAACGTGAAGATAGCTGAATTGATTAAAACGCATGGCGCTCTCCTTTAGAAATATTCTAAATTTAGTATATCAAAAATAAGGTAAAAAAGATATTGTTGGCCTGTGATGAAGTCACTTTAAAAGGAATGATCTTCTACCTTTTCATTCTAGTTTTTAAAATGGTATAATAGTACTATATCTAAAGCAAGGAGGAGAAGAAATGATTGCACAACTCGACACCAAGACTGTTTATAGTTTTATGGAAAGTGTGGTTTCAATTGAAAAATACGTACAAATGGCTAAAGAATACGGCTATTCTCACCTTGCTATCATGGATGTGGATAATCTCTATGGAGCCTATCATTTTCTAGAAGCAACTCGTAAGCATGGCATTCAACCTTTAATTGGTCTAGAAATGACCTTGGTCAAAGATGAGGACAATATTTCTCTTCGTTTTCTAGCCCTATCCACTAAAGGTTATCAAGAGTTGATGAAGTTATCCACTTTAAAAATGACTGGACGGAAAAATTGGTCTGACTTCACCCCCCACCTCGAGGATGTGGCCATTATTGTTCCCTATTTTGAGGGGATCGAACAGTTAGATTTAGGCTATGACTATTATATCGGTGTTAGTCCAGATACTCCTCAAGAAGTTTTTACCAGACCCATTCTTCCACTGTATCAAGTCAATTCTTTTGAAAAAGAAGATATTCAAGTTTTGCAAATTTTGTCAGCAGTCAAGGATAATGTCAGCCTAAGAGAAGTGGATCTGCATTCACAACAAGGAATCTTTTTACCAGCCTCAGACTTGGAAGCACGGTTTAAAAATCGCTTCCCTCAGGCGCTTGCCAATCTCCAAGGTCTGATAGAGAATGTAAGCTATCAAATCGACCCAAGTTTAAAACTCCCTCGCTTTAATCCTGAAAAACCAGCGGTAGAAGAACTTAGAGAGAGAGCTGAGAAAGGCTTGAGTGACAAGGGGCTAACCTCAGCTATCTATCGTGAGCGACTGAATGAAGAGTTGGCTGTGATTCATGATATGGGATTTGACGATTATTTCCTTGTAGTTTGGGATTTGCTCCGTTTTGGACGTTCCCAAGGCTACTATATGGGAATGGGGCGTGGTTCTGCGGTTGGTAGTCTGGTGGCTTATTCACTTGATATCACAGGAATTGACCCGGTTGAAAAGAATCTGATTTTCGAACGCTTTTTAAATCGTGAGCGCTACACCATGCCCGATATCGATATCGACATTCCTGACCTCTATAGACCAGAGTTCATTCGTTATGTCCGTGATCGCTATGGCAGCCAACACGTTGCGCAGATTGTCACTTATTCGACCTTTGGAGCAAAACAGGCAATTCGTGATGTTTTCAAACGCTATGGTGTTCCAGAGTACGAATTAACCAATATTACGAAAAAAATCAGTTTTCGAGATACGCTAACGACAGCCTATGAAAAGAATTTACAGTTTAGGCAGGTTATCAATAGTAAGATTGAATACCAAAAAGCTTTTGAGATTGCTCGAAAGATTGAAGGGTATCCTCGTCAGACCTCTATCCATGCAGCTGGTGTCGTTATGAGTGACCAAGATCTGACAGACTATATCCCGCTCAAATACGGTGAGGATATGCTGATAACCCAGTATGATGCTCATGGTGTTGAATCTAATGGCCTTTTAAAAATGGATTTCCTAGGTCTGCGTAACCTAACTTTTGTACAAAAAATGCAGGAAGTACTGGCTGACTCAGAAGGTATTCATCTAAAAATCGAAGAGATTGATTTGGAAGACAAAGAAACTCTGGCCCTCTTTGCTGCTGGAAATACCAAGGGGATTTTCCAATTTGAACAACCTGGAGCCATCCGACTGTTGAAACGAGTTCAGCCACAAGTCTTTGAAGAGGTAGTAGCCACAACCTCGCTCAACAGACCAGGAGCTAGTGATTATATTGATAATTTTGTCGCTCGTAAGCACGGCAAAGAAAAGGTGACGGTGCTGGATCCTGTCTTGGAGGACATTCTGTCATCAACCTACGGTATTATGCTCTACCAAGAGCAAGTCATGCAGGTAGCTCAGCGCTTTGGAGGTTTCAGTCTTGGTAAAGCTGACATTCTCAGACGAGCCATGGGTAAGAAAAATGCTAAAGAGATGCATTTGATGAAGGAAGATTTTATCACGGGAGCTATGAAATTGGGGCATACAGAAGAAAAGGCCAATCAAGTTTTTGCAGTGATGGAAAAGTTTGCAGGCTATGGATTTAACAGATCCCACGCTTATGCCTACTCAGCCCTGGCTTTTCAGCTTGCTTATTTCAAGACGCATTATCCTGCTATTTTCTTCCAAGTCATGTTGAATTATTCCAGTAGCGATTACATTGTGGATGCATTGCAGATGGGCTTTGAAGTAGCCCCGTTAGCAATCAATAGCATTCCCTATCACGATAAAATTGCTCAGAAGAAAATCTATCTTGGTCTAAAAGCTATTAAGGGCATGCCAAGAGATTTTTCTTACTGGATCATCGAAAATCGTCCTTTTTCAAGTGTGGAAGATTTCGTCACACGTCTTCCCAAGAATTACAAGAAACTGTCGCTTTTGACTCCTTTGGTTGAACTAGGGCTTTTTGATGAATTTGACAAGAATCGTCAGAAAATCTTAGTGAACCTACCAAACTTATTTGTTTTTGTTGAGGAGTTAGGCGGACTCTTTGCAGATACAAACTATAGCTGGACTGAGGCGGATGATTTTACGGAAGCAGAGAAATTTTACAAGGAGCAGGAACTAATCGGGGTTGGTATCAGTGCTCATCCTTTGCAAACACTTGCCAAACAAGCCCTTTATCCAACGGCACCCATTGCTACTCTCACTGAGGGGAGTCAAGCAACCCTTCTAGTTGAAGTGCAAAAACTAAAGGTGATTCGAACCAAGAAGGGCGAGAATATGGCCTTTCTACAGGTTCATGATAGTAAGTCTCGGATGGATGTGACTGTATTTTCGGATCAGTATCGAAAATTCGCCCCCATCCTATCCGAAGGGAAATTTTACTATATCAATGGGAAGATTCAATCTCGAGATGGTCGTCTGCAAATGATTGCACAAGATTTGAAAGAAGCAGTCGCTGAACGATTCTGGATTCAAGTTAAAAATCATGAAAATGATAAAGAGATTTCAAATATCCTAGAACAATACAAAGGCCCAATCCCTGTCATTATCAGGTATGAAGAGGAAGGAAAAACGGTTGTTTCTACACAACATTTTGTAAGAAAAGATTCTGCTCTAGAGGAAAAATTAGAGGGAATTGCTATGAAAACGATTTATCGCTAAAAATACGGAAAATAGAAGAATTTTCGATTTAAATGTGGTATAATCAGTAAGAATGTTAAAAGAAAAAGGAGCATAAACCAAATGAAACGTATTGCTGTTTTGACCAGTGGTGGAGACGCCCCTGGTATGAATGCTGCCATCCGTGCAGTAGTTCGCCAAGCAATCTCAGAAGGAATGGAAGTTTTTGGTATCTATGATGGATACGCAGGTATGGTTGCCGGTGAAATTTATCCGCTTGATGCTGCTTCAGTAGGAGACATCATTTCTCGTGGTGGTACTTTCCTTCATTCTGCTCGTTACCCTGAGTTTGCACAACTTGAAGGCCAACTTAAAGGGATTGAGCAATTGAAAAAACACGGTATCGAAGGAGTCGTAGTTATCGGTGGTGATGGTTCTTATCATGGAGCTATGCGCTTGACTGAGCATGGATTCCCTGCTATTGGACTTCCAGGTACAATCGATAACGATATCGTAGGTACTGACTTTACAATCGGATTTGATACTGCAGTTACGACTGCAATGGATGCGATTGATAAGATTCGTGATACATCATCAAGTCACCGTCGTACTTTCGTTGTTGAAGTAATGGGACGTAACGCTGGTGATATCGCTCTTTGGGCTGGTATCGCAACTGGTGCTGATGAAATTATCATCCCTGAAGAAGGCTTCAAGATGGAAGATATCGTAGCTAGTATCAAAGCTGGTTATGAGCACGGTAAAAAACACAACATTATCGTTTTGGCAGAAGGTGTTATGTCAGCAGCTGAATTTGGTCAAAAACTAAAAGAAGCAGGAGACACTAGTGACCTTCGTGTAACAGAACTTGGTCACATCCAACGTGGTGGATCACCAACTGCGCGTGACCGTGTATTGGCATCACGCATGGGGGCACACGCTGTTAAACTCCTTAAACAAGGAATCGGTGGTGTCGCTGTTGGTATCCGTAACGAAAAAATGGTTGAGAATCCAATCCTTGGTACAGCAGAAGAAGGAGCTTTGTTTAGCTTAACAGCTGATGGTAAGATCGTTGTTAACAACCCTCATAAAGCTGATCTTGAACTTTCTGATTTGAACAAGAGCTTGTCCTAATCAACTTTCATTAATTTGGTAACATGACCATAAAAGGTCGAATTATATAAAGGAGTCACAAAAATCATGAACAAACGTGTAAAAATCGTTGCAACTTTAGGTCCTGCGGTTGAAATCCGTGGTGGTAAAAAATTCGGTGAAGACGGATACTGGGGTGAAAAACTTGACGTTGAAGCTTCAGCAAAAAACATTGCTAAATTGATTGAAGCGGGAGCTAACACTTTCCGTTTCAACTTCTCACACGGTGACCACCAAGAACAAGGTGAACGTATGGCAACTGTTAAACTTGCAGAAAAACTTGCAGGTAAAAAAGTTGGTTTCCTTCTTGATACTAAAGGACCAGAAATCCGTACTGAATTGTTCGAAGGTGAAGCTAAAGAGTACTCATACAAAACTGGTGAAAAAATCCGTGTTGCAACTAAACAAGGAATCAAATCAACTCGTGAAGTGATTGCTTTGAACGTTGCTGGTGCTCTTGACATCTATGATGACGTTGAAGTTGGTCGCCAAGTATTGGTTGACGATGGTAAATTGGGTCTTCGCGTTGTTGCAAAAGACGATGCAACTCGTGAGTTTGAAGTTGAAGTTGAAAACGACGGAATTATCGCTAAACAAAAAGGTGTAAACATCCCTAACACTAAAATTCCTTTCCCAGCTCTTGCTGAACGTGATAACGATGATATCCGTTTCGGTTTGGAACAAGGTATCAACTTCATCGCGATTTCATTTGTACGTACTGCGAAAGACGTTAACGAAGTTCGTGCAATCTGTGAAGAAACTGGTAATGGTCACGTTCAATTGTTTGCGAAAATCGAAAACCAACAAGGTATTGACAACTTGGATGAAATCATTGAAGCTGCTGACGGTATCATGATCGCCCGTGGTGACATGGGTATTGAAGTACCATTCGAAATGGTTCCAGTTTACCAAAAAATGATTATTACAAAAGTAAATGCAGCTGGTAAAGTCGCTATCACAGCAACAAACATGCTTGAAACTATGACTGAAAAACCACGTGCAACGCGTTCAGAAGTATCAGATGTGTTTAACGCTGTTATCGACGGAACCGACGCTACAATGCTTTCAGGTGAGTCTGCAAATGGTAAATATCCACTTGAGTCTGTTCGTACAATGGCAACAATTGACAAGAATGCTCAAACTCTTTTAAAAGAATACGGTCGCTTGTCATCTGTTAACTTGTCACGTAATTCTAAGACTGAGGTTATGGCTTCAGCTGTTAAGGATGCGACAAATTCTATGAATATCAAGTTGGTGGTTACTCTTACTAAGACAGGTCACACTGCTCGTTTGATTTCTAAATACCGTCCAGATGCTGATATCTTGGCAATCACTTTCGATGAATTGACTCAGCGTGGTTTGATGCTTAACTGGGGAGTTATTCCAGTAACCACTGATCGCCCATCAAACACTGATGATATGTTTGATCTCGCTGAAAGAATTGCAGTTGAGCAAGGTTTGGTAGAATCTGGTGATGATATTGTTATCGTTGCAGGTGTACCACTTGGCGAAGCTGTTCGTACAAACACAATGCGCATCCGCACTGTACGCTAATCTAACACAAAAACCTATCATTTCAGGCTGAAAAGCTTGAGTGATAGGTCTTTTTTTATCAAAATGAGATGGTATTTAGTAAATAGGAATGGGAAAAAACTGAAAATTATGGTATAATAGAACGAAAAGACCTTTTTAGTAAATTTTGAAAGAGTAAAACATGAGAAAAATTGTCATCAATGGTGGACGTCCATTGCAAGGTGAGATCACCATTAGTGGTGCTAAAAATAGTGTTGTAGCGCTTATTCCAGCTATTATCTTATCAGATGATATTGTCACTTTAGATTGTGTTCCAGATATTTCAGACGTTGCTAGTCTTGTCGAAATCATGGAAATTATGGGGGCGACTGTTAAGCGTTATGAGGATGTCTTGGAGATTGATCCAAGAGGTGTTCAGAACATTCCTATGCCTTATGGCAAGATTAATAGCTTGCGTGCTTCTTATTATTTCTACGGAAGTCTTTTAGGTCGCTTTGGTGAAGCTACAGTTGGACTTCCTGGTGGATGTGATCTGGGACCTCGTCCGATTGATCTTCACTTAAAAGCCTTTGAAGCCATGGGTGCTAAGGTCAGCTATGAGGGAGATAATATGAATTTATCTGCCCAAGGTAAGGGGCTTCATGGCGCAAGTATTTACATGGATACCGTTAGCGTTGGAGCAACGATTAACACCATGATTGCTGCGGTTAAAGCTAAGGGACGCACTGTCATTGAAAATGCGGCTCGTGAACCGGAAATTATCGATGTTGCTACCCTTTTGAACAACATGGGGGCCCATATTCGTGGTGCAGGAACTGATATTATCATTATTGATGGTGTCGAGAAACTTCATGGAACGCGTCACCAAGTAATCCCAGACCGTATCGAAGCTGGAACCTATATTTCACTTGCTGCAGCGGTAGGAAAAGGAATTCGCATTAACAACGTTCTCTATGAACACTTAGAAGGCTTTATCGCTAAACTAGAGGAAATGGGCGTTCGTATGACGGTCTCAGAAGACAGCATCTTCGTTGAAGAACAGTCTGGTTTAAAGGCCATCAATATCAAAACTGCTCCCTATCCAGGGTTCGCAACCGATTTGCAACAGCCTATAACTCCGCTATTACTGACTGCGCAAGGTCGTGGAACCATTATTGATACGATTTATGAGAAACGTGTTAATCATGTCTTTGAGTTAGCAAAAATGGATGCGGATATTACGACTACAAATGATCACATTATCTACAACGGTGGTCGTAAGTTACACGGGGCAAGTGTAAAAGCTACAGACTTGCGAGCTGGTGCTGCACTTGTCATCGCTGGCTTGATGGCTCAAGGCCAGACTGAAATTACGAATATTGAGTTTATCCTTCGTGGCTACTCAGATATTATTGAAAAATTGCGTAGTCTTGGAGCGGATATTACACTCGTTGAAGACTAAGCCGTTGAGGTGATTATGAATATTTGGACCAAATTAGCAATGTTTTCTTTTTTTGAAACGGAGCGCTTGTATTTGCGTCCTTTCTTTTTTAGTGACAGTCAAGCGTTTTTCGAGATTGCTTCAAACCCTGAGAATTTACAGTTTATTTTTCCCAGTCAAGCAAGTTTGGAAGAAAGTCAGTACGCCCTTGCTAACTATTTTATGAAGAATCCTCTAGGGGTTTGGGCTATTTGTCTCCAAGGAAATCAGGAAATGATTGGTTCCATTAAATTTGAAAAAATCGATGAAATCAAAAAAGAAGCAGAGATTGGTTATTTCTTAAATAAAGATGCTTGGTCACAAGGTTTTATGACAGAAGTGGTTACCAAGCTTTGTCAGCTTTCCTTTGAAGAATTTGGTTTAAAACAATTATCCATCATCACTCATTTGGAAAATCAAGCTAGTCAAAAAGTAGCCTTAAAATCGGGCTTTAGCCTCGTCCGACAGTTTAAGGGAAGCGATCGCTATACACGAAAAATGAGGGACTATCTTGAATTTCGAAACATAAAAGGAGAATTCAATGAGTAAACACCAGGAAATTTTGTCCTATCTGGAAGAGTTACCAATTGGGAAGAGAGTTAGTGTACGCAGTATTTCCAATCACCTAGGTGTTAGTGACGGAACAGCCTACCGAGCTATCAAAGAAGCTGAAAATCGTGGCATCGTTGAAACTCGGCCACGTAGTGGAACCATACGAGTCAAGTCCCAGAAAGTGGCTATTGAGCGGCTAACCTATGCTGAAATTGCTGAAGTCACCTCTTCTGAAGTTTTAGCTGGTCAGGAAGGGCTTGAGAGAGAGTTTAGTAAATTCTCCATTGGGGCTATGACAGAGCAAAATATCCTGTCCTATCTCCATGATGGTGGTCTTTTGATCGTAGGTGACCGTACTCGAATTCAACTTTTAGCTCTGGAAAATGAAAATGCGGTGCTTGTAACGGGTGGTTTTCATGTGCACGAGGATGTACTAGCTCTTGCCAATAAAAAGGGTATTCCTGTTTTACGAAGCAAGCATGATACTTTTACAGTGGCGACCATGATCAATAGAGCTTTGTCAAATGTGCAGATTAAGACAGATATTTTAACAGTTGAAAAGCTCTATCGTCCAAGTCATGAGTATGGTTTCTTAAGAGAAACAGACACAGTGAAAGATTATCTAGACTTGGTACGCAAGAATCGAAGTAGTCGTTTCCCAGTTATTAACCAACACCAAGTGGTTGTGGGAGTTGTTACCATGCGTGACGCAGGAGATAAATCCCCCAGCACGACGATTGATAAGGTGATGACACGTAGTATCTTTGTAACAGGATTAGCGACCAATATTGCCAATGTCAGTCAACGAATGATTGCAGAAGATTTTGAGATGGTTCCCGTTGTCAGAAGTAACCAAACCTTGCTCGGTGTCGTAACACGACGAGATGTCATGGAAAAGATGAGCCGTTCCCAAGTTTCTGCTTTGCCGACCTTCTCAGAGCAAATCGGGCAAAAACTCTCTTATCATCATGATGAAGTCGTTATTACTGTTGAGCCCTTCATGCTGGAGAAAAATGGTGTCCTTGCTAATGGAGTCTTGGCTGAAATCCTCAACCATATGACCCAAGACCTCGTTGTCAATAGTGGACGTAATCTCATCATTGAACAGATGTTGATTTATTTCTTGCAGGCTGTACAGATAGATGATACTCTGCGGATTCAGGCTCGGATTATTCACCACACGAGACGTTCAGCTATTATTGATTATGATATTTATCATGGTCATCAGATTGTTTCAAAAGCAAATATTACGGTTAAAATTAATTAGAATCTAGGAGAAAAAATGATAACTTTAAAATCAGTACGTGAAATCGAAGCCATGGACAAGGCTGGTGATTTCCTAGCAAGTATCCATATCGGCTTACGTGATTTGATTAAGCCAGGCGTGGATATGTGGGAAGTTGAAGAGTACGTTCGTCGACGTTGTAAAGAGGAGAATTTCCTTCCTTTACAGATTGGTGTGGATGGTGCTGTCATGGATTACCCCTATGCCACTTGTTGCTCTCTAAATGACGAAGTGGCTCACGCTTTTCCACGTCATCACATCTTGAAAGATGGCGATTTGCTCAAGGTTGACATGGTACTGGGTGGCCCGATTGCCAAATCTGACCTCAATGTATCTAAACTCAACTTCAACAATGTTGAGCAAATGAAAAAATACACCCAAAGTTATACTGGTGGTTTAGCAGACTCATGTTGGGCTTATGCGGTTGGTACACCGTCTGAAGAAGTGAAAAACCTGATGGACGTGACCAAGGAAGCTATGTATAAAGGAATTGAGCAAGCAGTTGTTGGCAATCGTATCGGTGATATCGGTGCAGCCATTCAAGAATACGCTGAAAGTCGCGGTTATGGTGTCGTTCGTGATTTGGTTGGTCATGGTGTTGGTCCAACAATGCATGAAGAGCCAATGGTTCCTAACTACGGTATTGCAGGCCGTGGACTCCGTCTCCGTGAAGGAATGGTACTAACCATTGAACCCATGATTAATACTGGTGACTGGGAAATTGATACAGATATGAAGACTGGCTGGGCTCATAAGACTATAGATGGCGGCCTGTCTTGCCAATATGAACACCAGTTCGTGATTACCAAAGACGGTCCAGTTATCTTGACTAGCCAAGGTGAAGAAGGAACTTATTAAAAATGAAGGGAGCTCGTACCGCCCCCAAAAAGTTAGACAGAAAAAATCAGCTCTTTGTCAACTGTAGTAGGTTGAAGTCAGCTAAGATCGAGAAAGGACGAATTTCGTCCTTTCTTTTTTGATGTTGAGAGCGATGAAAATCCTTTTATTGAAGTTCTCAAAGTTCCGAAAACCAAAGGCATTTCGTTTGATGAGTTTAATGAGGTTATTAGTCGCTTTTCATTATAAATCTTATGGGACTTTTTTGTGCCAGATTTCTAAATAAACTGATTAAATTCCTATTTTTCCCTATCATTGTCCCTGTTTTTTCTGGAGTTTTGGAGCTATAATAGACCTATCAAATCAAAGAATGGAGGAAGGCAATGGACAATGCAATCTTTTTTATCAGTGTTTTTCTTGCTGGAATTCTTTCCTTCTTTTCTCCTTGTATTTTACCCTTGTTGCCAGTCTATGCGGGGGTCTTGTTGGATTATAAGAATGATGCTCAGGCTTCTAGTGGAAAATTTTCAATCTCACTTGTTAGTTTATTGCGAACTTTGGCCTTTATAGCGGGGATTTCCTTTGTTTTTATCTTACTGGGCTATGGAGCTGGTTTTTTAGGCAATTTGCTGTATGCTTCTTGGTTTCAGTATGTGACGGGTGCGATTATCATTCTCTTGGGCTTGCACCAGATGGAAGTTTTACATTTGAAGGGGCTCTACAAGGAGAAAAGGCTACAATTAAAGAGACAGGGTCAAAACGCTAACGGCTATAGTCAGGCATTTTTACTGGGGTTAACCTTTAGTTTTGCTTGGACGCCGTGTGTAGGGCCGGTTCTGGGGTCTGTTTTGGCCTTAGCAGCTTCAGGTGGCTCAGGTGCTTGGCAGGGAGCTGGTCTCATGTTGGTTTACACGCTGGGTTTGGCGCTACCATTTTTAGTTCTAGCTCTCGCCTCCAGCTATGTTTTGAAACATTTCCGAAAACTGCATCCTTACCTCGGAATCCTCAAAAAAGTCGGTGGTTTCCTCATTATCGTGATGGGAATCTTGGTGCTTTTGGGAAATGCTTCCATTTTGACTACATTATTTGAATAGAGAGGAAAAAGAAATGAAAAAATGGCAAACATGTCTCCTTGGAGTTGGCTCAATCTGTTGTTTGGCAGCCTGTTCGGCTAAAAACATGTCAGACGAGTCTACTATGAAGGAGCAAACGAAAACAGAACAAGTCAGTTCGCAAACTGCGACTAAAGGTCAGGCGGTTGCTGATTTTGAACTGATGGGAGTAGATGGTAAGACCTATCGTTTGTCTGATTATAAGGGCAAGAAAGTCTATCTCAAATTCTGGGCTTCTTGGTGTTCCATCTGTCTAGCCAGCCTTCCAGATACGGACGAAATCGCTAAGGATGCTGGTGATGACTATGTAGTTTTGACAGTGGTCTCTCCTGGTCATAAGGGGGAGCAATCTGAAGCGGACTTTAAGAATTGGTACAAGGGCTTGGATTATAAAAATTTTCCAGTTCTAATTGATCCATCAGGCAAACTTTTGGAAAGTTATGGTGTCCGTTCCTACCCGACTCAAGCCTTTATAGACAAGGAAGGCAAGCTGGTCAAAACACAACCAGGTTTTATGGATAAGGATATGATTTTAAAAGAATTGAAAGAAATGGGGTAGAGAAAGGCTATGAATGATAAAGTAAAACTTTTTGTCTTGGCAGGGGTTATTCTCCTAGTCCTAACCGGTTTCTATTTTCTATTGATGCGAAATGCAGGGCAGACAGATAGCTCGCAAATTGAGAAAGCATCCGTTAGCCAAGGAGGAAAAACAGTGAAAAAAACAGAAATTAGTAAAGACGCAGACTTGCACGAAATTTATCTAGCTGGAGGTTGTTTCTGGGGAGTGGAGGAATACTTCTCACGCGTGCCTGGAGTGACAGATGCCGTTTCAGGCTATGCGAACGGTAGAGGGGAAACAACCAAGTACGAATTGATCAATCAAACAGGACATGCGGAGACTGTCCATGTCACCTATGATGCTAATCAAATTTCCCTCAAGGAAATCCTGCTTCATTACTTCCGCATCATTAATCCAACCAGCAAAAATAAACAAGGAAATGATGTGGGGACCCAGTACCGTACTGGCGTTTATTACACAGATGAAAAGGATTTGGAGGTAATCAACCAAGTCTTTGATGAGGTGGCTAAGAAATACGACCAACCTCTGGCAGTTGAAAAGGAAAACTCGAAGAATTTTGTGGTGGCGGAGGATTATCACCAAGACTACCTCAAGAAAAATCCAAATGGCTACTGTCATATCAATGTTAATCAGGCTGCCTACCCTGTCATCGATGCCAGTAAATATCCTAAACCAAGCGATGAAGAATTGAAAAAGACCTTGTCACCTGAGGAGTATGCAGTTACCCAGAAAAATCAAACAGAACGAGCTTTTTCAAACCGCTATTGGGATAAATTTGAATCCGGTATCTATGTGGATGTGGCAACTGGTGAACCCCTCTTTTCATCAAAGGACAAGTTTGAGTCTGGTTGTGGCTGGCCTAGTTTCACCCAACCAATCAGCCCAGATGTTGCTACCTACAAGGAAGATAAGTCTTACAATATGACACGCATGGAAGTGCGGAGCCGAGTTGGAGATTCTCACCTTGGCCATGTTTTTACGGATGGACCACAGGACAAGGGTGGCTTACGCTACTGTATCAATAGTCTCTCTATCCGATTTATTCCCAAAGACCAAATGGCAGAAAAAGGCTATGCCTATTTACTAGATTATGTCGATTAAGAAGTCTTTCCTAAGCAGTTAGAGGAGAATTTTGCTATACTGATACTAGTAAGTGGTAAAGGAGCAGAGCATGACCTACACAATCTTAATCGTAGAAGATGAGTATCTGGTAAGACAAGGCTTGACCAAGCTGGTCAATGTAGCAGCCTACGATATGGAAATCATCGGTCAGGCTGAAAATGGAAGACAGGCTTGGGACTTGATTCAAAAGCAGGTGCCAGATATCATTTTAACCGATATTAACATGCCTCAGCTGAATGGCATCCAGTTGGCTAGTCTGGTACGAGAAACCTATCCTCAGGTTCACCTAGTTTTTTTGACAGGTTACGATGATTTTGAGTATGCCTTGTCTGCTGTCAAACTCGGTGTGGATGACTACTTGCTCAAGCCCTTTTCGCGTCAGGATATTGAGGAAATGTTAGGGAAAATCAAGCAAAAACTAGACAAGGAAGAAAAGGAAGAGCAGTTACAAGATTTATTAACTGATAAGTTTGAGGGAAACCTGGCCCAGAAAATCCAGTCCCATCTGGCTGACAGTCAATTTAGTTTAAAGAGCTTGGCCAGTGATTTGGGCTTTAGTCCGACTTATCTGAGCTCCTTGATTAAGAAAGAGTTGGGGTTGCCTTTTCAGGATTATCTAGTGAGAGAACGTGTCAAACAAGCCAAGCTCTTGCTTTTAACTACAGATCTGAAGATTTACGAGATTGCAGAAAAGGTTGGTTTTGAAGATATGAACTACTTTGCCCAACGCTTTAAACAGATTGCAGGTGTGACACCTCGTCAGTTTAAGAAGGGGGAAGGTCGATGAAGCGCTCTTCTCTTTTAGTCAGAATGGTTATTTCCATCTTTCTGGTATTTCTCATTCTCCTAGCTGTGGTTGGGACTTTCTACTATCACTCTAGTTCTTCAGCCATAGAGGCTACCATTGAAGGCAATAGCCAAACGACTATCAGCCAGGCTAGCCACTTTATCCAGTCCTATATCAAAAAATTAGAAACAACCTCGACTAGTTTGACCCAGCAGACGGATGTCCTAGCCTATGCTGAGAATCCTAGTCAAAACAAGGTCGAGGGAATCCGAGATCTATTTTTGACCATCTTAAAGGTAGACCAGGACTTGAAAACGGTTGTGCTGGTGACCAAATCCGGTCAGGTCATTTCTACAGATGACAGTGTGCAGATGAAAACTTCCTCAGATATGATGGCTGAGGACTGGTACCAAAAGGCTATTCATCAGGGGGCTAAGCCCGTTTTGACACCAGCTCGTAAATCAGACAGCCAGTGGGTTATTTCTGTCACTCAAGAACTTGTTGATGCGAAGGGAGCCAATCTTGGCGTGCTTCGCTTGGACATTTCCTACGAAACTCTGGAAGCCTATCTCAACCAACTCCAGTTGGGGCAGCAGGGCTTTGCCTTTATCATCAATGAAAACCATGAATTTGTTTACCATCCTAAACACACAGTTTACAGTTCGTCTAGCGAAATGGAGGTCATGAAACCCTATATTGAGACGGGGCAGGGCTATACGCTGGATCACCAATCCTACGTTAGTCAGGAACAGATTGCAGGAACAGATTGGACGGTTATAGGCGTGTCTTCGTTGGAGAAATTAGACCAGGTTCGGAGTCAACTCATGTGGACCTTGCTTGGTGCTAGTGCCTTATCTCTTCTTGCCTGTCTCTGCTTGGTGTGGTTCAGTCTCAAACGCTGGATTGCTCCTTTGAAGGATCTGAGAGAAACCATGCTGGAAATTGCTTCTGGGACTCAAAATCTTCGTGCCAAGGAGGCTGGCGCCTATGAACTGAGAGAAGTGACTCGCCAGTTTAATGCCATGTTGGATCAGATTAATCAGCTGATGGTAGCTATTCGCAGGCAGGAAGAAGCGACCCGGCAGTATGAACTTCAAGCACTGTCGAGCCAGATTAACCCCCATTTCCTCTATAACACCTTGGACACTATCATCTGGATGGCTGAGTTTCAGGATAGTCAGCGAGTGGTTCAGGTGACCAAGTCCTTAGCAACCTATTTCCGCTTGGCGCTCAATCAAGGAAAGGATTTGATTTCTCTTTCTGATGAAATCAATCATGTCCGCCAGTACCTCTTTATCCAGAAACAACGCTATGGTGATAAGCTGGAGTATGAGATTGCTGAAGATCCTGCTTTTGATAACCTAGTCTTACCCAAGTTGGTGTTACAACCCCTTGTAGAAAATGCTCTTTACCATGGCATTAAGGAGAAGGAAGGTCAGGGCTATATTAAAGTCTCTGTTCAGAAACAGGATACAGGGCTTGTCATCCGCATTGAGGATGATGGTGTTGGTTTCCAAGCTGCTGGCGATAGTAGTCAAAGTCAGCTCAAACGTGGGGGAGTTGGCCTTCAAAATGTCAACCAACGACTCAAACTTCATTTTGGAGAAAATTACCAGATGAAGATCAATTCTGCACCCGAAAAAGGGACGACGGTTGAAATATACATCAATAAAATAGCAATTAGCTAACTCCCAGTATATTCTGGGAGTTTTGCTTTTTAAAATCAGAATGATTAGTTGGCCTTGATAAAATCAGTAAAAAAAGATATGATAGATAGTGACAAAAGAGGTATCAAGTATGAAGGGAAAAGACATTCAAAGAGCAACAAGCCAGATTGTTGAAGATGTTTTGGAGAAGGCTGGATTGTGTGAAGGAAGCCTCTTTGTCCTAGGTCTATCTTCTAGCGAAGTTTTAGGTGGTCAGATTGGCAAGGAATCCAGCCAAGAAATTGGGGAAATCATTGTGAAGACCATTCTAGATATCCTAGAGAAAAAAGGGATTCATCTAGCTGTTCAAGGTTGTGAACATGTCAATCGAGCCCTCGTCGTTGAACTTCAGGTGGCAGAGCAGTTTGGTCTTGAAATCGTCAGTGTCCTTCCTACACTTCATGCAGGAGGTTCGGGTCAGTTGGCAGCCTTCAAGTTTATGCAGAATCCAGTTGAGGTTGAATTTATCAAGGCTCATGCGGGATTGGATATCGGAGATACCGCAATTGGTATGCATGTCAAGCATGTACAGGTTCCGATTCGACCAGTTTTGCGTGAGATTGGCCATGCCCATGTAACGGCTCTAGCTAGTCGTCCCAAACTCATTGGAGGTGCGCGTGCGCAGTATCCTGAAGACTTCATAAGAAAGTCATAAGTGGGCTGAAAGTTATCGTAAGTTAGAGATATTTCAAGTATGTAGAGGTATAAGGTTGGAAAATTGTGTTTATATTATTTCAGGTCCCCCAGGCGTTGGAAAGAGCACCGTCAGCAAAGAGTTGGCCTATTCTTTTGACAAAAGTGCAGTTATAGAGGGCGACATGATTTACTTAATGATTAAAGGAGGTCTCGTAGCTCCTTGGGAGGATGATGGATTTTTCATGGATTTATTCTGGGATAATATCATCAGTCTGACCAATAATTTCTTGGATCGTGGCATTACTGTCGTGATAGAGTATGTCATATTTGAAGAGCAACTGAAGAAAATTGCAGCCTTCTTAAAAGAAAAACGAATTAAGCTAAAATATTGTGTCCTAATGGCTCAAGAAGAAACCTTGAAAGAGAGAGACTCTTCTCGAAAAGAAATTGAGAGAACAGGCGATTTATCAATCCAAGCAAGAAAAGAGTTTCTAGCTAAAAATAGTGATAAACATCATTTTCTATTCACGGATGATTTAGATATCAAGGAAACGGTAAACATCATTAAAACTTCAAATCAATTTTTAATTTCTGAACAGTAAAAGACATGGAGAGTAAGGGTATAGAAACCAAGACTCTCCTTTTTTTGTTGAATTCTTGTGCAAAGTACTCCAAACAAGACCATCTTTTACAAGAAGAAGGTGGGCTATCTGATGGAAATTGCCAAAAATAGAAAAAAGCAACTTAGAGAAGATTTTTAGTTATGGAAATCAATAAACAAAGCTGGATTTAGCTGTTCTAGGTTGGCCTTTTTGTGCTATACTTAGGATATGCATAGAAAAACAGTGATTGATTTTAGGGCTTTGGGTGAGAGATACACCTTTACCCAGCCCATCAGAGAGTTAAAAACGAGAGATTTATCAGAAGTGGCAGACTTGTTGGCACAAGTGGAAAGCTACCAAGAGCATGGAACGGATACCGTAGAAACATTGGATGAGAGGGATTTTAACCAGCATAACAGGGTCTAAACTAGGACGACCTTTATCTTCAGAATAAGTATCTGCGACTAAGTCATAGATGAAGGAAAAATCGATCACTTGCTCAACCTGACGAAGAAAATGGGCTTGCGGAACGAGTTCATCTAGCGTGTAAAAACCAACTTGATTGCGGTTATATTCGAGATTTTCTTTGTGAAACATAGGAAATACCTCACAACTTTTCTTACCTCTATTATACGACTTTACACAAAGAAAAGCCCTTAGAAATTTGTAGTCTAAGGACTTTGTCTTCAATCTGAGGAGCTTAGCTCCTTTTTTTGTGTTAAGTTTAGATAAAATAGACAAGCGTAGCAAAGTTGTCACAAATTTTTTCTTTTGTAGTAAAATAAGATTAGAATTTTGTGAAAGTAGGTAATTCGTTGGAGTCGATTATATTTCTAGTGTCCGTTTTTTTAGCTGGTGTTTTGTCCTTTTTTTCACCCTGTATCTTCCCTTTGCTGCCAGTCTATGCTGGTATTTTACTGGATGATCACGGAAATTCGAAAAGTTTTCGCTTTTTGGGAAGAGACGTCGCCTGGTCAGGCTTAATTCGGACCTTGTGCTTTATTGCAGGAATCTCCCTCATTTTCTTTATTTTGGGATTTGGAGCTGGATTCCTAGGGCACATGCTCTATGCAGACTGGTTTCGTTATGCTATGGGGACAGTCATTATTCTTTTAGGGCTTCACCAGATGGAAATCTTGCATTTCAATAAACTGGAAGTTCAAAAGACAGTCACCTTCAAACAATCAAAGTCAAATCACTATCTATCAGCCTTTTTGCTTGGGATAACCTTTAGTTTTGGTTGGACCCCTTGTATCGGACCAGTTTTGAGTTCGGTCTT
Source organism: Streptococcus mitis (assembly GCF_003943905.1). Taxonomy (GTDB): domain Bacteria; phylum Bacillota; class Bacilli; order Lactobacillales; family Streptococcaceae; genus Streptococcus; species Streptococcus mitis_BC. Next base: position 105,643 of record NZ_RJNS01000001.1, read on the forward strand.
GGCTCTTGCAGCTTCAGGAGGGAATGGTGCTTGGCAAGGAGCTATACTAACCTTAGTGTACACATTGGGAATGGCTCTACCTTTCCTTGTTCTGGCCTTGGCTTCGGGATGGATCATGCCCTATTTTAGCAAATTAAAACCCCATATGATCCTACTAAAGAAAATCGGGGGAGCTTTGATTATTTTGATGGGATTATTATTAATGCTAGGGCAGTTAAATGCCTTGTCAGGAATTCTTGGATAAAAGGAGAAAAAGATGAAAAAAGTTATTTTTGCTGGATTGAGCCTCATGTCTCTATTCTTGTTGATTGCCTGTGGTGAAAAAGAAACCAAACAAACGGAAAATCCTAAACAGTCTACTGTACAGCAAATCGCGGTCGGTAAGGATGCGCCAGACTTCACCTTGCAGTCTATGGATGGCAAAGAAGTGAAACTATCGGACTATAAAGGGAAAAAGGTCTATTTAAAATTCTGGGCTTCTTGGTGTGGACCTTGTCGAAAGAGTATGCCCGAGTTGATGGAATTAGCTGCAAAACAAGATCGAGACTTTGAAATCCTAAGTGTCGTTGCACCAGGTCTACAAGGTGAAAAAACAGTTCAAGACTTTCCAAAATGGTACCAAGAACAAGGCTACAAGGATATACCAGTTTTATATGATACGCAAGCAACTACCTTCCAAGCCTACCAAATTCGTAGTATTCCAACAGAATACTTAATTGACAGCCAAGGAAAAATCGGAAAAATCCAATTTGGAGCTATTAGCAATGCAGATGCGGAAGCAGCATTTAAAGAAATGAAATAAAATAAAGAAAAAATCGCGATTCTTCGCGATTTTTTATAGTTTTTCATTGATAAAGCGGATAAATTGATTCCACCAAACTTTTAAGAAGAAGGCTTTTTCAATTTTCTTTTCAGCGACCATTTCAAAAGAAGGTTTTTCAGAAGTGAGATAACCTTGACCGACCAAATCTTGGTCATCATAGGTTAGATGACCAACAACAGTTTCAGCTTCTAGTGGCGCTGTCTCGGCCTTGGTTTTTGGAGTAAACTGCAGGCTTGATGATGCTCGACTTCCCAATCGTTGTATGACAGTGATATCAGATTTAGCAACAGCAGTTACGGTATCTTCCTTCCCATCAAGTACAGAAACTTTGCTATCTTTGTAGGCCTCTCCCTTCTGGACAATCGTTTTGAGAGCATAATTAGATGTTATATAGTCCAAAAGAGAAGAAGTAGCAGTAAAGCGAGCGTAAGGATTACTGTTTTGCTGGTCAGCGTTTAAGACAACTGTGATAATTCGCATACCTTTTTCGGTAGTTGTTCCAACGAAAGAAGCTCCCGCCTTGTCTGTTGTACCAGTTTTGAGCCCATCAACTCCACCTCGATATGCTGGCATCCCTTCCAACATATAGTTAGTAGAGTGAATTTCCATACCAGCAAATGTTGATGAAGATTTCTTGGTGATTTCTAAAACTTGAGGGTAATCTCTGATGAGGTTTCGAGCGATGATTGCAACATCGTAAGCACTTAGTTTGTTTTCCTCATCCTTTTTAGAACCAGGATAGATATTATTTCCCAGTGTTTCGTTATTAAGTCCAGTAGTATTGACAATAGTAGCATCTTGGATACCCCATTCAAGAAGTTTCGCCCTCATCTTGTCAACGAAGTCTTTCTCTGAACCAGCAATTTTTTCAGCAAGAGCAATGGCTGCACTATTGGCACTTGATACTAGAGTTGCTTCCAATAATTGTTCCACTGTATACTTGCGCGCTTCCATAGGGACGTTACTCGCCTCAGAATTAGTTGTAAGTTTGTAAGGATAGTCCGAAATATCAACGGGTGTAGACAGACTGATGGTTCCTTGTTCCAAGGCTTCATAGACTAGGTAGACAGTGAGAATCTTGGTGATAGAAGCAATTTCTACAGGCTGATTTGCATCTTTCTCGTAGAGGATTTTTCCAGTTGTAGCCTCGACAGCAATGGCATGTTTAGCAGCAACGTCAAAATCTTGCGCAGATACAGTGGGGATGGCTGTACCAAAAATGATAAGAGTTAGTAAGGTTAAAATTATTTTCTTCATAGTAGTTTTATTCTATCACAAAGCGAAAAAATATTCTCGTTTTTATAGCAAAGCCATCTTATCTTTTTGAAGAATTATGGTAAAATAGAAAGAAGGAGGCGCCTATGTTCCGTAGAAACAAGTTATTTTTTTGGACAGCTGAAATTTTACTATTAACTCTTATTTTCTACCTTTGGAGAGAGATGGGAGCGATTGTCACACCTTTTGTGATGGTAGCTAATACCATTATGATTCCATTTTTGCTCGGAGGATTTTTCTATTACCTGACAAATCCCATCGTAACATTTCTAGAAAAGAAATGTAAAGTCAATCGTTTGATAGGTGTGCTCATCACTCTTTGTGCCTTGATTGGTACAATAGTAGTAGGGGTAGTCTACTTGCTACCGATTTTGATCAATCAGTTGACAAGCTTGATTATTTCTAGCCAGAATATCTATAGCCGCTTGCAAGATTTGATATATGATTTATCAATGAATCCAATCTTTCAAAATATTGATATTCAAAAAACCATTCAACAGTTGAATTTATCTTACGTTGATATTTTACAAAATATTCTCAACAGTGTGAGCAATAGTTTAGGCAGCGTTCTTTCAGCCTTGTTTAGTACAGTTTTGATTCTCATTATGACACCAGTCTTTTTGATTTATTTCTTGCTTGATGGTCATAAATTCCTTCCGATGTTGGAACGAACAATCCTAAAACATGATAAATTAAACTTCTCCAGTCTCTTGAAGAATCTGAACGCCACTATCGCACGTTATATCAGTGGGATTGCGATTGATGCTGTTATTATCGGATGTTTGGCTTATATTGGATACAGTACGATAGGGTTGAAATATGCTCTAGTCTTTGCTATTTTTTCTGGTTTGGCAAATCTGATTCCTTATGTTGGACCAAGTATCGGTCTGATTCCTATGATTATTGCCAATGTCTTTACTGATCCGCACAGAGTTCTCATTGCAGTAATTTATATGCTGATTATCCAACAGGTGGATGGGAATATCCTCTACCCTCGTATCGTTGGAGGGGTTATGAAGGTTCATCCAATCACCATTCTGGTCCTTCTCTTACTTTCTAGCAATATTTATGGTGTTATCGGAATGATTGTAGCAGTGCCAACATATTCTATCCTAAAAGAAATTACTAAGTTCTTGGCGAAATTATATGAAAATCATAAAGAAGCCAAAGAAAAAGAACTGGAAAAATCAGAATCAATCTAAAAATCAGGGAGACCTGATTTTTTTGATAAAAAGACTTGAGGTTAGACTGGTCAAAAGTGTTTTAAATGATTCTGTTGGAGAAGGAAAAGAATGGGAAATTATGAGATTTAGAATAATTCACAAAATGTGTGTAAAACACTTGCAATTTAGCTGAAATTTGATAAAATAGTAAGGAAAGTTAGACTGTATTGCCTACTGTCTATCTATAAAATATATTTTATTGGAGGCTTTTACTCAAATGGCAAAAGAAAAATACGATCGTAGTAAACCACACGTTAACATTGGTACTATCGGACACGTTGACCACGGTAAAACTACCCTAACTGCAGCTATCACAACTGTTTTGGCACGTCGCTTGCCTTCAGCAGTTAACCAACCTAAAGACTATGCGTCTATCGATGCTGCTCCAGAAGAACGCGAACGCGGTATCACTATCAACACTGCGCACGTTGAGTACGAAACTGAAAAACGTCACTATGCCCACATCGACGCTCCAGGACACGCGGACTACGTTAAAAACATGATCACTGGTGCCGCTCAAATGGACGGAGCTATCCTTGTAGTAGCTTCAACTGATGGACCAATGCCACAAACTCGTGAGCACATCCTTCTTTCACGTCAGGTTGGTGTTAAACACCTTATCGTCTTCATGAACAAAATCGACTTGGTAGACGACGAAGAATTGCTTGAATTGGTTGAAATGGAAATCCGTGACCTCTTGTCAGAATACGACTTCCCAGGTGACGATCTTCCAGTTATCCAAGGTTCAGCTCTTAAAGCTCTTGAAGGTGACTCTAAATACGAAGACATCATCATGGAATTGATGAACACTGTTGATGAGTACATCCCAGAACCAGAACGTGATACAGACAAACCATTGCTTCTTCCAGTCGAAGACGTATTCTCAATCACTGGACGTGGTACAGTTGCTTCAGGACGTATCGACCGTGGTACTGTTCGTGTTAACGACGAAATCGAAATCGTTGGTATCAAAGAAGAAACTCAAAAAGCAGTTGTTACTGGTGTTGAAATGTTCCGTAAACAACTTGACGAAGGTCTTGCCGGAGATAACGTAGGTGTCCTTCTTCGTGGTGTTCAACGTGACGAAATCGAACGTGGACAAGTTATCGCTAAACCAGGTTCAATCAACCCACACACTAAATTTAAAGGTGAAGTCTACATCCTTACTAAAGAAGAAGGTGGACGTCACACTCCATTCTTCAACAACTACCGTCCACAATTCTACTTCCGTACTACTGACGTTACAGGTTCAATCGAACTTCCAGCAGGTACTGAAATGGTAATGCCTGGTGATAACGTGACTATCGACGTTGAGTTGATCCACCCAATCGCCGTAGAACAAGGTACTACATTCTCTATCCGTGAGGGTGGACGTACTGTTGGTTCAGGTATGGTTACAGAAATCGAAGCTTAATTCGATTTAGTTCCCAGAAGAACAATTATTTAAGTCAGACACTAAAAGAATCTTGCTTTGCAAGGTTCTTTTTTTCTTCTTGCTCTATTTGAAGTGTCTCCACTCTAGCAGTATAATCGTTTTTTTGGTATAATAAAGGTTATGGAAATCGAAAAAACCAATCGCATGAATGCACTTTTTGAATTTTATGCCGCGCTCTTGACGGACAAGCAGATGAACTATATTGAGCTTTATTATGCAGATGACTACAGTCTTGCTGAGATTGCTGAAGAGTTTGGTGTCAGTCGTCAGGCTGTTTATGATAATATCAAGCGGACAGAAAAGATTCTAGAAGATTATGAGATGAAACTGCACATGTACTCGGACTACATTGTTCGCAGTCAGATTTTTGACCAGATCTTAGAGCGTTATCCCAAGGATGAATTTCTGCAGGCGCAGATAGAAATTTTAACAAGTATTGACAATCGGGAGTAATCATGGGCAGTCTAGTTATTTATCAAGGATTACCTTGCAAACTATTAGCCGCAGAGGAACCATTTCCTACTCGACTACAGATTATCTCGCCCAATGATATCTCCAAAGCTATGAAAATAGGTTTTAGCTGTTGGGGATATCCAAATGAAATCATGAAAGAAATCACACCCGAAGAACTTGAGTGTTTGCAACATTTCGGACGATTTCCACTGAATTGAGTAAATAGGAGAAAAAAATGGCATTTGAAAGTTTAACAGAACGTTTACAGAACGTCTTTAAAAATCTACGTAAAAAAGGAAAAATATCTGAGGCTGATGTCCAAGAAGCGACCAAAGAGATTCGCTTGGCCTTACTGGAGGCCGACGTTGCCTTGCCTGTTGTAAAGGACTTTATCAAGAAGGTTCGTGAACGTGCAGTAGGACACGAGGTCATTGATACCCTCAATCCTGCCCAACAGATTATCAAAATTGTTGATGAGGAACTGACAGCTGTTTTAGGTTCTGATACGGCTGAGATTATCAAGTCACCTAAGATTCCAACGATTATCATGATGGTCGGTTTGCAAGGGGCTGGTAAAACAACCTTTGCCGGTAAGCTAGCCAACAAACTCAAGAAGGAAGAAAATGCCCGTCCATTGATGATTGCGGCGGATATCTATCGTCCAGCTGCCATTGATCAGTTGAAAACACTTGGACAGCAAATTGATGTTCCTGTCTTTGCACTTGGAACAGAAGTACCAGCTGTTGAGATTGTTCGCCAAGGTTTGGAGCAAGCGAAGGCCAATCACAACGACTATGTCTTGATTGATACGGCAGGGCGTTTGCAGATTGACGAACTCCTCATGAATGAGCTTCGTGACGTAAAAGCCTTGGCTCAACCAAACGAAATTCTGCTCGTAGTTGATGCCATGATTGGTCAAGAAGCAGCCAATGTTGCCCGTGAGTTTAATGCTCAGTTAGAAGTGACTGGGGTCATCCTTACCAAGATTGATGGGGATACTCGTGGCGGTGCTGCTTTGTCCGTTCGCCATATCACTGGTAAACCTATCAAGTTCACTGGTACGGGTGAAAAGATCACGGATATTGAAACCTTCCACCCAGACCGTATGTCTAGCCGTATCCTTGGTATGGGGGATATGCTCACTTTGATTGAGAAAGCTTCTCAGGAATACGATGAGCAAAAAGCCCTTGAAATGGCTGAGAAGATGCGTGAAAACACCTTTGATTTCAATGATTTCATCGATCAATTGGATCAGGTGCAAAACATGGGGCCAATGGAAGATTTGCTTAAGATGATTCCAGGTATGGCTAACAATCCAGCCCTTCAAAATATGAAGGTGGATGAGCGCCAGATTGCTCGTAAACGTGCCATCGTATCTTCGATGACTCCTGAGGAGCGTGAAAATCCTGATTTGTTAAATCCAAGTCGTCGCCGTCGTATCGCTGCAGGTTCTGGAAATACCTTTGTCGAAGTCAATAAATTCATCAAGGACTTTAATCAGGCCAAACAGCTCATGCAAGGGGTCATGTCTGGTGATATGAACAAGATGATGAAACAAATGGGCATCAATCCAAATAACCTCCCTAAAAATATGCCAAATATGGGCGGGATGGATATGTCTGCCCTTGAAGGAATGATGGGACAAGGTGGCATGCCAGATATGTCAGCTCTTGGAGGAGCTGGAATGCCAGATATGAGCCAGATGTTTGGTGGCGGACTTAAAGGTAAAATCGGTGAATTTGCCATGAAACAGTCTATGAAACGTATGGCCAACAAGATGAAAAAAGCTAAGAAAAAACGCAAATAAAAAGGGAAGCAGAAGTGCTTTCCTTTTTTATATAAAATATGTACTTTCTATGATTAGGTAATTTTCTTAATCAAAAATTACTAAATAGAAAGAGTGATTTCAAATCCTTGCATCCATTCGGATTTTACTGTGATTTCGATTTTTAAAGCATCTGCTAATTGTTTGACCAGATAGAGACCCATGCCTGTTGATTTTTTCCTTGTCTCTCCTGAATCACCTGTAAAGCCTTTTTCAAAGATATGAGGGAGGTCGCAAGCTTTAACTCCGCAGCCATTATCCCTAATAATCAGACTTGTGCGCCCCTTGTCTCTTGACATAGAAATACTGAGTTTGGGCTTGTCAGAGCTGTATTTAAGGGCGTTGGCGAGGATTTGGGAGAGGATAAATTCAAAACTGCGTTGATCAGTGTAGCAGGTTCCTTGTATATTTTCTAGCTGAATCGTAAAATTCTTTTCTTTGAGCAAGGGATCAAAGTTTTCCAAAAGATCTTGGATACATTCTTTTAGGTCAAGGTCATCAAATAGAAAATCATTTTTCTCACTTTTCACCCTATAGTAGAATAGGATTTGTGATACATTTCCTTGAATTTGATTTTTCACATAGTCCAACTTAAATGCTGTATCCTTCGGCAGTTGGTCGCTTTGGTTGTCCAAAAGGAGGGAAAGAAGCGATAGAGGGAGTTTAATCTCATGTGCCCATTTTTCAACATAGTCCTCGTACTCGGCTAGTAATGAGTTGAGCTTTCCTATTTCAGTCTGCTTTTGATAAAGTGTATCTGCCATTTGTTCAATGCTTTCTTTCTCTGAGGCACTTGATAAATGCAATAATTCAAGCTCAGTATCGATCTTAGGATTGGCTATAAAGGATTTATAGGCAGCGGATTTTTTTCTTTCTTTTCTTATCAGTAGGAATGATAGGATGAAAAAGAGCAGGACGGTGGCTAAAATATAGAGAAGGAAGAGGGATTGAAACATTCTCACATCTGAGAGCCAAAGCAGGACAGCTGTAAATAGATCAAATGCTAAGAGAACAAGTAACCAAGGTAGGTAAGTAGCTAGATATTTTAGATTATGTTTCATCTGGACTTACCTCTTCTAGCTTGTAACCAATACCTCTAACGGACTTGACTTGAAGGGCAATACCAGCCTGTTTCATCACCTTTTTTAGCCTTGCAATGTTTACTTGTAGGGCATTTTCATCGATAAACTCAGTTGTATTCCACAGTTTCATGCTTAGTTCTTCTTTTGTGACGACAGAATCAGTTGCCACTAATAAGGTTTCTAACAATTTCCCTTGATTTTGGGGGAGTAAAATCGAGTGTCCATTGATATAAAGGGTATAGGTCTGTCTATCCAGTAGAAAATTATCTTTTTCAAGCAAATTTTGTCTACCTTCATAGCGTTTCAAAATGTTTTCTATGCGTGCCAAGAATCTTTCTTTCTTGAAAGGCTTTGTTAAGTACTCGTCTGCCCCTAATTTCAGGGCGTAAATTTCATCTCTTAGTTGTTCACGGGAGGTGAGAACCAATATGGGAACAGAGCGTTTGGACTTGAGATTTTTACAAATTTGAAAACCTGTTTCTCCTGGCAAATTCAAATCCAGTATGATTAGATCCGTATCGTATTGTAGCACTTGCTGGCTTGTATCTTTGAAGTCAGTCAACTTATCAACTTGATAACCCGCTTTCTCTAACAAGATGACAATTTCATCTCGAATCAAGGCTTCATCTTCAATAACCAGAATATGCTTCATATCGGTTCCTCCTTTTCCTATTTTATTCTACCTTATTCTACCTTATTCATCTCTTTTGGGTTCCATTAAGGACAATAAGTACTTGTTGCTATTCTTCTTTACAATTCTGATATAGATGACTTCAAATCCAGCTAAGAGCAGTACTATCAGCATGGCTGTGATAAATTTCTGCCCCATGACCATTCTTGCACTAGCTGGTACTATTCCTGTGAGGAGGGAGCTCACACCGAAGCTACTACTGATAAGGGCAAGGGCTATTGGCAGACCGAAATACCAGTTAACTTGCTTTTCTGACGATTTACAAAGAGTTTCATAGTTGGCTCCGAGATGGATTAAGGTTTGGTATCGTCTGTAAGATTGTCTCTGCCCCATCAAAAATTGAACGCCGATGATTGTATTTGCCACGACAAGGAAGATGATAGCCAGATAGATGGTGATATAGCTGGCAGAGATAATGTAAAATAATTGTCTTCCCATATTTTGTATATAGCTTTCATAGCCAAGAGAGGTTTGATTTAGCTTTTCATTGGTATCTGAGATAGCTCTCATCAGGCCTTTTTCCTTGACCAGCTCAGGAGCCAAGATACCGCTGACATAGTTCGAATACTGACCATCTGTATAGTTCATAAAGGTTTCATCTGGGACTATGAGAGCGACAGAGAGGGTTATTTCACGATCCGTTACAATTGGTAAAGACTGTACTTCGCCAATCAATTTTACATCATTTCCCATGACTTTGATTTGAGGGGTTGCTTTCAGAACAGAGTTGACGAGATTCTCATCTGGGAGAAAATCTTTCCCCATATACAAGTAGGCTTCCTTGCTAATTAATTCTAGAGGAGGGAGATTGGCAGCCTTTCTAAGTTCATTGTATTCGGAAACTGGTATGAGGTGGGAAGTAGTAGACTGTTTAAATTTTTGGAGCAAAATTTCCTTGTTCTTGCTGCCTTTTTGCTTTTTCAACTCCTTGATGACCTCTTCGAAGGACACGGACTTGTGTTCTTTAGGTTTGCCTACTTTGATTTGCAGAATCTTTGAAAACTGTGATACTAGTCCGGCAGCTTCAAGCTCTTTTTTTACTGTATTTACATCAAGATTTTCATCTGTTTCCTGCTTGCTATCTCTAAATGTATAATCCAATACGTGGGGTTGATTGCCTGAATTGCCACTTGAAATGGCCACACCTGCTCCAAAGAGGCACAAGGCAGAGAAGATTAAGAGGGAGCATATAGCCAGTATAGTTGAGCGCTGGATAACTAATTCCTGAATCTGTCTAAAATTATAGGCATGAAGTTTTCGATTGTTTCCAAGCTTGACCAAAAAGTCTATAAACAAACGCATACCAAAGAAGAGGAGGATAGTTCCTAGAGTCCCCAAGAGAACGGTGATGCCCATGGATATGACACTCTCCCAAGCTCGTCCACTCATACCCAAGTAATAGGCTGTTCCTAGAAGTAAGATTCCGAGGACGGAAGCAAGAAGGTACACACCCTTGGGGAGTAGTTTCTTCATCCCAGAAGGCGAATAGGATAGCAGGTTTCCGATTTCCATATTGGCCGTCTTTGCACTTAAAAGGACAAAAACAGCTAATTTTACGGCTAGGAAGCCGATGACTGTATAGAGTAGAGCTGTGGTAGATAGAGAAAATTGATGTTCAATAATCCCTAGTCCCACAATTTTAGCGGTTATTAGGCTAATCAATTCTGAAATTAAGATGGAAATAGGAAGGCCTATTCCAAGGGCAAGGATACTGTTTCTCAAATCCTCGAGCAGAAGTAGCAAGAACAGTTTGCTTCTTCGCATTCCCAGTGTGAGATAGACACCAAATTCATGTTTTCTTCTTTCCATCTGCATACTGCTTGCGAAGTAGACTAGAAAAAAGAGAATAAAGAGCGTTGCTACATAAAGAATGGGAATCATGCTAAAGAGTTTATTTACAGCATGACTCTCTATTTGTTTTAGAAATACCATCACATCTTGATGAGACAAAGAAAGGATGATGTAAAAGGAGATGATAGAAAGAACCATGGAACTGAAATACAAGCCATTATTCTTTCGATCCCTCTTGCTGTTTCTTGAAATTAATTTAGAAAACATTGCCATCACCTCCAGCCAGCGTAGCCATGACCTTTAGTATTCTGTGGTAAAAATCTTCCTGACTCTCTCTTGGATAATCGCGTCGGATTTCATGGAATAGTTTTCCGTCTTGGATAAACAAGATGCGATTGCAAAAGCTGGCTGCAACGGAGTCGTGGGTCACCATGAGAATGGTGGTTTCTTCCACTTGATTCATTTCGGATAATTTTTGCATCAAAATCGTCGCATTTTTTGAATCCAAAGCCCCTGTGGGCTCATCCGCAAATACAATCTTAGGGTCTAAAATCAAGGCGCGCGCAGCAGCTACCCTTTGCCGTTGACCACCTGATAATTGAGATGGGAACTTATCCAGAAGTTCAGAAATATCCAGATACTGGGAAAGCAATTCTAACCGAACCTTGCTTTCGTTGGCATCGACCTTGTGCAAAGACAAGGGGAGTAAAATATTTTCTTTGGCTGTCAGATTGTCCAAAAGCTCAAAATTCTGAAAGAGGTAACCAATTTCCTTGCCACGATAATCAGCTAACTGACTACCTTTTAACTGACCTAAATCCTTTTCTTGCATTTGAATGGACCCGTCAGTTGGTTTGATGATAGTAGCGAGACAGTTAAGAAGGGTTGTTTTTCCAGATCCACTACTCCCCATAATCCCTAGGAACTCACCTTTGACAACTTGAAAAGATATACCGTTCAAGGCCTTGGTGATATTCGGCTCTTTTCCATAATGCTTTTTTAATGATTCTACTCGTAAAATTGTTTCCATGTGAAACACCTCCATCTTTTGTTACTTTTATTATAGTATGAATCAGAGTAGAATAACACTTACGGATGATGTAAGAAATCTTTATCGTTGACTTTTATAGTCAGATTATTGGACTTATACTTACTATATTATAGCATGGTTTTAGGGATTTAAAAAGAGGAGTAGGAGGCTGTGGGACTTCCTACTACCTTGAAACCATCGAATTTCAAAATTGAAAGAAAAACCACTGAAGCAGTGAGATTCAGTGGTTTTACATATTACCAAAAGGAAAACTATTCAAACTCAATAATTACCATAGCATATTTGTTCCTAAGGAGGGGATAAAATTGAGTTTGGGTAAATTGATGAAGAAATTCCGTGAACTACGGAGAATCACTCAAAAAGCATTAGGAGACAGAACGCATTTAGATGATGTTAGAATCAGACAATATGAGCTTGATATTCGCACTCCTAAAGATGATGTCTTAGAAAATATTTCCGCTGCACTCCATGTAAATAAAGATTATCTGAAAGAACCTGCCTTTCCGTACACGGAGCATGACCTTATGCGATTTTTATTTAAGTTGGATGACTGTATTGAGGTTAATATAAGACAGGTTATTATGAATGACGAAGATCTCGGATATACTATTACAGGTATATATTTCGGCAGTGAAGCTATTTTGAGAATACGAATTATGCTTGAAGATTGGAAGAAAATAAAACAGAAGTATGAAAACAACGAAATCACAAAAGAAGGCTTGCAGGATTGGAAGGCAAACTCCCCTGACAGTCTGAAAAAAGATTATGTTCCCTTTGAGGAAAGCAATGTAAAATTATATAAAAGCGGAATAAATGCCAAACTTCCACCGGATTTAAAATAAGCACAGAAAAAGCACATAGCTGAAAGATTTTACAATCTTAAAGTTATGTGCTTTTTATAATATGACTATTCAATTAACTTAATTAAATCTATCTTCAATTAACCTGATTGCATTCTTAATAAAACTAATTAAATTATCTAATTTATTATCATTATACCCATAGTATTCACCGATAGGATATGGAGGTTCAAGCATATACATTTGTTCGATTCTATATTTTTTCATATTTTCATCCAACCATTTTTTCATCTCTTTTACATTGTCTATTGAAGATTCTTCATCCTCAAGATTTTTATAATAAATTGAAGGATAATCCTTATTTAGTTCCCATGTTCCCTTACCATTCTTATTATAGCTTCCATTAAAGTATTTTGGTACAGGCATCATATTTGAGAATGAATACATTAAATCAAAATATCTATTAAATAATGATTCCAAATCACTATACCCGTTAAAAATTTCATCTAAATGAAGATATACAAGTCTTAGTAATTTTTCTTGTTCAAGATTACTAACATTATGATTTAATAAAATTAATTTTGCTCTACAAAAATCCAAAAAAGGAATGAAAGCATTAAATATTGTATCTGCCGATTCCGGAATATTTTCACCATATAATTTTTTATATGCTTCTTTTACTAATTCTGAAAAGTCGATTTCTGTGGTAGGAAGAATCCTATACATAATAGCTAATTTAATACCATTCTCAATTTTTAATGCTGGATTAACAATTGGTATGAGATTGGTAAGATTATTTTTCACAATATCCATTTATATTTACCTCCCAAAATTTAGTTTGTGTCACTCACTACTTCCACAAAAGCCTCCCACCAAAATGATGGAAGGCTTTCTAAACTATTAACCTAAATTCAACAACTCCCTTTCAGACCTGCTTTTTCTTGTTTTCAGTATCAAAACAGTATCATTTAGAGAATTTTACTACATCAAAATTGCTCAATCCCCTGTGTTTTCAAGCGTTTCGTAACAGTAACATATTTGCTTCTGTTACTCCCACTCAACGGTTGCTGGTGGTTTACTTGTAATATCGTAGACGATACGGTTAACGTGGTCTACTTCGTTTACGATACGTACAGAGATTTTTTGAAGGACTTCCCAAGGGATCTTGGCAAAATCAGCTGTCATACCATCGATAGAAGTGATAGCGCGAATGGCAATGGTGTAGTCATATGTACGACCGTCACCCATAACACCTACTGAACGAACGCCTGTGTTGACAGTGAAATATTGCCAGATATCACGGTCAAGACCTGCTTTAGCAATTTCTTCACGAAGGATGGCATCCGACTCACGAACAGTTTCAAGTTTTTCCTCAGTGATTTCACCCATGACACGGATAGCAAGTCCTGGTCCTGGGAATGGTTGGCGCCATACGATATGGTCTGGCATACCAAGCTCTGTACCAAGGGCACGAACTTCGTCCTTGTATAAGGTATTCAATGGTTCAATCAGTTCAAACTGCATGTCTTCTGGAAGACCACCAACGTTGTGATGTGATTTGATGGTTTGGGCTGTGTCTGTACCAGACTCAATCACGTCAGTGTAAAGCGTTCCTTGAGCAAGGAATTTCACATCTTTTAGCTTGCTAGCTTCGTCATCAAAGACATAAACAAACTCATTACCGATGATTTTACGTTTTTGTTCAGGGTCAGAAACACCAGCAAGTTTGTCAAGGAAACGTTTTGCAGCATCTGCTTTGACAATGTTCAACCCAAACTTACCACCAAGCATGTCCATAACTTGGTTCGCTTCCCCTTTACGGAGAAGACCGTGGTCTACAAAGATACAGATCAATTGATCACCGATTGCTTTTTGAAGAAGAACTCCAACAACAGAAGAGTCAACACCACCTGATAGGCCGAGAAGAACACGCTTGTCACCTACAGTTTCACGGATTTTCTTGATCTGCATATCGATGAAGTTGTCCATTGACCAGTCACCCTTAGCTTTACAGATGTTAAGGGCAAAGTTGCGAAGGATATCATTTCCGTATACAGAATGGCGAACCTCTGGGTGGAATTGGATCCCATAGATGTTCTTGTCAGGGTTTTCAATAGCTGCATAAGGACAGTCAGTAGAAGTTCCAGTACGAACGAAATCAGCTGGAATCTCTGTAACAGCATCGCCATGGCTCATCAAAACAATCTGTTCTTCAGGTGTCCCTTCAAAGAGGGCAGAAGTGGTATGAGTAAGTGGTGATTGGCCATACTCGCGGTTACCAGCATCACCTGCAGGGACAACTTTTCCTCCAAGTTTATGAGTTAAAAGTTGCATACCATAGCAGATTCCCAAAATTGGAATACCGAGTTCAAAAATTTCTGGGTCAATATCAAATGAACCATCTTCGTATACAGAGTTTGGTCCACCAGAGAGGATGATCCCTACAGGGCTAATCGCACGAACCTCTGCAGCTGAAATTTTATGACTTTTTAGCTCTGAAAAAACACCAATTTCACGAATACGGCGTGAAATCAGCTGGTTGTATTGGCTACCATAGTCCAGTACGATGATTTTTTCGACATCTTGCAAATCGGTTGAAATGTTGCTCATCTTTTTCCTTTCTCAAAAGAAATATCTTTTTCAATATTTTATCACAAATAGGGGTGAATTACCAACTAAACAAGGCAAAGTTTGACTTTTTCTTAGCAAATACGGTACAATAGAGAAAATATAGAAAAGAAGTGAAAATCATGTTACCAGCTTATATGAAAATCCACGATCAGATCAAAAAGGATATAGATGAGCATCGTTGGAAGATTGGAGAAAGACTTCCGAGTGAACGAGATTTGGCAGAGCTGTTTCAGGTTAGCCGGATGACCTTGCGCCAAGCCATCTCTCTTTTGGTTGAAGAAGGGGTCTTGGAGCGCAGAGTAGGAAGCGGAACCTTTGTCTCTAGCACTCGTGTCCAAGAAAAAATGCGGGGGACGACCAGTTTTACGGAGATTGTCAAATCTCAGGGGAAAGTACCTTCCAGCCAACTCATTTCTTATAGAAGAACCATTCCCAACGAGCAGGAAGTGGCAAAGCTAGGCATTTCACCAACTGAAAATATCATCCGTATGGAACGGGTACGTTATGCTGATCAAGTTCCGTTAGTCTATGAAGTAGCATCTATACCTGAGAAATTTATTAAAAGTTTTAAGAAAGAAGAAGTAACCAGCCATTTCTTTCAAACCTTACAAGAACATGGTTACCGAATTGGCAAATCCCAACAGACTATTTATGCGAGATTGGCTAAGGAAAAGATAGCTCACTATCTGGAAGTTGAAAAAGGGCATGCCATTTTAGCCTTGACTCAGGTCTCTTATCTTGAAGATGGGACGGCTTTCGAGTATGTAAAGAGTCAATACGTGGGCGAACGCTTTGAATTTTATCTTGAAAATAACTAGTCTAGAAAGGCTAGTTTTTTGTTTTAGAAAAGATTAGAATTGTCAAAACAATCTGTCTAGGCTTGATTTTATCTATTATTTACTATAAAATGAGAAGGAAAAACGTCAAACTTTTATATTGCAAATAGGAGAAAAAATGACAAAAACATTAAAACGTCCTGAGGTTTTATCACCTGCAGGAACTTTAGAGAAGCTGAAAGTAGCTGTTCAATATGGTGCGGACGCAGTCTTCATCGGTGGACAGGCCTATGGTCTTCGTAGCCGTGCTGGAAACTTTACCTTTGAACAGATGGAAGAAGGAGTCCAGTTTGCTGCAAAGTACGGTGCCAAGGTCTATGTAGCTGCCAACATGGTTATGCACGAAGGAAACGAAGCTGGTGCTGGAGAATGGTTCCGTAAGTTGCGTGACATCGGGATTGCAGCAGTTATCGTGTCAGATCCGGCCTTGATCATGATTGCAGCAACTGAAGCACCAGGTCTCGAAATCCACCTTTCCACTCAAGCCAGTGCGACTAACTATGAAACTCTTGAGTTCTGGAAAGAACTTGGTCTAACTCGTGTGGTTTTGGCACGTGAAGTTTCAATGGAAGAATTGGCAGAGATTCGCAAACGCACTGATGTAGAAATTGAGGCCTTTGTCCATGGAGCCATGTGTATTTCTTACTCAGGTCGCTGTACGCTATCAAACCACATGAGTATGCGTGATGCCAACCGTGGTGGTTGTTCACAGTCTTGTCGTTGGAAATACGATCTTTACGACATGCCCTTTGGTCAAGAACGCAAGAGCCTTAAAGGTGAAATTCCAGAAGAATTTTCAATGTCAGCCGTTGACATGTCCATGATTGACCATATTCCAGATATGATCGAAAACGGTGTAGACAGTCTGAAGATTGAAGGCCGTATGAAGTCCATTCACTATGTTTCAACTGTGACCAACTGTTACAAGGCGGCTGTGGATGCATATCTTGAAAGTCCTGAGAAGTTTGAAGCTATCAAGCAAGACTTGGTAGACGAGATGTGGAAGGTTGCCCAACGTGAATTGGCAACAGGTTTCTACTACGGTACGCCGTCTGAAAATGAACAGTTATTTGGCGCACGTCGTAAAATTCCTGAATACAAGTTTGTCGCTGAAGTGGTAGCGTATGATGATGCGACTCAAACGGCAACTATTCGTCAACGAAACGTTATTAACGAAGGTGACCAAGTTGAGTTCTACGGCCCAGGTTTCCGTCATTTTGAGACTTATATCGAAGATCTTCATGATGCCAAGGGCAATAAAATCGACCGCGCTCCAAATCCAATGGAACTCTTGACCATCAAGGTTCCTCAACCTGTTCAAGCAGGGGATATGGTTCGCGCTCTCAAGGAAGGTCTTATCAATCTCTATAAAGAAGACGGAACAAGCGTTACAGTTCGTGCCTAGACAAGGAAAAGTGAATGATTCAAGCACAAGGATTTTTGGTAGATAATGAAAGCAGATGTGTTCACTATCATGGTGGAAAGGACATCGTTTCCCTTCAGTGCTATGAATGTAAAAAATACTATGCTTGCTATCAGTGTCATAATGCTATAGAAACGCATGTATTTTTGCCCTATCCCTTGGCGCTTACCGAGGGTCAACCGATTTTATGTGGGGCTTGTAAGAGGACAATGACATTTCAAGAATATCAAAAACAGATAGCTTGTCCTTACTGTAGTGCTCCATTTAATCCAGGTTGTAAACAACACTATTCCTATTATTTTAAATAAAATAAATGCATCCAAGTTTCAAACTTGGATTTTTTCAATTTGTTTCAGAAAACAGAGTGAAAGTGGAAAAACATTCGCTCTAAAATGAGAAATTTTTCTATATAATAGGATAAAAATGGCAAAAATAGAAATAAATTATGTGAAACGCTTTCAACGTGAGTAAAAAGTTGACAAATCAAAATTTTAGGACTAAACTAAGTAAGTAAATTTTAAATAAAAGGAGAATTCATCATGAATTTAACATTTTTCGGTCTTTGTCTTGCCTGTATGGGTGTATCCCTTGCAGAAGGTATGTTGATGAACGGTTTGTTCAAATCAGCTGCTCGCCAACCAGACATCATTCCACAATTGCGTAGCTTAATGATCATGGGGATTGCCTTTATTGAAGGAACATTCTTTGTAACTCTCGTATTTTCATTTATCATCAAATAAAGAGAAGTATAAAATGGAAAAGGGAGGATTCTAGATGGAAGAAAGTATCAATCCAACCATCAATATTGGTCCTGTTACCTTTGATTTGACCTTGACTGCCTTGACCTTGCTGTCAGTAGTCGTTATTTTTGGCTTTATCTATTGGGCAAGTCGTAATATGACTGTAAAACCCAAAGGAAAGCAAAATGTACTAGAGTATCTCTATGACTTCGTAGTCGGATTTACAGAACCTAATGTAGGCTCACGGTACATGAAAGATTACTCACTCTTTTACTTGTGTTTATTTCTTTTTATGGTGATCGCAAACAATCTTGGTTTGATGGCAAAACTTCAAACTACAGATGGGACAAACCTTTGGACATCGCCAACAGCCAATCTTCAATTTGACTTGGCCATGTCGTTTGGAATTATCCTGATGACCCATATAGAAGGAATTCGTCGCCGTGGTGTTAAAAAGTATCTGAAAGGTTTTGTTACCCCAGGATTTATGACACCGATGAATCTCCTTGAAGAAGTCACGAATTTCCTATCACTTGCTTTGCGGGTATTCGGAAATATCTTTGCCGGAGAAGTGATGGCTAGTCTGCTTATCACACTTTCTCATCAGGCTCTTTATTGGTATCCAGTCGCATTTGTTACCAATCTAGTCTGGACGGCGTTTTCTGTGTTTATTTCCTGTGTTCAGGCTTATGTATTCACAGTCTTGTCTTCTATGTATCTAGGAAATAAAATTAATGATGAAGAGTAGAAAGGAGTAACAGATGCACGTAACAGTAGGTGAATTAATTGGTAACTTTATTTTAATCGCTGGCTCTTTTATACTTTTGATTGTCTTAGTTAAGAAATATGCGTGGTCAAACTTGACTAGTGTCTTCGAAGAAAGGGCAAATAAAATTGCTGCTGATATTGATGGAGCTGAACAAGCACGTCAAAAAGCAGAAACTCTTGCCCAAAAACGTGAAGATGAATTGGCTGGTAGTCGAAACGAAGCCAAAACAATCATTGAAAATGCTAAAGAGACTGCAGAGAAGAGTAAAGCAGATATTCTGGCAGATGCTAAAGTAGAAGCAGGTCGCTTAAAAGAGAAGGCGAATCAAGAAATTGCTCAGAATAAAGCTGAAGCTTTGCAAAGTGTTAAGGGCGAGGTGGCAGATTTGACGATTAGTCTCGCTGGTAAAATTATCTCAAAAAACCTTGACAGTCATGCTCATAAGGAACTCATTGATCAGTATATCGATCAGCTAGGAGAAGCCTAATGGACAAGAAAACAGCAAAGGTCATTGAAAAGTACAGCATGCCTTTTGTCCAATTAGTGATTGAAAAAGGAGAAGAGGACCGGATTTTTTCAGACTTGGATCAAATCAAGCAAGTCGCAGAAGAAACGTGCTTACCTTCTTTTTTAGCTCAGGTGGCAGTTGATGAGTCTGATAAGGAAAAAACAGTTGGTTTCTTTCAAGACTCTGTGTCACCTTTAATGCAAAACTTTATTCAAATTCTGATTTACAATCACAGAGCAAATCTTTTTTATGATATCATTGTTGATTGTTTGAATCGTCTTGAAAGAGAAACCAATCATTTTGTCGTCACGATTTCTTCAGCTCATCCTTTAACGATTGAACAGAAGGAACGTTTGCTTCCCTTGATAGAGAAAAAAATGTCTCTGAAAGTACGGAGTATTAAAGAACAAATTGATGAAGGACTCATTGGTGGTTTTGTCATTTTTGCTAATCACAAGACAATTGATGTGAGTATTAAACAACAACTTCGAGTTGTTAAAGAAAATTTGAAATAGAAAGTGGTGTTCTTTTGGCAATTAACGCACAAGAAATCAGCGCTTTAATTAAGCAACAAATTGAAAATTTCAAACCCAATTTTGATGTATCTGAAACAGGTGTTGTAACCTATATCGGGGACGGAATTGCGCGTGCTCACGGTCTTGAAAATGCCATGAGTGGAGAGCTCTTGATTTTTGAAAATGGCTCTTATGGGATGGCGCAAAACCTGGAGTCTACAGACGTTGGGATTATCATCCTTGGAGACTTTACAGATATCCGTGAAGGGGATACCATTCGCCGTACAGGTAAAATCATGGAAGTCCCTGTGGGTGACAGCCTGATTGGACGTGTTGTCGACCCACTTGGTCGTCCAGTTGACGGTCTTGGAGAAATCCATACTGACAAGACTCGTCCAGTAGAAGCGCCAGCTCCTGGCGTTATGCAACGTAAGTCTGTATCAGAACCATTGCAAACAGGTTTGAAAGCTATTGACGCCCTTGTACCGATTGGTCGTGGTCAACGTGAGTTGATTATTGGTGACCGTCAGACAGGGAAAACAACTATTGCGATTGATACAATCTTGAACCAAAAAGGGCAAGATATGATCTGTATCTATGTAGCGATTGGACAAAAAGAATCAACAGTTCGTACGCAAGTAGAAACACTTCGTCAGTACGGTGCCTTGGACTACACAATCGTTGTGACAGCTTCTGCTTCACAACCATCTCCATTGCTCTTCCTAGCTCCTTATGCTGGGGTGGCTATGGCTGAAGAGTTTATGTACCAAGGCAAGCATGTTTTGATCGTTTATGATGATCTTTCAAAACAAGCGGTAGCTTATCGTGAACTTTCTCTCTTGCTTCGTCGTCCACCAGGTCGTGAAGCCTTCCCAGGGGATGTTTTCTACCTCCACAGCCGTTTGCTTGAGCGCTCAGCTAAAGTTTCTGATGAACTTGGTGGTGGTTCAATCACAGCCCTACCATTTATCGAAACGCAAGCAGGAGATATCTCTGCCTATATCGCAACCAACGTAATTTCAATCACAGATGGGCAAATCTTCCTAGGAGATGGTCTCTTCAATGCGGGTATTCGTCCAGCCATTGATGCGGGTTCATCTGTATCTCGTGTAGGTGGTTCCGCTCAAATCAAAGCCATGAAGAAAGTAGCTGGTACGCTTCGTATCGACCTTGCTTCTTACCGTGAACTAGAGGCCTTCACTAAGTTCGGTTCTGATTTGGATGCAGCAACGCAGGCTAAGTTGAACCGCGGACGTCGTACGGTAGAAGTATTGAAACAACCAGTTCACAAGCCTTTGCCTGTTGAGAAACAAGTAACCATTCTGTATGCTTTGACACACGGATTCTTGGATACAGTTCCAGTGAATGACATTGTTCGTTTTGAGGAAGAGTTCCATGATTTCTTTGATGCACAACATCCAGAGATTTTGGAAACCATTCGTGAAACAAAAGACTTGCCAGAAGAATCAGTCTTGGATGCTGCGATTACAGAGTTTCTCAATCAATCCAGCTTCCAATAAGAATAGAGGTGTCAGATGGCAGTATCTCTAAATGATATTAAAACAAAAATCGCCTCAACCAAAAATACTAGTCAAATCACTAATGCTATGCAAATGGTGTCAGCGGCTAAGTTAGGCCGCTCTGAAGAAGCAGCTCGTAACTTTCAAATTTACGCTCAAAAGGTTCGTAAACTATTGACAGATATCCTTCATGGAAATGGAGCTGGTGGTTCAACCAATCCTATGTTGATTAGTCGTCCAGTCAAAAAGACAGGCTATATTGTCATCACTTCAGATCGTGGCTTGGTTGGGGGATATAATGCTTCCATCCTTAAAGCTGTTATGGAGTTGACAGAAGAATACCATCCAAATGGTGATGACTTTGAAGTTATCTGTATTGGTGGTATGGGGGCTGATTTCTTTAAGGCTCGTGGTATTCAGCCAATCTATGAACTACGCGGCTTGGCAGATCAACCTAGTTTTGATGAAGTTCGTAAAATTATTTCAAAAACGATTGAGATGTACCAAAACGAACTTTTTGATGAATTGTACGTCTGCTACAACCATCATGTTAATACTCTCACAAGTCAAATGCGTGTGGAACAAATGCTTCCGATTGTTGACTTGGATCCAAATGAAGCGGATGAAGAGTATAGCTTGACCTTTGAGTTGGAAACGAGCCGTGATGAGATTCTAGAGCAGTTGTTGCCACAGTATGCTGAAAGTATGATTTACGGGGCTATTATCGATGCCAAGACAGCTGAAAATGCCGCTGGTATGACAGCTATGCAAACAGCGACCGATAATGCCAAAAAGGTCATTAATGATTTGACAATCCAGTATAACCGTGCTAGACAGGCGGCGATTACACAAGAAATTACAGAAATCGTAGCGGGGGCTAGTGCCTTAGAATAAGGCTTTGCCTCCCTCGTATCAAAATGAACTTAGGACCTAGTTGAGCTAGGAACCGACAGTATCTTATATAGAATAGGAGAAGGAGATGAGTTCAGGTAAAATTGCTCAGGTTATCGGACCCGTTGTAGACGTTTTGTTTGCAGCTGGGGAACCACTTCCTGAGATTAACAATGCACTTGTCGTCTACAAAAATGACGAAAGAAAAACAAAAATCGTCCTTGAAGTAGCCTTGGAGTTGGGTGATGGTATGATCCGTACGATCGCCATGGAATCAACAGATGGTTTGACTCGTGGAATGGAAGTTTTGGACACAGGCCGTCCAATCTCTGTGCCAGTAGGTAAAGAAACTTTGGGACGTGTCTTCAACGTTTTGGGGGATACTATTGACTTGGATGCTCCTTTCGCTGAAGACGCTGAGCGTCAGCCAATTCATAAGAAAGCTCCAACTTTTGATGAATTGTCTACCTCATCTGAAATCTTGGAAACAGGGATCAAGGTTATCGACCTTCTTGCCCCTTACCTTAAAGGGGGGAAAGTTGGACTCTTCGGTGGTGCCGGAGTTGGTAAAACTGTCTTGATTCAAGAATTGATTCACAACATTGCTCAAGAACATGGTGGTATTTCAGTATTTACCGGTGTTGGAGAACGTACTCGTGAGGGGAACGACCTTTACTGGGAAATGAAAGAATCAGGCGTTATCGAGAAAACAGCCATGGTATTTGGTCAGATGAATGAACCACCAGGAGCACGTATGCGTGTTGCCCTTACTGGTTTGACAATCGCCGAATACTTCCGTGATGTAGAAGGTCAAGACGTTCTTCTCTTCATTGACAATATCTTCCGTTTCACTCAAGCTGGTTCAGAAGTATCTGCCCTTTTGGGTCGTATGCCATCAGCCGTTGGTTACCAACCAACACTTGCTACGGAAATGGGTCAATTGCAAGAACGTATCACATCAACCAAGAAGGGTTCTGTAACCTCTATTCAGGCCATCTACGTGCCAGCGGATGACTATACTGACCCAGCGCCAGCGACAGCCTTCGCTCACTTGGATTCAACTACAAACTTGGAACGTAAGTTGGTACAATTGGGTATTTATCCAGCCGTTGATCCGTTGGCTTCAAGCTCACGTGCCTTGGCACCTGAGATTGTTGGAGAAGAGCACTATGCAGTTGCTGCTGAAGTCAAACGTGTCCTTCAACGTTACCATGAATTGCAAGATATCATTGCCATCCTTGGTATGGATGAGCTTTCTGATGAAGAAAAGACCTTGGTTGCGCGTGCTCGTCGTATCCAGTTCTTCTTGTCACAAAACTTCAACGTTGCGGAGCAATTTACTGGCCAACCTGGTTCTTATGTACCAGTAGCAGAAACGGTTCGTGGTTTTAAGGAAATCCTTGAAGGGAAACATGACCACTTGCCAGAAGATGCCTTCCGTGGAGTTGGTTCAATCGAAGACGTCATTGCTAAGGCAGAGAAAATGGGATTTTAAGAGGTGATCTATGGCTCAGTTAACTGTCCAGATCGTGACACCAGATGGCCTCGTCTATGATCACCATGCCAGCTTTGTATCGGTACGAACTCTGGATGGTGAGATGGGGATCTTGCCACGACATGAAAATATGATTGCGGTTTTAGCGGTTGATGAAGTAAAGGTAAAACGAATCGATGATGATACTCATGTGAACTGGATTGCAGTGAACGGAGGGATTATCGAGATTGCCAATGACATAATTACCATTGTAGCCGACTCAGCAGAGCGTGCTCGTGATATCGATATCAGCCGTGCTGAACGTGCTAAACTTCGCGCCGAACGTGAAATTGAAGAAGCTCAAGACAAGCACTTAATTGACCAAGAACGACGCGCTAAGATTGCTCTTCAACGTGCCATTAACCGTATTAATGTCGGAAATAAACTATAATCAAAAAATGAACTTGAGATTCAAGTTCATTTTTTGATTATCTTAGTTCGCAAAGTGAATGCAGACTGCTTCTGGGACATGGAAATCGTTAGAAAGTTCTGCAAGACGACCACTTTCAGGATTACGCTTAAAGACGGTTGCGTTATCAGAATCTTGATGAACAGCAATGAGAAACTCTTGATCAGGAGTTAGGTCGAAATCACGTGGATTTTGTCCATGTGTTGGTACTATCTCTAATAATTCCAGACTGCCATCAGCGAGGATTGTATAGACGGCAATGGAATCATGACCTCGGTTGGATGCATAAAGGTATTTCCCATCTTTTGAAAGACGAATGGCTGCAGTAGCATTGAATCTCTCATAGCCGTCTGGTAAGGTTGAAATGACTTGCATGCGTTCAAATTCACCAACCCCATCGTAAATCAAGACTTCAATGGTACTATTTAGTTCGCAAATGAGATAGGCAATCTTATAGTGGTGGTGGAAAACGATGTGGCGAGCACCTGCTCCAGACTGGCTGTGATAAGTGTGGAGCTTACTTAGTTTTCCTTCTGGGCTAACATCATAGGTCGTCACCTCGTCAGTACCTAGGTCACATGTGACGAGATACTGGTCAGGTGTTAGATCTGTAAAGTGGACATGAGGAGAAGTTTGATTTTCATGAGGGCCTTGTCCACTATGCTGATCCAGGTCCGTTTGGATGAGACAACCATCTGCTTGGCGCTGATAAACCAGAACTTGGCCTTTGTGATAGTTGGCTCCGTAAACGAGACTGCGCTTTTCATCCACTGCCACATAACAATGGGGAGCGCCTTCTTCAACCACATGATTTAGCAAAACGCCATCTGTCTTGTATGCAGCGATTCCACCTAAGCCATCCTGGCTTCCTACGGTGTATAAGTGTTGCTGTTGGTCAAAGGCAAGGTAGGTCGGACTTGGTTCAGCAGCAAAGAGTTCAAGGTTTGCAAGCTGGCCTGTTTCTGTATCAAAATCTGCCTTGTAAATCCCTTTAGATGAGCGACGAGTATAAGTTCCAAAATAAACAGTTTCTTTCATGTCCATACCTCTTAATAATGATAAGTTCATTATACCACAAAATGGCTGCCATGATGTATCAGTCTTCTTTATGTAAGCACTTTAAAAAGAGTTATTTTAGATTAAAAATAGCATAAAAATCTAGTTATCCGCATAAAAACTGGACTTATCACACTTTATCAAGGTCAAAACCACTCAATTTACTACTAATTTACTACTTATGAATGAGCTTTGATACGACGATTTATCCTTGAAAAGTGAAGATATAAAGATACTTCCAATAAAATTTGAATATTTAATAGGTAGACACTTCAAAAAATGAGGTGTCTATTTTTTTACCCGATTTTGAAAGGAAGTGAACTTATGAAAACAAAAAATCAAGAATCAAAAGGTCGTTCCCCACTCTTTAAGACCATCAAACATTCATTCAGCCAATAAAAAAGAAAGGATAGGTAAAAATATGGAACTTAAATTTGTGATTCCCAACATGGAAAAAACATTCGGCAATTTAGAATTTGCTGGCGAGGATAAAGTCGTTCAGCGAAGAATCAACGGACGGCTAACTGTCTTATCAAGAAGCTATAATCTCTATTCTGATGTTCAAAGAGCAGATGATATTGTGGTGGTGCTTCCTGCTGAAGCTGGCGAAAAACATTTCGGCTTTGAGGAACGTGTGAAGTTAGTCAATCCACGTATTACCGCAGAGGGCTACAAAATCGGCACTCGTGGTTTTACAAATTACCTTTTACATGCTGACGACATGATAAAAGAATAAAGAAAGAGAGGAAAAATGATGAGATTAGCAAATGGCATTGTATTAGATAAAGACACGACTTTTGGAGAATTGAAATTCTCTGCTCTACGTCGTGAAGTGAGAATCCAAAATGAAGACGGGTCGGTTTCAGATGAAATCAAGGAACGTACCTATGACTTAAAATCCAAAGGACAAGGACGCATGATTCAAGTAAGTATTCCTGCCAGCGTGCCTTTGAAAGAGTTTGATTATAACGCACGGGTGGAACTTATCAATCCCATTGCGGACACCGTTGCTACTGCCACCTATCAAGGAGCAGATGTTGACTGGTATATCAAGGCAGACGATATTGTGCTGACAAAGGATTCTAGTTCATTCAAAGCTCAACCACAAGCAAAGAAAGAACCGACACAAGACAAATAGTCGCTAGGTAGAAAGGAGACTTTTTCGCATGAAACAGCGTGGTAAAAGGATTCGCCCATCTGGTAAAGATTTAGTCTTTCATTTTACGATAGCGTCACTCCTGCCTGTTTTCCTGCTGGTTGTCGGACTGTTTCATGTGAAGACAATCCAGCAGATCAACTGGCAGGATTTTAACCTATCACAAGCAGATAAGATTGACATTCCCTATTTAATTATCAGTTTCAGTGTCGCAATTCTTATCTGCTTGCTGGTAGCGTTTGTATTCAAACGGGTTCGCTATGATACGGTTAAACAACTTTACCACCGTCAAAAACTGGCAAAGATGATACTTGAAAACAAGTGGTATGAATCTGAACAGGTCAAAACAGAGGGTTTCTTTAAAGATAGTGCTGGTCGTACAAAGGAAAAGATAACCTACTTCCCTAAAATGTATTATCGACTTAAAAATGGCTTGATACAGATACGGGTGGAAATCACGCTGGGAAAATATCAAGACCAACTCTTACACTTGGAAAAGAAATTAGAGAGTGGCTTGTACTGTGAGCTGACGGATAAAGAGTTAAAGGATTCCTATGTGGAATATACTTTGCTCTATGACACCATAGCCAGTCGTATTTCTATTGATGAAGTAGAAGCTAAAGATGGTAAACTTCGCTTAATGAAAAACGTATGGTGGGAATATGATAAGCTCCCTCATATGTTGATTGCTGGTGGTACAGGTGGCGGTAAAACTTACTTTATACTGACACTGATTGAAGCCTTGCTTCATACAGATTCAAAACTGTATATTCTTGACCCGAAAAATGCTGACCTTGCGGACTTAGGTTCTGTGATGGCAAATGTCTACTATAGAAAAGAAGACTTGCTTTCTTGCATTGAAACATTCTATGAAGAAATGATGAAACGTAGTGAGGAAATGAAGCAGATGAAGAACTATAAGACTGGCAAAAATTATGCTTACTTAGGTCTCCCGGCACACTTCTTAATCTTTGATGAATACGTCGCTTTCATGGAAATGCTGGGAACAAAAGAAAACACCGCAGTTATGAATAAGCTGAAACAGATTGTCATGTTAGGTCGTCAAGCTGGCTTCTTTCTAATACTGGCTTGTCAACGTCCAGACGCAAAATATTTAGGCGACGGAATCCGTGATCAGTTTAATTTCAGAGTGGCTTTAGGTCGTATGTCTGAAATGGGCTATGGCATGATGTTTGGCAGTGACGTACAAAAGGATTTCTTCTTAAAGCGAATCAAAGGTCGTGGCTATGTTGATGTAGGAACAAGTGTCATATCAGAGTTTTATACTCCCCTTGTACCAAAAGGATATGATTTCTTGGAGGAAATTAAAAAGTTATCCAACAGCAGACAGTCCACGCAGGCGACGTGCGAAGCGGAAGTCGCAGGTGTGGACTGATCTTGCTGGCTGGTGTGGCAATAGCCACGCCAGCACTTAACCCCCCGTATCTAACAGGGGGGTACAAATCGACAGGAAACAGTCAAAAAAACATTAGAAAATCCTTTGGTTACAAGGGATTTACAAAATTTCAGCGTATGTCAAATGGGCTTTAAAAGTTGACATACGCCTTTTTGATTGGAGGGATTTTTACTGAATGAACAAACTTGGTTACAGCATTTAAAAGAAAAACGCTTGGCTTATGGACTATCTCAAAACCGTTTAGCTGTTGCGACTGGTATTACAAGGCAGTATCTAAGCGATATTGAAACAGGAAAAGTCAAGCCATCAGAGGATTTACAGCAGTCCCTTTGGGAAGCTCTGGAACGCTTCAATCCCGACGCTCCCCTTGAAATGCTGTTTGATTATGTAAGGATTCGCTTTCCGACAACAGACGTACAGCAGGTGGTCGAAAACATCTTACAACTGAAACTGTCCTATTTTCTTCATGAGGACTATGGTTTCTATTCTTATTCAGAGCATTATGCTTTAGGCGACATATTCGTCCTTTGCTCCCATGAACTGGACAAAGGAGTTCTGGTGGAATTGAAAGGTCGTGGGTGCAGACAATTTGAAAGCTATCTTCTGGCACAACAAAGAAGCTGGTATGAGTTCTTTATGGACGTTTTGGTGGCTGGCGGTGTGATGAAACGCCTTGACCTTGCCATTAACGATAAGACAGGGATTTTGAATATCCCTGTACTCACTGAAAAGTGCCAACAGGAAGAATGTATCTCCGTCTTCCGCAGTTTTAAAAGCTATCGCAGTGGCGAACTGGTACGCAAAGAGGAAAAGGAATGTATGGGAAACACCCTCTATATCGGTTCATTACAAAGTGAAGTTTATTTCTGTATCTATGAAAAGGACTACGAGCAGTACAAGAAAAATGATATTCCCATTGAAGACGCAGAAGTAAAAAACCGTTTTGAGATTCGATTGAAAAATGAGCGTGCCTATTATGCAGTCCGTGATTTACTCGTCTATGACAATCCAGAGCATACCGCCTTTAAAATTATCAATCGGTATATCCGTTTTGTAGATAAAGACGATTCCAAACCTCGTTCTGATTGGAAACTGAATGAAGAATGGGCTTGGTTTATTGGGAACAATCGTGAACGATTAAAACTAACCACAAAACCAGAGCCTTACTCCTTCCAAAGGACGCTGAACTGGCTATCTCATCAAGTTGCCCCGACCTTAAAGGTTGCGATTAAACTTGATGAAATCAACCAGACGCAGGTTGTAAAAGACATTCTCGACCATGCGAAACTGACAGACCGACACAAGCAGATTTTGAAGCAACAGTCAGTAAAAGAACAGGACGTGATAACAACAAAAAAAGGATATCTGTCAACCATACCAGTTGACAGATATCCAAAAAAAGATATAATGGGAGATAAGACGGTTCGTGTTCGTGCTGACTTGCACCATATCATAAAAATCGAAACAGCAAAGAATGGCGGAAACGTAAAAGAAGTTATGGAAATAAGACTTAGAAGCAAACTTAAGAGTGTGTTGATAGTGCATTATCTTAAAATTTTGTATAATAGGAATTGAAGTTAAATTAGATGCTAAAAATTTGTAATTAAGAAGGAGGGATTCGTCATGTTGGTGTTCCAAATGCGTAATGTAGATAAAACATCTACTGTTTTGAAACAGACTAAAAACAGTGATTACGCAGATAAATAAATACGTTAGATTAATTCCTACCAGTGACTAATCTTATGACTTTTTAAACAGATAACTAAAATTACAAACAAATCGTTTAACTTCTGTATTTGTTTATAGATGTAATCACTTCAGGAGAGATTACATGAACAAAAATATAAAATATTCTCAAAACTTTTTAACGAGTGAAAAAGTACTCAACCAAATAATAAAACAATTGAATTTAAAAGAAACCGATACCGTTTACGAAATTGGAACAGGTAAAGGGCATTTAACGACGAAACTGGCTAAAATAAGTAAACAGGTAACGTCTATTGAATTAGACAGTCATCTATTCAACTTATCGTCAGAAAAATTAAAACTGAATACTCGTGTCACTTTAATTCACCAAGATATTCTACAGTTTCAATTCCCTAACAAACAGAGGTATAAAATTGTTGGGAATATTCCTTACCATTTAAGCACACAAATTATTAAAAAAGTGGTTTTTGAAAGCCGTGCGTCTGACATCTATCTGATTGTTGAAGAAGGATTCTACAAGCGTACCTTGGATATTCACCGAACACTAGGGTTGCTCTTGCACACTCAAGTCTCGATTCAGCAATTGCTTAAGCTGCCAGCGGAATGCTTTCATCCTAAACCAAAAGTAAACAGTGTCTTAATAAAACTTACCCGCCATACCACAGATGTTCCAGATAAATATTGGAAGCTATATACGTACTTTGTTTCAAAATGGGTCAATCGAGAATATCGTCAACTGTTTACTAAAAATCAGTTTCATCAAGCAATGAAACACGCCAAAGTAAACAATTTAAGTACCATTACTTATGAGCAAGTATTGTCTATTTTTAATAGTTATCTATTATTTAACGGGAGGAAATAATTCTATGAGTCGCTTTTTTAAATTTGGAAAGTTACACGTTACTAAAGGGAATGGAGATAAATTATTAGATATACTACTGACAGCTTCCAAGAAGCTAAAGAGGTCCCTAGCGCCTACGGGGAATTTGTATCGATAAGGGGTACAAATTCCCACTAAGCGCTCGGGACCCCTTGTAGGAAAATGTCCTAAGTGGGATATCTGTCAACTGGTATGGTTGACTAAAAATACTTCCTACGAAAATGTAGGGGGTATTTTTTTACGAAAAAATACAATCGATTCTTAAAAAGAAAAATTTTTGATTGGCAAAACCATAACAAGTTCGTTTTAGGGTTTTGATTTTGCGATTGATGCCTTCTAAAGGACCATTAGAGTATTCAAATTTAGCGCTATTTAAGACATATTTTCTGTTTTGACGAAGGGTTTGAATAGCAGTATCCATTTCTGTATTGGTTTTTTGGTAGTCTAAGATGGTTGACTCTAGTAATTCACTATTGCGCTCGTTTAGGGCTTTCGTGATATCTTGGTAAGTTTGGTATACTTCAGCGAACTTGGAAAATTTACTAGTAATGAGATCAACAGCATTTTGGCGAGTCATATATTGTTTAACGCCGCGAAGAAAAACTACTTCTTCAGGGTGAAGATCTTCAGCTTTTTTATGGAATAGCTTCCAATGTGACTTCATAATTTTATATTCTTGGCTCTGTTTATCAAGTTGCTTTAGGATAGAGATACGACAATTGTCCAAAGCGCGACCAGCTAATTGTACAAGGTGGAAGCGATCAATAATGATATTGGCATTAGGGAAAAGGCGATAGATAAAACTTTGATATTGAGCATTTAAATCAATTACAACTGATTGAACGCATTCGCGTTCGGCTTTTGAATAACGACTTTCAAAATAATCAACAATGGTAGGTGATAGACGATCCTGTAACTTTGTGACAATTTGGTGGGTTTCAGCGTCACAACAGATAAAGGACATCACAGACTTAATTGAACGAAACTCGTCAAAACATAGATGCTTAGGCAACTTAGCCACACGATAGTGTGGTTCCATGCGCTCTAAGATTGTTCGACGAACACTGCTAGGAGAGCAGTGACACATTTCAGCAATAAGCTGACCAGATAAGCCTTTACGAGCTAAAAGCATGATTTGATTTTTGAGATCACTGGATAAGGTTTGATTTTCTTTGGTTAAATTAGTAATAGCACCAAAAGTAGTATGGCATGATTTACATTTATAGCGTTGTTTACGAAGCTCTAGTTCATATCTTCTCCCATTTAAACTTGCCAGTCGTACATGAGTTTTGCGAAAGCCATCCTTATTAACTGTGGGAAAGCCACAGTTACGACAACGATTAATCGGATAAGAAAGAGTAGCTGTTATTAGCGTTATATACTCTTTAACAGAATCGTTGTTGTGTTCAGCTTCTTCAACAGAAATAATTTTAATATTTTTATCTTTAATTCCAAGAATATTTAGGATAGAATCATTATGGGACATTTGTTTAACCTTCTTTCATGATTTTTGTGGTGAATTGATTGTATAACGAGGGGACAGCAAATGTCCTCTTTTTTGTATAAAAAAATCTGGCATGGAATCTCTATCCATACCAGAAAGTGTATACCCCAAAAAAATAACTCAAATACAAATTCATTGAATATAGAGAGGAGAACATTTTTATGAATTTTGGACAAAACCTTTATAACTGGTTTCTATCAAACGCTCAATCACTGGTGCTTTTAGCAATCGTTGTGATTGGCTTGTATCTTGGCTTCAAGCGTGAGTTTAGCAAACTGATTGGCTTTTTAATTATTGCGATTATTGCGGTTGGCTTAGTCTTCAACGCTGCTGGAGTAAAAGACATTTTACTAGAGCTATTCAATCGCATTATTGGTGCTTAAATAAAACCGTTCTTTTGTGGAATATAAGTGGTTTTCTTATGTTCCGCAAAGGAATGGTACACCAAACGAAGTGCGGTAGGGATTTTTGAATCTCTACAAAGAAAGGACGTGAATATATGGACGATATGCAAGTCTATATTGCGAATTTAGGCAAATACAATGAGGGCGAATTGGTCGGTGCGTGGTTTACCTTTCCCATTGACTTTGAGGAAGTCAAAGAGAAAATCGGCTTGAATGATGAATATGAGGAATACGCCATTCATGACTACGAGTTACCCTTTACGGTTGACGAATACACTTCCATTGGCGAACTCAATCGACTATGGGAAATGGTATCGGAATTACCCGAAGAATTACAATCGGAGCTATCTGCTCTGCTCACTCATTTTTCAAGCATTGAAGAACTAAGCGAACATCAAGAGGATATTATCATTCATTCCGATTGTGATGATATGTATGACGTGGCACGCTACTACATTGAAGAAACGGGTGCTTTAGGCGAAGTACCAGCTAGTCTTCAAAACTATATTGATTATCAAGCCTATGGTCGGGATTTAGACCTTTCAGGAACGTTTATCTCAACCAATCATGGGATTTTTGAAATCGTCTATTAAATCTGTCGGTACATTACTACTGGCAGATTTTCTATTTTACGGGGTGGCTCAATCAGCTACCCCTATTTTTTATGAAAGGATTGATTACATGAAGAAAATACGAAGCTATACCAGTATCTGGTCTGTGGAAAAGGTACTGTATTCTATCAATGATTTTAGACTTCCGTTTCCCATAACCTTTACGCAAATGACATGGTTTGTCGTGTCACTCTTTGCAGTGATGATACTTGGCAACTTGCCCCCTCTTTCCATGATAGAGGGAGCATTTCTCAAATACTTTGGGATTCCTGTGGCTTTCACATGGTTTATGTCTACAAAAACTTTTGATGGTAAAAAGCCTTATGGATTTTTGAAGTCTGTCATTGCTTATGCACTGCGACCAAAGCTGACCTATGCAGGAAAAAAAGTAACGCTTGGCAGAAACCAGCCACAAGAAGCCATTACAGCAGTTAGGAGTGAATTTTATGGCATATCCAATTAAATACATTGAAAACAATCTCGTCTGGAATAAAGACGGGGAATGTTATGCTTACTATGAGCTTGTTCCTTACAATTACTCATTTCTAAGTCCAGAACAGAAAATACAAGTGCATGATTCTTTCAGACAGCTTATCGCACAAAATCGTGATGGCAAAATTCATGCTTTACAAATCAGTACAGAATCCAGCATACGTTCTGCACAAGAGCGTTCCAAAAATGAAGTCACTGGCAAGCTCAAAGCGGTTGCCTATGACAAAATCGACCAACAGACAGACGCTTTAATATCCATGATTGGCGAAAATCAAGTGAACTACCGTTTCTTTATCGGCTTTAAGTTGCTTCTCAACGATCAGGAGTTTTCTATGAAAAGTCTTACCGTTGAAGCAAAAAATGCTTTGTCTGATTTTGTCTATGATGTGAACCATAAGCTGATGGGCGATTTTGTTAGTATGAGTAATGATGAAATCCTGCGTTTTCAGAAGATGGAAAAGCTCTTAGAAAATAAAATCTCTCGTCGTTTCAAAATCCGCAGGTTAGATAAGGACGACTTCGGCTATCTGATTGAACACCTTTACGGACAGACAGGCACTGCCTATGAAGAGTATGAGTACCATCTATCAAAGAAAAAGCTGGATAATGAAACGCTGATTAAATACTATGACTTGATTAAGCCTACTCGCTGTTTGGTGGAAGAAAAACAGCGATATTTGAAAATCCAGCAGGAAGATGAAACCGTCTATGTAGCTTACTTTACCATTAACAGCATTGTCGGAGAACTGGACTTCCCGTCCTCTGAAATCTTCTACTACCAGCAACAGCAATTTACATTCCCGATTGATACGTCAATGAATGTGGAAATTGTAGCGAATCGTAAAGCCCTATCTACTGTCCGCAATAAAAAGAAAGAACTGAAAGACTTGGATAACCACGCTTGGCAAAGTGATAATGAAACCAGCTCCAATGTGGCGGAAGCTCTGGAAAGTGTGAATGAGCTGGAAACCAATTTAGACCAAAGCAAGGAATCTATGTACAAGCTGTCTTATGTGGTAAGGGTATCAGCAAATGATCTTGACGAACTCAAACGTCGTTGTAATGAAGTGAAAGATTTTTATGACGATTTAAGCGTAAAACTGGTACGACCATTTGGGGATATGCTCGGCTTACATGAAGAATTTTTACCTGCCAGCAAGCGTTATATGAATGATTATATTCAATACGTGACCTCTGATTTCCTCGCTGGTTTAGGTTTTGGTGCTACTCAAATGCTGGGGGAAAATGAGGGGATTTATGTTGGCTACAGCTTAGATACTGGACGCAATGTCTATCTGAAACCTGCTCTTGCCAGTCAAGGGGTTAAGGGTTCAGTAACCAATGCGTTAGCGTCGGCTTTTGTTGGTTCGCTGGGTGGTGGTAAATCCTTTGCGAATAACCTTATCGTCTATTATGCGGTGCTTTATGGGGCACAAGCAGTGATTGTAGACCCAAAAGCAGAACGTGGCAGATGGAAAGAAACCTTGCCAGAGATTTCCCATGAAATCAATATCGTCACTCTGACTTCTGATGAGAAAAACAAAGGCTTACTTGACCCTTATGTGATTATGAAAAATCCCAAAGATTCTGAATCACTGGCTATTGATATTCTGACATTCCTTACGGGGATTTCCTCTCGTGATGGGGAACGCTTCCCAATCCTTAGAAAAGCCATTCGTGCAGTAACCAATAGTGAAGTACGAGGGTTGATGAAAGTGATTGAGGAATTACGGGTTGAGAATACGCCACTAAGTACCAGTATAGCCGACCATATCGAAAGTTTTACAGACTATGACTTTGCACATTTATTATTCAGTAATGGTTATGTGGAGCAGTCTATCAGCTTAGAAAAACAACTGAACATTATACAGGTTGCGGACTTGGTACTTCCCGACAAGGAAACTTCCTTTGAGGAATATACCACTATGGAGCTTTTATCCGTTGCTATGCTGATTGTCATTAGTACCTTTGCTTTAGACTTTATCCATACAGACCGAAGCATTTTCAAGATTGTAGATTTAGACGAAGCATGGAGCTTTTTACAGGTAGCACAAGGAAAAACACTATCTATGAAGCTGGTTCGGGCTGGTCGTGCTATGAACGCTGGGGTATATTTCGTGACCCAAAATACAGACGACCTCTTAGATGAAAAACTGAAAAATAACCTCGGCTTAAAATTTGCATTTCGTTCCACTGACCTTAACGAGATTAAAAAGACCTTAGCCTTTTTTGGTGTAGACTCAGAGGACGAAAACAATCAGAAGCGATTGCGTGATTTGGAAAACGGGCAATGCCTTATCAGTGATTTATATGGTCGTGTCGGTGTGATACAGTTCCACCCTGTATTTGAAGAACTGCTCCATGCCTTTGATACCAGACCACCTGTGCGAAAAGAGGTGTAAATGTGAAACCATCAATAGTAAACAGAATAAAATCAAACTGGACGCTGAAACGTCTAGGTAAAGTGGCAATGACAGTGGCTTTCACACTTGTGATTGCCATTTTTCTTTTAGCCATGCTGGGAACGGTGGTTCAAGCTGCGGGCTTGGTAGATGATACGGTCAATGTGGCAAATGAATACAGCCGATACCCACTTGAAAACTATCAACTGGATTTTTATGTGGATAATAGCTGGGGCTGGCTTCCGTGGAACTGGTCGGACGGGATTGGAAAACAGGTCATGTATGGACTATATGCCATTACCAATTTTATTTGGACAATCAGTTTGTATGTTTCCAATGCGACAGGTTACTTAGTACAGGAAGCCTATTCCTTAGACTTCATTTCCGCTACAGCAGATTCCATTGGTAAGAATATGCAGACCTTAGCTGGTGTGAGTGCAAACGGATTTTCAACAGAGGGTTTCTATGTTGGATTCCTCTTACTCTTGATTTTGGTTCTTGGGGTTTATGTTGCCTATACGGGACTGATAAAGAGAGAAACCACAAAGGCAATTCATGCCATTATGAATTTTGTGCTGGTGTTTATCCTATCGGCTTCCTTTATTGCCTACGCTCCCGACTACATTAAAAAAATCAATGACTTTTCATCAGACATCAGTAATGCCAGTTTATCACTTGGCACGAAGATTGTCATGCCCCATTCCGATAGTCAAGGCAAGGACAGCGTGGACTTAATCAGAGATAGCCTGTTTTCCATACAGGTTCAGCAACCGTGGCTACTGCTTCAATACAACAGTTCAGACATTGAAAGTATCGGTATTGACCGTGTGGAAAGCCTGCTCTCCACCAGCCCAGATTCCAACAATGGCGAAGACAGAGAAAAAATTGTTGCGGAAGAAATTGAAGACAGAAGCAATACCAATCTAACCATTACAAAGACCATTAACCGTTTAGGTACAGTCTTCTTCCTATTTGTCTTCAATATTGGGATTTCCATATTTGTATTCCTATTAACAGGAATCATGATTTTCTCGCAGGTACTTTTTATCATCTATGCTATGTTTCTGCCTGTGAGCTTTATTTTAAGCATGATTCCATCATTTGATGGTATGTCAAAACGAGCCATAACAAAGCTCTTTAATACCATTTTGACACGAGCTGGAATCACATTGATTATTACGACAGCATTTAGTATTTCAACCATGCTCTATACCTTATCGGCTGGTTATCCGTTCTTTTTGATTGCTTTTCTACAGATTGTGACCTTTGCAGGAATCTACTTCAAGCTGGGCGATTTAATGAGTATGTTTTCTCTACAGAGTAACGATTCTCAAAGTGTGGGAAGTCGTGTGATGAGAAAACCTCGTATGCTTATGCACGCTCACATGCACCGTCTACAGCGGAAACTTGGACGTTCCATGACTACTCTAGGGGCTGGGTCTGCCATTGTTACAGGTAAAAAAGGACAGTCGGGTTCGGGGAGTTCTGCAAGGACACAAGCAGATCACTCCCGACCAGACGGAAAGGAAAAATCAACACTTGGAAAACGTATCGGTCAAACCATCGGTACAGTAGCTGATACCAAAGACAGAATGGTAGACACTGCTAGTGGTTTGAAAGAACAGGTTAAAGATTTGCCGACCAATGCAAGATATGCAGTATATCAAGGAAAATCCAAAGTAAAAGAGAATGTCCGTGATTTAACCAGTAGTATTTCTCAAACCAAAGCGGACAGAGCCAGTGGACGCAAGGAACAGCAGGAACAAAGGCGAAAAACCATTGCGAAGCGTCGCTCTGAAATGGAACAGGTCAAACAGAAAAAACAGCCTGCTTCTTCTGTTCATGAAAGACCGACTACAAGACAAGAACAATATCATGATGAACAGACCTCAAAACAGTCTAATATTCAGACTTCATATAAGGAATCTCAACAAGCCAAACAAGAGCGTCCAGCAGTTAAGTCCGATTTTTCAAGTCCAAAAGTGGAACGCCAAGGCAATACCGTTCAAGAAAAAACCGTTCAAAAGCCAGCAACTTCAACCACTACAGCAGATAGAACTTCACAACGTCCAATCACAAAAGAACGTCCGTCTACTGTTCAAAGAGTACCACTACAAAATACAAGAAGTAGACCACCAATCAAAACCGCCACCATTAAGAAAGTCGGTAAGAAACCATGAAGTTGAAAACTTTAGTGATTGGTGGTTCTGGATTATTCTTGATGGTCTTCTCACTGCTTCTGTTTGTTGCCATTTTATTTTCAGATGAACAGGACAGCGGAATTTCCAATATTCATTATGGAGGTGTGAATGTTTCCGCAGAAGTGCTGGCTCATAAGCCTATGGTAGAAAAATATGCCAAAGAATATGGCGTTGAAGAATATGTCAACATACTTCTTGCGATTATACAGGTG
Source organism: Streptococcus mitis (assembly GCF_003943905.1). Classification (GTDB taxonomy): domain Bacteria; phylum Bacillota; class Bacilli; order Lactobacillales; family Streptococcaceae; genus Streptococcus; species Streptococcus mitis_BC. The sequence goes on from NZ_RJNS01000001.1 coordinate 143,910, forward strand.
GAATCGGGCGGTACTGCGGAAGATGTTATGCAGTCCTCGGAATCCCTCGGTCTTCCACCTAATTCATTGAGTACAGAAGAATCCATTAAGCAAGGTGTGAAGTATTTCAGTGAATTATTAGCCAGTAGCGAAAGGCTCAGTGTAGATTTAGAATCGGTTATCCAGTCCTACAATTATGGTGGTGGTTTCTTAGGGTATGTGGCTAATCGTGGAAATAAATATACCTTTGAACTGGCTCAAAGTTTCTCAAAAGAGTATTCAGGTGGCGAAAAAGTGTCTTACCCCAATCCCATAGCCATACCTATCAATGGGGGCTGGCGATACAACTATGGCAATATGTTTTATGTGCAACTGGTAACGCAGTATCTTGTCACAACAGAGTTTGATGATGATACGGTACAAGCCATCATGGACGAAGCACTGAAATATGAGGGCTGGCGATACGTTTACGGTGGAGCTTCCCCGACTACTTCTTTTGATTGTAGCGGACTGACACAATGGACGTATGGAAAAGCTGGAATTAACTTACCACGAACCGCACAACAGCAATATGATGTGACCCAGCATATCCCACTATCGGAAGCACAAGCTGGCGATTTGGTTTTCTTTCATTCTACCTATAACGCTGGCTCTTATATTACTCATGTTGGGATATACCTTGGCAATAACCGTATGTTTCATGCAGGCGACCCAATCGGTTATGCCGACTTAACAAGCCCCTACTGGCAACAGCATTTAGTGGGAGCAGGACGAATCAAACAATGAGAAAGGAAGATTTAATGATGAAATTTAGAAAAAATCAGAATAAAGAAAAACAGATACCAAAGGAAAAGAAACCTCGTGTCTACTATAAGGTCAATCCTCATAAAAAGGTTGTGATTGCCTTGTGGGTACTTTTAGGGCTTAGTTTCAGCTTTGCGATATTCAAGCACTTTACAGCTATAGATACTCATACTATTCACGAAACAACTATCATAGAAAAGGAATACGTTGATACTCATCATGTAGAAAATTTTGTAGAGAACTTTGCGAAAGTCTACTATTCATGGGAGCAATCCGATAAGTCCATTGATAATCGAATGGAAAGTCTAAAAGGCTATCTGACAGATGAACTTCAAGCTCTCAATGTTGATACAGTACGCAAAGATATTCCTGTATCGTCTTCTGTAAGAGGATTTCAGATATGGACGGTAGAGCCAACTGGCGACAATGAGTTTAATGTAACCTACAGTGTAGACCAGCTCATTACAGAGGGAGAAAATACAAAGACCGTCCACTCTGCTTATATAGTGAGTGTCTATGTAGATGGTTCTGGAAATATGGTACTGGTTAAGAATCCGACCATTACCAACATACCTAAGAAATCAAGTTATAAACCAAAAGCCATTGAAAGTGAGGGGACGGTTGATTCCATTACAACCAATGAAATCAATGAGTTTTTAACGACGTTCTTCAAGCTCTATCCTACAGCGACAGCCAGTGAACTTTCCTACTATGTGAATGACGGGATATTAAAACCAATCGGAAAAGAGTACATCTTTCAAGAACTGGTAAATCCTATTCACAATCGTAAGGATAATCAAGTCACGGTATCGCTGACAGTGGAGTATATCGACCAGCAGACCAAAGCAACGCAGGTATCTCAATTTGATTTGGTACTTGAAAAGAACGGGAGTAATTGGAAGATTATAGAATAACAAATATTGGTACATTATTACAGCTATTTTGTAATCACGTACTCTCTTTGATAAAAAATTGGAGATTCCTTTACAAATATGCTCTTACGTGCTATTATTTAAGTATCTATTTAAAAGGAGTTAATAAATATGCGGCAAGGTATTCTTAAATAAACTGTCAATTTGATAGTGGGAACAAATAATTGGATGTCCTTTTTTAGGAGGGCTTAGTTTTTTGTACCCAGTTTAAGAATACCTTTATCATGTGATTCTAAAGTATCCGGAGAATATCTGTATGCTTTGTATGCCTATGGTTATGCATAAAAATCCCAGTGATAAGAGTATTTATCACTGGGATTTTTATGCCCTTTTGGGCTTTTGAATGGAGGAAAATCACATGAAAATTATTAATATTGGAGTTTTAGCTCATGTTGATGCGGGAAAAACTACCTTAACAGAAAGCTTATTATATAACAGTGGAGCGATTACAGAATTAGGAAGCGTGGACAGAGGTACAACGAAAACGGATAATACGCTTTTAGAACGTCAGAGAGGAATTACAATTCAGACGGCGATAACCTCTTTTCAGTGGAAAAATACTAAGATAAACATCATAGACACGCCAGGACATATGGATTTTTTAGCAGAAGTATATCGTTCATTATCAGTATTAGATGGGGCAATTCTACTGATTTCTGCAAAAGATGGCGTACAAGCACAAACTCGTATATTGTTTCATGCACTTAGGAAAATAGGTATTCCCACAATCTTTTTTATCAATAAGATTGACCAAAATGGAATTGATTTATCAACGGTTTATCAGGATATTAAAGAGAAACTTTCTGCGGAAATTGTAATCAAACAGAAGGTAGAACTGCATCCTAATATGCGTGTAATGAACTTTACCGAATCTGAACAATGGGATATGGTAATAGAAGGAAATGATTACCTTTTGGAGAAATATACGTCTGGGAAATTATTGGAAGCATTAGAACTCGAACAAGAGGAAAGCATAAGATTTCATAATTGTTCCCTGTTCCCTGTTTATCACGGAAGTGCAAAAAACAATATAGGGATTGATAACCTTATAGAAGTGATTACGAATAAATTTTATTCATCAACACATCGAGGTCAGTCTGAACTTTGCGGAAAAGTTTTCAAAATTGAGTATTCGGAAAAAAGACAGCGTCTTGCATATATACGTCTTTATAGTGGCGTACTGCATTTGCGAGATTCGGTTAGAATATCGGAAAAGGAAAAAATAAAAATTACAGAAATGTATACTTCAATAAATGGTGAATTATGTAAAATCGATAAGGCTTATTCCGGGGAAATTGTTATTTTGCAGAATGAGTTTTTGAAGTTAAATAGTGTTCTTGGAGATACAAAGCTATTGCCACAGAGAGAGAGAATTGAAAATCCCCTCCCTCTGCTGCAAACGACTGTTGAACCGAGCAAACCTCAACAAAGGGAAATGTTACTTGATGCACTTTTAGAAATCTCCGACAGTGACCCGCTTCTGCGATATTATGTGGATTCTGCGACACATGAAATCATACTTTCTTTCTTAGGGAAAGTACAAATGGAAGTGACTTGTGCTCTGCTGCAAGAAAAGTATCATGTGGAGATAGAAATAAAAGAGCCTACAGTCATTTATATGGAAAGACCGTTAAAAAAAGCAGAGTATACCATTCACATCGAAGTTCCACCGAATCCTTTCTGGGCTTCCATTGGTCTATCTGTAGCACCGCTTCCATTAGGGAGCGGAGTACAGTATGAGAGCTCGGTTTCTCTTGGATACTTAAATCAATCGTTTCAAAATGCAGTTATGGAGGGGATACGCTATGGCTGTGAACAAGGATTGTATGGTTGGAATGTGACGGACTGTAAAATCTGTTTTAAGTATGGCTTATACTATAGCCCTGTTAGTACCCCAGCAGATTTTCGGATGCTTGCTCCTATTGTATTGGAACAAGTCTTAAAAAAAGCTGGAACAGAATTGTTAGAGCCATATCTTAGTTTTAAAATTTATGCGCCACAGGAATATCTTTCACGAGCATACAACGATGCTCCTAAATATTGTGCGAACATCGTAGACACTCAATTGAAAAATAATGAGGTCATTCTTAGTGGAGAAATCCCTGCTCGGTGTATTCAAGAATATCGTAGTGATTTAACTTTCTTTACAAATGGACGTAGTGTTTGTTTAACAGAGTTAAAAGGGTACCATGTTACTACCGGTGAACCTGTTTGCCAGCCCCGTCGTCCAAATAGTCGGATAGATAAAGTACGATATATGTTCAATAAAATAACTTAGTGTATTTTATGTTGTTATATAAATATGGTTTCTTGTTAAATAAGATGAAATATTTTTTAATAAAGATTTGAATTAAAGTGTAAAGGAGGAGATAGTTATTATAAACTACAAGTGGATATTGTGTCCTGTATGTGGAAATAAAACACGATTAAAGATAAGGGAAGATACTGAATTAAAAAAATTCCCCCTCTATTGTCCGAAATGCAGACAAGAAAATTTAATTGAAATAAAGCAGTTCAAAGTAACTGTGATTACAGAGCCAGACGCAAAGACGCAGAGCCGATAAAATGAGATTAATACAATCTCATTTTATCGGCTCTTTCCGTTATGTATGGATTCTTTTAATTAGTCTTCGATGTTTCTTGCTTCGTTGATACCGCTGGCTAAAGATTCCATTAAGGATAGTTCTTTGTCTGTAAAGCTATCCATGTATTTCTCTATCTGTAATCGTCGGGTGCTTTTTACCAAGTTATTAGCAGGTAAGAAAAATTCATCAACGGAAACATGAAGTAACGATACAAGGTCATAAAGAACTTGTATGCTGGGGCGTTGCCCTTTATTTTCAATATTAGTTAAGTACCGTGGGTCAATTTCAATCAATGCTCCCACTTGTTCACGAGTTAAACCTCGTTTCAATCGAGCTTCTTTAATGGCTAAACCAAAGGCTCTAAAATCATATTTATCTTCTTTTTTACGCATAGTAGACCACCTCTATACATTTTATTGTTCCTACTGAATTAAAAACAGGTATAGAAAAACGTGTTATATGGTTTATAGGTTTATATTTAATAAAAAGCACTACTAAACGCCAATAAAAAAAACCGTTATATGGTAGTGCTATTTACGCTGTTAAAATATTGTATATTACTTCCAAATGGCGGTTTGTTGGAGGTCAACGTCGCCATGAAGTACATCATATACAATAAATTTCCTTACATTGGGTTCTTGTCAAAAAAAGTCGTCTATCTGCAATAGATAAGTACGTCCACCAATGTGGTTTTATAAATCATATAGATAGAATAACAGAAGCATGTAAACAGAGAAATAAATCTGTTTATATGCTTTTTTGGCTATTCAGAACTTTTTTACAAAGTTTATTTATCAGTAATGCAACAAATCCCCCTTTCACATTGGGACTAAGAGTGAAAGGAGATAAACGAGCAAGGCTCACTTCCTTTCCTAGACAGAAAGGGGGTGAGAAACATGAAACCATCTTCTTTTCAGACCACAATAGAAAATCAGTTTGACTATATCTGTAAACGTGCTATGGAAGACGAGCGAAAGAATTATATGCTTTATCTTTCAAGGATTGCAAAGCGTGAGGTGTCCTTTTCGGATGTTGGCGATTATCTTGTTAGCCAGTTTGCGACAACAGATAACTATTCAACTGACTTTCAGATTTTTACACTCAATGGGTTATCAGTAGGCGTTGAAAATGATTTGTTGAGTGAAGCATTACGTGAGTTGCCAGACAAGAAACGTGAAATTCTACTGCTGTTTTACTTTATGGACATGAGCGATTCAGAAATTGCAGACCTGTTGAAATTGAACCGTTCTACTGTCTATCGGCATAGAACCAGTGGACTAGCCTTAATTAAAAAGTTTATGGAGGAATTTGAAGAATGAAAACACAATATCCTATGATTCCCTTTCCTCTCATTGTAAAGGCAACAGATGGCGATACCGAAGCGATTAACCAGATTCTACATCATTACAGAGGGTACATAACGAAGCGTTCCCTACGACTTATGAAAGATGAATATGGCAATCAAAGTATGGTCGTTGATGAAGTCTTACGTGGAAGAATGGAAACCAGACTGATTACAAAGATTTTGTCATTTGAAATTAAGTAATATCCTCTCTCCTTTCGTGGAAGCGTGCTAAACCATTCCACGCTTCCCGAACAGGGAGGTTTGTTATTCCACCAAAGCATATTGAGCTTTCAATGTGTTTTGATAGGCTAACGAGCCATTGTTCTTTGAAAACTGAATAAAAGTAATCGAATACGTTTCGATAAGAAAAGAGCCAACGGAACTAACCGCCATGACCTATCTTATAAAGATAGCGAGCGATTCATGTTAGTGATCCGAGAAGCAATCTTTAGCAGGATTGCCTGCAACGACATTCTTATCGTGATAATGATACTCCCATACAGTCAATAGTCCGAGCGTGATAAAACCGTCGCAGGCAATGAGTATGGCTACATGAGAACCATGCAGGGGTGGAACTCCCGTGAGCTTTGCTAAAGCTGTTCGATTGCTGGTAAAACAACTTTTATGAAATCCAAATAAGTGATTTGGAAAGGAGGATTTTATGAAGCAGACTGACATTCCTATTTGGGAACGTTATACCCTAACCATTGAAGAAGCGTCAAAATATTTTCGTATTGGCGAAAACAAGCTACGACGCTTGGCAGAGGAAAATAAAAATGCAAATTGGCTGATTATGAATGGCAATCGTATTCAGATTAAACGAAAACAATTTGAAAAAATTATAGATACATTGGACGCAATCTAGCGTCGCCAAAGGGTCTTGTATATGATAAAATAGTATTAAGTCGTATCAAGGCTCTTTCCATAAAGGAAAGGAGCAAATGCCATGTCAGAAAAAAGACGTGACAATAAAGGTCGAATCTTAAAGACTGGAGAGAGCCAACGAAAAGACGGAAGATACTTATACAAATATATAGATTCATTTGGAGAACCGCAATTTGTTTACTCGTGGAAACTTGTGGCTACAGACCGAGTACCAGCAGGAAAGCGTGATTGTATCTCACTTAGAGAGAAAATCGCAGAGTTACAGAAAGACATTCATGATGGTATTGATGTTTTAGGAAAGAAAATGACACTCTGCCAGCTTTACGCAAAACAGAACGCTCAAAGACCAAAGGTTAGAAAAAACACTGAAACTGGACGCAAATATCTTATGGATATTTTGAAGAAAGACAAGTTAGGTGTAAGAAGTATTGACAGTATTAAGCCATCAGACGCTAAAGAATGGGCTATTAGAATGAGTGAAAATGGTTATGCTTATCAAACCATCAATAACTACAAACGTTCTTTAAAGGCTTCATTCTATATTGCTATACAAGATGATTGTGTTCGGAAGAATCCATTTGACTTTCAACTGAAAGCAGTTCTTGATGATGATACTGTCCCTAAGACCGTACTAACAGAAGAACAGGAAGAAAAACTGTTAGCCTTTGCAAAAGCTGATAAAACCTACAGCAAAAATTATGATGAAATTCTGATACTCTTAAAAACAGGTCTTCGTATTTCAGAGTTTGGTGGTTTGACACTTCCAGATTTAGATTTTGAGAATCGTCTTGTCAATATAGACCATCAGCTATTGAGAGATACTGAAATTGGGTACTACATTGAAACACCAAAGACCAAAAGTGGCGAACGTCAAGTTCCTATGGTTGAAGAAGCCTATCAAGCATTTAAGCGAGTGTTAGCGAATCGAAAGAATGATAAGCGTGTTGAGATTGATGGATATAGTGATTTCCTCTTTCTTAATAGAAAGAACTATCCAAAAGTGGCAAGTGATTACAACGGCATGATGAAAGGTCTTGTTAAGAAATACAATAAGTATAACGAGGATAAATTGCCACACATCACTCCACATAGTTTGCGACATACATTCTGTACCAACTATGCAAATGCAGGAATGAATCCAAAGGCATTACAGTACATTATGGGACATGCTAATATAGCCATGACGCTGAACTATTACGCACATGCAACATTCGATTCTGCAATGGCAGAAATGAAACGCTTGAATAAAGAGAAGCAACAGGAGCGTCTTGTTGCTTAGTAGTACAAATGAATTTACTACTTATTTACCACTTCTGACAGCTAAGACATGAGGAAATATGCAAAGAAACGTGAAGTATCTTCCTACAGTAAAAATACTCGAAAGCACATAGAATAAGGCTTTACGAGCATTTAAGAAAATATAAAAAGATAATTAGAAATTTATACTTTGTTTCAAAGAAAAATGGTATAATGAGAAGATGAAAGAAAGGATGTATTTATGGAACATAAAGAGAAACATTTTAGCCTATCTTGGTTCTTTAAGTGGTTTTTAGATAACAAAGCTATCACTGTATTTTTAGTAACCTTGTTACTGGGGCTGAACATTTTCATTCTAAGTAAGATTAGTTTTATTTTTTTACCTGTTTTGGACTTTTTAGGAGTCGTCATGTTGCCAGTTATTTTATCTGGTTTACTTTATTATCTCCTCAACCCGATTGTTGACTGGATGGAGAAGCACAAGATCAACCGCGTTCTTGCCATCAGTATTGTTTTTGTCATTATTGCACTTTTTATCATTTGGGGGCTGGCAGTCGCTATTCCAAATCTCCAACGTCAGGTCTTAAATTTTGCGAAGAATGTGCCGACTTATCTTAAGGATGCTGATATGGTTATCAATGACCTTGTAACCAAACGCTTGCCAGATGATTTTAGACCTCAGTTGGAGCAGGTTCTTGCAAATGTTTCTACAGAAGCAACGATATGGGCCAGCAAAATTTCTTCTCAAGCCGTCAACTGGGTCAGCGCCTTTATCAGTAGTGTTTCTCAGGTGATTGTAGCGGTCATTATCGTACCCTTTATGCTCTTCTATCTCTTGCGTGATGGAAAAGGCTTGCGAGATTATTTGACTAAGTTTATTCCAACGAAGTTAAAAGAACCTGCGGGTGAAGTCCTATCGGATGTCAATAAACAGTTGTCAAACTATGTTAGAGGACAGGTTACAGTTGCTATTATTGTAGCCATCATGTTTATTATTTTCTTTAAGATTATTGGTCTCAGATATGCTGTGACTCTTGGTATTACGGCTGGTATCCTCAATCTAGTACCTTACTTGGGTAGTTTCCTTGCCATGCTTCCAGCTTTAGTTCTTGGCTTGATTGCAGGACCAGTCATGCTTTTAAAAGTCGTCATTGTCTTTATTGTTGAACAAACGATTGAAGGTCGCTTCGTTTCTCCACTTATTTTAGGTAGTCAACTGAACATCCATCCGATCAATGTCCTCTTTGTTCTCCTAACTTCAGGTTCTATGTTTGGTATTTGGGGAGTCTTGCTGGGAATCCCTGTCTATGCCTCTGCCAAGGTCGTTATCTCAGCTATCTTTAACTGGTATAAAAAAGTCAGCGGTTTGTATGAAGAAGAAGGGGAGGAAATCAAGAGTGAACAATAGTCAACGCATGCTCCAGGATTTGGATGACCAGGATTTAACCAAAGCGGATCAGTATTTTCACAAAGCCCTCGAAACAGATTCAAGTGAAGTTCTTTACGAACTAGCTAGCTATCTAGAGGGAATTGGCTTTTATCCCCAAGCGAAAGAAATTTACCAAAATATCGTTACAGAATTTCCAGAAGTGAATCTGAACTTAGCTAGTATTGCTAGCGAGGATGGCAATGTTGAGGAAGCTTTTGCTTACCTTGAGGCAATCACACCTGATAGTGATTGGTATGTATCGGCTTTGGCCTTGAAGGCTGACCTCTATCAGTTGGAAGGATTGACAGATGTAGCGCGTGAAAAGTTACTGGAAGCCTTAAATTACTTAGATGACGCTTTATTAGTTTTTGGTCTGGCTGAGTTGGATAGCGAGTTAGGAAATTATCAGGAAGCCATTCAGAGCTATGCTCAATTAGACAATCGCTCCATCTATGAGCAAACAGGTGTCTCAACCTATCAGCGAATCGGCTACGCTTATGCCCAGTTAGGCAAGTTTGAAGCTGCAACTGAATTCTTAGAAAAAGCCTTAGAACTAGAATACGATGACCAAACCGCTTTTGAGTTGGCCAGTCTTTACTTTGACCAAGAAGAGTATCAAAAATCTGTTCTTTACTTTAAGCAGATTGATACCATTTCGCCAAGTTTTGAGGGATATGAGTATGGTTATAGTCAAGCCTTGCATAAGGAACATCAGGTGGAGGAGGCCTTTCGTATCGCTAAACAAGGTTTGGAGAAAAATCCATTTGAAACCCGTCTCTTGCTAGCTGCTTCTCAGTTTTCGTATGAGTTACATGATTCAAGTAGCGCAGAGCAGTTTCTCCTTACTGCTAAAGAAGATGCAGAGGATACAGAAGAAATTTTTCTTCGCCTCGCAACCATTTATATGGAACAAGAGCGGTATGAAGATATCATCGCTCTCCAAAGTCAAGAACCTGAAAACCTCTTGACCAAGTGGATGATTGCACGCTCTTACCAGGAAATCGAGGATTTAGATAAGGCCTATGAGCTCTATCAAGAACTGTCATCTGACCTCAAGGACAATCCAGAGTTTCTGGAGCAATATACTTATCTTTTGCGTGAATTGGGGGATTTTGAAGAAGCTAAGACTCAAGCAGAGGCATATTTAAAACTGATTCCAGATGATGTTCAGATGCAAGAACTGCTAGAAACACTTTAAAAATATCCTATAAAGTAAAACTGTATCTAGTCATTTTGATGGATACGGTTTTTTTTATTTTCAAAAAGAAATAGAATTTTTTTACAATAACCCTTGCTAAATTGTTTATTTATGCTATAATAGGAACAATTATTTTTAGGAGGTGCAGTATGTCTTATTTGTTTGAGATATTACCGAGTTTATTGAGCGGTGCAAGCATGACTTTACAGGTTTTTGTACTGGTCTTGATTTTTTCTATTCCCTTGGGCGTTTTGATTGCTTTTGCCTTGCAAGTCCATTGGAAGCTCCTCCATTATCTGATCAACATTTATATCTGGATCATGCGGGGAACACCCTTGCTCTTGCAATTGATCTTTATCTATTATGTGCTCCCAAATATTGGGATTCGTTTGGATCGCCTTCCTGCGGCTATTATTGCCTTTGTTTTGAATTATGCAGCTTACTTTGCTGAAATCTTCCGTGGGGGGATTGATACCATTCCTAAGGGTCAATATGAGGCTGCTAAGGTCTTGAAGTTTAGCCCTTTTGCCACAGTGCGCTATATTATCTTACCACAGGTGACCAAAATTGTTCTACCTAGTGTATTTAATGAAGTCATGAGTTTGGTCAAGGATACTTCTTTGGTCTATGCCCTTGGGATTTCAGATTTGATTTTAGCAAGTCGGACAGCAGCCAACCGTGATGCTAGTCTGATTCCTATGTTCTTGGCAGGAGCAATTTACTTGATTTTGATTGGTATTGTGACTATCCTTGCCAAAAAAGTTGAGAAGAAGTACAGTTATTACAGATAGGAGGATTGCTATGTTAGAATTACGAAACATCAACAAGGCCTTTGGTGGCAAACAAATCTTAACCAATTTCAGCCTATCAATTCCTGAAAAGCAAATCCTGGCAATCGTAGGTCCATCAGGAGGCGGAAAAACAACCTTGTTGCGTATGTTAGCTGGACTGGAAACTATCGATTCTGGAGAAATCTACTATAACGGTGAATCTCTAGCTTTAGACGAACTAGAAAAGCGCAATCTTCTGGGATTTGTTTTCCAAGATTTTCAACTTTTCCCTCATTTATCAGTTCTGGACAATCTGACCCTATCGCCTGTGAAAACTATGGGAATGAAGCAGGAAGAGGCTGAGAAGAAGGCGCGTGGACTCTTGGAACAGTTAGGACTAGCAGGGCACGCAGATGCTTATCCCTTCTCACTATCAGGTGGGCAAAAGCAGCGGGTGGCTTTGGCGCGTGCTATGATGATTGACCCAGAAATCATTGGTTACGATGAACCAACTTCTGCCTTGGATCCAGAATTACGCTTGGAAGTGGAAAAACTGATTTTGCAAAATAGAGAACTTGGGATGACGCAAATTGTGGTTACCCACGATTTACAATTTGCTGAAAATATTGCAGATGTATTATTAAAAGTAGAGCCTAAATAGGAGGAAAAATGATGAAAAAATTGATGCTTGTATTAGTCAGTCTAATGACTGCTTTGTTCTTAGTAGCTTGTGGGAAAAATTCTAGTGAAACTAGTGGAGATAATTGGTCTAAGTACGAGTCTAACAAGTCTATTACTATTGGGTTTGATAGTACTTTTGTTCCAATGGGATTTGCTCAGAAAGATGGTTCCTATGCAGGATTTGATATTGATTTAGCTACAGCTGTTTTTGAAAAATACGGAATTACGGTAAATTGGCAACCGATTGATTGGGATTTGAAAGAAGCTGAATTGACAAAAGGAACGATTGATCTGATTTGGAATGGCTATTCCGCTACAGACGAACGTCGTGAAAAGGTAGCATTCAGTAACTCATATATGAAGAATGAGCAGGTATTGGTTACTAAGAAATCGTCAGGTATCACGACTGTAAAAGATATGACTGGAAAGACTTTGGGAGCTCAAGCTGGTTCATCTGGTTATGCGGACTTTGAAGGAAAGCCAGCGATTTTGAAGGATATTGTCGCTAATAATGAAGCGAATCAATACCAAACCTTTAATGAAGCCTTGATTGATTTGAAAAACGATCGAATTGACGGCCTATTGATTGATCGTGTCTATGCAAACTATTATTTAGAAGCAGAAGGCGTTTTAAACGATTATAATGTCTTTACAGTTGGACTAGAAACAGAAGCTTTTGCAGTTGGAGCACGTAAGGAAGATACAACTCTGGTTAATAAGATAAATGAAGGATTTTCTAGTCTTTATAAGGATGGTAAGTTCCAAGAAATCAGTCAAAAATGGTTTGGAGAAGATGTAGCAACCAAAGAAGTACAAGAAGGACAGTGAGATAAAATAGTGGATGAGACTGCGTTTTGATTAGCAAAACGTAGTCTTTTTATCAATTGGGAAAGCGCATGATAGCCATTTAATATAGCGTATTAAATCTGGAATAGTATACTGTGACTTCTAAAACATTGCTAGAAATTGATTTGACTTTTCCAATCAATTTGTTCAGATTTTATTTCATTTCACTATATTCTGGAAAGATTTTCTAAATTTTTTCCTCAAATTGAGTCTCTTTTCTTATCAAAAAAACCTCTGGCAAAAACCAGAGGATAAGGGGTTATTTCATTGTTGGGAAGAGCAATACATCACGGATAGTAGTTGTATCAGTGAGGAGCATGCAGAGACGGTCGATACCGATACCCAAACCACCTGTTGGTGGCATACCGTATTCAAGAGCCTCGATGTAGTCGTAGTCGATACCTGTTGCTTCATCGTCACCAAGTTCTTTAGCTTTTGCTTGGGCTTCGAAACGGCTAAGCTGGTCGATTGGGTCGTTGAGCTCAGTAAAGGCATTACCGTACTCTTTGGTCATGATGAAGAGCTCGAAACGGTCTGTAAAGCGTTCGTCTTCAGGATTTTTCTTAGCGAGTGGAGAGACAGCTACTGGATGACCGTAGACAAAGGTTGGTTGGATCAAGGTTTCTTCAACAAATTCTTCAAAGAATGCATTGATGATGTGACCAACTTCAGTGTAATGTTTTTCAACTGGAACTTTCTTCTCAGCAGCGATAGCTTTAGCTTCCTCGAAAGTCATGTCTTGCCAGAAGTCTACACCAGTAATTTCCTTGATAGCATCTACCATGTGAACACGTTTAAATGGTTCGTTGATCTTAATTTCAGTTCCTTGGTAGTTAACAGGACCATCACCCTTAACTGCCTTAGCAGCGTGTTGGATAATACCTTCCGTCAAGTCCATGATATCTTGGAAATCCGCATAAGCTTGGTAAACTTCGATAGAAGTGAACTCAGGGTTGTGAGTAGCATCCATTCCTTCGTTACGGAAGATACGGCCAATTTCATAGACACGTTCCATACCACCAACGATAAGACGTTTCAAGTGAAGCTCGGTCGCGATACGAAGCACCATGTCAATGTTCTGTGCATTGTGGTGAGTGATAAATGGACGAGCAGCAGCGCCCCCAGCTTCGTTGTGGAGGACAGGTGTTTCCACTTCAAGGAAACCTTTTTGATCAAGGTAACGACGGATTTCAGAGATGATTTTTGAACGAGTGACAAAGCGCTCAAAACTTTCACGGTTAGAGATCAAGTCAAGGTAACGTTTACGGTAAATTGTTTCAACGTCAGTTAAACCGTGGAATTTCTCAGGAAGCGGGCGAAGTGCTTTAGACAAGTGTGTGATGTGAGTTGCCTTGATAGAAAGTTCTCCCATATCTGTACGCATCACTTCACCTTCGACACCAAGGAAGTCACCGAGGTCAGCCTTTTTGAAGATTTCGTAGTTTTCTTCACCGACTTCGTCTTTACGAACGTAGATTTGGATTTGACCTTCTCGGTCTTGAAGATGGGCAAAACCGACTTTACCTTTACCACGTTTGGTTACTAAGCGACCTGCAATTGTAGCAGTTTCGTTTAATTCATGTAATTGTTCTTTATCAAGTTCTGCAAATTTGTCTTTTAGTTCTTGAGAGTTAGCAGTACGTTCAAAACGTTTTCCGAAGGGATCGATTCCTTGTTCACGGAGCGCAGCCATTTTTTCACGGCGAACGATCTGCTGGTCATTTAGTTCTTCCATATGTTCTATAGACATGGGTTCCTCCTAATTTTACTCAAAATTGAATACGATGAGTCATTTTTTACGATACTCCCATTTTATCATAAATAGCAGAGAAATTCACGGATATTCTTTGAAAACTAAAAAGAACTTAACCATTAAGATCAAGTTCCATTATTTTTCTTGATAGGAAGTATCATTCCATCTTTCCAGAGTGAAGGTTTCAAAATCCTCGGTTTCTAAAACTGTTAGACTAGCATTTGCTAAACCTCCATCTTTTCGAAGAAGGGGTTCTTTATAACCTAAAAGTGTTCGAAGGCTAGCAGTGAGATTTGCCCCATGACCGACGATTAGAATGTTTTCAGCCGGACTTCCTTTCAGAGATTTGATAAATTGAATAGTACGCTGGGTCGTAGAGTAGAGGGATTCCGCTTCAAACATCTTCGTATCAAACTGAGCCAGATTTGAACGAAAAGCCTTGATTTGTTGTGGATAGATGGCATTGAGCGTTGCGATTTTTAAACCTTCAAGTTTTCCAAGTTGCCATTCGCGCAGGTCAGGAATACTTTCTAAAGGACAGGGTGTCTGGAGTTGACTTTGGATAATTTCAGCAGATTTGACCGCTCGAGGTAAATCACTTGAATAAATCTTATCAAAAGGTATTTCCTTGAGATACTGGCCAAGTTGCTTTAGGATATCAATAGACTCTGGAAGAAGGGGAGAGTCCCCACTAGCACCTTGAAAACGTCCTTCAAGATTCCAGAGAGTGCGACCATGACGAACAAAATAGAGTTTCATTACTTACTGTCCTCCAAGATATCTGCAAAATCCGCTTTTACAAAGCTGGCCAAGTCTCGAGGGCGTACGATGATACTATGTCCGACTTCCCCAGCAGAGACGATCATTTGGTCCAAATCCAAAGCAGTCTGATCAATAAAAATTGGATAATTGTGTTTTTGGCGAATGCCGACAGGGTTATTTGCCCCATGAATGTAGCCTGTCGTTTTTTCTAAGTCTTTCTGCGGAATCATACTCACTTTTTTATTGCCAGAAACCTTTGCTAGTTTTTTCTCAGCGAGGTGTTCTGTTATGGGAACAATTCCAATAATCGGTCCTGTCTTGTCTCCCAAAAGAGCCAAGGTTTTAAAGATATGAGTTCGATCATATTCCGAAGGTAGTTCACCCTCAAGCGCGTTGATTTGAATGCCTGTGTGTTCAATACCCGCCTTGGTCAAGATTTGTTCGACCAAGGTTTTTTTAATCTTGACTTTCTTTGCCATTATTTATACTTATCCTCCAATTGACTCATCCAGATACCAAGCCAAATGCCAAGCGCAAAGAAGAAGGCAACGAGTACATAGCTCACAATAGAAAGTCCAGTGTATTGGATACTTTCAGCATTTCCAGCATTTGGAATCAAAATTAAGAGGGTGCTTGATAGAACAATCCCAATGATAAAGTGATAAACACGGGAGTGGTAGTTGTTCAAGGCGTGATCCATTAATTTTGAAAAGATAATGAGGGTTGCTCCTGCACCAATCCCGATGGGAAGGAAGGTACCAAACAAATCAAAGGTCTTAAAACCAGTCAGCATTGGAGCGTACAGTCCCAAAATCAAAAGTAGATTTGACGGACTTAAACCAGGCACCAAGACACCAAGAGCTAAAAGAACACCTGCTAAGATGAAGTTTGCAAAACTAGCACTGAGTGACCCTACGACAAAATTGAGCGCGTAAAGACCCAACCCAGAAATGATAAAGGTAGTCCAGAACCAGACTAGGTCAATCTTATCACGATTAGATTCTCGAGTAGATTCTTTAAGGAGGCTAGGAACTGTACCGATGATAGCTCCCGCAAAGCTCCACAAAACATAGACTTGATAGTTTTCTAGCAAATACTCGATTGGATAGGAAAACAAACCAATGCCTAGCAACATCCCGATAGCTACTGGAATAAAGTATAGGACATTCTCTTTAAAATCTTTAAAGGGGTGAGCCAGAAAGCCAATCATTCGCTCGTAAATTCCCAAAATAGCTGCTAAAACACCGCCAGAAATTCCAGGTAGGATAAATCCTAATGCGATGACGATTCCTTTAATAACTCGTGCAATCCATGAAAACATAATAAAATCCTCAATTTCGTAAAATTCTTTCTCTATGCTATCAATTATAACACAGACAGGGAGAAAATGAAAAAACAAGTGAAAAAGTTTGTTATTTTCACTTGTCTTATGGTCTTAAAAATAGTTTTCTGAAGGTTTCTTCCTTGTCTTTGTCAGTAGAAATCAGATTGATGTCCAAATGATGTTCAAATCCTGCAATTCTCCCCTTAGAAGTGTACTGGTGGAGATCGTAGTCCAGATCAGTATTTGGCTTAGTTTCAAAATAACCAGAGTCAGTTCCATAGGAAGGGATCCAAATAGCAGTGAACTTATCTGTATTGATACTATGCTCTTGCATGAAGTAAACCCCAACGTAGATGCCGATGTTTTTAGCGCCGAGAGCTGCCAGTTTGGCACGAAAGGCTTCAACACCTTCATTCATATCGGACATTGTTTTTTCTTCAACATCTAACCAGTAGTAGCTAGGATTGTAGGGAGAAGCAGCGTTGTAAAAGACTTCAGCAGCCTTTTCCATATCTTCTTTACTTTTTCCAGCAACGTAAGCATAAACACCCACAGGGACATTGCGTTTTTGAAATTCTGCTATATGATTTTTATAGGCTTTATCGACACCATTGATAAAGGCAGCATCATTTGTTTCAGTGTGCTGAGCCCCATTGTGCACGCGAACGATAACACCAGAAATGTTTTGAGATAAGGTGTCATAGTTGATCTCCTCAGGTCTTTGCCAACCAGAGACATCGATAATGGGCTTGTCAAGATTATGCAAGGCTTGTGTTTCAACTTGAAGAGCATTTGGTTTAGTTTTGATAGGATGGTCCTCAAAACTTGGTCTATTGAGGAGTAAAATCGCTATGAAAATTCCAAATAAACTAAAAATAATAGCAGGATGAATTTGTTTTCTCATATTTATTTAGTTTATCGTAAAAATTTAAAAAAATCAAAGGAAACAGTTTAGAAATGTAGACAAGTAGGGGAGATTTTCAGGAAAGCACCTGTTTGTTTGTTCTTTAAAAGTAAAATTATGGTATAATATAAGGGAATTTTTACAGAAAAGAGAATAGTATGTCAAATTATGCCATTATTTTAGCAGCGGGTAAGGGTACTCGCATGAAATCAGATCTTCCTAAGGTACTTCATAAAGTAGCAGGAATTTCGATGTTGGAACACGTTTTTCGTAGTGTTGGTGCTATTCAACCTGAAAAGACGGTTACCGTAGTGGGACACAAGGCTGAGTTAGTTGAGCGAGTCTTGGCTGGACAGACAGACTTTGTCACTCAATCGGAACAACTGGGCACAGGGCATGCTGTCATGATGGCAGAGCCCATTCTCCAAAATCGTTCTGGACATACCTTAGTCATCGCTGGGGATACTCCTCTGATTACAGGTGAAAGCTTGAAAAATCTCTTGGATTTCCATATCAATCACAAAAATGTAGCGACTATTTTAACGGCTGAAGCGGCAAATCCTTTCGGATACGGTCGAATTGTCCGCAACGATAATGCTGAAGTTCTTCGTATTGTTGAGCAGAAAGATGCCACTGATTTTGAAAAACAAATCAAGGAAATCAATACTGGAACTTACGTATTTGACAATGAACGCCTTTTTGAAGCCCTTAAAAACATCAACACTAACAATGCACAAGGAGAGTATTATATTACCGATGTGATTGGTATTTTCCGTAATGCGGGTGAGAAGGTTGGGGCCTATACTCTCAAGGATTTTGATGAAAGTCTTGGAGTAAATGACCGTGTAGCTCTTGCGACTGCGGAAGCAGTGATGCGTCGCCGTATTAATCAAAAACATATGGTCAATGGTGTCAGCTTTGTCAATCCAGATGCAACTTACATCGACATTGATGTCGAGATTGCTCCTGAAGTCCAAATCGAAGCCAACGTTACCTTGAAAGGTCAAACGAAGATTGGGGCGGAAACTGTTTTAACAAATGGAACTTATATCGTGGATAGCACCATTGGAGCTGGAGCTGTGATTACGAATTCTATGATTGAGGAAAGTAGTGTTGCGGACGGTGTGACGGTCGGTCCCTATGCCCACATTCGTCCAGGTTCAAGCTTAGCTTCCCAAGTTCACATTGGAAACTTTGTTGAAGTAAAAGGCTCTTCAATCGGTGAAAATACCAAGGCGGGTCATTTGACCTATATCGGAAACTGTGAAGTGGGTAGCCATGTTAACTTTGGTGCAAGTACGATTACAGTCAACTACGACGGGAAAAATAAGTACAAAACTGTCATTGGTAACAATGTCTTTGTTGGCTCAAACTCAACCATTATTGCTCCTGTAGAACTTGGGGATAATTCTCTGGTTGGAGCGGGTTCAACCATTACCAAGAATGTTCCTGCTGATGCTATTGCTATCGGCCGTGGACGTCAGGTCAACAAAGATGAATATGCGACTCGCCTCCCTCATCATCCAAAGAACCAGTAGGAGTCTGTCATGGAATTTGAAGAAAAAACGATTCACCGAAAGGAAATCTATCAAGGTCCTATTTTCAAACTAGTACAAGACCAGGTGGAACTACCAGAAGGAAAGGGTACTGCCCAACGTGACTTGATTTTTCACAATGGAGCTGTTTGTGTACTAGCTGTGACAGTGGAGGACAAAATCGTTCTCGTTAAGCAATACCGAAAGGCTATCGAGGCGGTTTCTTATGAGATTCCTGCTGGTAAACTAGAACTTGGTGAAAATGCTGATCCAATGGCAGCGGCTCTTAGAGAATTGGAAGAAGAGGTTGCCTACACAGCTAAGTTAGAACTGTTGTACGATTTCTATTCTGCGATTGGATTTTGTAATGAAAAACTAAAACTCTACCTTGCTAGTGATTTGGTCAAGGTGGAAAATCCTCGTCCACAAGATGATGATGAAACCTTGGAAGTTTTAGAAGTCAGTCTAGAGGAAGCCAAGAACCTGATCCAGTCAGGTCATATCTGTGATGCTAAGACTATCATGGCAATCCAGTACTGGGAACTACAAAAGAAATAGAGGAGAAACCCATGGGAAAACCTTTATTAACAGACGAAATGATTGAACGTGCCAACCGAGGTGAGAAAATCTCAGGAGCACCTCTTCAAGATGATGAGGAAACAAAGATCCTACCAACAGCTTCACAAAATTTTGGTTATTCACGTTCTAGAGATCATGGTTTTAGTCAAGATACACTTACAATCGAAGTAGAGCCAACGATTCATAAGAGCCGTCGTATTGAGAACACCAAGAGAAATGTTTTTAATTCGAAACTCAATCGCATCTTGTTTGCAGTCATCCTACTTTTGATTTTGCTAGTTTTGGCAATGAAACTCTTGTAATTGAAAGGAAATGAAATGAAAATTGGAATCATTGCTGCCATGCCAGAAGAGCTGATACATTTGACTCAGAATTTGGACAAACATCAAGAAGTCCAAGTCATGGGAAATACCTACTACACTGGCACTATTGGCAATACAGAAGTTGTCCTAGTTCAGAGTGGGATTGGAAAGGTCATGTCGGCTATGAGTGTAGCGGTGTTAGCTGATCATTTCCAAGTAGAAGCCATTATTAATACAGGATCAGCAGGTGCACTTGCAGAAGGGATTGCCGTTGGAGATGTAGTGATTGCGGATAAGTTGGCTTACCATGATGTGGATGTGACTGCTTTTGGCTATGCTTATGGTCAGATGGCTGGTCAACCTCTTTACTTTGAGTCAGATCAGAAGTTTATCGCTAGGATTAAAGAAAACTTATCTCAGTTAGAACAGACATGGCACCTAGGCTTGATTGCTACAGGGGACAGTTTTATAGCTGGAGAAGATAAGATTGCTACTATCCAGTCCCACTTTCCAGATGTTTTAGCAGTTGAAATGGAAGGAGCAGCCATTGCTCAGGCGGCTCAGGCTCTTGACCTACCTTTTCTAGTCATTCGCGCTATGAGTGACAATGCCAATCACGAAGCCTCTATCTCTTTTGATGAGTTTATTATCGAAGCTGGACATCGTTCTGCCCAAGTCTTACTAGCCTTTTTAAAGGCCTTGGATTAAGCGGAAATTTGACAGTTTATCTAGCTTATGATAAGATTTAAATAAAGAAAAGCTAGAAAAGTTTCAGAGGATATTATGAGTATTGAAATGACCGTCAGCGAGATTGCAGAGGTCTTAGGACTATCTCGTCAGGCAATCAACAATCGTGTCAAAGAACTTCCAGAAGAGGACACGAAAAAAAATGACAAAGGTGTAACAGTAGTTACTCGAAGTGGCTTGATCAAGCTAGAAGAAATTTATAAAAAAACGATTTTTGAAGATGAACCAGTCAGTGATGATGTCAAACAACGCGAACTGATGGAAATCTTGGTCGATGAGAAAAACGCTGAAATTCTTCGTTTGTACGAGCAACTCAAGGCCAAGGACCAGCAACTGGCAGAAAAAGATGAGCAGATGCGCATCAAAGACCGCCAGATTGCAGAAAAGGACAAACAATTGGACCAACAGCAACAGTTAACTCTTCAAGCCATGAAGGATCAAGAAACCTTGAAACTCGAGTTGGACCAAGCAAAAGAAGAAGTCCAAGCAACCAAAAAAGGCTTTTTTGCTCGCCTATTTGGAGGAAAATAAAGAAGCTGTTTGGGTTATTCACTAACCTAATAGCTTCTTTTCTTATTTATAGTTTAAATTGAGTCGGAATTGAGGTAAAAGATGGAAAAATTAAGAGACTATATCGCCTTTGACTTAGAATTTAATCAACACGAAGGGGTTACCCATTTAATTCAGGTATCAGCAGTTCGTTTTCAAGATGGTCAAGAGATAGGTGCCTTTGATTCTTATGTCCATACCAGCGTGCCTTTAAAGAGTTTTATTAATGGTTTGACAGGAATTACAGCTGAAACCTTGAAAGATGCGCCAAAAGTAGAACAAGTTTTACAGGACTTTCAGGCATTTGTTGGCAATTCACCTATCGTTGGCTACAATGCAGCCAAGAGTGATTTACCTATTCTCTTGGAGCATGGCTTGGACTATCGTGACCAGTACAAGGTCGACCTATATGATGAGGCTTTTGAACGTCGTAGTTCTGACCTACACGGCATAGCTAATCTCAAACTGCAAACTGTTGCGAACTTTTTAGGGTTTAAAGGTCAATCGCATAATAGTTTAGAAGATGCCCGCATGACGGCGCGTGTTTATGAAGCCTTTTTGGAGTCGGATGAAGGAAAACTATTGTTAGAAGAACAGAGTAATCTATCTATGAATCCCTTTGGCGGGTTAGATTTATCTCAATTTCTAGACTAGGAGTGCCTATGAAACCTGAAAAACCTAAAAAACTAGGTTTTAGGAAAATTTACCTCAACCTAGATAAAGTTCTCTTCCTCTTTTTCTTAATTTTCATGATGGTGGAGTATTTGTGGTTACCTCTCAATTCGTTTCTTGCTGGTCTTTTACTCAGCCAGACGGGCTATTTGTTTATTTCTTACAATAATATTTTTGCCATTATCACGAGTTCGCCATTAATCAGTCTGGCCTTTCTCGTCTTGATTGTAATCAATCTTTTGGTGGCCTATTTCCAGATTTGCCTCCTCTTTATTGGGGCGCGTCACCTTCTCTACCACGAAAAGAGAACCTTGATTGAGTACAGTCGCAAAGTATTTCACCAGAGTTTTCTATTTGTGAAACGCTTGAGCTTCTGTAAGATGGCCTTTGTTTTTTTCTATGTGGCCATGCTCTTTCCTTTTATAAGGAAAATTCTAAAAATTTATTACTTGAATAAAATCGTCATTCCAGACTTTATTGTGACTTATCTGGAAGACAAGTACTGGCTAGTGGGCTTGATGATTTTTGCCTCTGCTTGGATTTTGCTCTATGTGTCTGTCCGACTCATGTTTGCCCTTCCGAAGATTCTCTTTGAAAAGAGGACTGTGAGAGAAGGAGTAAAATATAGCCTACAAAAGACAAAAAAACAAGTTCTCTTTTATGCTTGGAACTTGCTACTCATTATTATTAAAACCTATCTCTTTTTCTTCCTTCTCTTGACTCCCTTGCTAATAGGACAGATTGTAATTGACAATTTAACACAGAAAGAATCACTGATTCTTGGAGTTATCAACTTTGTCTTGATAAAAAACATCCACTATATGGCGTTGACCTATTTCCTTGTTAAGTTTGTCTCCTTTTTGACAGGTGAGGAACTGGAGATTATGCCAAGAAGAAAAAAAGACCATTTGATGAGATGGGGAGTTATGGGCTGCGCTAGTATCTTTTTTGCGCTGGAAGGTTATATCTATCTGGAAGCTCCTGTGACAAATACCCCTTTAGTCATTTCACATAGGGGTGTTTCAAATAAAAATGGTGTACAAAACACTGTACAGTCTTTGGAAAAAACAGCGCAACTGAAACCAGATTTGATTGAAATGGATGTACAGGAGACCAAAGATGGTCAGTTTGTGATGATGCATGACGCCAATCTTAAGAACTTAGCAGGTATCAATGCCAGACCTCAAGACTTGACTTTGGAGGAGTTGACAGGGTTAGATATTTCTGAAAATGGCTATCGAACCAAAATATCTAGTTTTGATGACTATCTCAATCGCGCGAATGAACTTCATCAAAGATTGTTGATTGAAATCAAAACCAGTAAAAAAGACAGTCCACAAATGATGGAACGTTTTCTAGAGAAGTATGGAACGATTATCAAGCAGTATGGTCATCAGATGCAATCACTAGACTATCATGTGATTGACCAAGTTTTGAAATATGATTCGACTATTCCAGCTTATTTCATCTTGCCTTATAATAGTATTTTCCCAAAAACCAAGGCAACGGGCTATACTATGGAGTATTCAACATTGGATGAATATTTTGTTACTAAACTTTGGTATACAGAACAAAAGCTTTACGTATGGACCATCAATAGCTCTGACGCACTTGATAAATCGTTGCAGTTGTCAGTGGATGGGATGATTACAGATGACATGGAAATGCTACAAGAGACTTTAGCAGCAGCTCAGGAAGATCCAGAATACACCGATCTCCTTTTGAAAAAAGCTACGGAGTTCTTTAATTTCTAACAGAGAAAAAAAGGAGAAGTGAACCTTCCTCCTTTTTCTGTAGGTGATTAGAATGGTAATTTTCCAGCGAAAGCACCTAGTTTTTTCTTAGTCGTTTCGTCGATTTGTTCTAGAGCAGCGTTGATGGCTTGAACAGTCATATCAGACAAGGTTTCTAGGTCTTCTGGATCTACAACCGCTGGGTTAAAGTCAATGCTGACCACCTTTTTGTCTCCAGTTAAAGTTGCTTGAACAAGGTCTTGAGCAGATTTTCCAACAAATTGCATAGCAGCGAGTTCTGCTTGACTTTGTTCCATTTGTTTTTGAAGTTTTTGTGCTTGGCGCATCATGTTTTGCATGTTCATCATAAGATTTTTACGATTCCTTTCGTATCAAGGCTTTGAGCCTTGTTTAATAAATTTTTTTGCCATTTTTTTCCCTAGAAGTTGTCAAAAGCATTGGCGACTTCTTTTTGTTGAGTTGGGAATAAATGCGAGTAGATGTTGATAGTTGTATTAATGCTACTATGTCCGAGTCGTTTCATAAGTGTAAAAAATATATAATCTTTTCCCTCACCGTTTCTGAGTCCTTTTGAAACTAGAAACGCTGCATGTGAATGTCGGAAATCGTGATTACGAATCATTTTTAATGATGCAGGCATTCTTTTTTTCAATTTAATCTTTTGATTAGAAACCATTGGAGCAGTAAGTTGAAAAGGACTGTCTTGAAAGATTTGTAAATCTTCTGTATTGTCCGTAAACTCAGCTAATAGGTGAGCTTGTTTTTCTTTCCATTCCGTTAGTTCTTGAACGAATGCCTTATGAATGTAAATTCGACGATTAGATTGGGTAGTTTTTACTGTTCCGATATGGACCTTGTTATTACGAAAGTAAGCAGAATACTTAATATCGATATAACCCTCTGATAAATTAATCTGTTTCCAAGTTAAGGCCAATGCTTCGCCGACTCGAACACCTGTAAACATTAGCACTCGATAAAATAGCTGAAACATGTATTCATCTTTTGTGAACAGAGAATCAAATTGCTTGAATTCTTCAGGAGTGAAATAAGACATCTCCTTGTGTTTATCAGGAAGTTTTCTTAGTCCATTGCATGGATTATCTTGTCTAAGACGATTAGCAACAGCAACATCAAACATTTTATGCAGAAAAATCATTTGCTGATTAACAGTCGTACTTGATAGTGTTCCACCTTTAACACTTGGTTGTTTTACCAACCAATCTCTAAATTTTTTTACTTCATGGATAGTAATGGCAGACATATCTGCATGCTCAAAAAACTTAGAGACATATTGGTTATAGTAGGATATCTGTGTATCAATGGTACCACGTTTATTCCCACGGAGTTCATCTTCTTGTTGAACTAAAGAGTAAAGGTGAGAGACAGATATTTTATCTTTAATCTGAACTTGACGAAGTTTGTTTAAGCGATAATCTGCCTCATATTGAACAGCTTCTTTACGAGTGGTAAATCCTGACTTTCTATGTCGTTTGATTTCACCAGTCAATGGGTCTATTCCATCGGTAATATCTACTTTCCATTTTCCCTTGTATCCTTTGAGAACTGACATATCATTTTCCTCTTTCTATGTCAGTAGCTAAGAGTACAGTATCTATTATATCATGTTTTGAGATGATTTTGAATCCAAGAATTTCTTCGGCAATAGTCTTTGGTATTCTTCCAATCCTTTTGTTTTTATAAAGTTTGAAACCTCTTTCGACAAGTAATTTTTTACCCTCTCGTATAACACGTCTAGCCGTGCCTTCTGGATATCCTTGATTTGCGATATCTATGTAAGTAACTGTTTGAATTTCTTGCATTTATTCATTCCTTTCCTTTTTCTTATTTAATTCTAAAAATAACTGGTACGACTTGTCTTGAATAGTTTCTTCTATATCAGTTTGATTTTTAAATGGGTTTGGTAATTTATTGCCATGGTCTATATAAAACATCTGGTCTATTGGTTCGTACTTGTAAAATTGCAGATATTCTTTTTTGACTTCGACTACCAAGGATAATCTTCGCATTAGCTGGCCCCAAGAATCGATATGACTTGTTTTTCTTTTCTTAGTTAATTCTAAAAAGAAATCGTAGGGGGAGTAGGGGCTAGTGATGATATAAATATTGGCTAGTAACGGTTTATCAAAATAACGACTACTTGCCATCGCTTTAACATTGTAAGGGTCAAACATTTTGAGTAAGTCTGAGTAGTCAAATTGATGGGGGCGTAATTCGTCTAAGATAATCACGTGTTCTAAATTGTATTGTTGAAAAGGGTCACGGATTGAGCCCGTAATAAAATAGTTAAGGTCATACTGTTCTGCGTATTGACGTGCTAGACGAGTCTTCCCTGTTCCCGCTTTTCCAAAAAGCCAAATAATTGTAACAATTTCATTCTTGTCAATCATTTCTTGTCGCCATAGTTCGGCTTGTGTTTCTAGTCGTTTTAAATAGACGGTTTCTATTTTTTGCCTTGCTTTGGCATATTGTGAACCAGTAAGTCGTTGTTCAATTTCTGATTTTGTAATATCACCAGTATAAAGTAGATCCAGTAGATTATCTATAATCATAGTGTCATTTATTTCATATCGTTTGGTTACATTTTTTTCGATAGTGTCTAATAGGAGTAAATAGTCAAAATTAGCAATAACTTCCTTTGGAGAATATTGGTATTTATCTTGATTGGACTCCGTATGATGAACGAGATATGAATAAGCATTGTTAACAGAGCCTCTCCATTGCTCAAAGCACTGTATTGGTTGTTTAGTCAACTTAGCAAGATTATTTAAACTTCTAGCACTTTCAAACTGTAGAACAAGGTGTATATGTGGTGCGACAAGGTTTCCATCTTGCCCAATATCCTTATCATGTAAAATTCCTGCAAAACGAATCGGTTTTAGAATGTTCGTCATATACTCGATGATATCTTGTAAATTTGAAGATTGGAAATACTCAATCTGTTGAACAAACATAATATTTCTGGCTTTTACCATTTTTGACTCCTCTCTTTTTTGGAACAATGGAACAAAACTATACTGCTTCAATAACAAGCCCTGAAGCAGTATAATAAAGCTCTCAAATGAATTGAAACAAAACCAGCTTGGAGCTCTTGCCTTACGGCAAGCTCCGCTGGTATTTTAATCAATTATGCTTTCTCTCTCCTTCTTTCTCTCTCCTTGTATTATATGATTAAGTGAAGTACTATCTTTGGGAGAGAATGTATATATTTCACGATAGTCTCTTGTAAGATAGTCGTACAAAAAAAGTAATTTTTTTTGTAAAATTGTATCAATATCTGAGTTTTCCGCCCATGGTATAATAACTAGGATATATTCATGAGTTATAGTACATCTGATAGATTGAATAATAGTTTTGTACTCTTTTACAATCTCACTATCGCTTTCGCTGGCTTTCATTTGTTTTCGTACTCTCCTTAATAGATCTACTGTTTGGAAAAAGTTCAAAAACTTATCTTCTTTTATCCATACGATGCAAAGAAGGATATGCGCTAAAAGATAGATGATAAGAACGATAATCATTGCTTTAAGTAGTATAGATTGTGCTATTTGAAAATTATCTAAAATTTGGCTCCAAACGTCCCAAGGGATAATGGTGCTAACTTGGTTAACAAACCATATACCGGCTAGAGATAAACTCCACAGAAAGCTCAAGAGTAACTCTAAAGGCAGTATGTAGTAGAGTTTATCGGTAATGACAGTGCTATTTCTTATAATTCTATTGTTAATGTTTTTCATATATTTTCTCCTTTAAATGTTGGTACTAGCAATGGCATAACATTAGGTGCTGTTACACCATCAATAACTTGAATAATACCAGTTCCTTTTCCGTTAGGAATGACAATTCCAGTCTCTGAATCCAAGTCTGGGAATAAAAATGTTGTCGTTTTTCTGTTGATTAACCCCAGTTGTATCAAGAAATTACACTGCTCTCTAACGGCAATCGGTAAAGCGTTTGTGTCCATCCGCTGACTAACTAGGATTAGATGGACAGACGTTGCTCGTCCAAGTAGTGCAATATTGGATAATAGTGCAAAAAAGGTCTCTTTAACATTTTTGGAAACCAAAGATGTTAAAGCAAGCAATTCATCAATCACAAGACAACGATGTTGAAATTTTTTAGCAGGATTTTCAAGAAGCTCTGCTTGTCTTTGATAGATAGTATCTAGTTCTACTTTTAGCAGGGTGTTCACCTTAGACAAAAACTCATCCGCTGAGAAGTCTCTCTCTTGATAAAGAACTTGTATGTTCTGTTTTAAGCAGTAACGAGAGATAGAATCGCATTTAGGGTCTACAACTGTTACATGAGCAAATTGATTAATAACAGAGATAAGATAGGTCAAAGCGTAGCTCTTTCCAGAACCAGAAGAACCAGCAATCAAACAATGAACGATGCGATTAAAATCAATTCGATAGTTTTTCATGAGTTCAAAACTCTCGTTTTGAACAGAGACATCAGATAGCTTTTGATACGTCAATCTTTCAGGTATTCCCTTAAAGAATGGAAATCGAAAAGCACGACTAGTGTTAATGCTTACACTATCACGTTTGACGATATAGGCAGAAGGCTGTTTTAGAAATGTCAACAAAGGATAAGCACTTGTGGACAAAATTTGAAAAATCTGTTGGTATAGAGTATTATCCAAAATATATGCACAAGGAAAACGAGGAACAAAGTCTAGATAATTATCACCATAGATGAATTGGAAGGAATTAGTAGTTGAAGAAATAGAGCTGTTTCCCAACCCTATTTCTACACACTGAACTAGATATTCAGTATCAACTACGAATTCCCGTTTATTTTCTGATTGAATAAACGGAAATGCCATTGGTTACTTACCTCCTTCTTTGATAATTTTTACAGATTCAGCTTTAAAATAAACATTGTTTTTCACTTTACAAGCAACAGGATTGATTAACTCCACCTCTGCGAATTGTTCAATTTCTTGAGAAGTGGGGAATTTGACAAGAAAAGGATTCTGACCAGGGATAATGAAATATCGACTAAATCCATCTACTTCGTCAGTCCGCTTATTATCTTTATAGACCCACTTAATTTCTTCTTCGACGGATAATGAACTAAAAATAGGGTTTTCTCCAAATATTTCATTAAAAAGAGCCACGTTATATCCATAAACTGGATTCTTGTATTTAAATGCACTCATGTGCTATTCCTCCATAATCAGCATACCTAGAATTTGCTGATTTCTAATTAAAAATTTTTGTGTAATGAACTAGGCGCCTTTTTTATTCCTTACATTATCTATTGTATTCTGATTTCCCAATGACTTTGTATACACTAGAATAAAATTTAGAGATAAAATTGTATACATTGTAAGAAAGAATATGTGATATGCAATAAAAAAAGACTTCACGATTTTAGTCGTAAAGCCATAATTTTTATTCGTAATCTTGATTGTCTATGAAATCATTGACGTAGAGAGTTAGATGATTTTCTTTTGTTTTTTCATAAAATTTGATAAGTTGAGTTAAATCAGAATAAAGTTTAAATTTATCATAGTTCTCACTAGTATCCTTATATTTACTATGTATCTTTTCTAAAAATAAATTCTGGTATTGAAGTAGTTGTAGAAATTGAATATGAAATAAACTATTAGTTTTATCGATTTGTTCTTTTTTTAGCTCATTTACTAAAAGATAGTATATATCATCTTCCAATATAATGTTTAAAAGAACATCAGAATCTAAATAGTATATTATTTTGCTAGGAGCTTTATTTTTACCTCTGGTATTCAAGCTATTGTTAAATCTTTCTATAAATTTATCAAAAATTAAATCAATTATTTTATATATAGTATATTCGAATGCTTCAAATATATAGATAATATTTTCAGGTTTACGTAGTAGAACAGAAGTAATATTTCCTAAATCGGTAGTGTACCAAGTTTGAAGTTGGGAATTGACTTTTTCCAAGTCTCCAGCATAATTATTTTGTAATTTACGGTTAAAAGAATCACTGTGTTGTTCATCTTTTGATTTAAAAGGAGTATATTTATCAGGATAGTTATCTGAATAATAAAAAACGGAATTCATGAAGTGCTTTTGAAAAGTGGGATAGCTTAGTAGAAATTTTAATACGATATTACCTAAACGTTCAGTTTTTTTATTAGGTTTGAAACCGAGAGATTGAGATTTATGATATAAAACTCGCCATGTCTCAGATGAAACAGAGTCAATTTGAACATCTATATTATTTAACAGACATCCTAAAAGTAAAATTTTTACGATTTCTTGTTTCTGTTCTTTATTTCCTAAAAGTAATTCATCTTGATTACAATCAAGGGTAGCAGTTAATGCTTTAATTTGATTATCTGATAAAAAACTCCTAAAATTATCATGCACTCCTTTTTCTATTTTGCCAATATTCCTTTCTGTGATGCCTGTTATAGGATTATTTTGTGTATTTCCTGTTTCTTTTACCTTTTTATCATAAGTACATTGAGAGATATGTCTAGAATAAGTTGACAAATTCATTTTTTTTGTTTGTCTGTCTAGTCTAACACGTTCTCCGATATTTTTATATAAATATTCTGTAAAATCCATGGTTTCCTCCTTATCAAAAAGAACCGCATAAAAGCGGTTCAGTAGTTCATTTAATTATTGAACCTTATAGAAAAATCCTGAGCTATTTCCTTCTATAAGTTGTTGTCCTGTCCATAGTCGTTCTTGGCTAATATCGGACGGGTCCTTATACCCGTTTTCGGGTGAAGAAGTGATAGCCATTGTCAAAGGGATTCCTGCAGGTAAAAAGGCAAGGGCAGAACCACCAGCTCCTCCATTTTTAGGAAGTAAACTTGCTTTAAGATAGTGGTCAATTTCTTTAACATGTTCAATTGAAACTTGCGAATTATCACTAACCAGTCCATGTTCATCAAATACAAGTTCTACACCAGCACTATTGCGCCATGTACCAGAGATACTTGAAAAATCACCGTTTTGGATAGAAGAAATATTCATTCCTTTAATTTCTTGTGAAGGTGTTGATTCTCCTGATATTAGCTTTGTTACAGATTTCCATGAAAAGGTATCTTGGTTCAGTAGTGGTGGTCTAGTTCCTAATCCAGCTTCTGTATCTGATTCAGTGAGTAATTCTAAGTCAGGTGTATTCGTATTTAGTTTATAGAGCTTGTGAGATTGTTTACCGCCAGATGCACTTGAAAGTTGAAAATATCCATCTTCAAGAGGGACCAAAATCACTTTTTCTCCGATAAAATCTAAATGATTTTCTGCATTAGTGAGTTGAATAACTTTATCATTCTGAATCGTTCTGATGTCTAAAATATCATGTTTACCTGACTTAATTTTCAGAGCAATGATTAGTTCGTCCGTCCCATTTTTATCAAAATCATATAGGCAGTATTCAATATCTGAATATACTTGTGGAGAATCATCTTTTAAGTTAGCTTTGGGATTAATATCCTTGGATGGGTTATTTTGTGGTTGAGAATATTTTTCTATTACCTCGTTATATAAACTATAATCCGTTTTCTTCACCTCAGGAGAGGAGCTGGATGCTTCCGTACTAGTGGAACTCGTTTGTTCTGTACTGGCTGAAGTAGTATCTTCTTGCTTTTGGTGGCAGGCTACAAGAGTCAAACTAGTTAAAGCAAGAATAGTAAATAAAGTTGTTTTTTTAATCATAGCTAATTTTATAATGTTAGAACTGTTTAAGTTTGTAGGTTAGTTCTCTACAGTTGTTTGCAGTCTTTACCCACGTTTACGTTTTACGATAAATCCTAGTCCAGTGATTGAAAGGACAGTACCGATAATTCCAA
Source organism: Streptococcus mitis (assembly GCF_003943905.1). Classification (GTDB taxonomy): domain Bacteria; phylum Bacillota; class Bacilli; order Lactobacillales; family Streptococcaceae; genus Streptococcus; species Streptococcus mitis_BC. Next base: position 175,315 of record NZ_RJNS01000001.1, read on the forward strand.
GAGTAGATCTTGATTCACCTGTATTTGGTAAAGTCTTCTTGTCATTGTTTTTGTTGTCTTCTTGTTCAGTAGTAGAAGTGCTAGTAGTTTGTTGTTTTTCTTGTGATAGTGTATTATCAGAATTTTGTTTGCCTGTCTTCGTATCACTAGTTTTATTAGTGCTTAATTCATTTTTATCCTGCTTGCCAGTGTTATTGTTAGTACTTTGTTTATTTTTATCATTGCTTGGCTGTTGATTGTTGTTTGTTGTCTGGTCTGACTTTGGTTTTGTAGTACTATCTTTTGGTTTTTCAGGTTGAGTAGTTGTTGTTGAGTTACTCTCTCCTTTTAATGTAACCTCTGTTCTAAAAATAAAATGACGTTTTCTTTTATCAGAATTTTGTCCGTAGGGAGCTCCTGTTGTTCCTTCAACTGTTAGCACATAGTTTCCCGGGGTAAGAGATGGCTCAAAAATAGTACCTTCAAGTAAGTTACTGTAATATAGAGGAGAATTTAAAGTTTGATTTTTTAATTCTTCTGATAGTCCTTCTAATACGACACTACTTTTAGAAACTTCTTTTCCTGTTACTTTATCTGTTAAAGTTGCGTGAATGTTTGGAATATCTGGACCAGCATGGGGAGCACCTTCAGATAATTTTGCTTTAAATGTTAATCCTGTAGAAGTTGTTTTTATTTCAGTAAATTCACCAGTAATTTCCTTGATGTCATTAGAAGTTTTTCCTTCATCTACTGGCTTAGTAGGCGTTTCAGATTTCACCTCTTCCACAGGTTTAGTAGGAGTAACAGGTTTAACCTCTTCTACAGGTTTAGTAGGAGTTTCGGGTTTGACATCCTCCGCAGGTTTAGCTGGAGTTTCAGGTTTCACCTCTTCCACAGGTTTAGCCGGAGTTTCAGGTTTCACCTCTTCCACAGGTTTAGCCGGAGTTTCAGGTTTCACCTCTTCTACAGGTTTAGACGGAGTTTCAGGTTTCACCTCTTCCACAGGTTTAGCCGGAGTAACAGGTTTGACTTCTTCCGCAGGTTTAGTAGGAGTTTCAGGTTTCACCTCTTCCACAGGTTTAGTAGGAGTTTCAGGTTTAATATTTTCTACAGGTTTAGCCGGAGTAACAGGTTTGACTTCTTCCGCAGGTTTAGTAGGAGTAGCAGGTTTCACCTCTTCAACTGGCTTTACAGGTTCAGTGGATTTAGATTTAGATAGGGCTTTAGCTACGTTTTGAACCGTCTTCTCAGAAGTCTCATCCAATGAAACTTTTCTGATGATTGCATAGACTTCGTAATTTTTCAAGTCTTCTGTTGGTACTACTCCAGCACGATAACTTCCGTACTCTTCGAGATATTTTTCCTTGATGTCATTGAGAGCTTTATCAGCTTCTTCATAAGTTTTGTATGGATCTGAAATAATCTCTACTGAATCATTTGCAGTATCTCGATTGATTTGAGCGTCCGCGTATATGGTTGTAGCACCAATCATTGCGGTTGCAAGAGTAGCAGTAGCAAAAAGTTTAATTTTAGATTTTGTCTTCATTAAAAGAGACCTCCTATTATTTTTGAAGAAATCCCTTGTCCAATAATTTAGACTTTTATGGACAAAATTGATAGAATGAATGAAGAAGATATAATCCATCAAGATACTAAATTTTTCATTATTTTGAATTAAGAACTGTGGAATATTAGTTGTCCAAAATTTTCTACTTTTTTTGACAAAAACTATAGTTTTTTAGCCAATTATGAAAGGTACTTTTTGAAACTCCTAAGATTTCTGCTCCTTCACGAATAGTTATTTCTTGTTGGCTATGTTTTTCGGCTAATTCATAAAATTTTTCTGGAATATTTATCTTCGGTCTTCCGAATTGTTTACCCCTTTTTTGAGCTTCTCTAATTCCTTCTAGTTGTCTTTGCTTGATTTGTTCTCTTTCCATTTGCGACACATAGGATAGAACTTGTAAAACCAAATCAGAAATTAGTTTACCAGTGATTGTATCGCTGGTATTTTTAGTATTTAGGAGTGGAAAATCTAAAACGCTGATGTGTACCTTTTTTGTTTTGGTGAGTAACTGCCATTGTTCTAAAATATCGTCGTAGTTCCGTCCGAGTCTATCAATTGATTTAATAACTAGCTCATCATCTGCTTGTAGAACCGTTAGCAATTTTTGGTATTCCGTCCTGTTAAAATCTTTTCCAGAGGCCCTATCTATAAAAATTTGATTTTGGGGGATATTTTCTAATGACAAGGCAGACATTTGTCTATCGATATTTTGCTCCTTAGTGGATACTCGTACATAACCATAACGCATAAGGCTACCACCTATCTTTTTATCTTTATTTTAGACGAAAAGAAAACTACCGCCCATAATGAGCGGTAGTTTGGTGTACTCTTTGCTACTGTATTTTTGCCAAGATTTTGTCTTGGATGCGTGAATAGTAGTGTTGGATAAAAAATCCTAAAGACTTAAAATCCTTTTAAATCAACCTTTTTGATGTTTACAAAAATTAAAAACAGTATGTTCAATTTTTGCATGTTCATCATAGCGATTTACAGTTTCCTTTTCTATTATTTTCTTTTTTATTTTATCAATTTTAGGGGTAAAAGTCTATTATTAGTTTAAAGCTAAATTTCAAGTTAGCCAGCAAGCAGTCTTCTCTGGGAGACTTGTAGTCCAAGCATTTTTTAGGATAGTTGTTGATCCAATTTTCGATGAAGGCGACTTCTTTAGGAGTCGTTTTCTTGGTTCCTTTATGTAACCATCTACGAATGAGCCTGTTGTGATTCTCATTGGTTCCCCTTTCCCGAGAGGCATAGGGGTGTGCATAGTAGATATGCTCCTTAGAAAACACATCAGATAAGCGGTTGAATTCAGCTCCATTATCTGCCGTGATGGAAAAGAATCTTGTGTTGTCTTAAGATGAGTTTTAGAGCCTGATTAACAGACTCAGCGATTTTATTTGGAATTGATCGAATGATTTGGTGTCTGCTCCTTTGATCCGTCAAGGCCAGTAGACAGTGGTTTTTGCTCTTGTAAGTAGGACCGTATCAATCTCATAATGTCCATTCTCCAATCGAAGATTGATAGCCTTGGGACGCTGTTCAATGGATTGACCAGCAGGTTTAAAGTTGGGACTAGCTTGTTTCTTGACAGTTTTTTCTTTTCTAGGATAAAGAAGGTTCTGTTTGGTTAGTCCTAATTTTCCATGATGAATCCAGCAGTAGATGGTAGAAATTCCTACGTTAACTCCCTTAGCTTTGAACATCATTTCAGGAGACAACTTTTGATTATGATAGTGGAGTATCTTTACCGAAAAAGCACTGTAATACAAGTAACCAATCCTTCTGTACTAGTCCTTTTTTTAGTTTATCTATGGTATAATAGAAGATAGATTTATCAATTGGAGTATGAAGGATTTTATGATTAAACTTGTAGCAACTGATATGGACGGAACCTTTCTAGATGGAGAGGGGCGGTTTGATATGGAACGCCTCAAAAACTTACTTGTTTCCTACAAGGAAAAGGGGATTTATTTTGCTGTGGCTTCGGGTCGCGGTATCTTGTCCCTGAAAAAGCTATTTGCGGATGTACGTGATGAAGTGATTTTTATAGCTGAAAATGGGAGCTATGTTGAGTTTCATGGAGAGGATATGTACGAGGCTACTATGTCTCGGGATTTTTACTTGAGCACTTTTGAAGCTTTAAAGAAATCGCCTTATTTTGATGAAAGAAAAATGCTGCTGACTGGGAAAAAAGCTTGTTATGTTTTGGACACGGTAGATGAGGCCTATCTCAAGTTTAGCCGTCACTACAATGAGAACATTCAAAAAGTAGCGAGTCTGGAAGCTATCACGGATGAGATTTTTAAATTCACCACGAACTTTACAGAAGATACGATAGAAGCTGGAGAGGCCTGGGTCAACGAAAACGTTTCTGGTGTGAAAGCCATGACAACAGGTTTTGAATCCATCGATATTGTCTTGGATTACGTTGATAAGGGTGTGGCTATTGTTGAGCTAGCCAAAAAACTTGGTCTAACCATGGATCAGGTCATGGCGTTTGGAGATAATCTCAATGACCTTCACATGATGCAGGTCGTCGGGCACCCAATCGCTCCCGAAAACGCGCGACCAGAGATTTTAGAATTAGCAGAGATAGTGATTGGCCACCATAAGGACCAATCAGTGATGGCTTATATGGAGGGTTTGTAATGGCAGATATTAAATTGATTGCATTGGACTTGGATGGCACATTGCTGACAACGGATAAAAAGCTGACAGATCGTACCAAGGCGGTCCTCAAGGCTGCGCGTGATCGTGGCATCAAGGTCGTACTGACAACAGGGCGTCCTTTGAAGGCTATGGATTTCTTTCTCCATGAGCTAGGGACTGACGGCCAGAAGGACGAGTTTACCATCACTTTTAATGGAGGGCTTGTTCAGAAAAATACGGGGGAGATTCTTGATAAAACAGTCTTTTCAATCGACGATGTGGCACACTTGTACGAGGAAACTGAAAAACTAGGATTACCGTTAGATGCCATTTCTGAAGGAACAGTCTATCAAATCCAGTCGGACCAAGAAAGTCTTTATGCTAAGTTCAACCCAGCCCTGACTTTCGTACCTGTCGCTTTTGAAGATCTATCTAGTCAGATGACGTATAATAAATGTGTGACTGCCTTTGCCCAAGAACCCTTGGATGCAGCGATTCAAAAGATTTCTCCAGAATTATTTGACCAATATGAAATCTTCAAATCTCGAGAACTTTTATTGGAATGGTCACCGAAAAATGTCCACAAGGCAACAGGTTTAGCGAAATTAATTAAACACTTGGGTATCGACCAAAGCCAAGTTATGGCCTGTGGTGACGAGGCAAATGACTTTTCCATGATTGAGTGGGCAGGTCTGGGAGTTGCCATGCAAAATGCAGTTCCAGCAGTTAAGGCGGTTGCCAATGTGATTACCCCGATGACCAACGACGAGGAAGCCGTTGCCTGGGCTATTGAAGAATACGTACTAAAGGAGAATTAGAATATGGGATTATTTGACCGTTTATTCGGGAAAAAAGAAGAGCCGAAAATCGAAGATATTGTAAAAGAAGCTCTGGAAAATCTTGATTTGTCAGAAGAGGTTGAAGAAAACCAAACGGCAGTCGAAGAAACTTCTCAGGAAGAGACAGCAAGGGACAAAGTGGAAGAAACACTTGCTCAAGAAGAAATTCCACAGGTCTCTACAGAAGAAGTGATTGAGCCAGAAGCAGTCGAGAAAATGGCTCAGGAAGAGCTTGAGCTAGAAGCTGATGAATTGGAGCAAATCCAAGAGACAGAAGAAGTTCTAGAAGAAGAGAGCCAAGAAACTATAGAGAGCGAAGAAGAGCTCACGTCTGAAGTAGAAGAAGAAACTGTTCAGGAAAAATATGACCGCAGTCTCAAGAAAACGCGTACAGGATTCGGGGCACGCTTGAATGCCTTCTTTGCTAACTTCCGTTCTGTCGATGAAGACTTCTTCGAAGAATTGGAAGAACTGCTCATCATGAGTGATGTCGGTGTGCAAGTCGCTTCAAACTTAACAGAAGAACTACGCTATGAAGCCAAATTAGAAAACGCTAAAAAGCCTGATGCACTTCGCCGTGTCATTATCGAGAAATTGGTCGAACTCTATGAGAAGGATGGCAATTATGATGAACAAATCCATTTCCAAGATGGTTTGACCGTCATGCTCTTTGTCGGAGTCAATGGTGTTGGGAAGACAACTTCTATCGGAAAATTGGCTCATCGCTACAAACAAGCTGGCAAGAAAGTCATGCTGGTTGCGGCAGATACCTTCCGTGCTGGAGCCGTTGCCCAGCTAGCTGAATGGGGTCGACGTGTGGATGTTCCTGTTGTGACGGGGCCTGAAAAGGCTGATCCAGCAAGCGTGGTCTTTGATGGGATGGAACGTGCTGTAGCTGAAGGGATTGATATTCTCATGATTGATACAGCAGGTCGTCTGCAAAACAAGGACAACCTCATGGCCGAGTTGGAAAAGATTGGTCGTATTATCAAACGTGTCGTTCCAGAGGCGCCACATGAAACATTCTTAGCACTCGATGCTTCAACTGGACAAAACGCCCTGGTACAAGCTAAAGAATTTTCGAAAATTACCCCTGTTACTGGTATTGTATTGACCAAGATTGATGGAACTGCCCGTGGTGGTGTCGTTCTGGCAATTCGTGAAGAACTGAATATTCCAGTGAAATTGATCGGTTTCGGTGAAAAAATCGATGATATCGGTGAATTTAACTCTGAAAACTTTATGAAGGGTCTTTTAGAGGGATTGATTTAATACGAAATAAATATCCTGCAAGTCAATCTTGCAGGATATTTTTGCTATTCTAAACGGCCACCTTCACGATAGGCGATATCTGGTTGCCAGGTCCATTTAGCTCCATACTTCTCAAGTAAGTCAAAGCTAGCTTGTGGTCCCATGCTTCCAGCTTTATAATCATAAAGTGGAGCACCGTTTTCTGCCCAGAGCTCTTCGATACGGTCAATCAATTTCCAAGAAGCACTTACCTCATCCCAGTGGCTAAAATTGGTTGGGTTGTTGTTCAAGACATCGTAGATCAGTTTCTCGTAAGGATCTGGTGAGGCCCCAGTAGCAGTAGCATCTGTACGGTAATCCAGAGAGCTTGGTGCCAGGTTGAATTCTTCACCGACTTGCTTCCCATTTAGGCTGAGAGAGAATCCTTCAGTTGGTTGGATATAGATGGTCAAGATATTTGGTGCTAATGGTTCTCCAAAGATAGAGTCCATTTGCTTAAAGACGATATTGACATGAGTTCCTTTTTCAGTCAGACGTTTACCAGTACGGAAGAAGAAAGGAACGCCACGGAAGCGATCGCTGTCTACAAAGAAAGCACCAGAGGCAAAGGTTTCTGTTGTAGATTCGGGGTTAACGTTTGGCTCGCTACGGTAGGAAATGTATTTCTTACCATCAATCTTTCCAGAACGGTATTGCCCACGAATAAAGTGTTCTTTTAATTCTTCTTCGCTTGGTTGGTGAAGGTTTTTAAATACCTTAATCTTCTCAGCGCGAATCTCATCTTTTGTAAAGCTAGCTGGCTTGTCCATTGCTAGAAGAGATAAAAGCTGGAGAGTGTGGTTTTGAACCATGTCACGGAGGGCACCAGATTCATCATAGTAGCCACCACGTTCCTCAACTCCTAGGCGCTCAGCAAAGGTAATCTGCACATTATCAATGTGCTCACGGTTCCATACATTTTCAAAGATCATGTTGGCAAAACGAACAGCAAAGATACTTTGAATCATTTCTTTCCCCAAGTAATGGTCGATACGGTAGATCTGTTCTTCATCAAATGTTGCTAGAAGATCTTCGTTGAGTTTACTTGCAGTTTCATAGTCTGTACCAAAAGGTTTTTCAACAATCAAGCGCTCAAAGCCTTTGCCGTCAACGATGTTTTCAGACTTGAGGTGTTTGGCAATGGTACCAAAGAATTGAGGAGCCATTGATAGGAAGAAGAGTTTGTTGTGATCCGTTTGGTATTTCTCATCAAGCTCAGCCTGTAATTCACGTAAAGCAATGTAGTTATCAGTATCATTAACATCATGACTTTGATAGTAGAAATGACTAGCAAACTCTTGGGCTTGCTCGGTACTATCTGCCAAATCAAGGATGGACTCGACAACTACAGATTCAAAATATTCCTTACTCCAAGGTCTACGAGCTGTTCCAATAACTGCGAAATGCTCAGAAAGATTGCCTGATTTATAGAGTCTAAAAAGGGAAGGGTAGAGTTTGCGTTTAGCTAAATCTCCACTCGCACCGAAAATTGTAACAATAACCTTTGATGACATCTAGCTACCTAATTTCTATATTTTTTCCTAGTTGGACTAGGGATGAGATTTCCTCATTTTCATACCCTCTATTTTATCATAATTTTCTAAAAAATCCAAAAATCCAATATAAGCAACAAAAAAGCTGCAAGTGTAACCTTGCAGCTTTTCTAGGCGTTTAGAACCTTGTCTAAAAATTCTTTTAGACGAGGGTGTTGTGGGTTATCAAAGATTTGATCAGGTGTACCATCTTCTAAGAATTCACCGTCTGCCGTAAAGATAACTCGATTAGCAACCTTACGAGCAAACCCCATTTCGTGGGTTACGATAATCATGGTCATGCCTTGTTCAGCCAACTCTTTCATAACGTTGAGAACATCACCGACCATCTCAGGGTCGAGAGCAGAAGTTGGTTCGTCAAAGAGCATGATGTCAGGATTCATGGCTAGACCACGTGCGATAGCCACACGTTGTTTTTGACCACCTGAGAGGCTATCTGGATTGGCATGTGCCTTATCAGCTAGACCTACTTTTTCGAGTAACTCCATGCCTAATTTCTCAGCTTCTTCTTTGGTCATCCGTTTGTGTTCAATAGGAGCAAAAGTGATATTTTCTAGGACGGACATATGAGGGAAGAGATTGAAGTGTTGGAAAACCATTCCTACGTTCTCACGGACATGGTCGACATTGGTTGATTTCTCAGTCAAATCATAACCATTCACAGTGATGTGACCACTCGTTACCTCCTCAAGAAGGTTAAGGCTACGAAGGAAGGTTGATTTACCAGAACCAGAAGGCCCGATGATACAGACAACGTCTCCTTCATAGAACTTAGTTGTAATTCCTTTTAAAACCTCATTTTTTCCATAATACTTATGCAAATCATTTACATCAATTTTTAGTTTTGCCATTAACGAATCCTCTTTTCTAAGCGTTTCGCTAGTCTAGTCAAAAGCGTGATAATTACAAGATAGAAGATAGCAAGGATTGCATACATCTTGAAACTTTGGTAGTTACGGGCAATGATAATCTTACCTGTTTGGAAGAGTTCTACCAGACCGATAGCAGATACGATAGTTGTATCTTTAAGAGCAATAACGAATTGGTTGACAAAGTTTGGCAACATCAATTTAGTTGCTTGTGGCAAGATAATCTTACGCATGGTTTTTCCATAAGAGATACCAAGACTGCGGCTGGCTTCCATTTGACCAACTGGAACGGCTTGGATACCACCACGAACAATTTCAGCAATATAAGCAGCTGAATTTAGCGAAAGGGCGATGGTACCAGCTACAAAGTCGTTAATTGGACTTTGCTGACCAGTGACTGATTCGATGAAGTTTGGAATTCCCCAGAAGATGAAAGCTGCAAGAATCATCAAAGGAATACCACGAATGACATCCACAAAAATCTCTGAAATGACTCTGAGTGATTTGTATGGACTAACGCTGAACATACCAAAGATAATCCCAATCACGATCGCAATCGCAAACGAGATAAGTGCTAAAGCGAGAGTGATTCCAAGCCCGCTAAGGAGTTGCTTGTAGTTGTTTTGGAGCAAGCCCCAGATAGTAGTTTCGTCAACTGTACTTGTAGAAGTAGTTGTTGATCCACTGGCTAGATACTTGTCGAGAATTTTTTGGAATTCACCGTTTGCTTTTAGGTTGGCAAGTCCCTTATTGAACATCTGGATCAATTCAGGATTGCTGCCTTTCTTGACTGCAAAGGCTGTTTCGCCGATTGGAGTTCCAGCGATTGGCGTTTTCAATTTTTGACCTTGGCTGATAGAATATTTGAGAACAGGTTCATCATCCATGACGGCATCAATAGCTCCAGTGTTCAAACTGTCATACATAGATGCTCCATCTGCAAAGGCTTTAATTTTGTAGCCATATTTGCTTTGATTTTCAGTAAGGAATGTTTGAGAAGCCGTTCCGTTTTTCACACCAACTGTCTTATCCTTGAGGTCTTCATAAGAAGCGATAGTACTGGATTCTTTTACACCGAGAATGGTATTAGCAGTGTAGTAGGAATCTGAAAAGTCAAACGTTGCTTTACGGGCATCCGTAACAGACATTCCAGCGATGATACCATCAGCCTGTCCAGCTTGAACGGCACTAATCGCTGCGTCAAATCCAGGGTTAGTAATTTCAATCTCGAGACCTTGATCTTTGGCAATAGCCTTGATCAAGTCCATATCAATACCAGTGTACTCGTTGCTTGAATTTTGAAATACAAAGGGAGCAAAAGATGAATCGCTTGCAATAACATACTTAGATTTAACTGTGTCAGCTTTTACTACTCCTAGTGAGAAAATGGGAAATAAAATTAGCAAAAATGCTAGGATTTTTTTCTTCATTTTAAGTCTCCTTTCCGAATATTTTCCCATTATATCAGAAAAAGGTAGAAAAGGCAAATCTTAATGACTTTTATGTTAGAAGATATGACACATCTTCTTTTCTTTCTTGAATTGCTACTATAAAGTGCTATAATAATAGTATATAGAAGAAAAGAGGACAGGTATATGAAGGACAAAAGAATATTTAAAGACTTCCAAGCTTCAAAAATGAGTTTAAATATTTACACAAGCCCCTTGTTAGCCTTTGTTTTTGTCTTTATAGGAGAGTTTGTTGCATATACTTTGTATGGTATTAGCTTGTTAGCTCTCATCGGACTTGCTAGAAATTTTGGAGAGGCTGGTCAAAATCTTGCAACCTACTTGCAGACCTTGCAAGAGAGCTTGACGGATAAAACAAGTGACTTTCGTTTAATTTTAGAATTGCTGGCCTTTGGTTTTATTCTCAACACTGTATTCAGATGGACTAGAAAAGTTGAGAAAAGGCCTATTCGAACTTTAGGATTTTATAGAGAGAATTTTCTCAGCAATCTTTTTAAAGGATTTTGCCTAGGTTTGGCACTTTTTTTTCTGACCTTGTTAGGTTTGGTGGGCTTAGGGCAATATCGTTTGGAGTCCATTCACTTGAATCCTTATTCGCTTACCTTTGTTGTCTTTACTATCCCATTTTGGATTTTACAGGGTACAGCAGAAGAAGTGGTATCCCGTGCATGGCTCCTTCCTCAATTAGCCTCAAGAACCAATCTAAAACTTGCTGTTGTCATATCTAGCATATTTTTTACCCTGCTTCATATGGGGAATTCTGGTTTAACACCTCTATCTCTAGTGAATCTCTTTTTATTCGGGGTTGCCATGGCTCTTTACCTTCTCAAAACCGATACAGTTTGGGGTATTGCAGGTATTCATGGGGCTTGGAATTTTGCTCAAGGAAATCTCTTTGGGATTTTAGTTAGTGGACAACCATCAGGAACGTCTCTAATGACCTTTTTACCACAAGGCAATCAAGATTGGCTATCAGGTGGTTCTTTTGGCATAGAAGGTTCTATCATGACAAGTCTGGTATTGCTACTGCTGATTGTCTATCTCGCTTATCAATTAAAGAAAGAAAATGAAAGGATGTGACTTGGGTCTGTCCTTTTTTTCGTGAAAATGCTACAAGTATGCTAAAATAGGAATAGCACATCGAGAGAGGATTCTTATGATTAATCGCATTACAGACAATCAATTTAAACTAGTGTCAAAATACCAACCTTCGGGAGATCAACCCCAAGCCATCGAACAGTTGGTTGATAATATTGAGGGTGGAGAAAAAGCTCAGATTCTGATGGGGGCGACAGGTACTGGGAAGACTTATACCATGAGTCAGGTCATTTCCAAAGTCAATAAACCAACTCTTGTCATTGCTCATAATAAGACTCTGGCAGGCCAGCTCTATGGAGAATTTAAGGAATTTTTCCCTGAAAATGCTGTTGAGTACTTTGTGTCTTACTATGACTATTACCAACCTGAGGCCTATGTCCCTTCTAGTGACACCTATATTGAAAAGGACAGTTCAGTCAATGATGAGATTGACAAGCTCCGCCACTCAGCGACTTCAGCTCTTCTTGAGCGTAATGATGTCATCGTTGTGGCTTCTGTCTCTTGTATCTATGGTTTGGGTTCGCCCAAGGAATACGCTGATAGCGTCGTTAGTCTCCGTCCAGGTCTTGAGATTTCTCGTGATAAACTTCTGAATGACTTGGTTGATATCCAGTTTGAACGCAATGATATTGATTTCCAACGCGGAAGATTCCGTGTACGTGGGGATGTGGTGGAAATTTTCCCAGCGTCCCGAGATGAACACGCTTTTCGAGTAGAGTTTTTCGGAGATGAAATTGACCGTATCCGAGAAGTTGAGGCTCTGACTGGTCAGGTATTGGGAGAAGTGGATCATCTGGCGATTTTTCCTGCTACTCACTTTGTGACCAATGACGATCATATGGAAGTTGCCATTGCCAAGATTCAGGCCGAGTTGGAGGAGCAGTTAGCTATCTTTGAAAAGGAAGGCAAACTGTTAGAAGCACAACGCTTGAAACAACGGACGGAGTATGATATTGAAATGCTGCGTGAGATGGGTTATACCAACGGTGTTGAAAACTATTCACGTCACATGGATGGTCGTAGCGAAGGAGAGCCTCCTTATACACTTCTTGACTTCTTCCCAGATGATTTCTTGATTATGATTGACGAGAGCCACATGACTATGGGACAGATCAAGGGTATGTATAATGGAGACCGCTCTCGTAAGGAAATGCTGGTCAATTATGGTTTCCGTTTGCCGTCTGCCTTGGACAATCGTCCTCTTCGTCGTGAAGAGTTTGAAAGTCATGTGCATCAGATTGTTTATGTTTCAGCGACACCAGGTGACTATGAAAATGAACAGACCGAGACAGTGATTGAGCAAATCATTCGTCCGACAGGGCTCTTGGACCCTGAGGTAGAAGTGCGTCCGACTATGGGACAGATTGATGACCTTTTGGGTGAAATCAATGCCCGTGCTGAAAAGAACGAACGGACCTTTATCACCACTTTGACTAAGAAAATGGCAGAAGATTTGACCGACTACTTCAAAGAAATGGGTATCAAGGTTAAATACATGCACTCAGATATCAAGACCTTGGAACGGACGGAGATTATCCGTGACCTGCGTTTGGGTGTCTTTGATGTCTTGGTAGGAATCAACCTCCTTCGTGAGGGAATTGACGTTCCTGAAGTAAGCTTGGTTGCTATTTTAGACGCTGATAAGGAAGGTTTCCTTCGTAACGAACGTGGCTTAATCCAGACCATTGGACGTGCTGCTCGTAACAGCGAAGGGCATGTCATCATGTATGCGGACACTGTGACTCAGTCTATGCAACGTGCTATTGATGAAACGGCCCGCCGTCGGAAAATCCAGATGGCTTATAATGAAGAACATGGTATTGTGCCACAAACTATTAAGAAGGAAATCCGTGACCTAATCGCCGTAACCAAGGCAGTTGCTAAGGAAGAGGACAAGGAAGTTGACATCAACAGCCTCAACAAACAAGAGCGCAAAGAATTAGTCAAGAAACTAGAAAAACAAATGCAGGAAGCCGTCGAAGTGCTTGATTTTGAACTGGCAGCTCAGATCCGTGATATGATGCTAGAAGTCAAGGTGTTGGATTAGAATTTTAAAAGGAAATAAAATGGAAGTGTTAAATTATTTTACAGGTAAATTTAGTGAATCTGAATTAAAGAATCATTTTGACTCGTTGGACGAAAATAAACTGAAATCCGAACTTGAAATCTTTATTAATCAATATTTAGAGTTATCTGAAGAAGAACAATTAAAATATGCAGACAAGGTTCTGTATGTTTGTATGAATTTAATAGAAAAAATAGGTAAGATCGCAGCAAAAAATATATTAGTTACACTAAATAAAATATTATTAAATAATGTCCAGTCATTTAATTGGTTTGGAAGTCTTGGATATTTCATGATTTTGTATAGATATTTATTCTTTACAATGGAATATGAAGAATATTCTATATTATTTGAAGATGAAAGTTATTTTTTAAGAATCCTTGAATTAGTGTTAGATGATGGTTTTGAGGAAACTAAATCACTCGTTTTTAGCATACTTATGGTTTTTTATAAATTATTTGAACAAAATAGTTTACCAGAAGAAAGAAGAATCTATTTTAAGAGGAAATATGAATCATTGATCAGATTTATATTTGAAAATAATGGTTTTGAAAATGCTATATATGGGTATTTTCGATTAGATGAGCTTGTTTCAATTTTTCAATTTGAGCACTTAAAGACAATTAATAATTATTATATCAATAACCCTCAATCTGATTCTGTTGGGAAATATTTGGATTTTGTGTCAAGACGCTTTGATGTTGTAATTAAAGATTCGATTGATGTTGTTCGAAAGATAGCAGAAGAAAATGATTCGGATATCATCCGCAACCAAGCTATTAAGTTAATTGAGAAGTATGATAATGATTATTTAAATGAGCAAAGTGATTCAGAATTTATCCTGTCATCGGAAGCTAATCAACTTTTAAAACAAGCGGATAAGATTATATACTATATACGTTCTAAATTGACTGTTGATGCAAATGAGTTGAAAGAAATTGGTTCCTTTGGACATTATACTAAGATTGATACTTTAACAAACTACCTCATAAAAGCCGACTGGAAAAATGAAAATAATTCTGAAACTCAACCTCCATTTTTACGACTTACTAATCTAAAACAGTTAAACGACCCGATGGAAGGAAGAGTAATATATGATTATTTGGGTATAGATAATACGTTTTTCCAACAATATCAAACTTCCAATGTTTTTATATCTTCTCTAACCACGGTATCTGATAGTTTACCTATGTGGAAGGAATATGCAGATTCATCTCAGGGAGCATTCCTTGAATATGATCTGTCTTATCTTGAAGATATAGTTGCTCATAAATCGATAGAGTTTGTTAAAGTTCATTACTTAGATTTGAATTCTGGCGCTAAAGATGAATCAGATGTTGGTAAAGCTCTAGATAATCTAAAACAAATTTTTGAAAAAATGCAAGAGTTTGAAGGTAAAACTCCACTAAGTGACTTGGCGGAGAAATTAAAAAAGATTTCTTATCTTTTTAAAGTGAAAGATTACGAATATGAGATGGAGTATCGTATTCTAATTAATCTAGATGATACTTCTGTAAAAACACTTATTGAAAATCATAATAAAAGTTTAGATAAAGATAAGGATTTATTAAATGAAAAGTACCTGAAGAAAGAAGAAATTGGGTTAGAAGTTTTTGATAAAGTTAACTATAACGATTTTAGGAAGTATATCGTATTAAGCCCGAAAGATAATGGTAGATATGATTTATTTGTATACATCAATCTGGCTCCTTTGAAATACTCAAAAGTTATTCTAGGGCCGAAGGTTACGGATGCAGACTATATTGCTCCTTATCTCAAACTTGCCAATCCTGATATAGAGATAGAAAGTTCGAAGATCCCTTATCGTTCAGTATAGAAAAAATTAAAGCTTCAAAGAAATTATAATCTTTTATTAATAAGGAGAAGCAAGTAATGAAAAAATGGTTACTGTTAATTTTCTGTATTATAAATATTGTCCCTTTATTCTTTATTCTACGTTTTGCCTTCCTTATCTTTACAACAACTTATGATATTTTTCCTGAAGCAAATCAAGCGGAAGTAGAGACAGCAGTAAGAAGAACCCTTGATTTGTATGGTTTTAAAGGAGATATGAAGGTTACGAAGTTTTCTAGAGATAAATGGACTTCTGAAAAATACAAAATTGAATACAATTATAGTGAAGAGGTTGATGGAAGTAGAGTCACTGTGAGACATGCCTTGTTTTATCGTCCAAAGTCCTCGAAATACAATCCCCAAAAGACTGATGAAGAACTAGCCTATGATGGGACTATGAAAACCATGTTACAAGAATTTTCAGGCATGGCTCATAAACTACTCAACCAGCATCCTGTCAGTGTTTCTAATAAAGACAAGGTAGAGAGTTTTTTCAAGCAATATGAAAATCCAAATCTAGAATATGTGAATAGTTACTGGAGTGTCGATACTGAATCTGAAAATATCCAAGACTATTATGCTCTCATTGAAAAGAACCGTAAGGAAGGGAAAGCTTTTCAAGGTTTATATGATCTCCCTATTGATGAATTCTTAGAAAAAGAAATGATTAAAGGATACATCATCTATCGCGATATTGTTTTAGAAGAGGGTGAGAAAGATTATTTTGATAGCAAGGGCGGTCTGAAAGAGTTTATCAAGAATGGAGTAGATAATGCCGAGTTGCCAGATGCCTTTTATGAGGTTTCTTACTACTATGGTGCTAAAGGATATCGTTCAGGCAGTAGTGTCTCTTTAAAGGTTCAAAACCATAAGATGCTCTATTATGGAAGTAATTTTAACTAAAAATTTTATATGTAATAATTTGTGTTAAAATAATAGACGAGATAATTTAAAAGTGATAGATATTAGTCATTAGTTAGTAGTTTGAATTTAAAGGAGAAATAAATAGTGAAAAATTCGAGTACTTTTAATAAGCTTATTTATATCGTCCTATATTCCTTACTGATAGCATTTGTTACTGTTCATGTCCTATTATGGTCATTTGGTTTATCATTTACTCCTATTATTTGGAATATTTGGCTCTTTCTTCTAATTTTTACTCTATTTATTCGCTTTTTGAGGTCCTTTGCAATTCTTGATCTTCTATTTGGGATATTTGGACTGAAATTTATTCCCATAGCGTGGAATACAAAGCTTTTTGTCCCAATTATCCTCTCTATTTCGCATATTTTTATTTACTTTTTAAAGAAGAAATATCGCTTCCTTGAAGGAGTGCGCAGTGCGATTTGTAGTTTTTATATCTGGTTATTTGTAATTGTCGTTTTCGTCTTTATTCCAAATCCTCCTGTTCCAATCACGATTGATTATGAAGTTAGGGAACAAGAAATTGTCATTAAAAAAGGATATTTGCTTCATGATGTATACTATTATCATGAGTTGATTAATCCCTTTATCATGAAGTCTGAAGTAAAATACAACGAAGATATGTTTTAATAACTTAGAAAGCGAGAAAATCCATGTCCCGTGCGCAAGCAACTATTTTAACCAATATTTGTCTGATTGAAGACATTGAAACCAAGCGTGTAGTCATGCAATATCGGTCTCCTGAAACCAATCACTGGTCTGGCTACGCTTTTCCAGGTGGTCATGTTGAGAATGGCGAGTCTTTTGCAGAGTCAGTGATCCGAGAAGTCTACGAAGAAACAGGATTGACTATTCAAAATCCTCAACTGGTCGGCATTAAAAATTGGCCATTAGATACAGGTGAGCGCTATATCGTCTTTTGCTACAAGGCAACAGAGTTTACTGGGAATCTTCAATCTTCGGATGAAGGTCAAGTTTCTTGGGTAGAAAAAGACCAGATTCCTAACTTGGATCTGGCCTATGATATGTTGCCCCTGATGGAAATGATGGAAGCACCTGACAAATCGGAATTTTTCTACCGTCATCGTACAGAAGATGGCTGGGAGAAAGAAACTTTTTAGTCTTTTACTAAATAACCAAGCTTATCCAAGGCCTCCTCGATATAGTGGAGGTCTTGTTGTGTCTCGGCTTCAACAAGGTGGTAATGGATGCCGTCTGTCAATTCAGAAAGAGGTCTAAAGTCTGAATTTTCGACTTGTTCTAGAAAATGCTGGACATCTCGACGACAGGTAAGTTTGAGCAGGGTCTCAATTTCACCATAAACGGGATGATCAATTAAGATATTTTGAACGCGTCCGCCATTATCTACAATAGCTAGAAGTTCCTGCCCGATTTCTTCCAGTTCATGTTTCACTTTAAAGAGTTTGTGAACGTAAGGACTGGCATTATTTTCTTTATAGATATAGCCACGATTGGTGGATAGGATAGGAGCACCATCGGCTCGGAGAATGGCGATGTCCTGTACAATGACCTGACGAGTGACATGGAAGTGCTTGGCCAAGGTTTGACCATTGAGAGCTTTTGGTGCCTCCTTTAACAGTTTGAGAAGGGCCTGTTTGCGATCCTTTGTCATAGTTTTTCCTTTTAGCGACGTTTTCGAAGCACTTTATAGACAGCTAGTGCTAATGTATAGTCTACCATACTATGGACAATCGTGCCAAAACCAACTAGGACAAAGAGAACATAAAACATATTTTCAACATTTGTCCCTGAAGTAGCATAGAAGATGATACAAGCTAGCACTTCAGCGATAGCATGAACAACACCCAAAACAAAGTTGAAAATCCAAGATGCCTTTGGTTTATCCAAGGTCTCAGGGAATTTCTTTAAGTACAAAGCTCCCAAAATACCAAAAACGATGTGAGAGAAAGCACGAAGTACAATAACAGGCGGATAACCTGCCATCAGGAAGCCGAGACTAGAAGCAATAATCACAAAAGCAGCCATCAAAGGTGATAGGAACATGGCGATAAAGATGGCGATATGGCTTCCTAAAGTGTAAGAAGCTGGTGGGATGACGATTTTAAAAGGCATAATGATTGGAATCAAAATCGCGATTGCAGTGAGTAGGGCAGTCATAGTCATAAACTGCGTTTTTTTTCGTATATCCATAAGAACCTCCATTTATCTGTATATACACAAGTATAGTACAATAAATAGTCAGACATGTCAAGAATTTATTTTAATTTCATTGGAAATTTTCAAAAGTATAGGTGGTAGATTCAAAGGATTTTCATATATTTTCAAAATTTTGAACGAATGACTCCTTGGTAAATACACATTTATGAATAGAAGATGAGCCTTTACTGGTGAAAACTAAAACTCCACCTTCAGTACGAAAGTGGAGTTGTTTTCATTTTTTTAAGGTTTGTAATCTTGGAACAATTGCTACTGTTAGAACTGCAGAGATGACAAGCTCAGCAATTGAGTTGGTTGAAATGACGGTTGCTAGGAGTTTTTGGATATTTCCATCGAAGACATTTCCAAAAAGGAAGAAAATTCCCCCAAGTACAAAGACTGTATTTGTAAGTGAACCGAGAGCTCCGGCAATGATGAGACCCGTTCTGTTTTTCAATAATTTATAAACTAAATAAGGTGTCAGACCAATTAAAATACGAGGTAGGATGGCAATCATTGCTGAATAGATGTTTCCGTTTGGTACAAAAGGTGAGAATAAATAGCTAGTTGGAAGGATTGTAATCGTGTTAACCGTCAAGCTAAGAAGCCCCATCAAGAATCCCAGTGTAACCCCAACTCGCGGACCGTAAATAATACTTGCAATAATAACAGGAATATGCACGATAGTTGGTTTGATTGGGAACGGGAATAGATTAAATAAGAGAGAGCTCAGAAAGTGAATGACTAACATGGTCGCAAAAAAGATAGCAATCGGAGCAATATTAGAGCGTTTTTTCATCGAGGGTTTCCTTTATTCTTTCTAAAATAATATCCAGGTCTGCCAAAGCTCCCCTTCCGTAGTCTCCACAAGCTAGCAGGGATTCTTTAGGAGCAATCAGCTGATAACCGTAGTTTTCTAATGTTTTCAGATTAGTCTGAGTTGCCGGATGGTCATACATCTTTGTATTCATAGCTGGTGCGACTAACTTTTTGACGTGGTCTGGCAAGGCAAGAGCCGTACTGGTAACCATGTTATCCGCAAATCCATGGGCTAGTTTGGCAATAGTGTTAGCAGTTGCAGGGACAACGATAAAAAGGTCGGTTTCTTTTCCTCTTTCGATATGATTGACTTGATCAGGATAGGGTTCCTGCATGACATCAAGGTGGACTGGATTCTGTGAGAGTACCTGTAGTGTCAAAGGCTGGATAAACTCTCTCGCAGCCTCGGTCATTAAGACAGTGACATCATGGCCTTGTTTTTTCAAGGAACTGACTAGATCAGCTGCTTTATAGGAGGCGATGGAACCTGTCACTGCAATCAAAATGTTTGCCATGGCTTTCCTTTCTAGGAATCGTATGCTTGAATTTTCTCAAGGAGGAGTTCTGCAATTTCCTCTTTAGTTTGGACAGTTTGAAGCTGATCTTTCTCAACAAAGATAGCTCGGTGCTGGTTTGCTGAGATTTGAGTAAGGTCATTTGCTATGATTAAGTCTGCCTGATTTTTGATAAGACTCTGTCTAGCTACCTCAATAAGATGATATTCAGTAACATCAACCAATAGTTTGAAACCAATCAGATGAATAGCAGGATTCCACTCTTTGACTAGAGAGATAATCTTGGGTGTTTTTTTCAAAAATAGAACCTGCACTTCATCATGTGAAGAAATCTTAGCTTCTGTGTTTTGCTTGTCTAATAATTCTTCCAGATTAGAACTCGCCTGAACTTCCTCCAATCCTGTCATATAAACAGGAGTGTAGTCAGAAACTGCCATCGAATGAATCAAGACCTGATAATCTTGAACACACTCTTTCATCTCTAAAAGAAGATCATTCGTATTTTTGATTTCTAGAATGGTTAGATGGGGATGAGGTTCTGGCTTAAGAGAACTAGGAGTAGTAATTAGACAAACCTCATGACCAGCAGCAAGTAGGGTTTCGGTGATGATTTTCCCCAAGCGACCAGTCGAGTGATTCGTGATAGAGCGGACGCTATCGATTGCTTCACTTGTGCCGCCTGACGTAACTAAAATTTTCATAGCTTCATTTTACACAAAAAAAAAATGAAAGTCAAAGAAAGCGTTTATTTTTTGAATGTTTTTCCAGCCAGATTATAGTTTTTGACTATAAAAACTTATAAAAAATAAAATCGAGCACTAAAAAACGACTTAAAACTTAATGTTTATAAACATCCTTAAGCTTTTTGTCTGTGAAAAAATATATTTTATGTTATAATAATTTTAAACATAAAAGGGCAGAGGAGTTTGCTATGAAAACAGATATTGAAATCGCACAGAGTATTGAGCTAAAGCCAATTGTGGATGTTGTAGAGAAACTTGGTATTTCTTACGATGATTTGGAATTGTACGGAAAGTATAAGGCTAAGCTCAGCTTTGATAAAATTCGTGCAGTTGAGAACAATCCAGTTGGTAAATTGATCTTGGTTACTGCCATCAACCCAACTCCTGCTGGTGAAGGAAAATCAACCATTACCATTGGTCTTGCGGATGCCTTGAACAAAATCGGCAAGAAAACCATGATTGCCATCCGCGAACCATCTCTTGGACCAGTAATGGGGATTAAGGGTGGTGCCGCTGGTGGTGGTTATGCGCAAGTTTTGCCAATGGAAGACATCAATCTTCACTTTACTGGAGATATGCATGCCATTACAACTGCCAACAATGCTCTTTCTGCCTTGATTGACAACCACTTGCACCAAGGGAATGAGCTTGGAATTGACCAACGTCGTATCCTCTGGAAACGTGTTGTTGACTTGAACGACCGAGCTCTTCGTCATGTGACCGTTGGACTTGGTGGTCCTCTAAACGGAATTCCACGTGAGGATGGTTTCGATATTACCGTTGCTTCTGAAATCATGGCGATTCTTTGCTTGGCGACTGATATTGAAGATTTGAAACGTCGTTTGGCTAATATAGTTATCGGCTATCGCTATGATCGTACCCCTGTTTCTGTTGGTGATTTGCAGGTTGAAGGTGCATTGGCTTTGATTTTGAAAGATGCTATCAAACCGAACTTGGTTCAAACAATTTATGGTACACCAGCCTTTGTACACGGTGGACCATTTGCCAATATTGCTCATGGATGTAACTCTGTTTTGGCGACAAGCACAGCCCTTCGCTTGGCTGATTATACTGTTACTGAAGCTGGTTTTGGTGCGGACCTTGGTGCTGAGAAATTCCTTGATATTAAGACACCAAACTTGCCAACTTCTCCAGATGCGGTAGTCATCGTTGCAACACTTCGTGCCCTCAAGATGAATGGCGGTGTAGCTAAGGACGCTCTTACAGAGGAAAATGTGGAAGCAGTTCGTGCCGGTTTTGCCAACTTGAAACGTCACGTTGAAAATATTCGTAAGTTTGGTATTCCAGCAGTCGTAGCTATCAATGAATTTGTCACTGATACAGAAGCTGAAATTGCAGCCTTGAAAGAACTTTGTGCCTCAATTGATGTACCAGTTGAACTAGCAAGTGTCTGGGCTGATGGCGCGGAAGGTGGAGTAGCGCTTGCTGAAACGGTTGTTAAGACTATCGCAGAAAATCCAGCTAACTACACACGTCTTTATGACAACGACCTTTCTGTCCAAGAAAAGATCGAAAAGATTGTCACTGAAATCTATCGTGGTACAAAAGTCAACTTTGAGAAGAAAGCCCAAACGCAAATCGCTCAAATCGTTCAGAATGGTTGGGACAAATTGCCAATCTGTATGGCTAAAACTCAGTACAGTTTCTCTGACAATCCAAATGCACTTGGAGCTCCAGAGAACTTTGAAATTACCATTCGTGAATTGGTACCAAAATTGGGTGCAGGTTTTATCGTTGCCCTTACTGGTGATGTTATGACCATGCCAGGTCTTCCAAAACGTCCAGCCGCTCTCAATATGGATGTTGAAAGTGATGGAACCGTTCTAGGATTGTTCTAATATTTAGATGATATTTAAAGAGTTTGGAAATGCTATCCAAGCTCTTTTTCTTATCTAGATATGAGGAGTTATCTTCAGCTGATGAGAGAGTTTTCTTCTACAAGCAACCAGTCTAGGTAAAGATATTTTCCCTGATTTCTGATATAATAGAAACATTGACTTCAAGAGTAAGGAAGAGAAAATGAACGCATTATTGAATGGAATGAATGACCGTCAAGCTGAGGCGGTGCAAACGACCGAAGGTCCCTTATTGATTATGGCGGGGGCTGGTTCTGGGAAGACTCGTGTTTTGACTCACAGAATCGCCTACTTGATTGATGAAAAAATGGTCAATCCTTGGAATATCTTGGCCATTACCTTTACCAATAAGGCTGCGCGTGAGATGAAGGAGCGTGCCTATGTGCTCAACCCAGCAACCCAAGACTGTTTGATTGCGACCTTTCACTCCATGTGTGTTCGTATTTTGCGTCGTGATGCGGATCATATTGGCTACAATCGTAATTTCACTATTGTAGATCCAGGAGAACAGCGAACTCTTATGAAGCGCATTCTCAAGCAATTAAACTTGGATCCGAAAAAATGGAATGAACGGACCATTTTGGGGACTATTTCCAATGCTAAGAATGACCTAATTGATGATGTGGCTTATGCTGCTCAAGCTGGCGATATGTACACGCAAATCGTGGCCCAGTGTTACACAGCCTATCAAAAAGAACTTCGTCAGTCAGAATCGGTTGACTTTGATGATTTGATTATGCTGACCCTGCGTCTCTTTGATCAGAACCCTGACGTCTTAACCTACTATCAGCAGAAGTTCCAATACATCCATGTTGATGAGTACCAAGATACCAACCATGCCCAGTACCAACTGGTCAAACTCTTAGCTTCGCGCTTTAAAAATATCTGCGTGGTTGGAGATGCGGACCAGTCTATCTATGGTTGGCGTGGGGCTGATATGGAGAATATATTGGATTTCGAGAAAGATTATCCTCAAGCCAAGGTGGTTTTGCTAGAAGAAAATTATCGTTCAACCAAAACCATTCTTCAAGCGGCCAACGACGTCATCAAAAACAATAAAAACCGTCGTCCTAAGAATCTCTGGACTCAGAATGCCGATGGGGAGCAGATTATTTACTATCGTGCAAATGACGAACAGGATGAGGCTGTTTTTGTAGCCAAAACCATCGATGAACTTGGTCGCACTCAAAACTTCCTCCACAAGGATTTTGCAGTTCTTTATCGGACTAATGCGCAATCCCGTACTATTGAGGAAGCCCTGCTCAAGTCCAATATTCCTTACACTATGGTCGGCGGAACCAAGTTCTACAGCCGTAAGGAAATCCGTGATATTATCGCCTACCTTAATCTCATTGCGAATCTGAGTGATAATATCAGTTTTGAGCGTATTATCAACGAACCAAAACGTGGAATTGGCCCAGGAACGGTTGAGAAAATCCGTGACTTTGCGAATATTCAAAACATGTCTATGCTAGACGCTTCAGCCAATATCATGTTATCAGGAATCAAAGGGAAGGCAGCCCAGTCTATCTGGGATTTTGCCAATATGATTCTGGATTTGCGGGAGCAATTGGATCAATTAACTATCACCGAGCTGGTGGAGGCTGTTCTAGAAAAAACTGGTTATGTCGATATTCTTAATGCTCAGGCAACCTTGGAGAGCAAGGCGCGGGTTGAGAATATCGAAGAGTTCCTATCTGTTACTAAGAATTTTGACGACAATCCTGATAGTCAGGAAGAAGAAACAGGTTTAGATAAACTCAGTCGTTTCTTAAATGACTTGGCTTTGATTGCAGACACGGATTCGGGCAGTCAGGAGACATCAGAAGTAACCTTGATGACCTTGCACGCAGCTAAGGGACTTGAGTTCCCAGTTGTTTTTATCATTGGGATGGAGGAAAATGTCTTTCCGCTTAGCCGTGCAGCTGAAGATCAAGATGAACTGGAAGAAGAACGCCGTTTGGCCTATGTCGGTATCACACGTGCGGAGAAAATTCTTTATCTGACCAATGCCAACTCACGCTTGCTTTTCGGTCGTACCAATTACAATCGTCCAACTCGTTTTATCAATGAAATTGGTTCGGACTTGCTTGAGTATCAAGGTTTGGCCCGTCCAGCGAATACTAGCTTTAAAGCCTCTTATAGCAGTGGTGGGATTGCTTTCGGTCAAGGTATGAGCTTAGCTCAGGCCCTTCAAGAACGGAAACGCAATGCTGCACCAAGCTCTATCCAGTCAAGTGGTCTTCCGTTTGGACAGTTTACATCCGGAAATAAAAAAGATTCAAGCGATACCAACTGGTTTATTGGGGATATTGCTCTCCATAAGAAGTGGGGTGAGGGAACTGTCCTTGAAGTCTCAGGTAGTGGCGCTACTCAGGAATTGAAAATCAATTTCCCAGAAGTAGGGCTGAAAAAACTCCTAGCCAGTGTAGCCCCAATTGAGAAAAAAATCTAATTTTTCATCCTCCTCACGAATAATAAAGTGAGGAGGATTTTTATGTATAGTATTTCATTCCAAGAAGATTCACTTTTACCGAGAGAAAGACTGGTTAAAGAAGGAGTAGAGGCTCTGAGCAATCAAGAGTTACTAGCTATTCTGCTCAGAACAGGAACGCGTCAAGCAAACGTTTTTGAAATTTCCCAGAAAGTCTTGAATAGTCTCAACAGCTTAACTGATTTGAAAAAAATGACCCTGCAGGAATTGCAAAGTCTGTCTGGTATTGGACGGATTAAGGCCATTGAACTACAAGCAGTGATTGAACTAGGGCATCGTATTCATAAACATGAAACACTTGAGATGGAAAGTATTCTCAGCAGTCAAAAGCTAGCCAAGAAAATGCAACAGGAACTTGGCGACAAAAAACAAGAGCACCTAGTGGCGCTCTATCTCAATACTCAAAATCAAATCATTCATCAGCAGACCATCTTTATCGGATCTGCGACACGCAGCATTGCAGAACCAAGGGAAATCCTTCACTATGCCATCAAGCATATGGCCACCTCTGTGATTCTCGTTCATAACCATCCATCAGGCGCTGTATCTCCTAGTCGAAATGACGATCATGTCACTAAGCTAGTAAAGGAAGCTTGCGAACTGATGGGAATCGTTTTCTTGGACCATCTGATCGTCTCGCACTCTGATTACTTTAGTTACCGTGAAAAGACGGATTTGATTTAGAGTTCGTTAACAACATAGTCAAATAGCGTTTTATCTTTGGGACGATTTTCAAATAGAAATTCTGGATGCCATTGAACACCAAGATAAGGAAAGCCGTCCGTAGTTGTCACAGCCTCAATGATTCCATCTTTAGGATCATGTGCTACAACCTTAAGATTAGGAGCTAGATCTTTAATGCTCTGGTGGTGGAAGGAGTTGATATGAGAGATTGCTCCATAGATTTCTCGGAGAATTGTATCAGGCTCCGTTACGAGGCGTTGGGTCGTGTATTCGGCTGAACAGTCCTGCCAATGATCCTCGATATCTTGGTGAAGCGTACCTCCCATAGCGACATTGAAAAGCTGAGTACCCCGACAAACAGAGAAAATTGGTTTCTTCTGCTTGATGGCTTCTCTGATAAGGGCTAATTCAAACTGGTCTCTTTGAAGATGGTAGTCATCGCTGTCAATGGTTTTAGGTTCACCATAGAATTTTGGATCAACATTTTGCCCACCCGTAAGGATGAGTTTATCAATCATAGCGACGTAATGGCTTGCCATTTCTTGATCACCAATCGGAAGGATGATGGGAATTCCGCCAGCGTCCTTGACTCCTTCAACAAAGCCTTTTGCCGCATAGCTCATCATGACATCATCATCTGGATGAGCTTTTTCATTTCCTGTAATCCCAATAACTGGTTTTTTCATAAATGCTTTCGCTTTCTAATCCTCTTTACGCATAAAATAGAGGAGAGTTTGGAGTTCGCTTGTCAAATCGACATACTGAACGACTACATCTTTTGGAAGGTGGAGGTGAACAGGGGAAAAACTAAGAATACCTTTTATACCCGCATCGACCAAAAGATTGGCAACTTCTTGTGATTTAACACTTGGAACAGTTAGGATAGCAGTTTTGATATCTGCTTCTTTGATCTTTTCTTTAATCTGAGAGATACCATAGATTGGAATACCATCAGGTGTCTGGGTGCCAACTTCTGGATGGTCATCTAGGTCAAAGGCCATGATAATTTTCATCTTGTTACGCTCATGGAAGCGGTAGTGGAGAAGTGCATGCCCCATATTTCCAATTCCAACCAACATAACATTTGTAATCGAATTATCATTAAGGAGGTCAGCAAAAAAATTCATCAATTTCTTGACATCATAACCAAAACCACGACGACCTAGTTCTCCAAAATAGGAAAAATCTCGACGGACAGTCGCAGAATCAATACCGATAGCTTCTGCAATTTGCTTGGAGTTGGCACGTTCGATTTTTTCTGCATGAAATCTCTTGAAAATTCGATAGTAAAGAGAGAGTCTTTTTGCTGTTGCTTTTGGAATAGCAGACTGTTTATCTTTCACAAAATCACAACCTTTCTATTCTTCTATTTTATAGAAACATTGTGAAAAAATCAACAAAAACAAGAAAAAACTAAGAAATTTCTTAGTTTTTATCTGAAAAATTAGCTTGTGAAAGAAATCGGTAGAGATCGCCAACCAATCCTTGATAAATTACCTTATCATTGAGTGTTAAGGAGCTGATTAGGAGAGTGTCCGGTAGGGTCACACAGCCTGATAGGGATAACATGAGTTCTTCGTAATCAGCAAACTCAAGTGTACGTTCTACTTGATAGTTATCTTTATAAGTCAAACGAAACATAGCCAATCATCTCTCTTCTTTTGTGAAGATTTCGCGCTCTACAAGACTGTCCATGAGGAAGTAGAATTTTTCTTGGTGGATATGGTGATCTTCTGATTTAAAGATATTGACCAAGCGAAGACCTGATTTGTCAGTGATATTAATTTTAACACCTGTAAGCTCTTTGTTGATGATAATTTTTAGTAGGAAACCTTCACCACTATTAGGAACTTTTTCAAGTAGACGAGTCAGTTCATAGTTTCCTACCTTTGTTTCAAAGAAAGTATTGTCTTTTAGTGTGAATTTTTTGACAGATGGGCTAAGTGTATAGTCGTAGCGGCAGTTTTGTAGTTTAATGGTTTTTTCGAATGCCATTAGATTAATCTCCAATAATATTTTTTAAGGTTTGTGCCAGTTGTTTCAGTTCCTCCTCAGTATTATGAGGGGACAGACTAATACGGACAGATTCTTTTAAGCGATGGGAATCCGCTCCATAAAAAGCTTCTAGGACATGGCTCGTTTGCACAATACCAGCAGTACAGGCTGAACCAGTTGAGATTGAAATTCCTTCCAGGTCTAACCGAAGCAAGAGTAAGTCATTTTTTTGACCAGGGAAACCGATATTAAAAACATAAGGCAGCTGGTGTTTGCTTTCATTGAGATAGTAGTTGAGACCTGCAATTTCTTCTAGAAAAGCAGTTTTTAATCCCTCTAGTTTTTGGTAATGCTCAGCATGATGACCCAGATCTTCTTTGAGGGCAGCAACCATACCGACGATGGCAGCAAGGTTTTCTGTTCCAGCCCGTTTCTTTTGTTCTTGGTCTCCACCGTGAAGATAGGAATCAAAGTCTACAGATGAAGCGTAAAGAAAACCAATTCCTTTTGGTCCATGGAACTTGTGAGCAGAAGCACTAAGGAAATCAATTCCTAACTCCTCGGGGTGGATAGGGATTTTTCCGATAGCTTGAACAGCATCAACATGATAAGCAACAGGATGCTCTTTTAAAACACGTCCAATCTCAGCTATTGGCAAGAGACTGCCCGTTTCATTATTGGCATACATGGTAGAAACTAGGATGGTATCGTCACGCAACGCTTCTTGAATTTGCTGCGCAGTGATTTCTTGATTTACTGGTTGGATAATGGTCGCTTCAAAGCCAAAATGTTGCACCAGGTAATCGATAGACTCAAGCACAGAATGGTGTTCAATAGCTGTCGTGATGATATGTTTTCCACGTTCTTGATGACGGAGACAATAGCCGATAATAGCTGTATTGTTACTTTCTGTACCACCAGACGTGAAAAAGATATGTTGAGGTTTGGTTCCTATTAAGTGGGCTAATTCTTGACGCGCTTCACGGAGCAGTTTGCCAGCCTGCCGACCATGACTATGAATACTAGAAGGATTACCATGAGTTTCCTGCATGACCTTGGTCATTTCTGCGATAGCTACTGCTGACATAGGAGTCGTAGCAGCATTGTCCAAATAAATCAAAGAATCACCTTATTTCTTTTTGTTGTATGCAAAGAGTGGGCTGACTGGTTTTCTTTCGTGGATGCGGACGATTGCATCACCGATCAATTCGCTAGCGGTAATGTAGCACACATTTTTCGGAGTTCTTTCTTTTGTGGCTACTGAGTCTGTCACAAGGATTTCTTTGATGTTAGTAGCATCAAGAAGATCAGCAGCGCCTTCTACAAAGAGACCATGACTGGATACCGCATAGATTTCAGTTGCACCTTCACGCTCAACGATTTTTGCCGCTTCTGAGAAAGTACGGCCAGTGTTTAGGATGTCATCAATTAAGATAGCCTTCTTGCCCTCAACATCTCCAATGATATAACCTTGGCTCCGCTCTGAGTCATCTTGAGCATAGTCGATGATTGCGATTGGTGCATCTAGGTATTCGGCTAAGCTACGAGCGCGCTTGACACCAGAGTTTTTAGGACTAACAACAACCACATCTGGTCCAAGTAAGCCCTTGTCACAATAGTGTTTAGCAAAAAGAGGAATTGTATAAAGATTGTCCACAGGAATGTCAAAGAAACCTTGCACCTGAACGGCATGTAGATCAAGGGTTAGAACACGGTTAACACCTGCTTTGACGAGCATATTAGCAACGAGTTTTGCAGTGAGGGGTTCGCGAGAAGAAGCGATACGATCTTGACGTGCATAACCAAAATAAGGAAGCACAACGTTGATACTATGGGCACTTGCACGTACGCAGGCATCAACCATAATTAGTAACTCCATCAAATGATTGTTGACAGGGTAGCTAGTTGATTGGATGATGTAGACATCGTAACCACGGACACTCTCTTCAATGTTGACTTGGATTTCTCCATCAGAAAATTGGCGTGAAGATAATTTTCCGAGAGGTACCCCAACCGTCTCTGCGATTTTTTGTGCAATTTCATGATTGGAGTTAAGTGCGAAAAGTTTCATGTTGTTTCTATCTGACATTATAGACCGTCCTCTGTAAACTCAAATTATTTTATCTTTATCATTTTACCAAAAAATGGAGATTATTTCAGTAATTTTCCATGCTTTTAATAAAACGAATTAATTTTGAAGGAGCTTTCTGATAAGTGATCTGATTTTCTTCTAAGAATTTCTGAAAATCAGCTTTCCCTTTTTCATGGTCTGTGACTTCAAGCTCGAGTTCATAGTCTGTCTGATCAAAGTAGTGACTTTCATCTAGTGCCATTAGACCAATCGGCGTTTCCATTTCGTAACGAATAGTTGCAAGACAACCCAGAACAAACCAGTCTTGGCTTAGAATACCAATCTTAGCAAGTTCCTCTAGAACGAGTCCTTGAGGAAGTATTTGTTTTTCTAGGTAAGATTCAGCCTCTGGAAGATTCAGTTTCTGATTGTATTCCATATTTCCTACAGTTTGAGGCACTTTCAAGGTCAACTCCGCCCAATCTGAAAAGGTGCGAATGCGCATGGCAACCTTTTTTTCACGCAATTGGAAATCAGGTGTATCAATGTAGTAGTTTTTCTGTAGGACGGGTTGGATATTGGAAAACTGTTCTTTTAAATGATCGTAATCCTCTTTTTTCAGTAGTGTTTTCAGTTCAATTTCTAAATGTTTCATTTTTCTAACCTTTTTTTTATCTTTGAAAGCGATTTATGGTATAATGGACAATGTATTTATTGTATATGATTGTAGTAAAAAAATCAAAAATTTTCAACAACACAATCACATACCAAAAGGGAGAAAATATGACCATAGAATGGGAAGAATTTTTAGATCCTTACATTCAAGCTGTTGGTGAATTGAAGATTAAACTTCGTGGGATTCGCAAACAGTATCGTAAACAAAACAAGCACTCTCCGATTGAGTTTGTAACGGGTCGTGTCAAACCGATTGAAAGTATCAAAGAAAAAATGAATCGCAGAGGGATTGGCTACGATACTTTGGAACATGACTTACAGGATATCGCGGGTTTGCGGGTCATGGTGCAGTTCGTCGATGATGTTCAGGAAGTTGTTGCGATTTTACGCAAACGCCATGATATGAGAGTCGTTCAGGAACGAGATTATATCACTCATCGTAAGGCTTCGGGCTATCGCTCCTATCATGTGGTGGTAGAGTATACAGTTGACACCATCAATGGGGCTAAGACGATTTTGGCGGAGATTCAAATCCGGACTTTAGCCATGAATTTTTGGGCTACGATTGAACACTCGCTCAATTATAAGTATCAGGGCGATTTTCCAGAGGAAATTAAGAAAAGACTGGAAATCACGGCGAAAATAGCCTATCAACTGGATGAAGAAATGGGGAAAATCCGTGATGATATTCAGGAAGCACAGGCGCTCTTTGATCCTTTAAGTAGAAAACTAAACGACGGTGTAGGAAATAGTGACGATACAGATGAAGAATACAGGTAAACGAATTGATCTGATTGCAAATAGAAAACCCCAGAGTCAAAAGGTTTTGTATGAGCTGAAAGACCAGTTGAAAAAACATCATTTTATACTCAACGACACCAATCCTGACATCGTCATATCAATTGGTGGGGATGGGATGCTTTTGTCTGCATTTCACAAGTATGAGAATCAGTTAGATAAAGTTCGATTTATTGGCGTACATACAGGACACTTGGGATTTTACACAGATTATCGCGATTTTGAGTTGGACCAGTTGGTTACCAATCTCCAACTGGATACTGGTGCCAAGGTTTCCTATCCTGTTTTGAATGTCAAGGTGACACTTGAAAACGGAGAAGTTAAGACCTTCCGTGCATTAAACGAAGCTAGCATCCGTCGATCGGATCGCACCATGGTTGCGGATATCATTATTAACCACGTTCCATTTGAACGCTTTCGTGGAGATGGTGTGACTGTTTCAACGCCGACGGGAAGCACTGCTTATAACAAGTCCTTGGGTGGAGCTGTCTTGCATCCTACTATTGAGGCCTTGCAGTTGACTGAAATAGCGAGTCTTAACAACCGAGTCTATCGCACTTTGGGATCATCGATCATTATTCCCAAAAAAGATAAGATTGAACTCTTACCGACACGCAATGACTACCATACGATATCAGTCGATAACAGCGTTTATTCTTTCCGTAATATTGAACGAATTGAGTATCAAATCGACCATTACAAGATTCACTTCGTAGCGACACCAAGCCACACTAGTTTCTGGAATCGTGTTAAAGATGCCTTCATCGGCGAGGTGGATGAATGAGGTTCGAATTTATCGCAGATGAGCACGTCAAAGTCAAAACTTTCCTCAAGAAACATGAGGTTTCCAAGGGACTTTTGGCTAAGATTAAGTTTCGAGGTGGGGCTATTCTGGTCAATGACCAACCTCAAAATGCGACTTATCTCTTAGATATTGGAGACAGGGTAACTATTGACATTCCAGCAGAGGAAGGCTTTGAAACTCTTGAAGCCATTGATCGTCCTCTAGATATCTTGTATGAGGATGACCATTTTCTGGTTTTGAATAAGCCTTATGGAGTTGCTTCCATCCCCAGTGTCAATCATTCCAATACCATTGCCAATTTTATAAAGGGCTACTATGTCAAACAAGAATATGAAAACCAGCAAGTTCACATCGTGACTAGGCTTGATAGAGATACTTCTGGTTTGATGCTTTTTGCCAAACACGGCTACGCTCATGCACGTTTAGACAAGCAGTTGCAACGAAAGTCTATCGAAAAACGATATTTCGCTTTGGTTAAGGGCGATGGGTTTTTGGAGCCAGAAGGGGAAATTATTGCCCCAATTGCGCGTGATGTGGACTCCATTATCACGAGACGGGTCGCCAAAGGTGGGAAATACGCCCATACATCTTACAAAGTTGTGGCTTCTTATGGGAATATTCACCTAGTCGATATTCGCCTGCATACTGGTCGAACTCATCAGATCCGAGTGCATTTTTCTCATATTGGCTTCCCCTTGTTGGGAGATGACCTCTATGGAGGTAGCCTAGACGACGGTATTCAGCGTCAGGCCTTGCATTGTCATTATTTATCTTTTTATCATCCCTTTCTAGAGCAAGATTTGCAACTAGAAAGCCCCTTACCGGATGATTTCAGCAATCTTATTACTCAGTTATCAACTAATACTCTTTAAAATCTATTTGGAGTATAATTTATTTTCTTAAAGGAGAAAACTCATGGAAGTTTTTGAAAGTCTCAAAGCCAACCTAGTTGGCAAAAATGCTCGTATTGTTCTCCCTGAAGGGGAAGAACCACGTATCCTTCAAGCAACGAAACGCTTGGTAAAAGAAACAGAAGTTGTTCCTGTTTTGCTTGGAAATCCTGCAAAAATTAAAATTTATCTTGAAATCGAAGGGATCATGGATGGTTATGAAGTGATTGATCCACATTATTATCCTCAATTTGAAGACATGGTGGTTGCGCTCGTAGAACGTCGTAAAGGAAAAATGTCGGAAGAAGAAGCACGTCAGGTCCTACTAGAAGATGTCAACTACTTTGGTGTTATGCTTGTCTACATGGGCTTGGTAGATGGAATGGTATCAGGTGCTATTCACTCAACAGCTTCAACAGTTCGTCCAGCTCTTCAAATTATCAAAACGCGTCCAAATGTAACTCGTACTTCAGGAGCTTTTCTTATGGTGCGTGGTACAGAACGTTACTTGTTTGGTGACTGTGCCCTTAATATTAATCCTGATGCAGAAGCTTTGGCTGAAATTGCTATTAACTCAGCAATTACTGCCAAAATGTTTGGGATTCAACCCAAAATCGCTATGCTAAGCTATTCTACAAAAGGTTCTGGTTTTGGTGATAGTGTTGATAAGGTGGTTGAAGCAACTAAACTGGCACACGATCTACGTCCAGACCTTGAGATTGATGGGGAATTGCAATTCGACGCAGCTTTCGTTCCAGAAACAGCGGCCCTAAAAGCTCCAGGGAGCAATGTAGCAGGTCAAGCAAATGTCTTCATCTTCCCAGGTATCGAAGCAGGAAATATCGGCTACAAAATAGCTGAACGTCTAGGTGGTTTCGCAGCTATCGGTCCCGTTCTACAAGGATTGAATAAACCAGTCAACGATCTATCACGTGGATGTAACCCAGATGATGTTTACAAATTGACTCTCATCACAGCAGCTCAGGCGATCAATCAATAAAGAAATGGAGTCTCTTCCTCTCTAGTAGAAGAGGCTTTTTTAGCACAAAGAAAAGGACAGTTAGAAGCTTCTATGTTATACTAGATATATGTTAGATTTGAAAGAATACGGAGTTGAGATGTGGTCAGAGGAGAAGATCATTTCTTTTCGTGAGAAACTCCTCAACTGGTACGATGAAAACAAACGGGCTTTACCATGGCGTAGAAGTAAAAATCCTTATCATATCTGGGTTTCTGAAATTATGCTCCAACAGACTAGAGTAGACACAGTCATTCCCTACTATGAACGATTTTTGGACTGGTTTCCAACTGTTGAAAGTCTGGCGAATGTGCCTGAAGAGCGTTTGCTAAAAGCATGGGAGGGGTTGGGATATTACTCCCGAGTTCGCAACATGCAGAAAGCAGCCCAGCAGATTATGGCTGACTTTGGTGGTCAATTTCCAAACACCTATGAAGGAATTTCTAGTTTAAAAGGGATTGGTCCTTATACTGCGGGAGCAATTTCCAGTATTGCTTTTAATTTACCTGAGCCCGCGGTCGATGGCAATGTCATGCGAGTTTTGTCTCGCTTGTTTGAGGTCAAACATGATATCGGCGTTCCTAGCAATCGGAAGATCTTCCAAGCTATGATGGAAATCTTAATCGATCCAGAACGACCAGGAGACTTTAATCAAGCCTTGATGGACTTGGGGTCTGATATAGAGGCTCCAGTTAATCCTCGACCAGAAGAAAGTCCTGTTAAGGAATTTAGCGCAGCCTATCAGAATGGAACCATGGGTCGTTATCCGATTAAAGAACCCAAGAAAAAGCCTCTCCCAATCTATCTCAAGGCTTTGGTTGTGCGCAATGACCGCGGTCAATATCTACTTGAGAAAAACGAAAGTGAGAAACTGCTAGCTGGTTTTTGGCATTTTCCTTTGATAGAAGTAGAGGAGTTTTCACAGGAAGAGGAACAGTTGAATCTGTTTGCTCAGGTCGCTGAAAAAAGCGTTACTTTCGGTCCAACACCCCAAGAAAGTTTTGAGCAGGATTATGATTTAGAAGTTGATTGGTCCCATCAAGTATTTGATCAAGTCAAGCATGTATTTAGTCATCGTAAATGGCATATTCAAATCCTAGCGGGTCAGGTAACAGATTCGAAACAGTTTGATGACAGAGAAATTCGCTGGATCTCCCCTCAGGAATTTTCTGATTATCCATTTGCTAAACCTCAACAAAAGATTTGGCAGGCTTATAAAACAGTTCTTGAAGATGAAGGCTGGAATTAGCCATTTGTGCCTTCTTTACATTTTTTTGTTATAATAGATAGAGAAAAGGTGAACATATGAAAAAAATATTAGTTGTAGATGATGAGAAACCAATCTCAGATATTATTAAGTTCAATATGACCAAGGAAGGCTATGAGGTTGTAACAGCCTTTAACGGCAGAGAAGCCATCGAGCTATTTGAGGCGGAGCAACCTGATATTATTATTCTAGATTTGATGCTTCCTGAGATCGATGGTTTAGAAGTTGCTAAGACCATTCGTAAGACTAGCAGTGTGCCTATCATTATGCTCTCGGCTAAGGATAGTGAGTTTGACAAGGTTATCGGTTTAGAACTTGGGGCAGATGATTATGTCACAAAGCCCTTCTCAAACCGTGAATTGCAAGCGCGTGTGAAGGCCTTGCTCCGTCGTACAGACCTCGCTTCAGTGGATAGTCAAGAAACTGATGAAAAGAAATCCCAACCCCTACAGATTGGCGATTTGGAAATCGTTCCAGATGCTTATGTAGCTAAGAAATATGGTGAGGAATTAGATTTGACCCACCGTGAATTTGAACTTTTGTACCACTTGGCCTCTCATATTGGTCAAGTTATTACGCGTGAGCACTTGCTTGAAACTGTCTGGGGTTATGACTATTTTGGTGATGTTCGTACAGTGGACGTGACCATCCGACGTTTGCGTGAAAAAATCGAAGACACTCCAAGCCGTCCAGAATACATCCTAACACGTCGTGGTGTGGGTTACTATATGAGAAATAATGATTGAAGATATTAGACAAACGATTCTGACCAGTGATTTTATCTTTATCCTGATTTTACTTGGCTTTATCTTGGTGGTAACCTTGTTGTTACTGGAAAATCGTCGGGATAATATTCGTCTAAAGCAGATTAATCAAAAGGTCAAGGATTTGATTGCAGGGGATTATTCTCGAGTTTTGGATATGCAAGGAAGCTCTGAAATCACCAACATCACCAATAACCTCAATGATTTGTCTGAGGTCATTCGTTTAACACAGGAAAATCTGGAGCAAGAAACAAAAAGGCTTAACAGTATTCTTTCTTATATGACAGATGGAGTTCTTGCAACCAATCGCCGTGGTCAAATTACCATGATTAACGATATGGCCAAGAAACAGCTGGGTGTCGTAAAAGAAGAAGCATTGAACAAAAGCATCCTAGAATTGCTTAAGATAGAGGATGAATATGAACTGCGTGACCTCATTACACAGATTCCTGAATTGATGATTGATTCCCAAAATGCTAATGGAGAATATCTTAGTCTTCGTGTGCGTTTTGCACTCATTCGTCGTGAGTCTGGATTCATTTCTGGTTTGGTTGCCGTTTTGCACGATACGACTGAACAGGAGAAGGAAGAGCGTGAACGGAGACTCTTCGTGTCTAATGTTAGCCATGAGTTGCGGACACCTTTGACTAGTGTTAAGTCCTATCTTGAAGCCTTAGACGAGGGAGCCTTGTATGATCCTGTTGCTCCTGATTTTATCAAGGTTTCGCTCGATGAAACCAACCGTATGATGCGGATGGTGACAGATCTCTTGCATCTCTCTCGTATTGATAATGCGAC
The DNA here is from genome assembly GCF_003943905.1 of Streptococcus mitis. Taxonomy (GTDB): domain Bacteria; phylum Bacillota; class Bacilli; order Lactobacillales; family Streptococcaceae; genus Streptococcus; species Streptococcus mitis_BC. The sequence continues at coordinate 211,862 of NZ_RJNS01000001.1, forward strand.
CACTCAGTTGGATGTGGAATTGATTAATTTTACGGCCTTCATTACCTTTATCCTCAACCGCTTTGATAAGATGAGAAGTCAGGATGAGGAGAAAAAATATGAGCTGGTTAGAGATTACCCAATCAACTCAGTTTGGATCGAGATTGATACCGATAAAATGACTCAGGTGATTGATAATATTCTTAACAATGCCATCAAGTACTCACCAGATGGTGGGAAAATTACTGTCAGCATGAAAACCACTGAAGACCAGATGATTTTATCTATCAAAGACCAAGGTCTAGGTATTCCAAAACAAGATTTGCCGAAGATTTTTGACCGCTTTTACCGTGTGGATCGTGCAAGAAGTCGTGCTCAAGGTGGAACTGGTCTAGGTCTGGCTATTGCCAAGGAAATCATCAAACAACACAATGGCTTTATTTGGGCCAAAAGTGAATACGGTAAGGGGTCAACCTTTACCATTGTGCTCCCTTATGATAAGGAGGCAGTGAAAGAAGAAGTCTGGGAGGATGAAGTAGAAGACTAGAATGAGTGAGATAGGCTTTAAATACAGTATTTTAGCATCAGGTTCCAGTGGAAATTCCTTTTATCTGGAAACGCCAAAAAAGAAAATCTTAGTGGATGCAGGCTTGTCTGGTAAGAAAATTACCAGCCTGCTAGCTGAAATCAATCGCAAGCCTGAAGATTTGGATGCGATTTTGATTACGCATGAGCATTCAGACCATATTCATGGAGTCGGTGTCTTGGCTCGAAAGTATGGTATGGATCTTTACGCCAATGAAAAAACTTGGCAGGCTATGGAAAATAGCAAGTACCTCGGTAAGGTTGATTCATCCCAGAAGCACATTTTTGAAATGGGTAAAACCAAAACCTTTGGCGATATCGACATTGAGAGTTTTGGGGTCAGCCACGATGCGGCAGCACCCCAGTTTTACCGCTTTATGAAAGACGACAAGAGCTTTGTCATGCTGACCGATACAGGTTATGTTAGTGACCGTATGGCAGGAATTGTCGAGAATGCTGACGGTTATCTCATTGAGTCCAACCATGATGTGGAAATCTTGCGAGCAGGTTCTTATGCTTGGCGACTCAAACAGCGAATCTTATCTGATCTTGGTCACCTCTCTAACGAAGACGGTGCTGAGGCCATGATTCGTGCAATGGGAAATCGGACCAAGAAAATCTACCTTGGACATTTGTCTAAGGAGAACAATATCAAAGAACTGGCTCATATGACCATGGTCAATCAGCTAGCCCAAGCTGATTTGGGTGTAGGAGTAGACTTTAAAGTTTACGATACCTCTCCCGATACCGCAACACCACTTACAGATATATAAAAAAGAAGGCACTCGCCTTCTTTTTTATGAATATTTCTTACAATCCTGCAAATTCTTTGATTTCTTGTGCTGACATTGAAGAGTCGCAACGGACATTGATTTGACCATCTGTAACGTGGACAAAGCCTGGAACAGTCGGGATTCCATAACGTGAGCGGAAATCTTGTAAGGCTTCCAACTGGTTTGGTTCCTCACTGTTGATGAAATAGATATGTGCTTTGGTTTCAGCTAGGACACCTGCCAATGTGCCAGCAAATTTACGGCAGTAAGGACAAGTTTTGCGACCGATGAAGAAGGTTGCTGTTTCTTTATTATTGAGTGCTTCTTGGGCACGGGCAACAGTAGTCACTTCAAGGTCTTTAATATCTTCTAAAAACTGATTCATAAGAATACCTCTCTTTTTTTGATAAAACTAGTATGCCACAAAGTTTCTAAAATTGCTCGGATTTGATACGAAAAAAAGATGAGATCGTTTTATCTCATCTTTTATCTTGCTTATTTTACAAAGGTATTGATTTCCGATTCGATGTTGGCAATCTTAGCTTGAGAATCTTCGTTGCTTTGACCCACAACTGCAATATAGAACTTGATTTTTGGTTCAGTACCAGAAGGACGAACAGCGATCCAAGAACCATCCGCAAGAGTGTATTTCAAAACATCACTTGGAGGAGTTGTTAAGGCAGTTACAATACCATCAGCAGTAGTAGAAGTTTGTGCTTTGAAGTCTTCTACGACAGTGATAGCTGTTGCATTCCATTCTTTTGGAGCATTGTTACGGAACTTAGCCATGATAGCCTTGATTTGCTCAGCTCCATCGACACCTGAGAGAGTTACAGAGATAGTCTTTTCAGCATAGTAGCCATACTCTTTGTAAATTTCTTCGATACCGTCAGCCAATGTTAAACCACGTGAACGGTAGTAAGCAGCAAGCTCAGCAACGACAAGAACGGCTTGGATCGCGTCTTTATCACGTACGAATGGCTTGATCAAGTAACCGAAGCTTTCTTCAAATCCCATCATGTAAGTGTGATTGTGTTTTTCTTCAAATTCTTGAATCTTTTCAGCGATAAATTTGAAACCAGTCAAAACGTTGAACATGGTTGCGCCGTAGCTTTCAGCAATTTTCGTTACCAAGTCAGTTGATACGATAGATTTACAAAGGGCTGCATTAGCTGGAAGAGTTCCTGCGTTTTTGTGGGCTTCCAAGATGTATTTAGCCATGATAGCGCCGATTTGGTTACCTGAAAGGTTGAGGTAGCTTCCATCTTTTTGAAGAACTTCAACACCAACACGGTCAGCGTCAGGGTCAGTTGCAACAAGAACGTCTGCACCAACTTGACGACCAAGTTCTTCAGCAAGAGCGAAGGCCGCTTGGCTTTCTGGGTTTGGAGATTTTACAGTTGAGAAGTCTGGGTCTGCAGTTGCTTGCGCTTCAACAACTTGAACAGAATCAAATCCTGCTTGAGCAAGAGCACGACGAGCCAACATTTCACCAGTACCATGAAGTGGTGTGTAGACAATCTTCATGTCTTTACCAAACTCTTCAATCAAGGTTGGGTTGATATTTACATCTTTGACTTCTTTAAGGTATTCCACATCGACAGCTTCACCAATTACTTCAATCAAACCAGAAGCTTTTTCAGCTTCCACATCAGCAACTTCCACAGCAAATGGATTTTCGATAGCACGGATGTATGTTGTCAAAGCATCCGCATCGTGAGGAGGCATTTGTCCACCGTCTTCACCGTAAACCTTGTAACCATTAAATGGAGCAGGGTTGTGGCTGGCAGTAATCATGATACCTGCGAAACAGTTGAGGTGACGAACAGCGAATGATAATTCTGGAGTTGGACGAAGGCTTTCAAATACGTAAGATTTGATACCGTGTTTAGCAAGAACTGCCGCAGATTCAAAGGCAAACTCAGGTGAGAAGTGACGGCTATCGTAGGCAATTGCTACTCCACGTTCTTTTTCGTTTCCACCTTTTGACTCAATCAAACGAGCTAAACCTTCAGTCGCTTGACGGACAACGTAGATGTTGATGCGGTTTGTACCAGCACCTATTAAGCCACGCATACCTGCAGTACCAAATTCAAGATTGGTATAGAAGGCGTCTTCCTTTGTTTTTTCATCCATGTTTTCCAAATCCTGACGAAGGTAGTCTGGAAGTTCAGCAAAATCTAACCATTTTTGATAATTTTCTTGGTAAGTCATAGAGGATCTCCTTTTTTTGTAAATTCTTTTAATCGCTTTCATTATATCACGATTTATCATTTTAGTAAAACGTTAGCATAACTTTCTGAAAAAGCTTGAAATGAAATGGATTCTATAGTCTTGAACCCCTTAGGGAAACATGCTATACTACCTATATGATTATTTTACAAGCTAATAAAATTGAACGTTCTTTTGCAGGCGAGCTTTTGTTTGATAATATCAACCTGCAAGTAGATGAACGAGACCGAATTGCTCTTGTTGGAAAAAATGGTGCTGGTAAGTCCACACTTTTGAAGATTTTGGTTGGAGAAGAGGAGCCAACTAGTGGAGAAATCAATAAGAAAAAAGATATTTCTCTGTCTTATCTAGCCCAAGATAGTCGTTTTGAGTCTGAAAATACCATCTACGATGAAATGCTCCATGTCTTTGATGATCTACGTCGGACTGAGAAGCAACTTCGTCAGATGGAACTGGAGATGGGTGAAAAGTCTGGCGCTGAATTGGATAAACTGATGGCGGATTATGATCGTTTGTCTGAGAATTTTCGCCAAGCAGGTGGCTTTACCTACGAAGCTGATATTCGAGCTATTTTGAATGGATTTAAGTTTGATGAGACTATGTGGCAGATGAAAATTGCTGAGCTTTCTGGCGGTCAAAACACCCGTCTGGCTCTAGCAAAAATGCTCCTTGAAAAGCCTAATCTCTTGGTTTTGGACGAGCCAACCAACCACTTGGATATTGAAACCATAGCCTGGTTGGAAAATTACTTGGTAAACTATAGCGGTGCCCTCATTATTGTTAGCCACGACCGTTATTTTTTGGATAAGGTTGCTACGATTACGCTCGATTTGACCAAGCATTCTTTAGACCGTTATGTGGGAAATTACTCTCGTTTCGTTGAACAAAAAGAGCAAAAGCTAGCAACGGAAGCTAAGAACTATGAAAAGCAGCAGAAGGAAATCGCTGCTCTGGAAGACTTTGTCAATCGTAATCTAGTACGAGCTTCGACAACCAAACGTGCCCAATCTCGCCGGAAACAATTGGAAAAAATGGAGCGTTTGGACAAACCTGAAGCTGGTAAGAAATCAGCCAACATGACCTTCCAATCTGAAAAAACGTCTAGGAATGTTGTCCTGACAGTTGAAAATGCAGCCATTGGCTATGATGGGGAAATACTCTCAGAGCCAATCAATCTCGACCTTCGTAAGATGAATGCTGTTGCCATCGTAGGACCAAATGGTATTGGGAAGTCAACCTTTATCAAGTCAATAGTAGATCAGATTCCTTTTATCAAAGGAGAGAAGCGATTTGGTGCCAATGTCGAGGTTGGTTACTATGACCAGACTCAAAGCAAGTTAACACCTAGTAATACTGTCCTGGATGAACTCTGGAATGATTTTAAACTGACACCTGAAGTTGAAATCCGCAACCGTCTTGGTGCCTTCCTTTTCTCAGGAGATGATGTCAAAAAGTCAGTCGGAATGCTGTCTGGTGGCGAGAAAGCTCGTTTACTTCTTGCCAAACTTTCAATGGAAAACAATAACTTCTTGATTCTTGACGAGCCGACCAACCACTTGGATATTGATAGCAAGGAAGTGTTAGAAAATGCTCTGATTGATTTTGATGGAACCCTTCTTTTCGTCAGTCACGACCGTTACTTTATCAATCGTGTAGCCACTCATGTTTTGGAATTGTCTGAAAATGGCTCAACTCTCTACCTTGGAGATTATGACTACTATGTTGATAAAAAGGCTGAAATGGAAGTCAGCCAGACAGAGGAAGCTTCAACTAGCAATCAAGCAAAAGAAACAAGCCCAGTTAATGACTACCAAGCTCAGAAAGAAAGTCAAAAAGAAGCCCGTAAGCTCATGCGACAAATCGAAAGTTTGGAAGCTGAAATCGAAGAGTTAGAGAGCCAAAGTCAAGCCATTTCTGAACAAATGCTGGAAACCAACGACGCCGAAAAACTCATGGAATTGCAGGCTGAACTGGACAAAATTAGCCATCGTCAGGAAGAAGCTATGCTTGAGTGGGAAGAATTATCGGAGCAGGTGTAAGAAATGGAACATCTTGGAAAGGTATTTCGTGAATTTCGAACAAGTGGGAAATACTCCTTAAAAGAGGCGGCAGGTGAATCATGTTCAACCTCTCAGTTATCTCGCTTCGAGCTTGGGGAGTCTGACCTAGCAGTTTCTCGTTTCTTTGAGATTTTGGACAATATTCATGTGACTATCGAAAATTTCATGGACAAGGCTAGAGATTTTCAAAATCATGAACATGTTGCCTTGATGGCACAGATTATTCCGCTTTACTACTCAAATGATATTGCAGGTTTTCAAAAGCTTCAAAAGGAACAGCTCAAGAAAGCGAAGAGTTCGACCAATCCCCTCTATTTTGAGCTGAATTGGATTCTGCTACAAGGTCTGATTTGTCAAAGAGATGCTAGTTACACGATGAAGCAGAGTGATTTGGAAAAGGTAGCAGATTATCTTTTTCAAACAGAAGAATGGACCATGTATGAGTTGATTCTTTTCGGAAATCTCTATACTTTCTACAATGTGGACTATGTGGCTCGGATTGGCAGAGAAGTCATGGAGCGAGAAGACTACTACAAGGAAATTGGTCGGCATCGTAAACTTGTTTTGATTTTAGCTCTTAACTGTTACCAGCATTGTTTGGAGAACCGTTCCTTTGCGGATGCGGACTATTTTGAGGGCTATGTGGAGAAGTTGATTGGAAATGGTATCAAGCTTTATGAGCGTAATATCTTCCATTATCTCAAAGGTTTTGCCCTCTACCAGAGAGACTTGAAAGAAGAAGGTTGTAGTCAGATGCAGGAAGCCATGCATATTTTTGATGTTCTTGGACTTCCTGAGCAAGTGGCTTACTATCAGGAACATTATGAAAAATTTGTAAATCCTTAAATTTCCCAAATAAGGGAAAAATAAAGAGACTCCTTTCAGTTTTGATACAATAGTTTCAAAATTTGAGAGGAGCTTTTTATATGAATCGACATGCAATCCAGTTGATTAGTCGTGGTGCGATTAATAAGATAGGAAATATGCTCTATGATTATGGAAACAGTGTTTGGTTAGCATCAATGGGGACGATAGGACAGACTGTTCTTGGGATTTATCAGATTTCTGAACTCGTCACATCGATTCTGGTCAATCCCTTTGGCGGAGTGATTTCAGACCGCTTTTCGCGTCGCAAAATTTTGATGACGACGGACTTGATTTGTGGTATTCTCTGCTTAGCTATTTCTTTCATCAGAAATGATAGCTTGATGATTGCTGCTCTGATCTTCGCAAATATTGTTCAGGCTGTTGCCTTTGCATTTTCTCGTACAGCCAACAAAGCCATTATAACTGAGGTTGTAGAGAAAGACGAGATTGTGACCTACAATGCTCGCTTAGAGCTCATTTTGCAGGTTGTAGGCGTTAGCTCCCCTGTACTTTCTTTCCTCGTTTTACAATTTGCCAGTCTCCATATGACGCTTGTTTTAGATGCCATTAGTTTTTTCATCGCATTTACATTAGTAGCTTTTCTTCCCAAAAAAGAGATTCAGTTACAAGAGAAAAAGACTTTCAGTTGGAAAAATATTTTTGCTGATATGAAAGAAGGGATTCGCTATATTTGGCGCCAGCAAGAGATCTTTTTCCTTTTGCTAGTAGCTTCCAGTGTTAATTTTTTTTTTGCAGCTTTTGAATTTCTCCTCCCTTTTTCAAATCGACTATACGGGGTAGAAGGAGCTTATGCAACTATTTTGACTATGGGCGCTATTGGTTCAATTATTGGAGCTCTTCTAGCTAGCAAAATAAAGGCAGGTGTTTATAATCTTTTGATTCTATTGGCTTTGACTGGAGTTGGAGTTTTTATGATGGGGTTACCACTGCCAACTTTTCTTTCCTTTTCTGGAAATTTAGTTTGTGAACTGTTTATGACGATATTTAACATTCACTTTTTTACTCAGGTTCAAACCAAGGTTGAGGGGGAATACTTGGGAAGGGTACTAAGCACAATTTTTACCTTAGCCATCCTATTTATGCCGATTGCAAAAGGCTTTATGACGGTGTTGCCAAGTGTTCATCTCTCTTCTTTTCTGATCATTGGAAGCGGGGTTATTATTCTGTCTTGTCTATCCCTCGTTTATGTGCGAAATCGTTTTGAAAAAGAGTTATAATTTCTCTTTTTAAGAAAATATTACACTACAAACCATTTTTCAGTCCTTCTCTATTGTGAGGAGGGCTTGCTTTGTGGTAAAATGGTTTTATGAATGAAAGAATGAATGAGTTAGTTGCCTTGCTCAATCGCTATGCGACCGAGTACTATACGAGTGACAATCCCTCGGTGTCAGATAGCGAGTATGATCGCCTCTACCGAGAGTTGGTCGAATTGGAAGCTACCTATCCAGATCAAGTTTTAGCGGACAGTCCGACCCATCGCGTTGGTGGTAAGGTTTTAGATGGTTTTGAAAAATACAGTCATCAGTATCCTCTTTATAGTTTGCAGGATGCTTTTTCACGTGAAGAGTTAGAAGCTTTTGATGCGCGTGTTCGTAAGGAGTTAGCCCATCCCACTTATATCTGTGAGCTGAAAATCGATGGTTTGTCTATCTCACTTACGTATGAAAAGGGGATTTTTGTCGTTGGGGCGACACGTGGAGATGGTTCTATTGGTGAGAATATCACAGAAAACCTCAAGCGTGTCAAGGACATTCCTTTGACCTTGCCAGAAGAACTTGATATTACCGTTCGTGGGGAGTGTTACATGCCACGCGCTTCTTTTGACCAGGTCAACCAAGCACGTCAAGAAAATGGAGAGCCTGAATTTGCCAATCCCCGTAATGCAGCAGCAGGAACCCTCCGTCAGTTGGATACAGCAGTAGTGGCCAAGCGTAATCTTGCGACTTTCCTCTATCAAGAAGCAAGCCCTTCTACTCGTGATAGCCAAGAAAAGGTTTTGAAGCATCTTGAACAGCTTGGCTTTGTAGTTAATCCTAAACGAATTCTGGCTGAAAGTATAGATGAGATATGGGATTTCATTCAAGAAGTTGGACAAGAACGGGATAATTTACCTTATGACATTGATGGGGTGGTGATCAAGGTCAATGACCTAGCAGGTCAAGAAGAGCTTGGTTTTACTGTTAAAGCGCCCAAGTGGGCAGTCGCCTACAAATTTCCTGCTGAAGAAAAAGAAGCCCAGCTCCTTTCAGTTGACTGGACAGTAGGTCGTACGGGTGTTGTGACCCCGACTGCCAATCTAACACCTGTTCAGCTTGCTGGGACAACTGTTAGCCGTGCAACCCTACACAATGTAGATTATATCGCTGAAAAGGATATCCGCAAAGATGATACGGTTATTGTCTATAAGGCTGGAGACATCATCCCTGCTGTCTTGCGTGTTGTAGAGTCTAAACGTATTTCTGAAGAAAAACTAGATATTCCATCAAATTGTCCAAGTTGTGACAGTCAGTTGCTTCACTTTGAAGATGAAGTAGCCCTGCGTTGTATCAATCCTCGCTGCCCTGCCCAAATTATGGAAGGCTTGATTCACTTTGCCTCTCGAGATGCCATGAATATAACAGGGCTTGGTCCATCTATCGTTGAAAAACTTTTTGCTGCTAATCTGGTTAAGGATGTGGCAGATATTTACCGTTTGAAAGAAGACGATTTCCTCCTTTTAGAAGGTGTCAAGGAAAAATCTGCTTCTAAACTGTATCAGGCTATTCAAGCATCAAAGGAAAACTCTGCTGAAAAGCTCTTGTTTGGTCTGGGCGTTCGCCATGTCGGAAGTAAGGCTAGTCAGCTCTTACTCCAACATTTCCACTCTATTGAAAATCTAGCCCAAGCTGATCCTGAGGAAGTAGCAAGTATCGAGAGCTTGGGTAGTGTGATTGCTCAAAGTCTTCAGACTTATTTTACTACAGAAGGATCGAAGATTCTCTTAGATGAGTTGAAAGAAGCTGGAGTCAATCTGGACTACAAAGGACAGACAGTAGTAGCAGATGCGGCCTTGTCAGGTTTGACCGTTGTACTCACGGGGAAATTGGAACGTCTCAAACGCTCAGAAGCAAAAAGTAAACTCGAAAGTCTAGGTGCCAAAGTAACAGGCAGTGTATCCAAGAAAACGGATCTTGTCGTAGCAGGAGCAGATGCAGGAAGCAAACTCCAAAAAGCACAAGAACTAGGTATCGAAGTTCGCGATGAAGCTTGGCTAGAAAGTATGTAATGATAGTAGAAAACTAGGTGTCAGATAATCTGAAACTGTCTCTCCTGATGTGTTTTAACATGGTTAAAATCTGTTATCCATCGTGATGAAATGCCAACTGAATCCATCAGCACCAAATAAAATTAAAATAGAAATTAGAAATTAGGAAAAAACATGTACAATTATCCCGTTCTACTCCATTTTCATAGAAAAAATGGAGATTATTCAGCTTGCTCATTTAGCACAGACCGAGATGAAAACAAAAGCTCTTTAACTTCAGAGACCACTTATTTTGGTCTTCAGTTTTCTTTTACCGTGACCAGTCAGGAGAAGGTGGATAGTTTCACCTTCAAAGCCGAGATAGATGGTGTATTAAAAGAATATCTTGTACGTTTTAACTACTATCCCTTGCTGACAGAAGCATGGATTTTAGAGGGAGACGAGACTGTGTATTATTCAGAAAACCCAGCTATTGCTAGTCCATATTATAAGGATCAGAATCCATTTGCCTTTGATAAAGCCATCCATAGCGCAAGCTTTGATCATCACTGGGGATATCAGGGAGACTTGGGCTGCCAAGGATCTGATTCCCAGACCAGTTTTAAACTCTGGGCTCCAACAGCTACAGCTGTTCAGGTGGTTGTCTATGAAAACACTAGTAACGATGCACCGATTTGGAAAACCTTTAATCTTGAACGTGGGAATAGCTATTCATACAGCCATAAGTACAATACTATTGGTGTTTGGAGTCTAGATCTGGATGAAAATCTTGCAGGTAAAGCTTATCAGTATCAGATTGAGTTTCCACACCACCAGACTTTGACACGAGACCCTTATACTATCGCTACAAGCCCTGACGGAAAACGTTCTGTAATTCTATCTCATGAAGAGAGACAGGTAGAAGGCTTTGAAGTCAAACATGGTACGAAAGCTTCTTGGCGTTTGGAAAATCCTTGTAAAGCAGTTATCTGTGAGATGCATATTCGTGATTTTACAAAATCACCAACATCTGGTGTTCCAGAAAACCTTCGAGGAACTTTCCTTGGGGCTGCCCAGACTGGAACAGTTAACCAGTTTGGTCAAGCAACAGCCTTTGACTATATCAAAGAACTCGGCTGTAATTATGTTCAGCTCCAACCAATCTTTGATCGTCATAAGGAATACGACGAGGATGGAAATGTAACCTATAACTGGGGTTATGACCCTCAAAACTATAATGCACCAGAATCAAGTTTCTCTAGCAATCCAGATGATCCTGGTCAGGTTATTCGAGATTTGAAGACCATGATTCAAGCCTATCATGATGCAGGAATTGGTGTCATTATGGATGTCGTTTACAACCATACCTTCTCAACGGTTGATGCACCTTTCCAAACAACTGTTCCTGATTATTACTATCGTATGAATCGTGATGGAACTTTTCAAAACGGTACGGGAGTAGGAAATGAAACCGCAAGTGAACACGAGATGTTCCGCAAGTATATGATTGATTCCATCCTTTATTGGGTGAAAGAATACAATATTGACGGTTTCCGTTTCGACTTGATGGGCATTCATGATGTCAAAACTATGCAGGCAATTCGTTGGGCACTGGATGAGGTCGATCCGCGTATTATCACTTATGGAGAAGGCTGGGATATGGGAACAGGTCTTGCTCCTTATGACAAGGCTAAGAAGGACAATGCCTACCAGATGCCAAATATCGGTTTTTTCAACGATAATCAGCGTGATGCGGTCAAAGGAGGAGAAGTTTATGGTTCAATCAAGTCAGGATTTGTAAGTGGCGCAGCTACAGAGCCAATCGTCGCCAAGGCTATTCTTGGTAGCCGAGAATTGGGATCTTATCTCAGTCCAAACCAAGTTCTCAACTATGTTGAAGCTCATGACAATTACAATCTTCATGACTTGCTAGCAACCCTTCATCCTGATAAGAGTTCCGACCAGATTATGCGCAAGGTTGAGACAGCGACAGCTATGAATCTTCTCATGCAAGGAATGGCCTTTATAGAACTAGGTCAAGAGTTTGGTCGAACTAAGTTGGTTCCAACTGGTGAACATGGAGAACTAACTCCTGCAGACCGAGAACGTGCTATGAATAGCTATAATGCTTCGGACAGTGTTAACCAAGTCAACTGGGATCTGATCAATGAACGCCAAGACAGCATCGAGTTTATTCGTCAGATTATCCGCCTAAAAACGCAAATCAGTGCCTTCTCTTATCCAACATATGAAGAAATTTACCGTCATGTCTTTGTTCACACGGCTGCTGAAAATAGTGGCTGGATTGTTTACGAGATTCACGGTGGATCAGAACATCTATTAGTGGTATTTAATGCTAAGGGAACCTCCTTCTACTTTGAAAATGCAGGTAAGCTTGAAATGTTCCTTACCAACAGTCGTTCAAAACAAGAAAATGTTATTGATGACATTAGTGTCGCAGTTTTAAAAGTGCTCTCATAAATTAATGTAGTAAAAAGGGTTAGATTATCTAATCCTTTTTGTCATTTATGAGGTTTTTAATGAAGAGTAGAATTAAGTTTCAAATAATTTGAAGGATCAAGATTGTGAAAAAAATCTCAATTTTTTCACAAAAAGGGTTGTAATTTTCTGAAAATTTGATAAAATAAGTCTTAATCATTTTCAGGAGGAAGAGAATTTGACAAATTATCAGAATTTAGTGAATGGAAAATGGAAATCATCAGAGAAGGAAATTGCCATCTGTTCTCCCATCAATCAGGAAAAGCTGGGAACAGTACCCGCAATGAGTCAGGCTGAAGTAGATGAGGCTATGAAAGCAGCGCGTGCAGCTCTCCCAGCATGGCGTGATTTAGCACCCGTTGAGCGTGCAGCCTATTTGCATAAGACAGCAGACATTTTGGAACGTGATAAAGAAAAAATTGGTACAATTCTTGCCAAAGAGGTTGCTAAAGGGATAAAAGCAGCCATTGGAGAAGTAGTACGTACAGCAGATTTGATTCGTTTTGCTGCAGAAGAAGGTCTCCGTATCACTGGACAAGCAATGGAAGGTGGCGGTTTTGAAGCTGCAAGTAAAAACAAACTAGCCGTTGTCCGTCGTGAGCCAGTTGGTGTCGTTTTAGCTATCGCGCCATTTAACTATCCAGTTAACCTTTCTGGATCTAAGATTGCTCCGGCTTTGATTGCAGGGAATGTCGTCATGTTTAAACCGCCAACACAAGGATCTATCTCAGGTCTGTTATTAGCCAAGGCTTTTGATGAGGCAGGTATTCCAGCAGGAGTATTTAATACGATAACTGGACGAGGTTCTGAAATCGGTGACTATATCATTGAACATAAAGAAGTTAACTTTATCAACTTTACTGGCTCGACTCCAATTGGTGAGCGAATCGGTCGTTTAGCTGGAATGCGTCCTATCATGCTTGAACTTGGTGGGAAAGATGCAGCTATTGTTCTCGAAGATGCAGACTTGGAACACGCAGCTAAACAAATCGTCGGTGGAGCCTTTAGCTATTCAGGACAACGTTGTACTGCCATCAAGCGTGTCTTGGTTGTGGAAAGTGTAGCGGATAAATTGGCTGAATTACTTCAAGCAGAAGTTGCTAAGCTAACCGTTGGTGACCCATTTGACAATGCTGATATCACACCTGTTATTGATAATGCTTCAGCTGATTTTATCTGGGGATTGATTCAAGATGCGCAAGGTAAAGGTGCCAAAGCGCTCAGTCCAATCAAACGTGAGGGCAATCTCATTTGGCCAGGACTTTTTGATTATGTCACAAGAGATATGAAATTAGCATGGGAAGAACCGTTTGGTCCTGTTCTGCCAATTATCCGTGTTTCCGATGCAAATGAAGCGGTAGCAATTGCCAATGAATCTGAGTTCGGTCTTCAATCATCCGTATTCACAAATGACTTTAAAAAAGCGTTTGAAATCGCTGAAAAACTTGAAGTCGGTACTGTTCATATTAACAATAAAACGCAACGTGGGCCAGATAATTTCCCATTCCTTGGTGTAAAGGGTTCTGGTGCAGGAGTGCAAGGGATTAAATACAGCATTGAAGCAATGACAAATGTCAAATCCATTGTTTTTGATGTGAAATAATTTATAAAATCAGGAATTTAGCTTCCTGATTTTTATTTTTACTAAAAAATCCAGTTAAAAATTGAAAAATAACGAATGTTTTGGTATTATACTAAGAAAATATATGTAAATTATTCTTTTCTCTCTGAAATGAGTGAAAGCTTAGTTAAGATATTTTTTCCAAAATTTTCAAGATATTTTTTAAGAAATTCCGTAAACTGCTTGAAAGTTCTTTTAAAAGATAGTATAATAGAATTATAGAAAACGCTTACAAAAAGAAAGGGGATTGGATGAATAATCAAGAAGCATTGAGAACCTTCACTACTGGAGAAAATTTTCATCTCCAGCACTATCTAGGAGCACATAAAGAGGAAAAAGACGGAGAAATTGGTTTTACTTTCCGTGTTTGGGCACCTAATGCTCAGGCTGTGCACTTAGTTGGTGATTTTACAAACTGGACAGAGCACCAAATTCCTATGGTACGGAATGAATCGGGTGTTTGGGAAGTCTTCACAAGTCTGGCTCATGAAGGGCAGATTTATAAGTATCATATCACGCGTGCAAATGGGCACCAGATTATGAAAATTGATCCATTGGCGGTTCGTTTTGAAGCCCGCCCAGAGACTGGAGCCATCCTGACTGATATTCCAGAGAAAAAATGGAAAGATGGTCTTTGGCTAGCTAGGAGAAAACGCTGGGGCTTTTTTGAGAGACCAGTCAATATTTATGAAGCCCACGCTGGATCTTGGAAGAGAAATCCAGATGGTAGTCCATACAGCTTTGCACAACTCAAGGAAGAACTCATTCCATACCTTGTTGAGATGAATTACACTCACATCGAGTTTATGCCTTTAATGGCTCACCCGCTTGGATTGAGTTGGGGCTATCAGCTTATGGGTTACTTTGCTATGGAGCACTCTTATGGGCGACCAGAGGAATTCCAAGATTTTGTTGAGGAATGTCATTTAAACAATATCGGTGTAATTGTGGATTGGGTTCCAGGTCATTTTACCATCAACGATGACGCCCTTGCTTATTACGATGGAACACCAACTTTTGAATACCAAGACCACAACAAGGCCCATAACTACGGTTGGGGAGCTCTTAACTTTGACCTTGGGAAGAATGAAGTCCAGTCCTTCTTGATTTCTAGCATTAAATTCTGGATTGACTTTTATCATTTAGACGGTATTCGAGTGGATGCAGTTAGCAATATGCTCTACCTAGACTATGATAATGCTCCTTGGACTCCAAACAAAGATGGTGGCAATCTCAACTACGAAGGCTACTATTTCCTTCAACGTTTAAACACTGTTATCAAGTTAGCTCATCCAGATGTGATGATGATTGCAGAAGAAAGTTCATCAGCAACAAAGATTACTGGTATGAAAGAAATGGGCGGTCTAGGATTTGACTACAAGTGGAATATGGGGTGGATGAACGACATTCTCCGTTTCTACGAGGAAGATCCGATTTATCGTAAGTATGATTTTAACTTGGTAACCTTCAGCTTCATGTACGTTTTCAATGAAAACTACCTCTTACCATTTTCACATGATGAAGTCGTACATGGTAAGAAGAGCATGATGCACAAGATGTGGGGTGATCGCTACAATCAATTTGCAGGACTACGCAATCTCTACACTTATCAGATTTGTCATCCAGGTAAGAAACTCTTGTTCATGGGAAGCGAATATGGTCAGTTCTTAGAGTGGAAGTCTGAGGAACAGCTAGAATGGTCTAACTTGGAAGATCCAATGAATGCTAAGATGAAGTACTTCACTTCTCAACTCAATCAATTCTATAAAGAGCATCGTTGCCTTTGGGAAATTGACACCAGCTACGATGGTATCGAAATTATCGATGCGGATAATAGAGATCAGAGTGTCCTTTCCTTTATTCGTAAGAGTAAAAAGGGTGAAATGCTAGTCTGTGTCTTTAATATGGCGCCTGTTGAACGAAAAGACTTTACAATCGGACTTCCTGTCGCAGGAGTTTATGAAGAAGTTTGGAATACAGAATTGGAACAATGGGGTGGTGTCTGGAAAGAATACAACCAAACGGTTCAAACTCAAGAAGGATTATGGAAGGATTATGAGCAGACTTTGACCTTCACCTTGCCAGCTATGGGGGCAAGTATCTGGAAGATTAAACGTCGCTTGAAACCAACTAAAACTGTCACAAATAAAACCCAAAAAGGAGTAGAAAATGAAGAATGAAATGCTAGCTTTGATCCTTGCCGGTGGGCAAGGAACACGTCTCGGAAAACTCACTCAAAGCATTGCCAAACCAGCAGTGCAATTCGGTGGGCGCTACCGTATCATTGACTTTGCTCTTTCAAACTGTGCTAACTCTGGGATTCACAACGTCGGTGTTATTACGCAGTATCAACCTCTTGCCTTGAACAACCACATCGGAAATGGTTCGAGCTGGGGACTAGATGGCATTAATACAGGTGTTTCTATCCTTCAACCCTACTCTGCAAGTGAAGGAAACCGTTGGTTTGAAGGGACTAGCCACGCTATCTACCAAAACATTGACTACATCGACAGTGTTAACCCAGAATATGTTTTGATCCTTTCTGGTGACCATATTTACAAGATGGACTATGATGACATGCTCCAATCTCACAAGGACAACAATGCCAGTTTGACAGTAGCTGTCTTGGATGTACCCCTCAAAGAAGCTAGCCGTTTTGGTATCATGAATACTGACGCAAACAATCGTATCGTCGAATTCGAAGAAAAACCAGCAGAACCTAAGTCTACTAAAGCTTCTATGGGAATCTATATTTTTGACTGGAAACGTCTACGCAACATGCTAGTAGCTGCTGAAAAGAACAAGGTAGATATGTCAGACTTTGGTAAAAACGTTATTCCAAATTACCTTGAGTCTGGAGAAAGCGTCTATGCTTATGAATTCAAAGGCTACTGGAAAGACGTTGGTACTATCGAGTCTCTATGGGAAGCAAATATGGAATACATTGATCCAAATAACGCTTTGGATAGTCGTGATCGTCAGTGGAAAATCTACTCACGGAACTTGATTTCACCACCAAACTTTATTGGAAAACACGCTCATGTAGAAGATTCTTTAGTTGTGGATGGCTGTCTCGTGGATGGAACTGTTAAGCATTCTATTCTCTCAACAGAAGCGCAAGTACGTGAGGGTGCTGAAGTAGTAGACTCTGTAATCATGAGTGGTGCCATTATCGGAAAAGGTGCAAAAATTAAACGTGCCATCATTGGTGAAGGTGCTGTTATTTCTGAAGGTGTCGAAATTGATGGAACAGACGAAGTACAAGTAGTAGGATATGATGAAGTAGTGGGGGTAGCAACAGATGAAGATTGATAAATATTCAGCCATTTTAGGAAACACCGTTGGTTTTCACGATATGTCAACTTTGACAGATCATCGTCCAGTAGCCAGTTTGCCATTTGGAGCAAAATATCGTTTGATCGACTTCCCTCTTTCTAGCCTTGCAAATGCTGGTGTTCGTAGTGTCTTTGGGATTTTCCAACAAGACAATATCAGTTCAGTCTTTGACCACATTCGTTCAGGACGTGAGTGGGGCTTATCTACCCTTCTCAGTCACTACTATCTAGGTATTTATAATACGCGTGTTGAAAGTAGCACAGTTGGGAAAGAATATTACCAACAGCTTCTCACTTATTTGAAACGTTCAGGATCAAATCAGACGGTTGCACTTAACTGTGATATCGTGGTGAATATTGACCTCAATCAAGTATTCCATTTACATACTACTGCCGGTCGTCCGATTACAGTTGTTTATAAGAAATTACCTAAAAAGGATATTTCAGATGTTAATGCCATCTTGGAAGTCGATGAAACAGACCGTGTTCTTTCTCATAAACTTTTTGATGCCAAATCAACAGATGAACTTTTCAACATGTCTACAGATATATTCGTCGTTGATACTCCGTGGTTGATTAAGCGTTTGGAAGAAGAAGTTCAAAAAGAATACCCAGAAAAATTACGCTATATTTTACGTGAGTTGGCAGCTAAAGAAGGTGCTTTTGCTTATGAATACACTGGCTACCTAGCCAATGTTCACTCTGTTCAATCCTATTATCAAGCCAATATTGATATGCTAGAGTCTCAAAAATTCTACTCTCTCTTCTCACCTAACCAAAAGATTTATACTAAGGTTAAGAATGAAGAACCAACTTACTATTCAAACACCTCTAAGGTAAGTACTTCGCAGTTCGCCTCTGGTAGTATCATAGAGGGTGAAGTAGTTCAGTCAGTCCTATCACGTAATATTCACGTTCATAAGGATAGTCTAGTTAAAGACAGCCTTCTCTTCCCACGTGTTGTGATTGGCCAAGGTGCCCAAGTTGAGTATGCAATCTTGGACAAAGGGGTTGAAGTTGCTGACGGTGTCGTTATTCGCGGTACTGCAGAACACCCAGTTGTAGTCAAAAAAGGCGAAAAAGTTACAGAGGATATTCATTCATGAAAATTTTATTCGTAGCAGCAGAGGGTGCGCCCTTTTCAAAAACAGGTGGTTTGGGAGATGTCATTGGCGCTCTTCCAAAATCACTGGTAAAGGCAGGGCACGAAGTTGCGGTTGTCTTACCTTACTATGACATGGTAGAGGCTAAATTCGGCGACCAGATTGAGGATGTTCTTCACTTTGAAGTGAGTGTAGGATGGCGTAGACAGTACTGTGGTATTAAGAAGACCGTCTTGAATGGTGTTACCTTCTACTTCGTAGACAATCAAACGTATTTCTTCCGAGGTCATGTTTACGGAGATTTCGATGATGGTGAACGTTTTGCCTTCTTCCAACTGGCTGCTCTTGAAGCCATGGAGCGAATTGATTTCATTCCAGATATTCTCCATGCCCATGATTATCACACCGCTATGATTCCTTTTCTCTTGAAGGAAAAATACAGATGGATTCAGGCATATCAAGGAATCAGAACCGTTTTAACTATTCATAATTTGGAATTCCAAGGTCAATTTTCTGAAGGAATGTTGTGGGATTTGTTCGGTGTAGGATTTGAACGGTATGCTGATGGAACCCTTCGTTGGAATGACTGTCTTAACTGGATGAAAGCAGGTATTCTCTACGCGGATCGTGTCTCAACCGTATCTCCTAGCTATGCACATGAGATTATGACTAGCCAATTCGGTTGCGGTTTGGACCAGATTCTTCGTATGGAGTCAGGTAAGGTTTCAGGTATTGTCAATGGTATTGACGCAGATCTTTATAATCCTGAGACAGATCCACTTTTAGACTATCATTTTGATAAGGATGACTTGTCAGGAAAAGCACAAAACAAAGCAAAATTGCAAGAGAGAGTTGGGTTACCTGTGAGAGCAGATGTTCCGCTAGTTGGGATTGTCTCTCGTTTGACGCGCCAAAAAGGCTTTGATGTCGTTGTAGAAAGCTTGCATCGTTTCTTACAGGAGGACGTTCAAATAGTCCTTTTAGGAACAGGTGACCCGGCTTTTGAACATTCTTTCTCTTGGTTTGCTCAAGTCTATCCAGACAAGCTATCAGCAAATATCACTTTTGACGTCAAACTCGCTCAAGAAATTTACGCAGCCTGTGATCTCTTCCTCATGCCGAGTCGTTTTGAACCATGTGGTTTGTCTCAAATGATGGCTATGCGCTACGGAACTCTACCATTGGTTCATGAGGTTGGTGGATTGCGTGATACGGTTCAATCCTTCAATCCGATCGAAGGAACTGGTACTGGATTTAGCTTTGATAATTTAACACCTTACTGGCTCAACTGGAGTTTCCAAACAGCCTTGGATGTTTATAGGTATCAGCCGGACGTTTGGAAAAATCTACAAAAACAAGCTATGGAATGCGACTTCTCATGGGATACAGCCTGCAAATCTTACCTGGACTTGTACCATAGTTTAGTCAACTAATAGATAAAATCGTATGATTCTTTCATACGATTTTTGGGCTGTTTAGAGAAGAGGAAAAGTGATGACTCAAGTAAAAGGCTTGTGTGTCATGGACGTTGATGGCACCCTGATAGCAGAGGAAGTAATTGATCTTTTAGGAAGAGAAGCAGGTTGTGAAGCAGAAATTTCAGAGATTACCAATCAGGCAATGCGAGGTGAACTAGACTTTGAAAGGAGTTTACGAGCGAGAGTCGCATTGTTAAAAGGTCTTCCGATTTCGGTCTTTGATATTGTCTTCAAATCCATCCATCTTTCCCAAAATGCTCAAGAATTTATCTCCATACTTCAAAAGAATGGTATTCTAGTCGGTCTAGTGTCTGGTGGATTTACACCAATAGTTGAGAGATTAGCAAAATCCCTCGGTATCTCCTATTTCTTCGCCAACCAGTTGGAAGTCAGAGATGACTTTTTAACAGGTAAATTAGTTGGTGAAATTGTGACAGCCCAAGAAAAACAAGCTGCTCTTGAGAAATGGAGAAAAGACCTAAAACTTCCCAAAGAAAGAACGATTGCTATCGGTGATGGTGCCAATGACCTCTTGATGTTAAAATCAGCAGGACGTGGTATAGCCTTTTGTGCCAAGGAGGTCGTAAAAGCTGAGGTAGCTTGTCATGTAGATACGAGGAATTTTTTGGAAGTTTTACCTTTGATTGATTTCTTAGAATGAGAGGGAACTATGAAAATTGTAATTGCACCCGATTCTTTTAAAGAAAGTTTGACGGCAGAAGAGGTCGCTCAAGCTATAAAAAGAGGATTCCAAAAATCGATAGCAGATGTAGAATGTCTGCTCTGTCCTGTTGGTGATGGTGGGGAAGGAACTGTAGACGCTATTCGCCATTCTCTTGAACTCGAAGAAAAATGGCAAGAGGTGACAGGACCTTTTGGCCTAAAAGAATCAATGCGCTACTTTCAAAAAGGTCAAATAGCGCTCTTTGAAGTTGCTGACTTGGTTGGTTTAGGAAAGATTCCGCAGGAGAAACGAAACCCTCTTCACATCCAAACTCAAGGTATTGGAGAGTTGATTCGCCATCTCATTGATCAAGGGATGAAAGAAATCTATATCGGTGTAGGTGGTACGGCTAGTAATGATGGCGGGATAGGTATTGCTGCTGGTTTAGGTTATCGTTTTTATGATAAGAGTGGAAAAGAATTGCCAGCTTGCGGTCAGACTTTGCTTGAGTTCGAGTCAATTTCTGACAGTGAATTATATAGGATTCCTGAAGATGTGAAAATCCGCATTTTAGCAGATGTCGCGAGCCCTTTATGTGGTCATCAAGGGGCAACCTATACATTTGGAAAACAAAAGGGCTTGGATCCTGCTTTGTTTGAGACAGTAGATTTGGCTATACAGCGGTTCTATGAAAAATTTTCACCATCAACCCTGTCTCTTAAAGGAGCAGGAGCAGGAGGCGGGATTGCTGCGGGTCTCTGTGCCTTTGCTGAGGCCAGTATCGTATCTGGGATTGACACTTGCTTAGATTTGATTGACTTTGACCAGAAGGTTGCAGGGGCCGACTTGGTTATCGTTGGTGAAGGTAGACTGGACAGTCAAAGCTTTGCTGGAAAAGCTCCTATCGGCGTAGCAAAAAGAACCCCTAGCGGAGTTCCTGTTATTGCTATTTGTGGAAGTCTTGCTAACGATTTGCCACCCCTACCATTCGAAAATATAGAAGCAGCATTTTCTATTCTAGAGAAAAGTGAGTCTTTGGAAGACAGTTTGAAAAATGCAAGTCTCTATTTGGAGCACACAGCTACTAATATTGGTCGTTTGTTAAATTTGAGAAAGGATTAACTAAACCATTTTTTCCAGACGGACTTTTTAGGTGGATCTGCCTTTTTCTCTTCCCAAAGACTTGAAAATGCAAGTCTAAGGTCCTTTTCGTCCACTTGAACAGGCTCATTTGTATGAATGACAAGACCAAAAGGAGAGGTGATATGATCATCTGAAACAATAGTCGCCTGACAGTTGCTTTCCTTTGCTTGTTTTAAGTAAAAGACCTGTTTGTCAAACTCGATATTTGGTGAGATTTTCACAAAAAGCATCTCTACCTTTTCTTGAAAAACCTCCAAAATAGAGAAAAAACCATGTTCTAATTCAGGACTATTGGCAGTACTGATATCAGCGTAGCCAAGAACTCTTTCCTCAAAAGTCCCGAGATAGCGGCGTTGTTCGTCAGGGTTTAATTTCGGTCCACCATGAGCTTTTTCTAGTAGTTGTTTTGATAAATCTGTCATAAAAACAGTATATCACAAAAATCGCAAGAAAACAGACAAAAGAAAGCGATTACTTTATAAAGTTAAGGAAAATTTGCACAAAGATAACGTTTTTTCTTGAAAAACGCTTATTTTTAAGGTATCATAGAGGTGTAAAAAATTTAACTCAAAGGAGAGTAAAAAATGTCAATTATTACTGATGTTTACGCTCGCGAAGTCCTAGACTCACGCGGTAACCCAACACTTGAAGTAGAAGTTTATACTGAATCAGGTGCTTTCGGACGTGGTATGGTTCCATCAGGAGCTTCTACTGGTGAACACGAAGCAGTTGAACTTCGAGACGGTGACAAATCTCGTTACGGTGGTCTTGGTACACAAAAAGCTGTTGACAACGTAAACAACATCATCGCTGAAGCTATTATCGGCTACGATGTACGTGACCAACAAGCTATTGACCGTGCTATGATCGCACTTGACGGTACTCCTAACAAAGGTAAATTGGGTGCAAACGCAATCCTTGGTGTGTCTATCGCTGTAGCTCGTGCTGCTGCTGACTACCTTGAAATCCCACTTTACAGCTACCTTGGTGGATTCAACACTAAAGTTCTTCCAACTCCAATGATGAACATCATCAACGGTGGTTCTCACTCTGACGCTCCAATCGCTTTCCAAGAATTCATGATCGTACCTGCTGGTGCACCATCATTCAAAGAAGCTCTTCGTTGGGGTGCTGAAATCTTCCACGCTCTTAAGAAAATCCTTAAATCACGTGGTTTGGAAACTGCCGTAGGTGACGAAGGTGGATTTGCTCCTCGTTTCGAAGGAACTGAAGACGGAGTTGAAACTATCCTTGCTGCTATCGAAGCTGCTGGTTATGTTCCAGGTAAAGACGTATTTATCGGATTTGACTGTGCTTCATCAGAATTCTACGATAAAGAACGTAAAGTTTACGACTACACTAAATTCGAAGGTGAAGGAGCTGCTGTACGTACTGCTGCAGAGCAAATCGACTACCTTGAAGAATTGGTAAACAAATACCCAATCATCACTATCGAAGATGGTATGGATGAAAACGACTGGGATGGATGGAAAGCTCTTACTGAACGTCTTGGTGGTAAAGTTCAATTGGTTGGTGACGACTTCTTCGTAACAAACACTTCTTACCTTGAAAAAGGTATTGCAGAAGGTGCTGCTAACTCAATCCTTATCAAAGTTAACCAAATCGGTACTCTTACTGAAACATTCGATGCTATCGAAATGGCGAAAGAAGCTGGTTACACTGCCGTTGTATCACACCG
Organism: Streptococcus mitis; assembly: GCF_003943905.1. GTDB lineage: Bacteria > Bacillota > Bacilli > Lactobacillales > Streptococcaceae > Streptococcus > Streptococcus mitis_BC. The sequence continues at coordinate 235,144 of NZ_RJNS01000001.1, forward strand.
TTCAGGTGAAACTGAAGATTCAACAATCGCTGATATCGCAGTTGCAACTAACGCAGGACAAATCAAGACTGGTTCACTTTCACGTACAGACCGTATCGCTAAATACAACCAATTGCTTCGTATCGAAGACCAACTTGGTGAAGTAGCTGAATACCGTGGATTGAAATCATTCTACAACCTTAAAAAATAAAATAGTTCAGTGAACTATTTTATCCCGAACCTTGAAATTCAAAAGTTTGGCCGTTGATTTAACAACGTTTGAAGCCCCTCGGATTTTATCCGAAGGGCTTTTTTATGTGCAATATTCAAAAATGGAAAATGACTTATGGTATAATAGACAAAAACACTTGTATTAGAAAGCAATTATGTCTAAAGAAATTGATATTGAGTATTACCACCAGCTAGCCTTGCAAAAACAGAAGGAGCATCGTAAAGTTTTAGCTAATCTAAAGAAAAAGCCACCAAAGAATCTAGATAAGATTGCCCAGCAGATCCACCAAGAAGTCTTTGCTGAGATTGATTGTACTGCCTGTGCTAACTGTTGCAAGACTTTGGGACCAGACTTTAAAGAGGCAGACATCACCCGTATTGCCAAGTATTTTAAGATGAAATTACCAGCTTTTGAAGCAGAATTTCTGCAGGTGGATGAAGATGGGGATAAGGTTTTTAAATCTATGCCTTGCCCCTTTCTAGGAGGAGACAATCTCTGTTCTATCTATGATGTTCGTCCAAAGGCCTGCAGGGAATTTCCCCATACAGACCGTAAAAAGATTCATCAAATCAACCATTTAACGATTAAGAATACTTTGACCTGCCCAGCAGCCTATCTCTTTGTTGAGAAATTAAAGGATAAGTTATAGAAATTTACACCTTTAAATCTTGTACAAAGATTCTAGGGCGGAAGTATCTGATCTCTGTTAGACTATAGGATAGAATTGAACACGGCCTAGAAGCTATGCGAAAAAGACAAAATTTCCTAGGACTAGAAGATCCAGCGTTAATTTTCCTATTTTCACTTTGCTTTTAATGACCTTTGTATCTTGTGGAGGTAAGAAAAGAAGAATATGATGCATCAATTCAATCAAACCATGGATTATTTGGAGCAGCAGCTGACTGGAGAGGTGGATATGAAAAGATTTCAGCAGTTATCGGGCTATTCTTATGCTCTCTTTAGCAGGCTATTTTCTATCCTGGCAGATATGACATTAGCAGAATACTTGCGCAATCGCAGGTTATCAGAAGCTGTGACGGACTTGCGAGAAAGCTCTGAGAAAGTCATTGACATAGCGTTGAAATACGGCTACGACTCTGCGGATGCCTTCAGCGCAGCTTTCAAGAAATTCCATGGGGCAACTCCCTCAGAAGTTCGAAATGGAAAACCTTATCGGGTCTTTCCTAGACTTCGATTATCCTTAAAAATCACAGGAGGAAAGAACATGGATATCAAAATTCAAAAGAAACCTGCATTTACCGTGGCAGGCGTCCTATTGGAAGCTATTGACAATAGTCAGTGCCCGTCTGCTTGGGAGCAACTCTATGCTAATCACAGCGTTGAAAACCTAGAAAGTTTGGGTAGTGGCCAATCCTTTGGTGTCTGCTCCGATGTCAAAGAAGGCGAAATCATCAACTACATGGCAGCTTATGATGTGACGGATAAAACTAAAGCAGAAGAACTAGGTCTGTCAATCAAAGACATTCCGGAAGGAGAATATGCTATCGTCCCAGTCAAAGGCCCTATACCAGCTAGCATTCATAATGCTTGGAAGTATGTTTTGGAAGTCTTTTTCCCAGAAACTGGCTATCGCCACTCAGGAGCGCCAGACATTGAAGTCTATACTGAAGGAGACATGTCATCACCTGACTATCAAATGGAACTCTGGATACCAGTGATTAAGAACTAGATAATTTTCTGACATTTTATAAAGATGCAAACCTAACTCTGTAGAAAGAATCTCTACAGAGTTTTTAATTGTTGACATTCATGTCCGTAAATTAAACATACCATATTTTTTGTTTGGATTTTATGGGGCATGCGAATAGTTTTCTCGGTATAATAGTCCCATAGAAGATAAGGAGGCATGAATATGCAGATGTATTTTGGAGATGTGTCACTTTGCTATAGCTATTCATTGGCAATGGCACTGGATAGCTATGGCCATGACTTTAAAGCAGACTTTCTAGAGGCAATTATGGTAATGGGCAATGGCGCTAGTATCGTAAGGGAAGATGACCAGCACCCTCTAGTATTCTTTGATAACGGAATGCCAGATCTTTCTATCTCTCATTCTTTAAAAATACTTGGATTTGACTATGAGGACTTCTATCTAAAGGATGGAGCGGAAGTAGATTTGGAAGAGATTAAAAGAAAGTTGGAAACCTTTCTGTCCAATGGGCCTGTCGTACTGGGACCTCTTGATATGGGGCATCTGACCTACAATCCCAATCACACAATCCTTTATGGTGTGGATCATTTTGTAACCGTGTATGGCATTGATGATCAGTATCTCTATTTGCATGATCCAGCTGGTTTTGCCTGTATGAAGGTTGCTTTTAATGACATCTTAGAAGCCTGGAAGGCAGAGGCTATTGACTATAAGCGCGGAGCCTACTCCATGTGGGGAAATTTTAAGAAGGTCAAGAGTCCGAGTCAGACTGAAATCTATCAAGAAACAGCAAGGATTATGAAGAACCGATATCTGAATGGCCAAAACGGTGTTTTGGAATGCTATGCAAAAGCAGTTGCTGAAAATGGCTTAAATACAGAGCAAAAACAACTGCATCAGTATTTCAGCTTTAAACTTGCTGCTGTTCGAAATCTCTATCTCAGTAAGTTCTTAAAAGTGCATGATCCAGAAGGGGCAAGGTTAAAAGAGGAATTGGCTACTCTATTTGGCCAAGCCCACCTTTCATGTTTAAAAGAAGATTACCAAGAACTATCCCGCTTGCTCTATCAGATAGCAGAATTGGATGGTCTCTTTAAAGATTTATATGTATAGTAGTGACTCTAAGCATTAAAAAATAGTCAGTAAAAGCAGTTTTTCGTAAAGAACTGCTTTTTGATTATGGTATAATGAAGTGAGGAAATAGCATATCCAACTAAAAAATGAAGGGAGAACTCCTATGCCTAGACCAAGAACGAAAGAAGAATTAGTGTTAGCCTCTAAGGAAAACTATGAAAAGCTCAATCACTTTATATCTAAATTAAGTGAAGAGGAACTACAGACTCCTTTTGATTTTTCAAAAGACCAAAAGAAAAAAGAAGCTCACTGGAAAAGAGATAAAAATCTACGGGATGTTCTGATCCATCTCTATGAATGGCATCAGTTACTTTTGACCTGGGTACATTCCAATCAAAAGGGTCATGAAAGACCTTTTCTCCCTGAACCTTATAATTGGAAAACTTATGGGGAAATGAATGTCGCTTTTTGGAAGAAGCACCAGAGAACGTCCTTAGAAGAAGCAACCAAACTCCTCAATCAATCGCATGAAGAGGTTTTAGAGTTGATGGAAGGCTTCAGCAATGACGAATTGTTCACAAAAGGTGTCTATAAGTGGACGGGAGGAACAAGTCTAGGTTCCTACTTTGTGAGTGCCACTTCCAGTCACTATGACTGGGCTATTAAAAAGCTCAAAGCTCATCAGAGAAATTGTAAGAGTAGCTAGTTGAAGTGCTATTGAAATTCACCAAAGGTTCTTCTAAGCTTCGAATAGCTTCATTCTCGTGATTTTTGAACAATTCTAGCTTTAGAATCCTTCAAAAATTAAAATTTAAGGCTATCATAGACTTAGAATAAACCTAAAACATTTATTTTAATGTAATTCTAAGTTTAGAATTACAATGATATTAAAGTAATAGAGCTGTTCGATGCTTAGAATGTCTTGATTCTGTGAAATTTTGACTATAAACTACTGGTTCGAATGGCTTTTTTCTAATATAGGATGATAGATAGATGGGGGAGATGATGAACATACAAAAAGAGAAAGTTAGAAAAGTGTTGGTGTCCCTTTGTTTGGGAGAGTTCACAGCCGTCCTATCCTTTTGGTTGTGTTTTTTCCTTTTGAAAAATCGACTTGGTGATTGGAATAGTCTAGCAACCATTCTCTATCCTTTGTCTTTACTGACATTTATTTTGCTTCAAGGTTCAATCTATTGGGCAATTTTGATTAGAAGACTGTCGAATCCCCAGTTCGGAAGTGGAAGTGTGCCCAAACTATATGTTGGTTTCAGAATACTAGACCTTGTTTTACTTATTTCAGGCTTTCCTTTTATTGTCTGGAATACACAGAGTTTCCAAGTGGCTATTATAGCCACACTAATACAGCTTTTTGCCCTTATCGAATGGGTTAATTATTTCCTCGTACGCCTATCTTATAGTTTGAACCTACTTTTATTATGTAAACGAATTACCAAGGGAAAACTTGAAAAGAGCAGAATAGCCAAGGAGTTGAGGTAGAGGAGTCCAGTATTGGAAATTTTGAGTCCTTTAAATCAATTCAGATTATTTACAGTATGAAGAAATCATAACAGATTTCAATGAAAAACTATGGCATACATTTTTAGAGCAAGTAGTCATCACCGATAATAAAACCGCAATCTTTACTTTCAAAAATGGGCAGGAAATAGAATTATGATTTCTTGCCCACTTTTTCTTTTGTTTACGGATGAATAGAGGGGGGTGAAAACACTATATGATAGTCTAATTCCATCAAAAAAATTAGGGTAGAACAAAAGTGTTGGGATAAATTCATAAAAGTAAAATTGAATTAGTTTCGAAGTTTTATCTACTTATATGTTATAATAAGGTTGTTAGTTTGTTTTTAATAGGAGTAGAAATATGGGTTACCCTCACCTTCATCAGGCAGTATATAGTATCACAGAATCTGTATTGGAACAATTAGAAATTGATGATATAGAAAAATTAAAAAAATTTTATAATGGTTATGGAAGTTTTGATTTACCTAATTTTGTAAATTTTGATACAAAAATCTTTGAAAAACTGCCAAACCTAGATGAATTTGCTCGAAATATAGAGAAATCGTCCAGATTCACTATTGGACAAGCATTACTTTCACACAAAACGATTGCAAAAAATACTTCAAAAGGAAAAAGTCAATTCAAGGGATCAATATTTCATACTGGTCATTTACTAGCATATATGTTGATAGGTAACTTGCCTGAAACAGAATTTAATTCACGAAAAACAAATCTTGAAAATGTTGTACCTCTAACACCGTGGGCAAACGGTAGAGGTTTTAAATTAAATACAAGCTACGGCAATTCTCAACGTGTTTATGAGCAACTAATCAAAGATAGTATTACTGAATCTGAAACCGACTTTAGGGTTTTTTATCAAGTTGAGGCAATCTATGATAATGATTTAGAAAATGTACCACGAGGTATACTTCTTCAAGCAATATCAAATAATAAAAATCACTTAAGGGAGTTACATGTATTTGTTCCTAATGTGAAATACGGAAGAAATAATGGTATTGATTATTCAGATTGGAAATTAAATCAAGAATTACTGATATCTATGTAAATTGGCTACTCAGAAAGGAAACTCAATGCCCTACAAATTTCTACTCTTCGACCTTGACCACACCTTACTTGATTTTGATGCTGCTGAGGATGTGGCTTTGACGCAACTTCTAAAGGAAGAAGGAGTTGCGGACATTCAAGCCTATAAAGACTATTATGTTCCTATGAACAAGGCTCTCTGGAAGGACTTGGAACAAAAGAAAATCAGTAAACAAGAACTGGTTAACACGCGCTTTTCTCGTTTATTTGCCCATTTTGGACAGGAAAAAGACGGTACGTTACTTGCCCAGCGTTACCAATTTTATCTCGCTCAGCAGGGACAAACTCTTTCGGGCGCTCATGAACTCTTGGACAGCCTCATCGAACGTGATTATGACTTGTATGCTGCGACAAATGGCATTACTGCCATTCAGACAGGACGTTTGGCTCAATCAGGTCTGGCTCCCTATTTCAACCAAGTCTTTATCTCCGAGCAATTGCAAACGCAAAAACCTGATGCACTATTCTATGAAAAAATCGGTCAGCAGATTGCTGGATTTAGTAAAGAAAAGACGCTGATGATTGGAGATTCCTTAACGGCTGATATTCAAGGTGGCAATAATGCAGGGATTGACACTATCTGGTATAATCCTCATCACCTCGAAAATCATACACAAGCCCAGCCGACCTATGAAGTTCATTCTTACCAAGACTTGCTGGAATGTTTGGATCAATTTTAAAAAGTAGGAAAAATTAAAAGCAGAGGAGTAAAGAAGTTATGGGAACATGGAGCGCAACCATTTTTGGTAATGATACTTCCTTGGATATTAAGGATGAATTTTTCGAGAGATACAATAGAGGAAAAGAGCCAGCTACTATCAAAAATGACTTGACAATGGATTTAGACGATGACGATAGATATAATGTCTTGTTCGCTCTGGCGCATTGTATGTGGGAAGTTGGACAATTAGATGATGGATTCTTACTTGAAATCAAAGAGATTATTGATAAAAAGGAAGATTTGGCTCTTGCCCAAGAATTAGGTGCAGATAGTAAATTTTTAAAACAGAGGAGTGCAAATCTGGAAAATTTTTTAGAAAAAATTAGTGTCAAAAAAGAAAAGCCTAAAAAAAGAATTGCTCCGCCTGTTCCTGTCGAAAGTAAATATAGGAATGGTGCTGTGATGGTGTTTCAATATGAAGACGATGTATATGGTTCGTTGATAGCCGCAGATGGAGCCTTTTTTGACAAGGAAACCTATTATGCTTATCTACTGACTGATATTAAAATTCCTAGAAAACCCACCATGAAAGATGTGCGAGAAGCACGGATTATCGATCCAAGTTTTCATAGCCAAGAATACAATTCATTTCGAGACTCGAAGTATTACTATACCTTTGTAAATTGTATTTCAGGGTATTTAAAAAGTTCTGCAACGAAAAGATTTGAAAGATATAATGATAGTTTTTTTGAAATTATTGGCTATCTTTCTGATTGGGGGAGTTGCTGTAGCGCAGCTTCTGTAGGATTTGATTATTATAGACAAAAATCGAGTGATGAGTTTAAGACGAGTGTCACAAGAGAATTGAATAAAAGATTTAATGAAAATCTAAATATCCGAACTGAGATGACTATCGATGAGATTGACCAAGAATTTATCCTTTCTAATGCTTCACAAGATGGTAAGTAGTCACTTTCAAATGGAGATTCTTTTCAAAAATTCTCGAAATATTTGTAGAAACTAAAAAAGTGGTTTAGATAGCCACTTTTTGCTATAATAGAGGCAGTAAAAATGAAGGAGTTGGCGATGCAACACTCATCTTGGCATGCTTTGATTAAGGAGCAATTACCTGAAGGTTATTTCGGTAAAATCAATCAATTTATGGGGCAGGTCTATGCCCAGGGAACTGTCTATCCACCTAAGGAAAAAGTTTTTCAGGCTCTCTTGACTACACCACTTGAAGAAGTTAAGGTGGTGATTCTAGGGCAAGACCCCTATCACGGGCCAGGTCAGGCACAGGGCTTGAGTTTTTCTGTTCCTGACTCTATCCCAGCGCCACCGTCCTTGCAAAATATCTTGAAAGAATTGTCAGATGATATCGGGGTTAAGAAATCACATGATTTGACCGCTTGGGCTGAGCAAGGAGTCTTACTTCTCAATGCTTGCTTGACGGTTCCTGCTGGTCAAGCCAATGGTCATGCTGGGCAGATATGGGAGCCTTTTACAGATGCTGTGATTCAGGTGGTCAATAATCTAGACAGACCTGTAGTCTTTGTACTCTGGGGTGCTTATGCACGCAAGAAGAAGGCCTTGGTTACCAATCCTCACCATTTGATTATCGAATCAGCTCATCCCAGTCCTTTATCTGTTTTCAGAGGATTTTGGGGTTCCAAGCCTTTTTCTAAGGCTAATGCATTTTTAAAAGAGACAGGACAAGTGCCAATTGATTGGCTTAGATAAGGAGAGAATATGCCTCAGTTAGCGACGATTTGCTACATTGATAACGGAAAAGAACTGCTCATGCTGCATCGCAATAAGAAGCCGAATGATGTCCATGAAGGCAAATGGATTGGTGTGGGTGGTAAGCTAGAGCGAGGAGAGACACCTCAGGAGTGCGCTGCGCGTGAAATCCTCGAAGAGACAGGGCTCAAAGCCAAGCCAGTACTTAAAGGTGTTATCACTTTTCCAGAATTCACACCAGATTTAGACTGGTACACCTATGTTTTTAAGGTGACGGAGTTTGAGGGTGACTTGATTGACTGCAATGAGGGGACGCTAGAATGGGTTCCCTATGATGAAGTTTTGGGCAAGCCAACTTGGGAGGGTGACCACACCTTTGTTGAGTGGCTTTTAGAGGACAAACCCTTCTTTTCAGCTAAGTTTGTTTATGATGGGGATAAATTGTTGGATACCCAAGTTGATTTCTATGAATAAAGGAGAAAACAGATGTTACTAATCAAAAATGGTCGTGTAATGGATCCCAAGTCTGGTTTGGATCAAGTGTGTGATATTTTAGTCCAAGACGGGAAAATTGTCAAAATTTCCCCTGAAATCAAGGAAGAAGGAGCAGAGCTAATTGATGCTACGGGTCTTGTAGTTGCGCCTGGTTTAGTGGACATTCATGTTCACTTCCGTGAGCCTGGTCAGACCCACAAGGAGGATATCCATACTGGTTCTCTAGCAGCCGCTGCAGGTGGTTTTACAACGGTTGTCATGATGGCTAATACCAATCCAACCATCTCAGACGTAGAGACTTTGCAAGAAGTTCTCCAGTCTGCTGCCAAGGAAAAGATTAACGTCAAAACGGTTGCAACTATTACTAAGAACTTTAATGGGCAAGACTTGACTGACTTTAAGGCGCTTTTAAAAGCAGGTGCCGTTGGTTTCTCAGATGACGGTATTCCGCTTGAAAGCAGCAAGGTTCTCAAAGAAGCCTTGGAGACTGCTAAGAAACTTGGCACCTTTGTTTGTCTACACGAGGAAGATCCAGGCTTGAATGGGATTCTTGGCTTTAACGAAAACATTGCTAAAGACCACTTTAAGATCTGTGGTGCGACAGGGATGGCAGAATACGCCATGATTGCGCGTGATGTTATGATTGCCTACGCAACCAAGGCACATGTTCACATCCAGCATTTGTCTAAGGAAGAAAGTGTCAAGGTTGTAGAGTTTGCTCAAGGTCTGGGGGCGCAAGTTACAGCAGAAGTTGCACCACAACATTTCTCTAAGACAGAAGCACTCCTTTTGACGCAAGGAAGCAATGCCAAGATGAATCCTCCGCTTCGTTTGGAATCAGACCGTCGTGCTGTTATTGAAGGCCTCAAGTCAGGCGTCATCACAGTTATCGCGACAGACCACGCGCCTCACCATGCAGATGAGAAAAATGTAGAGGATATCACCAAAGCACCATCTGGTATGACTGGCTTAGAAACCTCTCTTTCTCTTGGTTTGACTTATTTGGTGGAAGCTGGTGAGCTAAGCTTGATGGAATTGCTAGAAAAAATGACTGTTAATCCAGCCAAGCTTTATAACTTTGAAGCAGGTTGCTTGGCTGAAAATGGTCCAGCGGATATCACTATTTTTGACGCTAAAGCAGATCGTACTGTTGGTCCTGATTTCGCTTCAAAATCAGCTAATTCTCCATTTATCGGTGAAACTTTAAAAGGGCAGGTCAAATATACTATCTGTAAGGGACAAATCGTCTATCAAAACTAGATGGGACTTTGCTCTATAAACTATAAGAATAGAGAGCGTATATGTATCCAACCCATCAATTTAAAGAAAAGTTTGTCTTATTTCTTAAGATATTTTTTCCTATCCTGATTTATCAATTTGCCAATTATTCTGCCTCTTTTGTTGATACAACTATGACTGGGCAGTACAATACCATGGACTTGGCTGGTGTTTCAACTGCAACGAGTCTATGGAATCCTTTTTTCACCTTTTTAACAGGGATTGTTTCGGCCATGGTGCCCATCATCGGCCATCATCTAGGACGGGGCAAAAAGGAAGAAGTAGCATCTGACTTTTACCAATTTATCTACTTAGCTTTCGGACTGTCTTTGGTCTTGCTTGGCATGGTAGTGTTCTTAGCGCCGCCTGTCTTAAACCATATCGGACTAGAAGCTCAAGTAGCGTCAGTTGCAGTTTCTTATCTTTGGTACCTTTCTATCGGGATTATTCCCTTGTTGCTTTTTAGTGTCATTCGGTCATTGTTAGATTCTCTTGGTTTGACCAAGCTATCTATGTACCTCATGCTTTTGTTACTTCCACTCAATAGTGGTTTTAACTATCTCTTGATTTATGGAGCTTTTGGTTTTCCTGAGCTTGGTGGTGCAGGAGCAGGGCTGGGAACTTCCCTAGCTTACTGGTGTCTCCTTGGAATCTCTGTCATCATCCTTTTGAAGCAGAAAAACCTAAAAGAACTTCATTTAGAACAAGGTGCCTCTCTGAATTTAGAGAGAATCATGGAAGGAATTCGCTTGGGCTTACCAATCGGTGGAACTGTTTTTGCTGAGGTTATTATTTTTTCAGTCGTTGGTTTGATTATGGCTAAGTTTTCGTCTATGATTATTGCCAGCCACCAGTCAGCCATGAACTTTTCGACGCTCATGTATGCTTTTCCCATGAGTATTTCTTCTGCCATGGCCATCGTTGTTTCTTATGAGGTAGGAGCTAAGCGCTTTGATGATGCTAAGACCTATATCAAACTTGGACGTTGTATAGCACTGATATTTGCAGGCTTTACATTGAGCTTTCTCTATATTTTGAGAGATGTCGTAGCCAGTTTATATGGCAATAATCCTGACTTCATTGAACTAACATCTACCTTCCTAACTTATAGTCTTTTTTTCCAGTTAGCTGACACCGTTGCAGCTCCGCTTCAGGGGATTTTAAGAGGGTATAAGGACACTATCGTTCCTTTCTATCTTGGCCTAATCGGATACTGGGGAGTAGCGATACCTCTAGGATATCTACTAGATCAAGCAACTGACTTAGGGGCATTTGCCTACTGGATTGGGTTGATTGCCAGCTTAATTGTTTCTGGTTGTTTGTATCAATGGCGATTGCAAACCGTAATGAAAAAATTGAGCTAATTTTAAGAAATTATCCTGAAAAATCACTTTGTGAAAAAATGCTCTAACTAGAGAGAATCCCTGTTTTAACAGGGGTTTATTTTTTTATATTGTGAAATTTTATCGGTCATATACTTTGACAGTGTATACTAAAAAAGGTAAAATAGTAAGGTAAGTACAAAGTTAGAAAGGCAAGATTATGTCAACTTTAGATAAGAATCTTTTGCTAGAGATGTTCCGTAAGATGGAAGAAATCCGTCGCATGGACTTAAAAATTGCTCAGTTAGTGAAAAAGGGAAAAGTCCCTGGTATGACTCACTTTTCTGTTGGAGAGGAAGCTGCTAACGTCGGAGCTATGCTGGCCCTCAATCCAGATGATCTGATTACCTCAAATCACCGTGGTCATGGTCAAGCTATCGCCAAAGGGATTGACCTCAACGGAATGATGGCTGAAATCCTTGGAAAATACACTGGAACCTGTAAAGGAAAAGGTGGTTCTATGCACATCGCCGACCTTGATGCGGGTAATCTCGGTGCCAATGGTATCGTTGGTGGTGGTATGGGAATCGCTGTTGGTGCAGCCCTCAGTCAGCAAATGCAACATACTGGTAAAATCGTTATCTGCTTCTTTGGAGATGGTGCGACCAACGAAGGTGTTTTCCACGAAGCAGTGAACATGGCTTCTATCTGGAAACTTCCTGTTATTTTCTACTGCATTAACAACGGTTATGGGATCTCTGCGGATATCAAGAAAATGACCAATGTAGAACATATTCATCACCGTAGTGCTGCATATGGAATCCCTGGAATGTTTATCGAAGATGGAAACAATGTCATCGACGTTTATGAAGGATTTAAGAAAGCTGTGGACCATGTTCGCGGAGGAAATGGTCCAGTCTTGATCGAAAGTGTAACCTATCGCTGGCTTGGTCACTCATCATCTGACCCTGGTAAATATCGTACGCGTGAAGAAGTGGAATTGTGGAAACAAAAAGACCCAATTGAAAACCTTCGCAAGTACCTCGTTGAAAATAATATTGCAAGTGCTCAAGAATTGGAAGAAATCCAAGCACAAGTCAAGGAAGCAGTGGAAGCTTCTGTTAAATTTGCAGAAGAAAGCCCATTCCCACCACTTGAATCAGCCTTTGAAGATATTTACGCAGACTAAGGAGAAAGAGATAAAATGGAAACAAAAACAATGTCCTTCCGCGACACCATTATCCTTGCTATGTCTGAGGAAATGCGTCGCGATGAAAATGTGTTCTTGATGGGAGAAGACGTCGGTGTCTTCGGAGGAGACTTCGGAACTTCTGTTGGAATGCTTGAAGAATTTGGTCCAGAACGTGTCCGTGACTGTCCGATTTCTGAAGCTGCCATCTCTGGAGCAGCAGCAGGAGCTGCCATGACGGGACTTCGTCCAATCGTCGATATGACCTTCATGGACTTCTCGGTTATTGCCATGGACAATATCGTCAACCAAGCTGCTAAAACTCGTTATATGTTTGGTGGTAAAGGTCAAGTTCCAATGACTGTCCGTTGTGCAGCTGGTAACGGAGTTGGTTCTGCAGCACAGCACTCGCAATCTCTAGAGTCTTGGTTTACTCACATTCCTGGACTTAAGGTTGTGGCACCTGGAACGCCTGCTGATATGAAAGGACTGCTCAAGTCTTCTATCCGTGATAACAACCCTGTTATCATTCTTGAGTACAAGTCAGAATTTAACCAAAAAGGAGAAGTGCCAGTTGATCCAGACTATACAATCCCACTTGGGGTTGGGGAAATCAAACGCGAAGGAACGGATGTAACAGTTGTTACTTATGGAAAAATGCTTCGTCGTGTGGTTCAAGCTGCTGAAGAATTGGCAGAAGAAGGAATTTCGGTTGAAATTGTCGACCCACGTACCCTTGTACCGCTTGATAAGGATATCATCATTAACTCAGTCAAGAAGACTGGTAAGGTTGTTCTGGTCAACGACGCCCATAAAACAAGTGGCTATATCGGAGAGATTTCAGCTATCATTTCAGAATCAGAAGCATTTGACTATCTAGATGCACCAATCCGCCGTTGTGCAGGAGAAGATGTGCCAATGCCTTACGCACAAAACTTAGAAAATGCAATGATTCCAACAGTTGAAAGCATCAAAGATGCCATCCGTAAAACTTATAACAAAGAATAGAACAACATAAGATAAATTATGTAATCTATTTCTGGATTTTAACTTTAGTAACTTGAGATATGTTTTGTATCCAAGTTATTTGTAAAGTTGCGACAGGAGGGAGTCGAATCGATTTTATTCGACGAACGACTTAGTAAGTCTACTAGGTTGACCGCCTGATAGCGGCAACCATAGTAACTTGAGACACTTTCCGTGTCCAAGTTACTTGTAGAGTTGTAATTGAATTCGGACGGAGGTCTGCGAAAAAAAGATAGAGTTCTTTGTGTTCATCGAACACATCGTCAATCTCCTATTTTTTCATTGCCCTCTTCGTCCTTAATATCTTAAATTAGAGCACGGGCTAAAAGTTCGGAAAAAAGGTAAATCTCCTTGACTTCATCGAAGTCTGCGTAGATTTCCTATTTTTCGGTCGCTTTTAAACGCCCTTTGCATCATAAATAGAATTGGAGAGGTCATGGCTGATGACAAGCTAAGAGCGACTCCTGCGGCTAGAAAGTTAGCGGATGATTTAGGTATCAACCTCTACGACGTTTCTGGCTCAGGTGCAAACGGTCGTGTCCACAAAGAAGACGTGGAAACTTATAAAGACACAAACGTGGTTCGCATTTCGCCACTTGCAAAACGAATTGCCCTTGAACATAACATTGCTTGGCAGGAAATCCAAGGAACTGGTCATCGTGGTAAGATCATGAAGAAGGACGTTTTGGCCTTCCTTCCTGAAAATATCGAAAACGACACCATCAAGTCTCCTGCTCAAATCGAAAAAGTGGAAGAGGTTCCTGATAATATCACTCCTTATGGTGAGATTGAGCGCATTCCAATGACACCAATGCGTAAGGTTATTGCTCAACGTATGGTTGAATCCTACCTAACTGCGCCAACCTTCACGCTCAACTATGATGTCGATATGTCTGAAATGCTGGCTCTTCGTAAGAAGGTTCTTGAACCAATCATGGAAGCAACTGGTAAGAAAATTACGGTTACTGACCTTCTTTCGCTTGCTGTTGTTAAGACATTGATGAAACATCCTTACATCAACGCTTCATTGACTGAAGATGGCAAGACTATCGTCACTCACAACTATGTCAACCTTGCTATGGCAGTTGGAATGGATAATGGATTGATGACACCTGTTGTTTATAATGCTGAAAAGATGAGTCTTTCAGAGTTGGTTGTAGCCTTCAAGGATGTCATTGGTCGTACCTTGGATGGTAAGTTGGCACCGAGCGAGCTGCAAAACTCAACCTTCACGATTAGCAACTTAGGAATGTTTGGTGTACAGTCCTTTGGACCAATCATCAACCAACCAAACTCTGCTATCTTGGGTGTCAGCTCAACGGTTGAAAAACCTGTCGTTGTGAATGGAGAAATCGTTATCCGTCCAATTATGAGCTTGGGCTTGACCATTGACCACCGTGTAGTTGATGGAATGGCAGGAGCTAAGTTTATGAAAGACTTGAAAGCCTTGATTGAGAATCCGATCTCAATGTTGGTTTAAGGATACAGTATTTATTTTTAAAGATATAGATAAAGGAAGTAAGACATGGCCTTAGAAGTAATTATGCCAAAAGCCGGCGTGGATATGACAGAAGGACAAATCGTCCAATGGAATAAAAAAGTCGGTGAATTTGTAAAAGAAGGAGAAATCCTTTTGGAAATCATGACTGACAAAGTCAGCATGGAATTGGAAGCCGAAGAAGATGGATACTTGATTGCCATCCTTAAAGGAGATGGTGAAACTGTTCCAGTAACTGAAGTTATTGGTTACCTTGGAGAAGAAGGGGAAAACATCCCAACAGCTGGAGCAGCTGCGCCAGAATCAAAACCTGCACCTGCAGCTAGTGCCTCAAACGACGATGGTAAGAGCGATGATGCCTTTGATATCGTTGTGATTGGTGGAGGTCCTGCTGGTTATGTGGCGGCGATTAAAGCTGCTCAACTTGGTGGTAAGGTTGCCCTTGTTGAAAAATCTGAACTCGGTGGAACCTGCTTGAACCGTGGATGTATCCCAACCAAGACCTACCTTCACAACGCTGAAATCATCGAAAACATCGGTCATGCAGCAAACCGTGGTATTGTCATTGAAAATCCAAACTTCACTGTAGATATGGACAAACTCCTTGAAAGCAAGTCTAAGGTTGTCAATACTTTGGTAGGTGGAGTTGCAGGTCTTCTTCGTAGCTACGGAGTTACTGTTCATAAGGGTGTTGGTACTATTACTAAAGATAAGAATGTCTTGGTTAATGGTTCAGAATTGCTTGAAACCAAGAAAATCATCCTTGCTGGTGGTTCAAAAGTCAGCAAGATCAACGTTCCTGGTATGGAATCTTCACTCGTGATGACCAGTGATGACATTCTTGAAATGAACGAAGTTCCAGAAAGCCTTGTTATCATCGGTGGTGGAGTTGTCGGTATCGAACTCGGTCAGGCCTTCATGACCTTTGGTTCAAAAGTAACTGTTATCGAAATGATGGACCGTATCGTTCCAGCTATGGATGCTGAAGTTTCTAAGAACCTTCGCTTGATCCTTGAGCGTAAAGGAATGACCATCTTAACAGGTACAAAACTGCAAGAGATTATCGAGGAAAATGGTCAACTTCGTATTAAAGTTGAAGGAAAAGACGATATCATCGCAAGCAAAGCTCTTCTTTCGATTGGACGTGTTCCAGATCTTGAAGGTATTGGTGATGTTGAGTTTGAATTGGATCGTGGTCGCATCAAGGTCAACGAATACATGGAAACTTCTGTTCCAGGAATTTACGCACCAGGTGACATCAATGGTACCAAGATGTTGGCCCACGCAGCCTTCCGTATGGGTGAAGTTGCAGCTGAAAATGCGCTTAAAGGAAACCATGTTGTAGCGAAACTCAACTTGACTCCTGCAGCCATTTACACTCTTCCAGAAGTAGCAGCAGTAGGGTTAACAGAAGAGCAAGCTCGTGAGAAATACGATGTTGCTATCGGTAAATTCAACTTTGCAGCTAACGGACGTGCCATTGCTTCTGATGCGGCTCAAGGTTTCGTTAAAGTCATTGCAGATAAGAAATACGGAGAAATCCTTGGCGTCCATATCATCGGTCCTGCAGCTGCAGAATTGATCAACGAAGCGTCAAGCATCATCGAAATGGAAATAACTGTTGAAGAAATGCTGAAGACCATCCACGGACACCCAACATACTCTGAAGTGATGTACGAAGCATTTGCGGATGTTTTAGGAATGGCTATCCATTCACCTAAGAAAAAATAAATAAGATTTTCAACTAAATTTTCTTAAAGTAGTACGGACGGCAGCGACCTCTATTAGAGTTCCATGCCTAAAAATTGAGCCTCTTGTCACAATTTTTCCGAGAAATGTAACGATAACACGTTACATTTCTTTTTACCACTTTAGAAAATTGGATTGCTATGAACAGAATTTAAAAACTAAATTTTTGGAAATACTATGAAATATATTATCAATCATTCAAACGACACTGCTTTTAATATCGCCTTGGAAGAATATGCCTTTAAACATCTATTGGATGAGGATCAAATCTTCCTACTTTGGATTAACAAACCATCTATCATCGTCGGGCGTCACCAGAACACTATCGAAGAAATTAACCGTGATTATGTTCGAGAAAATGGTATTGAGGTAGTCCGTCGTATCAGTGGTGGCGGAGCTGTTTATCACGATCTAAACAATCTCAACTACACGATTATCTCAAAAGAAGATGAAAACCGTGCCTTTGACTTCAAGAGTTTTTCAACTCCAGTAATCAATACCTTGGCTCAACTTGGTGTTAAAGCTGAATTCACAGGTCGTAACGACCTTGAGATTGACGGTAAGAAGTTCTGTGGAAATGCCCAAGCCTATATCAATGGCCGTATCATGCACCATGGTTGTTTGCTCTTTGACGTTGATTTATCAGTCCTTGCCAATGCTTTGAAAGTTTCAAAAGATAAATTTGAATCAAAAGGTGTGAAATCCGTCCGTGCCCGTGTAACCAATATTATCAATGAATTGCCAGAAAAAATCACAGTTGAAGAATTCCGTGATTTGCTATTGGAATACATGAAAAAAGAGTACCCAGAGATGACCGAATACGTTTTTTCTGAAGAAGAATTGGCTGAAATCAATCGTATCAAAGATACCAAGTTCGGTACTTGGGACTGGAACTACGGTAAATCACCTGAATTTAACGTTCGTCGGGGAACAAAATTCACCAGTGGTAAGGTTGAAGTTTTTGCCAACGTCATTGAATCAAAAATCCAAGATATCAAGATTTATGGAGACTTCTTTGGTATCGAAGATGTTGCAGCTGTAGAAGATGTCCTTCGTGGAGTGAAATACGAACGTGAAGATGTCCTTAAAGCTTTAGAAACTATTGACATCACACGCTACTTTGCTGGTATCAGCCGTGAAGAAATCGCTGAAGCGGTAGTGGGATAAAAGGAAAAGAAGTTGGTTGCAGAACCAGCTTCTTTTTACGAGTTCTAGTTTACATAATTTATAGTATGTAACATCTATAAACTGTCTAAAGCATTCTTTTGTTCATCATTGACGATATGGGTATAGAGGTCAGTGACTTGTGTGCTGGCATGTCCTAGCTGATGGCTAACCAAAACTTGCGATTTAGTTGCATCATAGAGTCTAGTTGCTAGCGTATGGCGAAGTTTGTGGGGAGTTACACGGACTTTGAAGTATTCAGAGTACTTAGCAACCATCTTTTCAACGCTGGAAGCATCGATACGATTGGGAACACCACGATATAAGGTCAGAAAGAGCGCTGTATCCGTCTTTTCCGTCTTATAGCGTTGATTTCGAATGGCTAGATAATTCTCTAGATAAGGCTTGGCAAAGGCCGCGACATTGACCGAGTCACGTTTGCCACCTTTTCGTGTGACATCAATAACCATCATTTTGAGATTGAGGTCTCTTAGATCCAGATTAACAGCTTCAGATAAGCGGACACCAGATGCCAAGAGAAGGGCAATAATGGCCAAATCACGTTCCTTATTTTTATTGAATGACGAGAGCGCGCGATTTGAGAGCTGTTGTGGGTACTCTTGGTCGATATAAGTCAGAAAACCTTCTGTTTCATCACCTAGAAAGAGCTTTTGTTTGATATTTTCAGCTCTAGCAGCAAGTGTTTCTTTCTTTTTCTTGGTTGAAACTTTCTTCATTACATTACGATAGAAATAGGGTTCTCCCTGGTCGTTTTCAACTTCCTCGGTCAGATACTTGTAAAGACTAGAAAGGGCTGATAAGGTCCGATTGATGGTTGTCTGCGAAACGCCTTGTTTGGTTGTATTGGCATTCAGCAAAGGTCGTTCTCGTAGATATAGGATAAAGGATTCCATGTCTTTTTTTGTCATATGTTCTAAGACAGATAAGGGGATATCGGCCATTGTATCAACGTTTGAAATGCCAGACTCCAAAACCCAGCTAAAAAATCGATCGTATTCCTTGAGGTATTCGTACAAGGTCGTAAAACTGTAGGGAACAGCAAGCTTAGATTGGTAATATTCCAAAACATACCAGGGCATGATTTGTTTTAGTTTGTCGATTCGTTCCAGTAAAATCTCACGTTTCATGTATTTTCTCCATAATTAAGTCTACTAGTAGTATAGCATAGACTTATATATTTTTCAAGAAAATTATAGTTTTTCGGAAAGATGGTGTGAGGAGGTAATCAATCTCACTTTACTACAAAAAAGATAATAAAAACAAGATAGAATTGAGAAACTAAACCCTATCTTGTTTTTCCAAAAACTTATTTCACTAATTCGATTTTTTGAAAAAAATCAAGTTGCCATTTTTGTGTTGCTTGAGCTGTTTTATTTAAATTTGTGCACCAAGGAGGATAAAATCTCATAGACATTTTTCCTTTGCTATTTGTTGTCGAGAGAATTTTTTTATGAATAGCCACCTCTTTTGGAATAATAAATAACCCCTTGTTATCATTATCAATGACAACGATAACAAGTTCGGTTCCTAAATCTTCATTGGTATAAGGGATGTTCATGTTATTTTGGTCTTTTTTCCAAAAAACTGTAAAATATCCTTCTTTTTTCGGTGTTCTTTTTGCTAAGCGACATCTTTTATATTCTTGCTCTTCCCTTATCTTGATAAGAATGCCTTCGTATTTTTCATTCCATTTTTCTTTAATAAAATCCAAATCACCATAAAACTCATATAGAACATCTAGTATTTTCATTATGATGTATGTCCTCCCTTATCAAACAAAATTTCCACGACATGATATATATTTTACATAATATAAATTATGTAAACATAATCTACAACAACAAATCTTTGACTTTCCCAATTTCACTTTTTGGAATCACCAGGTGAATCATATCACCCAGATACATTCTAGTTGAGCCGTTAACTGTTTGGCTTTTGCCATTATGGACTTGGGTGGTGATGAGTACGTTGTGTGGTAAGTTGAGTTCATGGACTTGTTTTCCTGCAATTTTATCTGAAACAGGGATTTCGATAAGAGTTACTTCTCCTTCGTCTGTCGCTTCTTCTGGCAGCATTTTCTCCAACATGGCTTCGTATACTGGAGCACCCTTTAGTAGATCCATAATAATGTAGGCTACTAAGGTTACAAGTCCAAGGGGCATGAGGTTTCGAATGTCTCCTACCATTTCGGTTACAAGGATCATGGCTGTTAGGGGAGCCTTGGATATTGCTCCAAAGTAGCCACTCATTCCTAAAATGATAAATATTGGAAATTGTTCCTGACTGACAAGACCAAGATTCACACAAATGACGCCGACTAGGGCACCAAGTAAGGAACCAAGGGCCAATATTGGTAGGAAGATTCCTCCTGGAAGACCACTTCCATAACTAACCATGCTCCAAACAAAGCGAATCAAAAAGTAAGCTAATAGAACTTGGAAACTGAAATCTTCCTTAGTTAGGGAAAGAACAAGCTGATTTCCCCCACCGAGAATTTGTGGTAGAAAAACCCCTACTGGTATGATAAGGATAAAAGCTAAGATTGGATAATAAGCTCTTTCTAAATGGATCTTTTGACCAAGCCAGTCATATACTTTGCTGACATTTAGCACAGCTTTCTCATAAAGAAAACCTGATAATCCGAGAAAAATACCCATGAAAAGATAAATCCAGTACTGATCTAGAGTCATGAGAGGGATATTGTCAGGCATATCCAGTACGGGTGTTAGGCCAAATATGAGTAGAGAGACAAAGTTTGCTACAATGCTGGCTGCTAGAGTGGAAACCCAGAAAAATCGTGAAAAGTGATGATAGACTTCTTCTATTACAAAGAGGAGGCCTGCAATTGGTGCATTAAAGGCAGCTGCTAATCCTGCTGCAGCACCACTAGCAATTAAGGAACGTTCCTCAACTGGACTCGATTTGAGCCATTTAGCAATGCCCTTACCACCAACTGCTCCAAGTTGAATACTTGGCCCTTCTCGACCTAGCATGAGTCCACTAGCAATAGCTAGAATACCTAGAATATATTTCCTCCAGAGAACACCCCACCAATTAAGCGACATGAGTCCTTTTAATTCGGCCTCAACTTGTGGGATCCCTGATCCTTTGATATCTTTCTCTGAGCGAGTTAATTTAGCACTGAGCCAGCAGATGAGTATGTAAAACAGAACAAGGACAAAAAGATTGCGCACTAGGTGCGCTTGATCTTGATAGAGGCCTTGTATCAGGTGGAAGCCTTTTTCGATTAAGAAACGAAAAGATCCGACGATTAGCCCGACAACTAGCCCGACGATAATCCCTCGCCCAACTTGGGATAATATGGTACTTGAGGCAAAGGCAAATTCTTTCTTGGATCGGAGTATTTCTGACTGTTCCTCCATAATCATTTCCTCCAATTTAACTTTCTTTATTTGCTGCAACCAGTGATTTTATCGGTTCAAAACTGGTTCGATGAATGGGAGTAACTCCTAGTTTATTGAGACCTTCTAAGTGTTTTGCTGTTCCATATCCAGCATTTGCAGTGAAATCATATCCAGGATACTGATTGTCGTAATCCTTCATTAAATTATCTCGTGTTACTTTGGCCACTATGGACGCAGCTGCGATAGAGAGCGAGTTAGCATCTCCCTTGATAATTGCTGTTTGGGAAATTGGTAAATCAAGCCGCATGGCATCAATCAAGAGGTGCTCAGGCTTGGGACTGAGCTGAGAGATTGCTTCCTTCATAGCAAGCTTGGTTGCTTCGTAGATATTGACTTGGTCGATGACATGATTATCCATGATTCCAATGCCGATTACCAATGCTTGATCTTGAACGGCTTGAAAAATTTCCAAATGTTTCTTTTTTGGGATTTTTTTACTATCGTTGAGGCCTCTGATTTTACAATTTTTAGGCAAGATTACCGCTGCAGCGACCACAGGTCCAGCAAGTGGACCACGGCCGACCTCGTCAACGCCTGCTATTAGGGTTAATCCTTGTTTATAAAGCGCCTTTTCATAGGAAAGCATAGATTCCAAACGAAGGTCTTCATCCAGTTCTGCCTGAATGGCTTTTTTCCGCTTGCTGATTTCCTTTTGAACTCCAGTTCGGCTATCTTTTTCCAGTTCAAGAAAAAGAGAATTATCTAGGTCTTTGACAGTCGCAAGAAGTTCCTTGATTTCTTTAATCGTCGTCATCGATGTCGTCCAATGTATCTAAGGTATAGTTACCGAGTTTTCCATCACGGACTTCCTTGACGAAGAGGCTGTAAAAGCGGTCGTAGTCGTCACGGAAACCGAGGGCACGTGTCATATCCATGATGATAACAGGCGCTTCTTCTATCTTCATTTGTTTGAAGCGTTCAGCTAGCTTTTCTGGATAATGTTTTTTGAAATAATTGAGACCAAAAATGGTCACCTCATCCATAGGAAGCAACTGGTCTTTGATAGCTCCAGTCAAGGCTAGTTTTAGAGCGACGGTTTCATCTTCGAACTTAGGCCAAAGAATCCCTGGTGTATCTAGGATTTCAAGGTCTTTATTGGTTTTGAGCCATTGTTGCCCCTTGGTAACACCTGGTTTATTGCCGACAACTGCAATCTTTTTCCCAGCCAAACGGTTCATGAGAGTTGACTTACCAGCATTTGGAATTCCGATAATCATGGTCCGCAAGGTTTCAATTTTGATACCGCGTTCTTTCTGGCGTGCAATCTTATCAGCCATGAGCTTTTTAGCCGCATCTGTCACAACTTTTACAGTCACTTGCTCTTTAGAATTGATAGCCAGTGTTTGAATCCCCTGTGATTCAAAATATTGACGCCATTCTTTAGTCATTGATGGATCAGCCAAATCTGCCTTGTTCAAAATCAAAAGTTTGGGTTTATCACCAACAATTTTGGTTAACATAGGATTTTGACTAGATAAGGGTAGCCGAGCATCCACCAAAATTGTCACAAAATCAACAAATTTTAAATTCTCCTGAACCTGTCGCCGAGCCTTAGACATGTGGCCCGGAAACCATTGAATAGTAGCCATAATATTTTCTCCTTCCGACTAAAAAAACGTAATAAAACGTTTTCTTTCTCACCATCTATTCTATCATAAATTAGGTGCTTTTGCACAGGCTTTGACTAAAATAAAACCACACTATAGCACATAACTTAATTTATGTAATTAAACATTTGCTTGACTTTTTTTGCTAACAGGTATATACTTAGTGTATACTAATTCGTGGAGGTAGAGCAATGAATACAGTAAAGACTCGGAAGGTGGGGAATTCTCTCACTGTGACCATTCCTAAAAATTTAGGTATGACAGAAGGTCAAGAAATGGTTGTCTACAAAGGGATTGACGGAGTCATTGTCTTAGCTCCAAAATTAAAAGATCCCTTTGATGGGATTACTGATTTGAGAATGACAAATGATTTTGAAGGGGTAAGGTCACTTGATAGCGAAATCTGACTATATTCCTGAGAAGCAAGATATCATTTGGCTTGACTTTGATCCATCAGTTGGTCGAGAAATCCAGAAACGGCGACCTGCCTTGGTAGTTTCTAGGAGAGAATATGCCTTGCAAACTGGTTTTGTGGCTGTCTGTCCCATCACTCATGGCCAACAACGTTTGGCAGAGAAAGGCTTGCTCGTTCCTGTCTCGTCGGATAAGGTAGATGGCGCTGTCAATCCATTTCAACTATATACATTTGATTTTCGGATGCGTAATGCTCAAAAAATAACAAGAATGGACACACAATGTTTTCAGAAAGTCGTCCAACTTTACCAATACATTTTTGAAGATACATAAATCCTACCATGCATAGACAAGGTAGGATTTTTTCTATATGAGTAACCTATCTAAAAATGGGTGAAGGCAATTGAGGAGAATTCCTCTAATCCAGCTTTCTTGTGCAGATGATAGATGTTCTAGCTGAAGGCATTCTTTTAGAAAATCACGGACTTGTTCTGGTGCAATTTCAAACTCAAAGGCTTTCATCTTGTAGAAAAAGTCGATGAGATGCTCAGATAAGTAATCATCTGAAAAGGGAACTTCACCACTTTTTCGATATTCTAATAAGAGCCGAGCAAATCGGGATTTTTCTTCAGGAAGCTCACGGAAATAAGAATTAAGAAGCCAAGTTTGTTTCTGCTTTCGTTCAATCGGATCTTGATTTGCAATTCGCTGATCCTTTTCCAGCTCCTTTTGGTTTTGTTTAGCCTTGATAGCCCGTTCTTCTCTATTTTTACCAAAGAGGATTTTTTCCCACTTTCGTTCTTCTTGGGTTAGGGTTTCTGTAAAGCCAAAGTAATCTTGATAGGCTCGTTCTGCAGGACCCATGGCAAGAATGAGATTGTCTGCGTATTGCTTAGCGATTTTATCTCTTTTCTTGCGTTCTTTCTCTGCTTGAATCCGTAAATGCTGCTCGTAGTCGATTTTCTCCTTGCCTAGTTTGACAAGGTAGAGTTGGTCATCGGTCTTACCAAGTAAAAAAGGTTTGATACACTTTTCCAGCACTTCTTCCATACGAGCCTTTTTCTTTGGCTCTGCCTTGGTCCAACTTCCGCCTTGAAAGACTTCTAGGAAGAGCTGATAATCTTTCTCAGGCGCGAATTGATTGCCGCGATTGGCTTTGAAAACACCTTTCCCCCAAAACCATTTTAGAAGTCGTTCGTCAAAATCGCTTTTATTTACCTTGATTTTTCCCTTTTTTTTAACTTTTCTAGTCAGATTTTCAACCTTTCTGAGCAGTTTTTCCTCCTCTTCCAGTTGCTGGTCTAAAGTCAGTCGATGAAAATGACGAACACAATCACTGCCAATCGGAAAAAGGCGTTGGCCTGTGACAGTATTAAAGAGTTCGTAAGAGTATTTAATGGCATTTCCGCAGATACAATTACTGCGCCCAATGCCATTAAAAATCAAGGAAACTTCATTCCATTCCTTGGTAGCTTGATCCCAAGTATCGGCTTTTGAAGCCTGTAAAACCGCATCGTGCAGAGATTTTCTAACTGGAAGTGTCATGAGGTCTCCTTTCTAATACTCAATGAAAATCAAAGAGCAAACTAGGAAGCTAGCTGCAGGTTGGTCAAAGCACTGCTTTGAGGTTGTAGATGAAACTGACGAAGTCAGTAACCTTACATACGGCAAGGTGAAGCTGACGTGGTTTGAAGAGATTTTCGAAGAGTATAAATTATACTTTTACAACTTGAACCTCGTCTTTACCGAGTAAAATTAGGTATTTTTCAATATTTTCAATCAAATAGGCTCGAGATAAAGCCTCTCCGTATAGGGCTAACTGACCACGGTAGCGGTCTATGAGTTGACTTGGTTGATCATAACGGTCAGTCTTGTAGTCAAAAAGAACGATGCGATCCTCATAAAGCAGATAGCCATCCAAGATCCCACGGACAACGAAGTCTTCCTGACTCTTTTGGTCTCGTTTAAGCATGGAGAAAGGTTGCTCGCGATAGAGATGGCCGGTATTAGCGAGAATTTCCTGACCAAGTGCTGTATCAAAGAATGCGAGAATTTTAGAAAGATTGATCTTGTCTCTTACAGCTGGACTAGTCTGAACTTGTTTAAGAGTATCTTTCAGGCTAGCAAGTGTTGGTTGCTGACTAAGGTCAATTCTTTGCATCAGTTCGTGGGTTGCACTACCAATCTCAGCTCCTGTTACCTTTGCTTTAGTTGAAAAATCAGGTAAAGCAAAGCTGATTTGCTTTTCCGGTGATTGAGTTTGGTTAGTAATTTCTACCCCTTCCATATCCATAACAGGTTCGTAGAATTTCTTGATTTGACTTGGGGTTTGAACACTTGGTAGTTCAATGGCTGCGCGGTGAAGAGTATTATAAACTTCCACCTCTTTCAGCATTTCCAGAGCTTCTTTGATGGTTTCTGACTGGCGATTGTCTGCTTGAGAGCTATCTTGGAGAGGACTCTTGTTTTCCAATTCACCAATAGCTTCTCTGGTAAGCTGATCTTCACCAACAAAGCGATAGCTAAAGTTGAGATTGTCCTTGGCAAACACTTTGATGATAGCCCAAATCCAATCTTGAAAATTCTTGGATTGCAATCTGGTATTGCTACCTAATTTTCCGCTCTCAGCTGCCGGGTATTCCTTTGCTTCCAGCTTTTCACGAGAACCCTTGCCAACAAGATAGAGCTTTTTCTCAGCTCTCGTCATGGCAACATACAGCAGACGCATCTGCTCTGAATAGCTAGCCAGTTGCAATTCTTCTTCATTCTGCGTATAAGTTAGGCTGGGAATGGAGAGTTTGATGGTTTTAGGATAGTGTGCTTCCACTGCTCCTGTCTCTACCTTGGCAATGTATTTGACACCAAGCCCATTTTGACGACTGAGAATGACGTCTGACATCGAATCTTGCTTGTTGAAGTCCTGATCCATGTTGAGGATAAAGACGTAAGGGAACTCCAGCCCTTTGCTCTTGTGAATGGTCATGAGTTCCACGGCATCTTTAGGCGGTGCGACGGCTACGCTTGCGAGATCGTGCTGGGCTTCTAGGACTTGGTCAATCATACGTATAAAACGCGACAAACCCTTGAAATTACTCTTTTCAAACTGGTCAGCTCGCAGAGCTAGGGCGTAAAGATTGGCCTGTCTGGCTGGACCGTTTGGCAAGGCTCCAACATAGTCATAGTAAAAACGGTCATTATAAATCTTCCAAACCAAGTCATAGAGAGAGTGGGTTTTGGAATACAGGCGCCAAGAAGACAAAATATCTATGAATTGATCTAGTTTTTCAGCTAGTTCTGTGTGAATCAAGTCTTTTTGGACGGTATCCTGTTTTTGAGCATTAACAAGTTTCTCATAAAGATTCTCTTGGACTTTATCAGCTGCTTTCTGAAGGGACAAGCGTGCCAACTCGTCCTCATCAAAGCTAAACATAGGAGACTTCATAAGGGCAACCAAGGCATAGTCTTGCAAGGGATTGTGAATGACACGAAGGGTGTCTAGCATGACTTGTACTTCTAGGGATTGGAGATAATTGTTTTGCTCGCCGTCGGTTTTAACAGGAATCCCGTACTCTGACAGAGCGAGGAGGATCTGGTCATTGCGACTACGACTGGAAGTCAAAAGGGCAATTTCTTTGAAGGCTACACCTTTTTCTTGATGGAGCTTCAGGATTTCCTTGATGACTAGACGCATTTCCCCAGTGAGTTTCGTTTCTGTTTGGCTCTCTTCCTCCTCTTGCCCACTATCGTCCTTATCGTAGAGGAGAAATTCTGCCTTGTCGTCTGGATTAGGAGTCAGTTTAGTATTAGCAAAAACAAGCTGGTGCATGCTGTCATAGTTGATTTCGCCGACCTCTTGGTCCATGAGACGTTCAAATACATGGTTGGTTGCTGACAGCACTTCTGAACTACTACGGAAATTTTCTTTAAGAAGAATCAACTTGCCTTCTTGAGGATTTTTCGTATAGCGTTGGAATTTCTCATTGAAAATCTGTGGATCTGCCTGACGGAAACGGTAGATGGACTGCTTGATATCCCCCACCATAAAGCGATTGTGACCATTCGACAACAATTCCAGCATTCGTTCTTGAATGTGGTTGGTATCCTGATACTCATCGACCATGACTTCGTGGAATCGTTCCTGATAAGCCTCGCGGACTTGTGGGAAATTCTCTAAAATCTCAATGGTGTAATGACTGATATCAGCGAATTCAAAAGCATTTTCCTGGCGTTTACGTTCACGATAAGCCTCCACAAAATCACTCATGAAGGTTTGGAAAGTTTTAGCTAGCTCCCAGGTGTCTTCATGATAACGCTCTTGGTAGTCGAGAATCGTTATCTGGTCCGCCAGTTGTCCTAGTTTAGCAAACTGAGCCTTTCTCTCATCGTTATAGGCATCAGCCAGTGGCTTCAATTCAGCCTTACGACTGGAATTGGCTAGAGCACGACCATTTTTCTCCTTAGAGATGGCGACAACACGCGCAAGCACTGCTTGATAAGCTTGGCTATCGGACTCTTGATTTAAGGAGCCAATTTCATCCAGAACCTGTTGCACAGCTTCTAAATAGGCAGCTTTTGGAAACTCCTTGGTATTATTATCCAGATGATAACGGAAAAAGCTTTCCAAATCCCAAAGCGCCTGCTTGATTTGCTCAGTTAGTTTTTCTTTTTCACTAGCAAAATCAGCTTCTTCAAATCCCTTGAGAAAAGATTGACTCAGCCATTTTTGCGGATTACTGGTGGATTGGAGGAAGTCATAAATTTTGTAGACTTGCTGGCGCAAACCTCGTTCATCCTTGCCACGCCCAGCAAAGTTCTTGACCAAACGACTAAATTTCTCTTTATTTTCACCTTGGTAATGGTCTACAAAAGCCTGATGAAAAACTTCATTTTTGAGGATTAACTGCTCACTTTCATTCTGTAAAATACGGAAATTTGGCGCAATATCAATCAGATAGCCATGTTTACCGAGGAATTTTTGTGTGAAGGAGTCCATAGTTCCGATGGCCGCGTTTGGTAGATCAGCCAACTGTCGTCCCAAGTGTTGTTTGAGATCAACATCATCGGTTTCTTGGATTTGCTGGCTGATTTTTTTCTCCAAGCGTTCCTTGAGTTCGGTAGCAGCCTTGACAGTAAAGGTTGAGATAAAGAGTTGACTGATTTCTACACCACGTGCTAATTTGTCCAGAATACGCTCTGCCATAACAAAGGTCTTTCCAGAACCAGCCGATGCTGAGACTAGGATATTCTGCCCAGCAGTATAAATCGCTTGGATTTGCTCGGCTGTTTTCTTCTGTTCCTTGCTCGAATTTGCTTCTGCTTCTTTCAATTTTTGAATCTCTTCCTCAGTTAAAAAGGAAATGGGCATCATCGATTCAACTCCTCTCTCATTTTTTCAAACCAAGCTTGCTTGAGCTTTTCTCCGACCAGACGCTTGCCATCAGCCTGTTCTAACTTCTCAAGGAAACGGGCTTGTCCCAAGTGATAATTGGCTTCAAATCCAGTGATGGCTTGGTGTTGCTGGACGTATGGGGCAATACTTCTGCCGTTCTCTGTGTAGGGATTGATAGCGAACTGGCCTTGTAAAATCTTCTCAGCTGCTTTCTTGTAAAGATGGGAATTATAGTCTAGTAAGAGCTGGAACTCCTCATCTGTCAGCTGATTGGCCTTGTTTTTGTTGTAAAATTCTCCCAAATGACTACTTTCTTTTTCTAAAAAGAGCCCCTGGTATTTCATTGACTTGCTGGCTTCTGCTACTGCTCCAGCCAAACTCTTAACGGTCAACAGAGATTGGACAGGCTCTGCCATTTCTAGGTACATAGCGCCGAAAAAGTTCTGTTCCCCTTCCTTTTTAAGGGCAGCAAGATAGGTAGGCAACTGGGAATTAAGTCCATTGAAGAAATGAGGAAACTGGAACTGGGTCAGACTAGACTTGTAGTCTACCACTCCTATCGCTCCATCAGCTTTCAGGCGGTCAATACGGTCAACCTTGCCTCGCACATGGACACTCCGACCATTATCCAATTGAATAAAGGCCTGATCTTTGCCGCCAAATGTTGCTTCCTCTTGAATGGTTTCAATGGCTGGATTATGACGAAGGATGTGGCCAGTAGTCCGAGCCACATCAAGTAAAACTTCCTTGGTAAATTGGGCTTCCAAACTTTCTTGATAAATAGCTTCAAATTCGCGTTCTTGGCTGGTTTCCTTAATGGCTTGTTCCAAACGCTGGTCAAATGGATTTTCAGCAGGGAGTTTCAAGGCACGTTCAAAAATACGATGCAAGAAATTCCCATGACTACGAGCATCTGGACGCAGGCGCAATTCTTCCTGCAAACCTAAGACATAACGGAGGAAATAACTGTATTCATTGCGGTAAAACTCCGTCAAACCAGACGTAGACAGGTAAAACTCCTTGTCAGCGGGATAGAGAGCCTGCAAGGTCTCTTTTTCTAATGGCTTGCTGCTTGGGCTAGTTGGGAGTGCAGGATTTGTAAGACCTTTCTGATCAAGTTTTTTCCCCATGACACGCGCTAGAACCTTGACAAAGGTCACATCTTGTTCATTTTCACTAGAAGCAGCTTGCTGATGATAGGCAACAAGGCTAGACAAGAGACTATGATATGATCCCATATCTTCCTTAGACATACCTTTGTGATGAATCTTCTTCTCTGTCCGATTAAAGCCAAAACTCACCAGTTCCTGAAGATAAGCTGATTCCTTGCTCTCATTTTCATTGAGGAGACTTGGAGCGGATAACACCAACTGCTTACGAGCAGCATTGACCAAGGAAAGCATGGTATAGCGATTTTTCTTGAGGTTTTCACTACTTGCAATCAGTAATTGCGCTCCCTCCTCAGTTGCTTGGTTTAAACTTTGTCTTTCTTCGTCTGTCAAAAGACTGGTGTTTTGCGCGATTTTTGGTAAATGATCCTGAGTCAGCCCGATGGCGTAGACAAAGTCAGCTGTCAGAGGTGAAATTAGATCGTAACTCTGCACCAGAACGGTGTTCACTGTCGCTGGAATGGTGCGATACTGGGACAAACTCATTCCAGAATGGAGCAAGGATAGGAAATCCTCTAGACTAACTTGTGAACCAGCAAAAACCGTCGCAAATTGTTCTAAAACATGGCAGAAGGTTTTCCAAACTTCGGCTTGTCTTTCCTGTTCAAGAGCTTCCATAGTAGCTGTCAACTCTTGCAGTTGCTTGGTCACCGATCCTTCTTTTAGAAAGCTATTCCACTTTTGCAAGAGATTTTCAGTCTTTTGCTTCCGACTAGCAAATAAGGTTTCAAGTGGCGCCAAAACGCGCAGACGAATAGCATTCAAGCGTTTCAAATCAAATTTTCCATGGTGGGATTTGGTGAAGGCCTGCTGAAAAGCTGGCAAGCCATTGATGCCAAGATAGCGAAGATATTGTTCAAAAGCATCAATATCCGCTTGGCTAAGGTCAGTATACAGGCCAGTTCTGAGGAGATTAATCAAATCCTCCTGACGAAAACGGTAGCGTTTCAAACGTAAAATAGATTCGACATACTGAGTCAAAGGGTGGTGAGCCATGGATTCACTTCTACCAAGATAGAAAGGAATTTGGTACTGGTCAAAAATAGTTTTCAGTGATAGCTGGTAAGAAGCCACATCTCCAAGCAAAATTCGAAAATGCTTGTAACTCAGATCTGGATTGTCATGTAATTTCTGACGAATGCTACGTGCTACTAACTCCAACTCCTCTTTTTGCGTCAAGCAAGACCAGATTTGCAGATTTTCACGGTCTTTCTCATCGATATCTAAAGCGAGTTCTGAAAAGTCATAAGAAGACTCCAGCAAATGAGAAGCCTTATCAAAACTATCTATTATCTCATGTGTGTGAGAAAAATCCTGAGCAGGTGTTTGGTATTTTGCCCCCAAATGATGAAGAAATTCCACACTGGCTTGATAGAGATTGCCTTCAGTGAACGGACTGGTATAGGCTTTCTTGCTTGCATAAGCCCCAATAACAATCTCGGCTCCTTTGCGATGGAGTAGATCCACTACATGCTCTTCTTCGGCAGAAAAACGGGTAAAGCCATCAATAACCAAGGCAATCTGGCTAAAATTACTACTAACTTTGTCATTCTCAATAGACTCAATCAAATGAGACAACTGACTTCCTTGAGCCAACTGGCTTTGATTGAGATAAGCAGTCACTTTCTCAAAAATCAAGAGTAAGTCTGCTCGCTTATCCTCATCTGTTAAACTTTCCAAGTCCAAAAAGCTCATCTGAGCAGTCGTCATCTCATGATAAAGTTCAATCAATTGCTGGATAAATTGAGGATCCTGCTTAATCGCACCATAAACTCGCAAGTCCTTGGGATCTAGTTCAGCAAGACATTTATAAAAAGCCATCCCAAGACCGATGTCATCCAGACTGGTCTTTGTAGGCAAATCATTCAAGATCAGGTAACGAGCCATTTGAGCGAAACGCGTGACGGTAATCGCAAAAGAAGCCTGCTGGGACAAGCATTCCAGCACGGCGCGTTCTTTTTCAAATGAAAGAGAGTTGGGGGCGATGTAGAAAACCCGCTTGCCAGCAGCAACCAGCTCTTCTGCCTCTCTCGTTAAAATTTCAGTCAAAGAAGTCCGAATATCAGTATACAGTAATTTCATCTCTGCCTCGTTTGGTTTATCAAAGTTTCTTACTCTATTATAGCAAAGTTCGCTTCACAGTCCAAATCCAAAATTCTAGTTGACAATCATTTAATTAGCAAATCAATCATACCTCATCATCCACTTTCATATGCTGAAAGATATATAGGAAAAAGTCTTTGGAAACTTCAAAATGCCCATAACGGAGTCGAGAAGTATAATCTTTCCATTCAGGATGTTGTCTGGCTATTTCTATGGAGCAATCTTTGACTGGTTGATAATACTCGACATTTCGTCTAAAGGGAAAGAATCCTTCAAACTGCTCTACTTGATAGGCCTTGTCATCTATAATTTTACCTACGGCCACAAAAGCCTGTAACTTGTCTTGACCGTTCATATCGTATTTTGGGCTATAGTATAAAAGGTAGTCACCTTTTTTCATACGATTTAAGGGACCGCCCTTTCCATGACAGACCTGACAAAAATTCCCTTCAACTCCTCTCAAAACATGATTCTTTGAAACAACTCCGACCCAATATCTAGGCATTTTTATCCTCCAACTCTGCTAACATGCGATTAAAACTTTCTCTATCGTTAGAAAGTTTTTCAAAAAATTCCTCATCAACCCCTTCTACTAAGGGTAAAGCTTGATTGACCTTCTCCGCGCCAGAATTCGTCACTGAGACCAGTTTTGCCCGACTATCCTTTGGATGTTGATCACGTTTAATGTAGTCCTTATTTTCCAGTAGCCTAACAATCTGGGAAAGCGTCATGACATCCATACCGGTGAACCGAGCAATATCAACTTGCGTTACATATTCCTCTCTATTGCTCAGAAACAAGAGCGAGGTTAAAACGATAAATTGGGGCAAAGTGAGGCCAACCGATTTCAAGACTCTTTTTAAATTGCTTTCCCACTTGTTGTAGACTTTGATGAACAGAAGACCTGTAGACTCTGTTTCATCATTTTTGTAAATTGAATTAAAGTGATACTTTGACATTTTTTCTCCTTAAATATTAAGTATACATATTATATAAGAATTTATTTTGTTTTTCAAGAAAAGGAAAGTCGAATGTTACAATTCTATCAGACATTTCATAGTCTATATGCTATAATAAAAGCAAAACACCTAGAAAAGGAAGTCTTATGATTAAACTACTAGCCTTGGATATGGACGGAACTCTCCTTAACGAAGCCAAGGAAATCCCACAAACCCACATCACTGCTATTCATCAAGCTATTGAAAAAGGTGTCAAACTGGTTCTCTGTACAGGTCGCCCGCTTTTCGGTGTCCTTCCCTACTATAAAAAACTAGGACTGGACCTCCAGAATGAGTACGTCATTGTCAATAATGGTTGTTCAACCCACCAGACCAGTAACTGGGGTCTAGTTGACTGGCAAGAACTCAGTCCAGCTGACATTGAATACCTCTATGACTTAGCAGAAAAAAGCGACGTCCAGTTAACTCTTTTTGATGAGAAACATTATTTTGTCCTCGGTGGCAAGCCAAATGAAATTGTTCAAAATGATGCCAAGCTAGTCTTTTCAGACCTGACTGAAATCTCCCTTGAGGAAGCCACCAGTGGTAAGTACCGTATGTTTCAGGGTATGTTTTTAGGCACCAAAGAGCAAACAGACGATTTTGAACAACGGTTCGCTGAGGAACTCTGCCAACGATTCAGTGGAGTTCGTTCGCAGCCTGTCATTTATGAAGCCATGCCTCTTGGGACTACTAAGGCTACTGCTCTTTCTCGACTAGCTGCGATTTTGAAGATTGAGCCCTCAGAGATTATGGCCATGGGCGATGCCAATAACGATATCGAAATGCTTCAGTTTGCAGGACTTGGCATTGCTATGGGAAATGCCAGCGACCATGTCAAATCCCTTGCTAATGACGTCACAGCCAGCAATGAAGAAGAAGGCGTTGCGCGTGCGATTGAGAAGTATATTTTATAGTAAAAAAGCCCAGTCATGTCAACTGGGTTTTGTTTCTTTTAAGAATTACAAAACTTTAGAAACTCTTTAGAATTACTTGATGTTTCTTTGATTTCTATACCTTATACTAAAGTTAGTAAAACAAATCAAAAGGAGAAAATCATGAAAACAGTACTCGAAATTCATGGACTGACCAAACAATTCGGACAACAAGCTATTCTTCAAGATCTTAGTCTAACCATAAAAGAGGGAGATATTTATGGTCTAATTGGAAAAAATGGAGCAGGTAAAACTACTCTTATTAAAATCATTACGCAATTATTGTTTGCGGACAAAGGTACAGTTTCCCTCTTTTCTAGCCAAGAAGAAAATGAGTGGACAAAGGCATTATCTCGAGTGGGTTCTGTTATTGAATCACCTGTAGCTCATAATCACTTAACGGCTTATCAAAATCTGAAATATTATTGTATGATACGTCATATTCCAAATGCTGATAAGGTAATTCATGAGACCTTGGACTATGTTGGGTTATCAGATACAGGAAAAAAAGTCTTTCGTGATTTCTCACTAGGAATGAAACAACGACTTGGCATCGCCATTGCCCTCCTATCCAAACCTGATTTCCTGATTCTTGATGAACCCATTAATGGCCTCGACCCAATTGGAATCAAAGAATTTCGCCTCATGATCCAGCGACTCAATCAGGAGAAAGGAATAACCATTCTCATCTCTAGTCATATATTATCAGAACTCTATCTCCTAGCTAATCGCTTTGGAATTTTGGACCAAGGTAAGATTATCCGTGAAATCAGTAAAGCTGAGTTTGAAACACTGAGTGAGGATTATATTGTACTTAAAACAAGCGATAAAGAAAGAGCTTGTCAGGTATTGAAAGAACAAATCCAGCTCCAGTTTAAGGTTGTCAATCCTGAAAATGAAATCCATATCTTTGGTAATGAACAAGATGTCAAACAGATTCTCAAGCAACTAACTTTGGCCGATGTTGCTATTGATGAGATATACTTTGCCCGTCAAAACCTAGAAGAATACTTCACACAATTGGTAGAATAGGAGAAAAATCATGATACATACCATTCAAGCAGATTTTTACCGTCTTTTCCGCTCCAAAGGATTCTGGATTACCGAATTCATTCTCTTTGTACTTATGTTACTGGGTGCTACTATTGGCGCTACAGGACATCTAATGTCAGTTCAGACAGCACCACCAGAGACTCCAACCCATGGTTGGGACGGCGTTCAAGCTCTTATCAACACGTCTAGCAATGGTTCAAACCTCGTTTTTCTCTGCATTGTTCTAGCATGTCTCGTTCTCGGAGTTGATCTAATCGGCAAGCTCTATAAAAATAGTTTGACTGTTGGCGTTTCTCGTACAGAGTTTTTCTTCGCTAAATCCTTTGTACTAGCAAGTATCGCTCTCTTGCAACTCATCGCTAGCCTTGTGATCGCTTTTGTTCCCTCAACTCTACTAAACGGACTTGGTACGATGCCTGATGGATTTATTGGCGATCTATTGATAACCATTTCCCTGCAATTTCTTTGCCTCCTCGCTTGGATTTCCATTGTTTCCTTCATTCTCTATGTTAGTCATTCTTATCTTGCGGTATTTATTGGTTATTTGGTCAGCTCTATCTTACTTTCCATGCCAATGCTTCTTTTCCCAGACATTGAAATTCTACGATATTTAATCCTAGATTTTGCCTATGCTATGACTAGTAATAGTCAATCTATTCTCTATACCATCATGGTTTGCGTTTCTGTTATACTTTTCTTCTCTCTTAGCAGCCTTACCGTTTTCAAAAAGAAAAGTCTATAAAAAAATGACCTCCTCTAGCCTACAGAGGAGGTTTCTTTTCGTTAAAAATAAATGAAAACTGACAACCACTGTCCATCTGTGCTTAGTTTCATCTCTGCTCCAAGAAGATGAACTAATTCCTCGGTAATATAGAGACCTAAACCAGAGGATTCTTCTGTGTCTGATAGATTTTCAGAATAAAAACGATTGCTGAGATTGTCTATATTCTTGATAGGTTTTTTAACAAGATTATAGATTTCCAAAACAAGCCCTTTTTCTCCCTTTTTCAAAGAAAGTCGAGCTTGTTCCTTGCCGTGCTTAAGAACATTTCCAAGGAGGTTTTGTAAAATTCTATCAAGCAAGTCTTCATCAGTCGTCGTTTTCAATCCTGGTTCAACGTTAAAATCAAGAACAATCTGTGAAGATTGAAAAACGTCATAATAGGCTAAAGTCTTCTTCGTTATAAAAGTTGATAAATCAAGTTCTTCCAGTTTCGGTTTGACTGCTCCTTCCATCAAATGACGATATTCAAGGAGAGCCTCCAAGCGTTTGGAAACCAAATAAAGGTGATGGGCTATTTTGTTTAAAGTTTCTGGATTAGGTTCAGGATTTTTTATTAGTTGCTGAGTATATCCTGAAGCGATTGTCAAAGGTGTCCGAATATCATGAGCGATGTTACTGATTGCCATATCTAGGGTGCGTTTTTCATGCTTCATGATGAGCTGATTCTGTTCCACTTCTTGAAATAGATTCTCAATTTGGTTATGTAGACGCAAAATGGTCTTTGAAAAGAAATTTACTCCGATTCTTTTCATGCTACCCGAGCGAATCTTTTCTTCGATTTGTCTGCTTAAATCTCTAACTGCTAGATGATAGCGAATCAAAGACACTAATAAAATGATGTTGATAAGGAGCAACAGAGATAGCAAAATATAAATCATTGCTTGTCTCCTTTTAATCGTACACCAACTCCCCAAATGGTTTCGATGTATTCGTGATTTGGATCCAGTTGATGCAGTTTTTTACGGAGATTGCTTAGATGAGTGTTGAGCGTATTATCTCCAGGCAGGTAACTTTCTTCCCAAATTAATTCATAGAGTTCTTCCTTGGTGAAGATCTTTTTAGGATGTTGGAGCAGGATTTGGAGAATTTGACATTCTTTCTTTGCAAGGCGAATAGTTTCAGTTACGCTACTTATTTCAAAACTATCTGCATCAAACTGGATATTTTTTAAGTTTTGTGTCAGATTTTCGTTTTTTTCTATTTCCATAGGCTGTTTTTCTGCACTTTGGCGTAACTGTACAGTGACTCTGGCAAAGACTTCGTTCAAATCAAAAGGTTTTACTATGTAATCATTGGCACCGTCTAATAGATATTGGCTGATAAGCTTTTTATCACTCAAAGCAGTGAGCATGATAACTGGAGTCTGACTAGTTTGTCGAATGGCTTGCAAGACTTGGTCGCCATTTTTTCCTGGAAGCATGATATCTAGC
The DNA here is from genome assembly GCF_003943905.1 of Streptococcus mitis. Lineage (GTDB taxonomy): Bacteria > Bacillota > Bacilli > Lactobacillales > Streptococcaceae > Streptococcus > Streptococcus mitis_BC. The sequence goes on from NZ_RJNS01000001.1 coordinate 272,172, forward strand.
AAAACGAGATCAATGCCACCTTTATCAAATTGCATGATACCTTCCGTACCAGAAAAGGCTTGGATCACCTCGTGTTCCTCAATAAGAAGGGTTTTTAAAATTTCCTGAATTTCATTATTATCTTCAATTACAAGTATGCTCGCCATAAACATCGTCCTTTCTAAAACTATTATAACATGTTTTGTTAGGATTTCCAGACACAGAAAAACTCCTCTCACATTATAAGTAAGAAGGAGCTAATGGAAATTGAATCTACTTAACTAAATAAGCAATCAAGGTTATGATCCATAAATGAGCTGGGTAAAAGATATAAAAGAAATATTTATTCCATATAGTTTGTTCACCACGCTCCCCATTATACAAGGCCATAAAAGGAAAAACAGTGATAAAGAGCCAGTCAGAGTTGTAAAGCATCATTTCCAGTGTTTGATACCATGTGTCATAGATTTGGATAGAAGTCACTAATAGGAAGGCCCAAAGGAGAGTATAGAGGAGATTTCGCAATCCCTTACGATTCCGACAAGAGTAACTAATCAAGAGAAATGGTAGTATAGTGATGCCACCCTCAGTAAAAAGACAACCGAAGATCAATAGTCCAGCAGTCCCAATCCGACGCCATAACCTCTCTTTTTGATCCAACTCTTTTCTGGGAAAAGCAATCCAAAGCATGGTGACACCGATAGCCAAAGTCAGGAAAATGTTATTATTGATCATTACTCCTTTAGATGCAAACAGGGCATTGAGTAGGCTATTTCCCGCGAACATGATAAGAGCCCAACTCCAGAGACGGATAAGATAGCTTTTCAGATTTCGAGTATGAATGAAGCCTTCCATAGCCATATAGGCAAACCAAACTCCCACACAACGAGTCATAGCGTGAAAAATACCTTCCCACATAGGAGAAACGATTCCTGTGATATGAGGGATATGGTCTAGAATCATTACTGCCGCCATCAGGTACTTCAACTGCGTCGCATTCCATTTTTTCATAATAAACCTCTTTCTTTTTGATCTACATAGAGTATAGCATACATTTCCACGCATAATCGTACACCTATCTTACATTTAAAAAGCCTATCTTACATTTTTGTAAGACAGGCGTGAATATCAAAAAATGATTATAAAATTTATCTTCTAGTCCGTAATTCGCTGGTACATTTCTGGTCTTCTATCTCGAAACAAGCCCCAGTTTAGACGCTCGCTTGCTCCCTTATCAAGGTCATAACTTGCTAACAGAACAGCTTCTCCTTGTCTTTCGGCTTGCTCTAGAATAGCTCCCGTTTCATCCGTCATAAATGAGTAACCGTAGAAGTCAAGACTAGAACTCTGTCCACCATTTTCCTCACTAGGAGTGACTTCCTCTAATCCATAACGATTGGCTGCAATGACTGGAACAATATTTGCTGCTGCATGACCTTGCATAGTACGTTGCCAGTGACCACAACTATCTGTATCCAAAATTGGCTCTGAACCGATAGCTGTTGGATAAAAGAGCAATTCAGCACCATTCAATGCAAGACAGCGCGCTGTTTCAGGAAACCATTGATCCCAACAGATGCCGATGCCAATCTTAGCGTAGCGCGTATCCCAGACTTTGAAACCAGTGTTACCAGGCGTGAAATAAAACTTTTCTTGATAGTAATGATCATCTGGTATGTGGGTCTTCCGATAAACTCCTAACACTTCCCCATCTGCGTCAATGACAGCGATAGAGTTATACAAGACATTGCCATCTTTTTCATAGAAACTGATCGGTAGAACAACTTGTAGTTCCTTAGCAATCGATTTAAAATGTTGAAGAGCTGTATTTTCTGTCACCGACTGGGCATACTGGTAGTAGTCATACTGGCGTTCCTGACAGAAATAGGGACGTTCAAATAACTCTGGTAAGAGAATGATTTGTGCGCCTTTCTCTGCAGCTTGGCGAACAAGACGTTCAGCTGTTTGAATATTTGTTGCCACATCCTTGGCACATTGCATCTGAATCGCTGCAACTCTTACATTTCTCATCTTTTTCTCCTATTCTGGGATTTGTTGGGTGATACAGTGGATATTGCCACCACCTAAGAGAATATCTCTGGCTGGTATTCCGACAACTTTACGGTCTGGGAAACACTTGCTGAGAATATCTAGTGCCACTTGGTCGTTTACATCCTGAAATTGTGGCACTAAGACAGCCTTGTTGGCAATATAAAAATTGACATAGGAAGCTGCAAGACGCTCCCCCTCATAACGCTCCTCTTCACCATCTTCATAGGTATAACCTGGTAAATCCTCCTTAGTGACAACCTGACGAATAGCTGGGATAGGAAACTTATGAATAGTGAAAGTGCGACCTTTTGCATCCGTTTCCTTTTCTAAAAGCTCAAGATCAGCTGCAGACATGGCATACTGAGGATCGCTTTTGTCGTCTGTCCAAGCTAAAACAAGCTCTGCAGGACCGATGAAGGCTGCAACATTGTCAACGTGTTCATTGGTTTCGTCCTGATAAATACCATAAGGAAGCCAAATAACTTTTTCAGCTCCAAGGCTCTCTAATAAGGTGTTTTCGATTTCCTCTTTACTGAGATGAGGATTGCGACCAGAGCTTAGTAGGCAACTTTCAGTCACAAGAATGGTCCCTTGACCATCGCTGTGTATCGCGCCTCCTTCCAGTACAAAAGGTTTAGCATCGTAAACAGGCATTTCCAAGGTCTCAGCAAACCGACTGGCTACTTGGTCATCATCTTCATAATCTTGATAAAGACCATCGACAGCACCACCCCAGGCATTGAAAGACCAATCAACTGCCAACTTTTCTCTTTTATCATTGACGAGAATCGTCGGACCAGTATCACGCGCCCAGGCATCATTAGTAGGAATATCTAGATAAACAACCTTGTCTCCAAGATAGGATTTGGCTTCAGATAGATAGTCCTCCTCAACCAAAAGATAAACAGTTTCCCCTTCTGCTATGGTCTTTATAATTTGGCTAAATGCTCTTTTGGCAGCTTTTCCTTGAAAGGGCCATGAACCTGGTCGAGTCGGCCATATCATCAAAGTACCATGATGAGCTTCATACTCTGCTGGCATACGGTAGCCTAATTTCTTTGGACTGTCTATCATGATAATCTCCCTTTAAAGTCTTGGTAGCCGAAGGCTTTGACTAAGCTGCAGTCTCCCTGCTCGTCCATGAGATAGAGACTTGGCAAGCCAATACCGTTAAAGGTATTATTTTTAACAAAGGAGTAGATTGCCATGTCTTCAAAATAAAGTCTATCACCGATTTGGATTGGATTTTCAAAGCTATAGTCGCCAATCACATCACCCGTTAGACAGGTATTGGAAGAAAGTCTATAGGTATGGGCTTTTTTCTGCGGTTCAAATCCATTTCTCAAAGGTGGTCGATAGGGCATCTCAAGTACATCAGGCATATGGCAGGTTGCAGAGGCATCTAAAACTAAGATCTCCATACCATTTTCCACAATATCCAATACTTCAGTTGCTAGATAACCCGCATTGAGCGCAATGGCTTCACCCGGCTCGATATAGACGTCAAGATTGTAAGTTTCTCGGATGCGCTTGATTTCAGAAATCAGCAAATCCACATCGTAGTCATCTCTTGTGATATGATGTCCGCCACCCATATTGAGCCATTTAACTTGATGTAAGTAAGAACCAAACTGCTCTTCTATTGCTTTCAAGGTTGTCTCTAAATCATCTGCCCCTTGCTCACAAAGAGTATGAAAATGAAGGCCATCCACCAAATCCAGCAAATCACTTGGTATCTTGTCTGAAGTCACTCCAAAACGGGAGCCAGGTGCACAAGGGTCATAGAGCGCGTGGTCACCCTGAGTTGAACACTGTGGGTTGAGACGCAAACCGACACTAATGCCAGCCTCTCGGCAACGTGAACCGTGTTTACGCAACTGTCTTTCCGAGTTAAAGACGATATGGTCTGTTATCTCCAGCAATTCCTCCAAGTCCGTATCCTTGAAAGCTGGCGCAAAGACATGGACTTCCCCCGGAAAATCTTCTCTAGCTAACTTCGCTTCATAGAGTCCACTAGCTGTCGTACCTGATAGATACTGGCTAATTAGGGGATAGGTTTTATAGAGAGAATAAGCCTTTTGAGCTAACAAAACCTTACAACCGGCTTCTTCTTGTACATATTGCAAAATGCGGCAGTTGGCTTCTAACTTTGCCAAGTCAATGACGTAAGCTGGTGTGGGTACTTGTTCTAGCTTCATTAGTCCACCATTTGTGGATTTTCAACCACAACCCAAGGCAAACCATACTCATTCAAAGCTTCCATGAATGGATCTGGATCCAATTCTTCAAGGTTGTAAACTCCAGGTTGTTTCCAAGTACCGTTCATAACTAATTTTGTCCCAATCATAGCTGGAACGCCTGTTGTGTATGAAATTGCTTGTGAACCAACTTCTGCGTAACATTCCTGATGATCGCAAACATTGTAGATATAGATGGTCTTTTCAACACCGTCTTTGACACCTGTAAAGATACAGCCGATATTGGTTTTTCCAACTGTACGTGGGCCAAGGCTGGCAGGATCAGGAAGCAAGGCTTTTAAGAATTGAATCGGCACGATGTCTTGTCCATTAAAGTTAATAGCATCCGTACGAAGGAGTCCGACATTTTCCAAGCATTTCATGTGCGTTAGATAGGATTGACCAAAAGTCATAAAGAAACGAATCCGTTTGACTCCAGGAATGTTTTTGGCCAATGATTCAATTTCTTCGTGGTGAAGGAGATACATGTCTTTTTGTCCAACCTGAGGGAAATCATACTCACGCTTGATTGACATGGCTTCGACTTCGACCCATTTCCCATCTTCCCAGTAAGAACCTGGCGCAGAAACCTCGCGGAGATTGATTTCTGGGTTAAAGTTTGTCGCAAATGGATAACCGTGATCTCCACCATTACAGTCTAAAATGTCGATATAGTGGATTTCATCAAAGTAATGTTTGAGGGCGTATGCTGAAAAGACACTAGTCACACCTGGGTCAAAACCAGAACCGAGAAGAGCTGTCAAGCCTGCTTCTTTGAATTTCTCCTGATAAGCCCACTGCCATGAGTAGTCAAAGTAAGCTGTAAAACCTAGTTCCTTGCAACGTTTTTCATAAATGGCACGCCATTCAGGGTCTTCTGTATCCTCTGCCTCGTAGTTAGCTGTGTCGATATAGTGAACTCCAGTCGCTAAACAAGCATCCATAATGGTCAAGTCTTGGTATGGCAGAGCTACGTTCAAAACGGCTTCTGGCTTGTAGCTTTCAATCAAGGCAATCACTTCTTCGACCTTGTCAGCATCAAGAGCAGCTGTTTCAATCTTTGTACTTGTTTTGCCTTCCAGTTTAGCCTTCAAGTCATCACATTTTGACTTGGTACGACTAGCAATCATAATCTCTGTAAAGGTTTCGCTATCTTGACAAATCTTTGAAATAGCAACTTGGGCAACGCCTCCACATCCGATAACTAATAGACAACTCATTTTTTCCCTTCCTCTTCTTCTAAAATGTCTTCTACATACTTAGGCAACATAAAGGCTCCCACATGTAAGTTTGCAGTGTAGTATTCTGTGAAAAGCTGGCGTTTTTTCCAACCTTCCTTATCAAAATCTTTGATAGGGTGGTATTTTTTCGATGCAAATCCAAACAACCAATAACCAGCAGGACTGGTCGGAATATGTGCCTGATAGACCCGGCTGATTGGAAATGCTTGATTGACCTTGCGGTGCATGCTTCGGCAAGCTGACTCATCCTCGTCAAAGAAGGGACTCCCATGCTGATAAATCATGATGCCGTCTTCTTTCAAGGCTCTGTAACTGTTTCCGTAAAATTCCTTGGTAAAGAGCCCTTCCGTATGTCCAAATGGATCTGTTGCATCATTGATGATAATATCGTAGTCATCTTCGCAGTTTCGCAAAAAGCGTAGCCCATTTTGGTAGTAAATGGTAACACGAGGATCATCTAGCCCTGCAGCAAAGTCTGGGAAGTATTCTCGACAAACCTCAACCAGCATCTCATCCGGTTCCACGATATCGATTTGCTCCAGTTCTGGATAGAGGGTTAATACTTGGGCAACACCGCCGTCACCACCCCCGATAACCAAGACTTTCTTTGGATTGGGATGCACAGCCATGGGAACGTGTACGGTCATTTCGTTGTAGACGAAATCGTCTGCGTCTGAAAACAATACATGCCCATTTAAAATCAGTATTTTCCCAAAAGCTGGCGTATCCAAGACTTCGATATCCTGCCATTCACTTTTACCAGCGTAGAGTTGCTTGGCTGTTCTCAGGGATAATTTCACATCTGGAGTATGAACTTCAGAAAACCATAAATCCATCTAGTTCTCCTTTCTCTTAATGACGTTGATGTGATTGACCTCTGGATCTTCCGTCCCTTGAAGGGAGCAACCACGTTCCTTGGCAAATTGGATATAGTTTACAATTTCTCGTGTAATGCGTTCACCAGGAGCCAAGATAGGAATCCCTGGAGGATAGCACATGACAAATTCCCCACAGACTTGTCCAACAGATTCGTCTAAGCTTAAACTTTTTCTTTCTGAATAAAAGGCTTCCTGAGGAGACAGGACTAACTCGGGCTGGATATATTCACCAGCAATCAAGTCCTTCCCATCTCTCGAGTAGAGTCTCTTGATATCCGCCAAAGCACCAACCAGACGCTCAATGTCTTGGATGCGGTCACCGATTGAAATATAGGCCAATATATTGCCAATATCCCCAAACTCGATCTGAATATCGTATTCGTCTCGCAAGAGGTCATAAACCTCAATACCGGTTAAGCCAATACCCTGAGTGTAGACTGACAGCTTGGTCACGTCAAAATCACAGACCGACACACCGTCTATTAACTCTTTTGAGTAGGCATAGTAACCACCGATAGCATTGATTTCACGACGAGCATACTCAGATAGCTCAATGACCTTCTCAAATGACTCTTTACCACGAAGGGTAAGGTTGCGTCGTGAAATATCCAAACTAGCCATCAACAAGTAAGAGGCGGATGTTGACTGGGTTAGGTTTATAATCTGACGAACGTACTCAGGATTCATCTGCTCCCCGATAAGTAAAATGGAGCTCTGAGTCAAACTCCCACCAGACTTATGCATAGAGACCGCTGCCATATCAGCGCCAGCATCCATAGCAGAAATTGGGAGTTTATCAGTAAAATGCAGATGAGCCCCATGGGCTTCGTCCACTAAAACAAGCATGCCAGCTTCATGAGCCATTTCTGTCAACCCCTTTAGGTCTGAACAGATTCCGTAGTAAGTAGGATTGTTAATCAAAATTGCCTTGGCCTCGGGATGTTCCTTTATAGCTTGTGCTACACGGTCATTTTCAAGACCTAAGGCGATGCCGATTTTAGGATCTACACTCATCTCGATATAGATGGGAATGGCACCACATAGAACCAATGCATTAATAGCAGATTTGTGGACATTACGCGGCAGAATAATCTTATCTCCAGCCTTGCAGGTAGAAAGAATCATGGTTTGAACAGATGATGTTGTTCCCCCAATCATTAAGAATGCGTGGGCTGCTCCAAAAGCATCAGCTGCTAGCTCCTCTGCATCCCGAATAATCGAAATGGGATGGCCTAAATTATCCAAGGGTTTCATAGAATTGACATCAATGCCAACACATTTTTCTCCCAACAATTCAACAAGTTCTGGATTTCCCCGTCCGCGTTTGTGACCTGGTACATCAAAGGGAACAATCCGTTTCTTTCTTAGCTTAATCAGACCGTCATAAATAGGTGCCTGATTCTGATCTAACTTTTTCAAGACATACTCCTTTACCGTATTTTTAGTTCCTCAAAAAGATGAGGGCAATCAAAGGTTGACTTATGAAAAAAGAGCAGGTTTTCACCTGCTCTGCAATCTTCTGACGTTTTTATTTTGGTTTCTGTTGAGTATGTCTGTTCCTGATGTTTCCTAACTCTCTAGTAGCAAATATTACGTACTTTATTGATCGTTTCACAAGATGACGTGTGCTTTCACCACACTAAAAATTTATGAATTAGGACAAGCGTCCTAACATCAACTTATAAAAGTAGGCTTTTAACCCTATCAATAATGTGGTTTTTCAACCACGCTTCGGCATTCAACCCTGCCTGTCCGTAGGCATTTTTTACTCGGGTTTATATTTGCTAGAAAACATCTTCTCATTTTCTAAGCCTTATAACTATATCATGTTTACAAGAGCTTGTAAAGTATTTTGTGAAAGTTTTTTAAAAAATTTCATTTTTTGTTCGCAAAATGGTATTTAACGATAAAAAGAAATCGTTTTAAATTGAAATCAAAAAACAAAAACAGGAACTAAATCGATTAGTTCCTTTGTTGAATCGTAAGTATAGTCAGTTATTCAAAATCTTATCTACTTATCTCGTGCTACTTGAACAGCTAGTTCAAAATCAGTCATCATATAATTTTCATCTAGGCGGATGAGACCATAGTACTCATTCCAAAATATCGAATCACTGTTGCTGGACCACTTTAATCCATACCATAGTTGAGTGACATCACTTGTATTTGATGGTGGAATTGACCATAGATGCTTCTTGAAAGTTTCTTGAACAAGAGAAACATCCAGTCGTGTAGTCAAGTCAAGTTCATTTAATTTGAAAGTAATAGAATGTTTTTTCGCTGCCTCAATACTGTCCTTGTTAAATCGAACCTGAATAACCTTAGAATCTTCTATAGCCACATCATGGTCCTCAGCACCGTAAAAGGAAATACTGCCCAGTACTATGCCATCTTTTGCTAGGAGATAGGGAGAGTAAGGAACAGCATTGCTATCAAGCTTGAAGCCTTTTTCGATTGTAACTGTTTTATCTCCAGGATACTTTTGGAAACTGTTACTTGTCAGGAGGTCTTCATAGTCGCTACCACCATCGCCCTGTCTCACATAGATGTCAAATCCAGCGTCCATCAGCTCACTGGATTTAGTTTCAGCTAAAATGATTTTACTTTCATTAATTTGTAAAATCGGTGCTTGAGGTGGCAAACCAATCGTGAGATTAAACATGACTCCTACTAGAAAGACAAGGAAGGTTATAAGGAGGGCAAGCATAGACTTCCCAGTTCGTTTTCTTGCATTGAAAAGGGCCATTAGAGCAGGTAGGAGGATCATTTTGGCTAAAATAGAATTCCCCACACCGCCTCTATTTAAGGTCTGAAAGGCAAAGATCCCTGCGATGACAATCAGTGTCAGGTAGATCAAAATCTCGCCTAGACCCAGTTTTTCTGTTCGAGTTTGTTGATTTACAGGAGTTTCGTACAATGACTGTCCATTCTCTTTCCTATTTTTTAGAAAAAGATAGAAGCCCAGACCTAGCAGCAGATTAAAGATTGCAAAAGCTATTAAAGTACCTATAATCACCGTTCTACCCATGGCTCTCTACTCCTTTATGTTCTATCTCAAATCTTTTCTTTCTCATTAAAAACAAATTCCCGAATAATAAAATGATTATTAAGAAAGGACTACCTTCTATCAGTACAATCGGTATAGCATAAATGGCAATCATTCCCATCTTTTTATCTTTAAGAATATTACTGATATTTCTAGCTCTGTTTCCCAAGAAAGTGCTATAATGGAGCTAATAAATTGTTCTGTATTCATTGGTGAAAAAAGGGGGATATAGCCATGTTCACTACTGTTGTTTTGATTTTTTATGCTCTTTTCTTTCTATCCTTATCCTTTACCTTTTATCTCTATATTAGACTTGTAGTTGCGGTTAAAAAAGGCAAAGACATTCCCAAATGGATTTATAAACTTGGTCATGCTGTTCAAGGAAGAATTCACGTTGACTATGAAGAAATCACTGATGCTAATGCCCTTAAAGAGATTCATTGGTTCTTGCTAATCTATTTAATCGTAAATCTACTCGTATTGGCTGGCTTCTACTATCATGGCAATAGCTTTCCTCAAGCCATTTATGAATGTTTGAAAAAACAATTTTTTATCGTACTTGTTAGTATGGTTTTAAAAAGTATCGGCAAATTGGTTGTACTAGCTATAAGAAAAAACTTTCGTAACAGTCATGTCTATGCATCAACCAACGCTTTTATCGGGACAGCTTTTTTAACGAGTTATGTTTTTATGTTTTGCATCATGATGAGTGGTCTTCCAGCTCAATCTGTTCCAGTCACCATTCAAAATACCACAGTCATTATCGGAGAGACCAAGGCTTCCGAGTTTTTAGAGCAAGGTTTCACCTTCGAAGATAAAGGTGCAAATAGTCCTATCACCAATCCAAAAAACGACCATTTCTACTACGGCCAGCTTCTCGAAATCAAACGTGAAGATCAGTCCTATGGTTTTATGACCCTTACTCCTACTGGCAAAGATACTGATCAACTCAAAAACTGTGTCATTACCTACTATAGAACGCCTAAGGATGCCCATCAATTGCAGGGAATTTCTATCAATCATGTCAGTTTAGCAAATCTCAAGCTCCAAGATTTTCAAACAAGAAAATTAATCGATATCTTTGAAGTCAATCCTGCTGATTACAATGTCGCTGAGACTGACTCAAACTACATCCTAACCATTCAAACGGCAGATTACGACCTCTGGAAAAGATACAGGATTGAAGCCAAGTTCAATTCAGATGGTTACATAGATAGTTATGGTGTTAGAGCTCAACACAGTATGTGGGAATAAGATAGTATCATTTCAATACGAGCAAGTATAAGATTAAGTAAATGATTAAAAACTACTTAATCTTATGCTTATTCATTTTTTCTTGGAAAATATCTGTCAGAATTTGGCGCAATTCTTGAGCTTCCTTTTCAGGAAGTTGCCCTTCTTGTTCAGCTACAGCATACAACTCTGGATACTCAAGTGAAATTCTCTTGACTGTACGTGTAATAGCATGTTTTCTAACAAAAAATGGAATCCGTTTAATCATATCTTGAGGAATTAAGGCGATAATCTTATCGGCTGTTTCCTTGTCGTTCAGTTTAGAAAAAGTGAGTCCCTTTTTAATCATTTCTTGTTCTTTTTCTGTAAAATCTTGTAATTCCATCTGATTAATCCTCCTATTCTCTCTAAGTTAAATTATATATCAGGTGTAGCAAGACACCAAATAGTCTGTTTGTAAAATGCGTTCTATACTAGAATTTTCCTGTCACTCTTAATCTCTCCTTAGTAAAAAATCACGAAACCTTTAGGCAATATCACCAGTTGCTGGTCCAATTCTTGGCAATGACTTGCTAACGCTACAGCATCAATATCTACAAGATAGTTTTCAGCTGATTGGTTAAAAATAGCTTGGATTTTTTGTCCATCATAATGCCATTCTAGAGATAGCACGTCAGGCTTGATTTCTTCTAGAATATATTTCCCATGCTGGATAATGCCTGAAGTATCCTTGCGAAGCTGAATTAATTTCTTCATAAAGTTAAGCATGTCATTACTGTCGGAAACACGTTCCCAAGGCATGACACGACGACAATCTGGGTCTGGCCCTCCGTCTAATTCTAGCTCGGTTCCATAGTAGAAACACGGTGTCCCCCTTTGTAAAAAGAGGCAGGCTAGGGCAGACTTAACCAGTTGGACATCTCCCTTGGCAGTAGCCAAAATGCGCTCTGTATCATGCGAATCCAAGAGATTGAACATCACTTCCGAAATTTGCTGTCTATAGTACATAGACTGGCTATTGATCTCATCGATAAATTGATGGGACTTCTTGACCCCACGCAAGAAATAATCCTTGATACTGTCAGAGAGAGGATAGTTCATGACCGCGTGGAATTCATCGCCATTTAGCCAAGGCTGAGAAGTGTGCCAGACCTCTCCAAGAATATAAAGGTCAGGTTTTTTAGCCAAGACAGCCTTACGGAAATCTCTCCAAAATTGGTGATCGACTTCATTGGCCACATCCAGGCGCCAAGCATCGATATCAAATTCTTCAATCCAGTAGGTCGCAACACTCAACAAATAGTCTCTCACTTGAGGATTTGCCGTATTGAGCTTAGGCATATAGCTCTCAAAGGCAAAGGTGTGGTAGGATAGTTCTCTTTTATTAACAAGATTTTCTTTAACGACTGGAAAGTCTTGAATATGAAACCAGTCTTTATAAATAGAATCTTCACCATGTTTGAGAACATCCTGCCACTGTGGAGATTGGTCTCCGATATGGTTGAAAACAGCGTCCAGCATGATTTTCATGCCTCTCTGATGGGCTTGATCCACCAGTTGACGGAAGGTTTCCTTGTCTCCAAAATGACGGTCAATTTCAAAATAATCCGTCGTATTGTACTTGTGATTACTTGGAGATTCAAAGATGGGACAAAGATAAAGCCCAGTAATTCCTAAGTCTTGTAAGTAATCCAGATGATCAATGATGCCTTGTAAATCACCACCAAAGAAATCGCTCGTCTTTGGTTTGATAGAGGAATCCCAAGTTAGAGCTCCTTCTGGTGAAATCTTAGGATTGCCATTAGCAAAGCGTTCAGGAAAAATCTGGTACCATACCGTCTCTGCTACCCAGTCAGGAACATGGCAAGCATCAATCTCATGGATATACGGTATTTTAAAACCATTTCCTTCATAATGAAGATTTTCAAGCGTGTTTGGAACACACCCCTTATCGCCGTATAAGATTCTCCGACCTTGCTTATCCTTGAGTTCAAAGAGATACTGGAGTCGTGCATAGCCAACTGTAACCTCCACTTGCCAGTAATCAAACAAAGCATCGGAGGTAAGTTTCCTCATCTCCTTAATTGCTTCATAACGATCCTCTATAAAGATAAAAGGATCACCATAATGTAAGTTGATGCTTTCGATATCATCTTTCTTGGTCCGGATACGGATGTGCATTGTCTTATTTTTATAAAGATAAGCATACTCCGACTCTGGTCTATGGTAAATAGCTGTTAATTCCACTGTATTTGTCTCCTGATTTACTTTCATTCATCTGCGACGCAAACGTTTTCATAATCATAACTCCAGTATACTACTTTAAAATTTTATTTGCAAGGCTCGTTTGTATTTTCCAATAGTTTGTTTATGAAAATAAAAAAGCAGTAAATATCACAACTTACTACTTTTTAAATGATGATTTACAAATGTCTTTCCAGCCATTCAATCTTCTTAAAATCTTTATTGCTATTTTGATTGTTTCGATAGGAGTCTTGAGAAGAAACTTTGTAAATACTTAGATACTGTTCCAGACTTGGAACACGAAAAGTGATGTTCTCAAGATGAATCAGCTCTATATCCGATTCCGAAACTCCTGCAAAATCAGGTAAAGAATCGATACTTCCGAATTCAACACTCACACCATCCTTTTGGAATTCATGCTCATGAATATCTATTAAGGCATAGCCTAAGTGTTTCATCACTTTCATTATCTTGTCCCACTCATAAATTCTGAGATGATCAGGTGCTTCCCAACCTCTAGGATCACCAGGCACATGAATGTCAATGTCAGACGGCCCCCATTCTTCATTTGATCGGTATTCAAACCCCAAAGACCCCATGAGCGTCGGAGTGATTCCGACTTGGTTTAAATGTGAACAAATGGTTTTAAATTCTTCAAATAGAGAATTCATTCCTCCTCCAATCTTTGATATAAAACTTTATTTCTCAGTGAAAGACAAACTTGTTTCTATCTTCTACTCTTTCGGTTGTGAAAAAACTTCAATATGCTGGCCCAGTACCTTAATCTCTACAGGTAGGTTATCCGACTTATCGCCATCAACATCTGACTCCAACTCACTATCTGAAGAGATTTTAATAGTACGAGCTCTGATATACTCAATATTATCATTGCCGACAACATCGCCTTTTAGTAAATCAGGAATGACGGATAATTTAGAGAATAGAGAAGCATCTTTTAGAATCAAAATATTGGCATAGCCGTCTTTGTTTTCTTCAAAGATTTTCTTATCAGCGAAGTAATTTGTCAAGAGAACCAAAACATGACTCGCTTCACCATCATAATTTCCATTTTCTGTCTCAACCTTAATGTTAAAGACCTGATCCGTCATCACAGACTTCATGGTATTTACAGCATAGGCTAATATACCGAATTTTGTCTTGTCCTCGATCTCCACATTGTGAATCGCCTCAGGCAGAGAACCGATACTAAAGATATAACCAAAATAGTTATCATTTGCTTTACCGATATCAATCTTGTTGGTTAAGTTAAAATCAAGTTCATCAATCGCACCATCGATGTCTTGATTGATTTCCAACAGTTTCGTAATGAGGTTACCTGTACCGCCTGGGATAATCCCTAACTTAGGAATGTAGTCTCTCTCAGCAATACCCGAAATGACTTCATTGACAGTCCCGTCTCCACCGAAAACAACCACTGCATCGTACTGCTCACGAGAGGCTTCCTCAGCAAAGTGTGTTGCATCCAGCGCTTTTTCAGTAATTTTGGTTTCCACGTGCTCAAAATAATCCTTGGCCTTATTCTCCAGCTTGACCTTATAATCCAAAGCCTTTTCCCCACCAGAGGTAGGGTTTATAATTAACATTGCTTTTTTCATTGATAATACTCCTTAATTTTTAAATAGAAATGTTAGTGTAACTACATCAGTCATTACATATAATGCTATTATATAATGAAACCTCAAAAAAAAGAACTTTGACGTACTGGAGATTGATTTATAAAAACATAGACAAAGAGTTTACTAAGAATTTCAAGCAAATAAAACATAGGGTAAATAAAGATTAGCAGATAATATCAGACGAATAGCTCCAAAATATTGTCAGTTACCTATCTAAAATAAAGAAATCATTTTATTAATCTGTCCACCATTAAATCCAGCTTGCGCGAAAATTTCTTTAAAAATTTCTTTTACCTCGTCCTCCTCTTCTTTCTTCCAATCCCCATGAAATTTATTTTCAATTCGGTAACTTCTTTGAATAATTACTTTTACATGATTGATTAAAAATTCTTTTGCTAATTTATGTTCATTTTCTTGAAGGATATCTAAATTACTTTTTTTTAATGAATAAATGTTATCCCCATTAGAATATGAAATAATATTTTTTATGATTAAACTATCCTTGTCAAAACAATCTTCAAAATAGAAATCAGTGATGAATTTGTTTAGATCTTCACCCCAGTTTTCTTTAATCCAATCTCTCCAGTTTTGATGTGGCCCAGCTTTAAGACAATTAATTATTGTATCCATTTTTAGAAGCCAGTTATCTCCTCCATATCGTCCTGATCTAAAATTCCCAACTGTAGGCATCATATTTCCACACCAATAGTAAACAATAGCAAAAGCTTTAAAATAAGGTTCTAAACCATGTGGTATTTCTAAATCACCTTTTAATATCCCATATTTTATTTCTTTACCACCTTTCAAGCTAGGTTCAACATTGGTAATTTTTTTATACGGAACAGTGATTGAAGTAAGGATGTCACCCGTAAGTGCAATACCTTTCGATTTATTGACAAGCAAATGAGCTCCCTTATATCCTGATTTTGATTTTTCTTTATATGCTTCAATCTCATCATAATTTTTATCATTCCTTAAATCATTATAATGATTAACTGAGTTTTGAAACTTAATAACCTCCCAATCATCTTCCTCATAAAAAGGATACTTCTTATAAAAATCCATTGCCTTTTTACGTACTTCAAATTCACAATTGACATTATCACTATCTGTAATATCTACTTTATTAATAAACTCATTTACTTGTATCATAAAATATCCTCCATATTTTTTAATTATATAAATCCGTTTAAAAAGATAAATAGATGTGTGTAAATTTACACTAGATCACTATTTACTCCGTCTTCAGAAAAAATATCCTTGACTTGCTCAAAATTGCTTAAAATGATTGTCGCTTACTTTAAACTTAGATACTGTTGTAATTCAGCTAAGCAAACAGCAATCAAATCAAAAGGTTTTAAATCCTCTAAATTATAAAACAAGACATGTATAATAGCTTGTTAAAAATTNAGATTTTCAAAACAAAGGCACTTCTATTGAACTACCTTGCCATACTCTTTTATTTTATCAGCATATTTAGTCAAAAGATTCTTTGAATAAATTTTTTCATTTTGTGAATTTCTAACTTCTTTCCAAAGAATAGAAGCAACTTTTAACTTGTTTGAGTAGTTACGACTATTTTCGTCTGCACAGAAATTCTTTAGAAATTGGTTCCATTGACAAACCGAATGATCATACTTGGCATAATCTGAATTTCCATAATAAACTTTTAGCATATCTTGGATTGTAAAACTCAAATCATTTTCTCTTTTTACTTTTCTCCAAGCAGTCGCCATATCGGCAGTAAATTTAAAGGGCGAAACATCTGTTAAAGTTGAGAAATATTCTCTAAAGTGTGCATTAAAGGAGAATCCACATTCAAGCAAGGGTGTGTCCAAGGTAACGACTTCTACTCGTTTCTTATTCCTTTTTATTGATGATTTTTTAATCAAATTCCCCTTAAAGTAATGCTTAATAATATCATTAAGTTCCTGTTTTGTCCCTCTATATTCAAGCCCTAATGACTTGCATATCTGTGAAAGTTCATCACGATACCAGTAGTATTTATTAAATTCATCAAAGGATAAGATTTTTTCAAACTCAGGACTGCTTTCTATCAATATTTTACCTCCTTAAAATCAATTTAGGCTGTCATCACGAAATAATGGAATTTTAGTTTCTTTATTTTGAGGAATAGTTCCGTTTCTCTAACAAGCTCATACACTCAGCGGTTCGGACTTACCGTATCATCTGTGAAAAAACAATCCTCACGAAATAAAGGAAAATCCTTCGTTTTGATATTGTTCCATTCGTAAACTGAACCTACAATATCACCAATAATTGCTCCTAGCATAAGTTTCCTCTTTATAGCATATCAGATTCGTTACACATTTCTAATGAATCACTCTTTAAAAATGGCACCACCAAATCAATCCACTCATAAGGCAGGTAAGCTGATAAATAACCATGGTTATACCCCTTTTCTTCATACAAAATTGTATTTGAATGTAGCTGATGAAATAATTTCGCTGATTCTTTCACACAGTTCAATTCTTTTTCACCATAGATATACAGAACCTGAGCCTTGCTAGCAAAAATCATATCTTTCAGCTTGTAACATCCCATATAGTTTTTGTAAATTTTCACCAATGTTTTGACAGGCGTCCTTGGCAAATCTTCCAAATAATAAGCTTTTATTTCCTCTGGATAAGCCAGTTTAGGATAGAGTTTGTTCATCATGCTTAACTGAAGTTTGCAAGAGAATTTATTGAACATCAGTTTACCAAATAGAGACACTAGAAAGATGCTGATTTTAGCTAAACTTGGTTGAGGAATACAGAGGCTTCCATCTATGATGGCCTTCTCAGCAATTTCACTGTCTAAAGACAAAAGCTCCATGGCAATTTGACCACCAAGTGAAACACCACCGATCGCAAACAATTTCCCACCACAGTTTGCTTTGATATAGTCTAGAATCTCCAAAGCAGAATCTTCAGTAGAAACATAATCAAGTTGATATTCTTCACCGTGGCCATTCAAGGTGGGTAGAATGACACGATACTCCTCCGACAAGATCCGTGCTTGACGAAGATAATTCCACCAAGAACTGCCACCGCCATGTATCAGCAAGATAGAAGGCAAATTCTTATCACCAAATTCATGGAATTTCATATTTAAACTCCTTGCTGTAGGACTTTCACTAGCCACATCCTTATTTAATCAGTTTGACCAAGCAGTGATACCGCCTCGACATGATGCGTTTGAGGAAACAGATCCACCGGCTGGACTTTCTTCAATTCATAGCCCAGCTCTTGGTAGAGTTTGATATCACGCGCCATGGTTGCGACATTGCAGGAAATATAGGCGATGCGGTCTGCTCCCGTTTGAGCGCTTGCTTTGATAAAGCTCTCGGTCAAGCCCTTGCGTGGTGGGTCGACCAAGATGACAGTTGGTTGAATACCTTTCTCAAGCCAGTTCTTCATGGCATTTTCAGCTGTGTCACAGACATAGTGGGCATTTGTAATATTGTTTAATGCAGCATTCTTCTGGCTATTCTCTACTGCTTCTGGAATCACTTCAACACCGTAGACTTCTTTGACATGCTTTGCAACGGATAATCCAATCGTTCCAATTCCTGAGTAGGCATCAATAACCACGTCATCTGCTTTTAACTCCGCAAAGTCAATGGCTGTTTGATAGAGTTTCTCAGCCATTTGAGTATTGACCTGGTAGAAGGCAGGGCCAGCGATTTGGAAGTTATTGCCCAACATCTGATCCGTAATATAATCTTGACCATAAAGAGTCTTCCATTCCTTGCCAAAAATCGCATTGGTATTCTGGTCGTTGATATTTTGCATGACAGAGACAATCTCTGGGAACTGCTTGATTAGTTGTTCAATCAATTGGTCAACACGGAAAACTTTCGGACGAGTGGTTATCAAAATAACCATGATTTGTCCTGAATAGTGACCACGACGTACCACAAGATTCCGAATCAATCCAGACTGTTCCTTTTCGTCATAAGGTTTTAAATCAAAACGACGAAGCAGGTCTCGAAGAGCTACTACGACTTGGTCAATGACAGGATCCTGGATAAAGAAATCTTCGAGTGGCATGAGGTCATGCGAATTCTTACGGAAAAATCCTGTTTCCAAGACACCATTCACTCGACGAACGGGCACCTGCGCCTTGTTACGATACTTGACAGGATTTTCCATACCGAGTGTTTCAGCAACCTCTACATCTCTAATGCCAGCAATCTTGTAGAGACTGTCTTTGACTTGCTTGGTTTTAAACTTGAGCTGCTCTGGATAGACAAGATGCCCCAAATCAGCGATACCTGAACGCAGATAAGCCAAATCTAGGTCTTGGTTACGATGAGGTGACTGAACAAAATATTCTTCAACCTTCCCAAAGCCAATCTTTTTATTGACTCTGAGGACACGCATGAGGATTTTTTCAGTTGGTAGAGCATTTTCTACAAAGAAAACCAAACCTTCTATCTTGGCGACCCCAGCCCCTTCATGGGTCAAATCAACAATTTCAACTTCTACAATATCATTTTTCTTTAACATATTTTTCACTTTCTATCGACCGACAAAAAAGACGGCAACATTTCTGTTACCATCTATTATATCATGAAATGACCTAAGCACCAAAACTCTTGAAGAAGTTGACAATGGTTTGCCAAAGAGAACTCAAGAAGTTGCCCCCATCTTCTAGCGCTTTATTGGCATCAAAGTTGAGGTTGATATTTTTAAAGCTATCTCCAGCTTGAGAGACAATGCTTTCCTTGAGGTCATTGAGGGTTTTAGTGAAATCAGCATTGTTCAAGATATCACTCTTTGAGAGATTAAGTGCAAAATTAATGATGATATTGACCTGGTTTCCTGTTATAACCTGATCGAGTTTGTAATTTTTTAGTGTGTCTTCTACAATTTTGCGGACATCCTCTTCTGTCAGATTACCTTTGGATTCTTTTGCCTTTGCGATTCCTGCCTTGATATCTGCCAAAGCGACATTGAGTTTATTGGCATCGTAACCTGACTTGTCCTTGTTTTCAGCATTGATATCTGACAAGGCTTTTAGCTCCTCTTGGGCCAAGTCTTTATTGGCTTGTGGTACTTTAGCACCATTGGCCTCTAATGAGTAGTAAATCCCTGCTAGGGCGCTCTCTCCTGTAACTGGAATGGGGGCCGCAACTGTGATTTTGGCATGCTCAACTCCCAAGGTCACTGCTGCATTACGGTACATATCCTGCGTCACCTTGGTGATATTTTCAGGCGTTTCAATCTTGACCTCTAGAGGCGACTTATCACCTAGCTTTTGAATCTTAGCTGACGAATAGAGCTGTAGGCTAGCATCATTAGCCACATTCATGATTTTCGAATAGATATCAGGGGTCATAGTTTTGATATCTTTGGTATCTTTTGATGCGTCATAGCCAAGTTTGCTAAGAGTTTGATTTTTCTGGTCTTCGGATAGAGAAGAACCTAGGACATATTCAGGTTGTACATAGGTTTCATCGATTACTTTTTGAACATCGGTTGCTGCGTGGACACTCGTCATAGCTGTTGCTGCCCACAAAATTGCAGCGCTTGTTAGAAAGAATTTCTTTCTCATGGGATATTCCCTCCTTTACCTTTCTAGGGTAATAAAACAATCTTAAAGAAAGCTTATAGCAAAAAACACCTGGTAAAACCAGACGTTTAGAAGAAATTAAAGAATTTCATGATATAGAGATTAAAGCGTACCTGTCTCGAGTAGTAATAATTTCCACCATTTTCATAGAGTTCTGCACCATGAAAGATAGAAATCGGGTTGATATAGGTGTAGGTCTTCCCAGTCGTATTTCCAAGGATAGGAGCGACCGTTTCACGAGAATATTGTTTGGCCAAGGCGAGAGTGTTTTCCTTGCCATTTTGAGCGATAAAATCGATATAAGCAGGACCAAAATTATAGGCTTGCACAGCTGTCCAGACATCAACGCCCTTTTCCTGAGCTAGGTAGAGATTATCAGTCAATGCCTGAATCCCCTGACGAATGCTCGTCACATTGTCATTGATAGTATTTGTAGTACCGCTAGCAGACTCACTAGATTGCATGACATCTCCTTCTTTTCCTTTCGTTTCGGTATAAATCATGGCGAGCACAAGCTCTTCATTGGCTGGAGTATCTCTTTCACTGAGGACTTCTCGAACCATGGGTTGGTAGGTCATGACTTGCTTCACATCTTGGTGTATATGATAGACTTTATAGACAGCGAAAAGGAAGACTGCTAGCATTAGCACTCTTCGTAGTAATTTAAACATTATTTACTTTGAATATCCTCGATATTTTTGATTAAAATAGAATAGGTTCCATTGTCATTTTGGATAAATTCAACAGACTCCGCATCCTGATAAACATTATTGGGAACGATGAGCTCAATTCCATTTGACAAGGAAAGTTTTTGGTTTTCAAATTTCTTAAGCTGACGACTGACATCGATTTCATCAAACTGGACTGGTTCTGGTACAGCTTCTTTGACTTGGTCGATAAAGCTCAAACGAGCCGTCAGATTGTTATCAAAAAGGTCATTAGCCAATTTTTCAGGTGACAGTTCATTGCTTTCTTCGAGATTGTTAAAAATAGCTGATTTGACCTTGGATTGGAATTGAAAGTCATCTGTGTTAAAGGACTCAGCAATTCTCTGAGCTGTTTTTTCCAATTCCTTGATGGATTTCTTGGGAGAAATCTTAGGGGCGACGGCTAGGAGATTTTCTGAAAAATAATTCAAGAAAGTCCCATTGTACTTGATTCGTTTCTCGATGAGGTGGTACTTGCGACTTTGAAGATTGACGACCAAGGCCTCATCAGCTCCCGTTCCAAATCCAGGCAGGTTATTCTGAGTTAGCTTGATTGGGTTATCAACTTCTCCACCGAGATGGGTTAAGGTTTCCCGTAAGGCAATTCGCAAGAAAGCTAAATGCTCTACACCTTCTTTAGAAAACTGAACAAAAACCAAGTCATTGGTCTTGAGGTTTTCAGAAATGCTGAACTCCTCTTTCCAGAGATTAGCCAGTGTGACTGATGTCTCCAACAAATCATCCGTGATGTGATTGAAGAAGGGATTTTCTTCTTCGAAAATCCCAGTCTTGGCTTCATCTGAATACACATGTTCGATTTTTTTGCGCAAGTATTCTTCAATTTTTGGAGTGATATTGAGAAATTTATCCGCTAGGAACAACTCGGTATCATCCGGGCTGAACTGATGGATAATAGCTTTCTTAATATAAATGTCCATAAAAGTATTAGCCCTCGTATAGTGGGAAGGTATCTGTCAATGCTTTGACTTCACTTCTCACTTCTTCTAAAACAGCCTCATTTTCTGCATTCTTAAGGGTTTTAATGATGAGTTCAGCCACTTTGCGACTTTCTTCTTCACCAAATCCACGTGCAGTGATGGCTGCAGATCCGATACGAATCCCACTTGTCTTGAATGGTGACAAGGTTTCGTATGGAATTGAGTTTTTATTTAGGGTAATATTAACTTCATCCAGCAAGTTTTGAGCAACTTTTCCGTTTTCTACAACCTTAGTAACATCAACAAGGAAGAGGTGATTTTCAGTCCCTCCAGAAATTATACGGAAATCAGGGTCTCGCAAAAAGACTTCAACCATAGCCTTACTATTTTTGATAACATTAGCAGCATATTTCTTGAAGGCTGGATCTAAAACTTCTTTGAAGGAAACAGCCTTAGCAGCGACAACATGCTCCAAAGGACCACCTTGAATACCAGGGAAAATAGCTGAATTGATTTTCTTAGCTAGGTCTTCATCATTGGTCAAAATCAAACCACCACGTGGTCCACGAAGGGTTTTGTGGGTCGTTGTTGTGGTGATATGAGCGTATGGAACTGGACTCGGATGTAGACCAGCCGCAACTAAACCAGCGATATGGGCCATATCGACCATGAGCTTAGCCCCAACAGCATCAGCAATTTCACGGAATTTTGAAAAGTCGATAATTTGAGAATAGGCTGAAGCACCTGCTACGATTAGTTTTGGTTTGACTTCTTGGGCTTGTTTCAAGATAGCGTCAAAGTCCAAAAGTTCCGTTTCAGGATCCACACTATAAGAAAAAAAGTTGTAGGTTTGACCAGAGAAGCTGACAGGAGCTCCGTGGGTCAAGTGACCACCTGCTGCCAAATCCATTCCCATAACCGTATCTCCTGGCTCAATCAAGGCCATGTAAGCCGCGCAGTTGGCTTGGCTTCCTGAGTGTGGTTGGACATTGGCAAATTTAGCACCAAAAATTTCTTTTGCACGTTCAATAGCTAGAGTTTCTACCACGTCTACTACATCCGTTCCACCATAATAACGGCGTCCTGGGTAACCCTCGGCATATTTGTTTGTCAAGATAGACCCTTGAGCTGCCATAACAGCCTTGGAAACAACGTTTTCCGAAGCAATCAACTCAATGTTGTTTTGTTGGCGTTCTTCTTCTTTGGCAATAGCATTCCAGAGATCAGCATCGTATGCTTTAAAATCATCTTTGTCAAAAATCATAGGTCTTCTCCTTTATAGTGTGACTGGTCCTTCAGTTTGTTTTTACAAAACAAACTAAAAGATGCGAATAAACCGTTTCTGCATTTTATCACAAGTATAACCAACTTTTTCATAAAATGCATGAGCACCCAGACGGTGATCGGCAGAGTTTAAGCGGATAAACCCATAACCACGTCTTTTTGCTTCTTGATCCAACCCTTGCAGTAAGCATTTACCGATACCTTGCCCTTGAGCTTGAGGTGAAACTGCCAAGGCTAAGATATTAAATCCTGCTTTGGAATAAAGAGATTCATAAACCTCAGCGTGGACATATCCAAGTAAGGCATGACTTGCTGCATCCTCATAGCCAAGTAGGAAATGATGTGAATCCTGAGATAGTCTAGTTAATTGACTAGCCGTCTCGTCTGGACTAAAAGAATAGCCCAAGACTTCTTGGTTGATCTCACATATAGCTTTCACATCTGTTTCTTGCAAATCTCTTAGCATCTCATTTCTCCTCAAAAGAAATCTCTGGCAACCGAGCAAGAATATCTTCACGCTTAATGGCTCCTTGGCGTAAGATTTTCACCTTGTCTCCAGACAGATCCAAAATGGTCGAATCCTGTCCAGTTAAAAAAGCATCGTCTTCCAGACCCAAAACATCTTGGTCAAAATCTTTCAGAATTTCCTGAAAGATTACTCCACTTTCCTGACCTGAAATATTGGCAGATGGCCCAATCAAGGGACCAGTCTCTCGAATCAAATCCAGCGTAATAGGGTGATTCGGCATCCGAAATCCAACAGTTACAAGACCAGAATTGACCCAATATGGAACTCTGTCGTTTGCTTCTAGGATAATGGTCAAGGGACCTGGTAAAAAAGTCTCTACAAGTTTTTGTAGATAAGCTGGCTGATTCTTTGAAAAGTACAAGATGTCCTCTAGAGAGGCAACATTGAGATTAAGCGCCTTGTCTCTAGGACGACGTTTGAGTTGGTAAACATGGTCGACAGCTTTTTCATCTAAGGCCTTAGCAAAAAGACCGTAAACTGTCTCTGTAGGCAGAACAACAGCTCCACCCTTTTCCAACTCTTGCCTAATCCTGTCCATCATCAGCTACAACCATCCTATCTTGACCAAATTGGTCCTTGAGTGTTCGTACTCGTTTTTCAGGAAGATGTTTCCTAAAAAGCGCAGGAACACTTTGACCTTGCTTGTATCCAATTTCAAGGTAAATCTTACCACCATCTGTGAGATAGTCTTTTGCATCTTCCGCAATTCTGCGGTAAATAGCTAGGCCATCCTCATCTGCAAAGAGAGCTAGATGAGGCTCTGAATGCAAAACATTCAAATCGACCTCTGACTCATCTTCACGAGAGATATAGGGTGGATTGGATACAATTATATCATATTTTTCAGAAATTTCTGCAAAACAATCAGATTTTTTAAAAAATATCTGGAAATTCTGAACTTTAGCGTTTTCAGTTGCCAAATCTAGTGCATCCTGTGAAATATCAACTGCTGTCACTGACCAGTCTGGACGATTCTTTGCTAAAGCAAGGGCGATGGCACCACTTCCCGTGCCGATATCCAAGACCTTAAGATTTTCATCAGAATTTTCAGCCAGGATGAGCTCAACCAACTCCTCTGTCTCTGGACGAGGAATCAAAACCCGCTCATCTACTTTTAACTGCATTCCAAAAAATTCAGCATGACCGATAATATACTGGGCCGGTGTGTGGGCTGCTAACTGCTGGTAAATTTCTTCTATAAATAATTCTTCCTCTTTGGTTACTTCGGTTACTTCTTGCTGGAGGGCAAAGACGAAATCTGTAAAAGATAGATTTTTTAGGTTACGATAGACAAAAGAGAGGCTTTCTGCTTCCTCTCCTTGTCTTATCAACTCTTCTTCAAAATCTGAAAATAATTGAGCTAATTTCATTATTTGTTTAATTCTTCTAATTTTTGTGTTTGGTCATAGAGCACCAAGGCATCTACAACTTCATCCAATTTACCAGACAAAATGGTATCTAGTTTTTGGAGAGTCAAGCCGATACGGTGGTCTGTGACACGGTTTTGTGGGAAATTGTAAGTACGGATACGTTCTGAACGGTCACCAGTACCGATAGTAGACTTACGCTCAGCGTCTTGTTCATCCTGAGCAATCTGCGCAAAATGGTCAGCAACACGCGCACGGATGATTTTCATGGCCTTCTCACGGTTCTTCTGCTGGGTACGTTCTTCCTGCATTTCAACCTTGATATTGGTTGGCAAGTGAACGATACGAACGGCTGTCGCAACCTTATTGACGTTCTGTCCACCAGCACCAGATGCGTGATAGATATCAACACGAAGGTCTTTTGGATCAATATCGTATTCCACTTCTTCTACTTCAGGCATGACAAGGACAGTTGCAGTCGATGTATGAACACGACCTTGACTTTCTGTCACAGGAACACGTTGCACACGGTGGGCACCTGATTCATACTTGAGTTTAGAGTATACAGATTGACCAGAAACCATGGCTACGACTTCTTTGAAACCACCGACACCGTTCATAGAGGCTTCCATGACTTCAAAGCGCCAGCCTTGGGCTTCAGCATATTTTTGGTACATGGTTAGCAAATCTCCAGCGAAAAGTGCCGCTTCGTCACCACCCGCTGCTCCACGGATTTCAAGGATGATGTTCTTATCATCGTTTGGATCCTTTGGAAGGAGCAAGATTTTGAGTTTTTCTTCGTATTCTTCTTTTTCAGCCTTGGCATCTTTGAGTTCTTGCTTAGCCATTTCTTCCAAGTCCGCATCTCCGCCTGATTCCTTAATCATCTCTTCGGCGTCAACGATGTTTTGAAGGACTTGTTTGTACTCACGGTAGGCAGTTACCGTATCACGAGTAGAAGCCTCTTCTTTCGAAAGCTCCATGAAACGCTTGGTGTCTGAGACGACATCTGGGTCACTGAGCAATTCTCCTAGTTCTTCATATCGGTCTTCTACAGCTTGTAGTTGATCATAGATGTTCATTTTTTCTCCTTAGTTCTCAATTGTTAAATCATAGATTGCTACTACTTCGTTCTCAAATATTTCCCCAGTTTCTTTAAATCCATAACTGAGGTAACAAGATCTTGCATGTTCATTTTCTGGTTCATAAGACAACCAAAGTTTATTGCCTAAACCTGCTGGCGCTGTCCGAACATAGTCCAGCACTTTATCCATAATTGGTTTAAAATATCCTTGATTTTGAAAATTCTTATCAATCATAAAACGAAATAGTAAATAATTTCTACTACTAATTCCGATCTTTTTATCATAAGCTATCATCACAAAACCTATAATTGCATCCTTATCATAAACTGCCAATGGAGCTACAAAATCTCCATTTTTAGTGTAAACATATGCTTCAGCCAAACTAATTGCGTTGGTTGCAATGAATTGCTTTTGATATTCCTTGACATCCAAATTCAAAACATCAAAATAATTTTCCATTGTAACATCTCTTAGTTCAATTGTCATAGTTGTGCTCCTTGTTAGATGTTATCATTGGCGCAAAATAATGTTTTCGGCAAACTGAGATATAAGTTTCATTTCCACCGATCTGAATTTGTTCGCCATCATAGACTGGCACACCATCGTGCGTACGCAACACCATAGTCGCCTTTTTCTTACAGTACTGACAGATGGTCTTGATTTCTTCAATCTTGTCTGCTAAGAGCAAGAGGTATTTTGAACCTTCAAACAACTCATTTCGAAAGTCATTCTTCAAACCAAAAGCCATGACAGGTATATCTAACTCATCAACAACACGAGCTAGGTCGTAAACATGGTGACGCTTGAGAAACTGGGCTTCATCGATCAACACACAGTAAGGTTTTTCATGTAAGTTTCGGATATAACCAAAGATATCCGTCGTTTCCTCAATCGCAATGGCTGGGCGTTTCATGCCGATTCGACTCGACACATAGCCAACACCGTCACGCGTATCCAGAGCCGAAGTCATAATCACAACTCCCTTTCCTTGCTCCTCATAGTTATAGGCCACCTTGAGAATCTCAATCGTCTTACCAGAGTTCATGGTCCCATAACGATAATACAACTGTGCCATGCTTCTATTTCACGTCCATTTCTAAATTTTTGCTACATTCTAGTATATCATAATTTTCTGAAGCTTTAAACGGCAAAATGTGGTAAAATAGAAGAAATCAAAAACTAGTGGAGGAAGCTATTATGCCATTTGTACGCATCGATTTATTTGAAGGACGCACCTTAGAGCAAAAAAAAGCTCTTGCTAAGGAAGTAACGGAAGCTGTTGTCCGTAACACTGGAGCACCTCAATCAGCCGTTCATGTCATCATCAACGACATGCCAGAAGGAACTTACTTTCCTCAAGGGGAAATGCGCACCAAATAAACTAGCTTAAGCAATTTCGCTTAGGCTTTTTCAATCTCCAAGTAGCATCCGTTGAAGAAATGGTCTAATTTTGTTACAATTTGAAGAGATGCTTGGATACCATATCCTATAAAAGAAATACAAAAGGAATTAGTATGATTACACGTGAATTTGATACCATCGCTGCTATCTCTACTCCACTAGGTGAAGGGGCCATTGGTATTGTCCGCTTGAGCGGAACAGATAGTTTTGCCATTGCGCAAAAGATTTTTAAAGGAAAAGACTTAAGCAAGGTTGCTAGCCATACTCTCAACTACGGACACATCGTTGACCCTCAAACTAGTAAGGTCATGGACGAGGTCATGGTTGGAGCAATGAAGTCTCCAAAGACCTTCACTCGTGAGGACATTATCGAGATCAACACCCATGGTGGGATTGCAGTGACCAATGAAATTCTCCAGTTAGCTATCCGTGAAGGAGCTCGGTTGGCAGAGCCTGGTGAGTTTACCAAGCGTGCTTTTTTAAATGGTCGTGTGGATTTAACGCAAGCTGAAGCGGTGATGGACATCATCCGTGCCAAGACTGACAAGGCCATGAACATTGCGGTCAAACAACTAGATGGTTCCCTTTCTGACCTTATCAATAATACACGTCAAGAAATCCTCAACACACTTGCCCAAGTTGAGGTTAATATAGACTATCCTGAGTATGACGATGTTGAGGAAGCTACTACTGCAGTTGTCCGAGAGAAGACCATGGAGTTTGAACAATTACTAACGAATCTCCTTAGGACAGCCCGTCGCGGTAAAATCCTTCGTGAAGGAATTTCCACTGCCATTATCGGACGTCCCAACGTTGGGAAATCAAGCCTTCTCAACAACCTCTTGCGTGAGGACAAGGCAATCGTAACCGATATTGCTGGTACTACTCGAGATGTCATCGAAGAATACGTCAACATCAACGGTGTTCCTCTAAAATTGATTGATACAGCTGGAATTCGTGAAACAGATGACATAGTCGAACAAATCGGTGTTGAGCGTTCGAAAAAAGCCCTCAAGGAAGCTGACTTGGTTCTATTAGTGCTAAATGCCAGCGAACCTCTGACTGCCCAAGACCGCCAACTCCTAGAAATCAGTCAGGACACTAATCGCATTATTCTACTCAATAAAACTGACCTGCCTGAAGTGATTGAAACTTCTGAACTTCCAGAAGATGTCATCCGTATTTCAGTCCTTAAAAACCAAAATATCGATAAGATTGAAGAGAGAATCAACAACCTCTTCTTTGAAAATGCTGGTTTGGTTGAGCAAGATGCCACTTACTTGTCAAATGCCCGTCATATTTCCTTGATTGAAAAAGCAGTTGAAAGCCTACAAGCAGTTAATGAAGGTCTTGAACTAGGGATGCCAGTTGATTTGCTTCAAGTTGACTTGACCCGTACTTGGGAAATTCTCGGAGAAATCACTGGAGATGCTGCTCCAGATGAACTCATTACCCAACTCTTTAGCCAATTCTGTTTAGGAAAATAAGAAATCCATGATCGTTCATTCGATCATGGATTTTATTATCTTTATTAGTAATCTGGTCTTAAGACACCAGTCACAGTTGCTTTAGTCGCCTCATAGTCGCCGTCAATAACGACCTTGATAATACGTTTTGCGTCTTCTTCTGGTGCTGGAACTAGAGGTAATCGAGTTGGTCCAGCTTCAAATCCCATATAGTTCAAAACAGCCTTAACTGGAGCAGGACTTGGATAAGAGAAGAGGGCATTGACCTTAGGAATGAATTTCCGTTGAATAGCAGCTGCTTTCTTCATATCGCTTTCTGCAATGGCAGTAAACATCTCGTGCATCTCATCCCCGTTTGTATGAGAGGCAACAGAAATAACCCCATCCGCACCAAGATTCATGGCATGGAAGGCATCACCATCTTCACCAGTATAGACCAAGAACTCTTCTGGTTTGTGCTCAATCAAGTAAGCCATATTGGCCAAGCTGGTACATTCTTTGACACCAATGATATTTGGATGGTCAGCCAAGCGAAGCATGGTTTCTGGAGTCAATTCGACTACTACACGCCCTGGAATGTTATAGATGATAATGGGTAAATCAGAAGCATCTGCAATAGCTTTAAAGTGCTGGTACATCCCTTCCTGAGAAGGTTTATTGTAGTATGGGACGATCGCAAGGCCAGCTGCAAAACCTCCAAATTCTGCGACTTCTTTGACAAACTCGATAGAGTCACGTGTGTCATTGGTCCCTACACCCGCAATCAAAGGAACACGTCCATTGACAACCTTTTGCACAGCCGCAAAGAGTTCCAACTCTTCATCATGAGTCAAGGTAGGACTCTCAGCGGTAGTTCCAGCTAACAGAATACCATCTGTATGGTGGGCCAACAAATGCTCAATCAAAGCAGGAATGGCATCAAAGTTGATGGAACCGTCCTCATGGAAAGGGGTAATGAAGGCCGTGATGATTTTACACTCTTTTAAATCTTGGTAAGACATGAGAAACACCTCTCTATTTCAAAGAAGGAGTTCATTCGAACTCCTAAACCATTATTTCAATTCAAATTTCAGCTCAGCTGTTGGACGGACCAAACCACGCTCATGAAGCGTTTCTGCAATCTGTACAGAGTTCCAAGCAGCACCTTTGAGAAGGTTATCTGACACAACCCACATATGAATTCCTTTCTCGGCATCCAAGTCTTTACGGATACGACCAACAAAGGTATCACGTGAGCCAACAGCATTGATGGCTTGTGGATAGATTTGATGAGCTACATCATCTTCAAGAACAGCACCCGGAAAGGCTGCGATGGCTGCTTTCACTTCTTCAATTGGAGCCACTTCTTTTGTTTCGATGTAAACAGACTCAGAGTGAGCTGACAAAACTGGAATACGCACACAGGTTGCAGAAACTGCTATGCTATCATCTTCCATGATTTTCTTAGTTTCCTTGGTCATCTTCATCTCTTCGTAAGTGTAATCATTGTCAGTGAAGACATCGATTTGTGGAAGAGCATTGAAGGCGATTGGATAGTGTTTCTTATCTCCACCTGAAGGCAAGATTTCGGCATGTAAATCACGTGGGTTCACACCGTCATTCAAGACTTCACGAAGTTCACGTTGTGTTTCAAGAATCGCTCCCATACCAGCACCTGAAACCGCTTGGTAAGTTGATACGATGATACGGTCCAAGCCCCATTTTTGACGAACAGGCTCAAGAGCTACCATCATTTGGATTGTTGAACAGTTAGGACAGGCAATGATTCCGTTGTGGGCATCAAGTGCGTGAGCATTGACTTCTGGAACAACCAATGGAACATCTGGATTTTGGCGGAAATAAGATGTGTTATCTACTACTACCGCTCCAGCTTGAACTGCGTATGGTGCATACTTAGCTGATGTCGAACCACCTGCTGAGAAGAGTGCAATATCAACACCTTCAAAAGCAGTTTCAGTCGTTTCTTCAATCGTAATATCTTGGTCTTTAAATTTCAAAGTCTTGCCTGCTGAACGTGCAGAAGCAAGGTAACGAATTTTATCGATTGGAAGTGTTGATTCTTCCAACATTTTTATCATCTGAGCTCCGACAGCACCTGTCGCGCCGACTACAGCAACTGTATATCCCATAAATAACCTCTTTCGGAATTTTCTAAAAATTTCTATAATAGATGTATTATACTACTTTTTCCAGAAATTGAAAAGCATTTTTAGACTATATTTTCTGAAAACTAAAAATCCCTAGCCATTCGACTAGGGACTAAGAGGCATCTTCATGTGATGAGCAGGTTCACACAACTCATCAAGGTCCGCTCCTGCGTTATGACCTCCTTATGCTCAATAGTAGTCCGAAGACTACCTATCGACTCATCGCAACTACTATTCTACTAGATAGAGTTATTTTTGTCAACTGTCAAAACTCTTTAGCTTCATTTTCACAGAAGTACAAGAAAAACCTTGGTCTCCCAAGGTTATTTTGTTTCTATCATGCTAATTGCCGGGATTGAACCGGCGACCTCATCCTTACCATGGATGCGCTCTGCCAACTGAGCTAAATCAGCTTACCTAAAAAGTATACTATAGTTCTATGCTCTTGTCAAGCGCTCTCTTTTAATTTTATGGAATGAAAAAAGCTAGATCTAGCAAGAATCTAGCTTATAAACTTCTTATTTTGTAAGGTCGATTCGCTGTCCCAGTTTACCAATTAAAATCGCTCCTACGATAAGTGATGCAAACTCACCAATTCCAGTAGAGAACCATGTGAAAAAGAAGGGAGCTTCTGTCAAGATATGAAGTTCAGCTGCAATGGTAATCATTGAAATGGAGAAGAGGATTGAAAAGAAGAAATGATCTTTTCGAATCAAACCATTGAACAGATAGTCTTTCTTGTACTTACTAAAGAGCCAGACACCTAAACTTAAAAAGACTAGGGTAGATCCCCCTCCAACAAAGACATCAATCATACCAAAACTAAAGAAATTAGCAATCATACAACCAATCGTCACACCAATGATATATTTAGGATTGTAAAAGGCTAGAAAATTCATCATCTCAGAGATACGGAACTGGTAAGCACCGTAGCTAATAGCATTTAGCGGTGGGGTAATGGTCAAAACCACATAGATAGCAGCAACGATAGCAATATCTGCCATGTCACGAACAGTTAAATTTTTCATGTTTTCTCCTTTGGCGGTTTCCCGCGTGAAATATGCTTGGTGAAAGAAGCTAAGCACCAAGGGTTGATTGAATCAACCTTACTAGTATAGCACAATATATGACTTTATGCTATACTAAAATTATGAAAAATCAAATAAAAGCTTTCTTTGATAACGAGATTCTCTCCTACTTATTTTTCGGTGGTGCTACTACTTTAGTGTCTATCCTATCACGTTTAGCTATCTACCATATCAGTCATCAGGAAATCCTAGCAACTGCACTGGCAAATATTATCGGTATCCTCTTTGCTTTTGTTACAAATGATACCATCGTTTTTAAACAAGAGAGAAAGAATTGGGCAATCCGTCTGGCTAAATTTTTCTTAGCTCGTCTCTTTACTTTGGGTCTCGATGTCCTTTTAACTTATATCTTTGTTACATCTTATCCCGATATTATCGGGCAATTTGTCAACGATCAACTAGATCAGGTCAATACCATCGAAACGCTAATTGCGCAGGTTTTGATTATCATTCTTAACTATATTTTTAGTAAAGTATACGTTTTTTATAAATGAAATGGATGTCATTAAGCATTAAGGTTGCAATATTTAGGTATTTCAGGTACAATTAAGATTAGTTTTTGAAAGGAATTTATGAAAATGTTAAAAGATCTTAAAGAATTTTTGCTTCGTGGTAATGTTGTTGACCTCGCTGTCGGTGTGATCATTGCCTCTGCATTTGGTGCTATTGTTACTTCATTTGTTAACGATATCATCACTCCACTTCTATTGAACCCAGCTTTGGAAGCTGCGAAAGTACAAAACATCGCTGAGCTTGCATGGAATGGTGTTA
Organism: Streptococcus mitis; assembly: GCF_003943905.1. Taxonomy (GTDB): domain Bacteria; phylum Bacillota; class Bacilli; order Lactobacillales; family Streptococcaceae; genus Streptococcus; species Streptococcus mitis_BC. The sequence continues at coordinate 305,082 of NZ_RJNS01000001.1, forward strand.
CATATGGTAAATTCTTGAGTGCTATTATCAACTTCTTTGTTGTAGGTACTGTGCTTTTCTTCGTTATTAAAGCTATGGAAAAAGCGCAAAACCTTCGTAAGAAAGAGGAAGTGGTTGAGGAAGCACCTGCTGCTCCAACTGAACTTGAAGTTCTTCAAGAAATCAAAGCCCTTCTTGAGAAAAAATAAGACAAATAAAGGATCTAGCTTCATGCTAAATCCTTTTTCTTTACTCTTTCGGCAATTTACCAGCCTTTTCGAGCATTTTCTTAATCAAGTAAGGCATCTTCACATTTTCACGGCCTTTTTTCTCAATGAGTTTTTTCACAAATTCTGGCATCTGAAGGTCATCTGTCTCCTCCATAATATCCTTGGTGGTTGCTGAAGGTGCTAACTCATCAAAGGTTTCTTCTTCTGGGAGAAATTCCTTAAATTCTTTGTGTTCATTGGCTCTTACAGTATCAACTAAAGCATCAATTAAACGAGAATCTGTGTTTGGCATAGGTGGTCGATGATAGGTTATACCTAATTCTCGACATAATTCATAACATTCTACATCGTTATCAAAAAGAACTTCGATATGTTCACTGATAAAGCTAATTGGTACAAAAATATAATGCTCTGGATGTTGTTTCTGTTCTCTCAAATACTCGAGTACATCTGGCTTGATCCAAGGGATTCCAATATCACTCTCGCTCTGCCAAGTATTGGTATACTGGTCGGCTGTTAGACTGAGTTGCTCTGCTATCAACTTGCTATTATCAAAAATCTGATCGATATAAGGATCTCCAAAGTCCAAGGCAAAAATTGGAACACTATGGGCTGAGAAGATCACCTTAAAAGACTCTTCTCTCACATCGTTCCGTAAAATTTTGCTAATCTCATCTGTCCAAAAGTCCAGCAAAGACTGTTGTTGATACCAATCCTTAATGACTAAAAATTGTATTTGCTGGCTCTCCAGAAACTTTTCATACCCCATAACCGAGTAGAAGGAATAATGTGGTTCTAAAATCAAACAAATACATTCTTCAACACCATCAGCCTCCATCTGCTTGATCACATCAGGGATAAAGGGCCGAGAAAATTTGTTGGCAAAGTAGATGCCATACTCTTCTCCTAAACGTTCCTTGACTAAATTGACCTCCTCACGTGTAATCCTCTGCAGGGGCGTACCACCTATACGAACATAATTGTCATAAAGAGTCTGAATCTCGTGATCCTTGGGCCTGATTCCACGACGAATGTTGGTAAAAAAATCCCCCACACTCTCAAAGGTAATCTCTTCTGGCGAGCCGAATGTCATCATTAAAATTGCTTTTTTCATTGATATGTCCTTGTGATGTTTTTTTCATTTACCATTTTACCATTAAATATATAATAAATAAACGCTTTCATTCATTTTATTTTTATTTACTTCTCTTTGTCTTTCTTTCCATTCTATGATACAATGAAAAAAATGATATTAAAGGAGTTTTTATGACTTATCCGAACCTTTTAGATCGTTTCTTGACCTACGTTAAGGTCAATACGCGTTCTGATGAACACTCTACTACTACTCCAAGTACGCAAAGCCAGGTAGATTTTGCGACCAATGTTCTTATTCCTGAAATGAAACGTGTCGGTCTGCAAAACGTCTACTACCTTCCAAATGGTTTTGCTATTGGTACCTTACCAGCTAATGATCCCAGCCTTACACGCAAGATTGGCTTCATCTCCCACATGGATACTGCTGATTTTAATGCTGAGGGAGTTAATCCGCAAGTCATTGAAAATTACGATGGTGGAGTTATCGACTTGGGTGATTCTGGATTTAAACTCGATCCTGCTGATTTCAAGAGCCTTGAGAAATATCCAGGCCAAACGCTTATCACAACTGATGGCACGACCTTGCTGGGTGCTGATGACAAGTCAGGGATTGCTGAAATTATGACTGCTATTGAATATCTGACTGCTCATCCCGAAATCAAACACTGTGAGATTCGAGTTGGTTTTGGACCAGATGAAGAAATCGGTGTTGGAGCTAACAAATTTGATGCTGAAGACTTTAACGTTGACTTTGCCTATACTGTTGATGGTGGTCCGCTAGGTGAGCTTCAGTATGAAACTTTCTCAGCAGCTGGTGCTGAATTGCATTTCCAAGGGCGCAATGTTCACCCTGGTACTGCTAAAGGACAGATGGTCAATGCCCTTCAGCTAGCGATTGATTTTCATAATCAACTTCCAGAGAATGACCGACCTGAATTGACAGATGGTTATCAAGGTTTCTATCATCTTATGGATGTGACAGGTAGTGTCGAGGAGGCGCGTGCAAGCTACATCATCCGTGACTTTGAAAAAGATGCCTTTGAAGCTCGTAAAGCAGCTATGCAAGCCATCGCTGACAAGATGAATCAAGAGCTTGGGAATAATCGCGTGACCTTAACTCTGACAGACCAGTACTACAATATGAAGGAAGTCATTGAGAAAGACATGACTCCTGTAACCATTGCCAAAGCCGTAATGGAGGATCTGGGAATCACGCCAATTATCGAACCAATTCGTGGTGGAACAGATGGGTCTAAGATTTCCTTTATGGGGATCCCAACTCCTAATATCTTTGCTGGTGGTGAAAACATGCATGGACGTTTTGAATACGTGAGTCTTCAGACCATGGAGCGTGCGGTGGATACCATCATTGGTATTGTAGCTTATAAAGACTAAAAAAGACGAGGTAGCTCAGCTACTTCGTCTTTCTTTTTATTCGTTTGGTTGAGCACTTGGCTCAGTCTCACTTTTCTCTTGCTTTTCGCTTGATTGAGAAGCAGTTGTTTCACTGCCTTTCTCAGACTTAGATTGACTGTCAGTTTCACTTGCTTTTGAACGAAGTTCTTGGTTCAAGCTAATGATATCTTTAGCTAGAGTGAGGAGACCTTCTTTATCACTACTTTTAGCTGCGAGTTGATCAAATAGGGCATCAACACGTTCAAAGTCAGCATCGGTTCCTTTGTTATCCTCTAAGTACTTGTGAAGAGAGAGCAAGATATTATAGAGTTTTTGGTAGATAATCACCGTTTGTGGATCTTGTTCTGCTTCTTTTTTCTCTCGTTGGATAGTCGCTGCAATACGATTTAAAAGATCCTCAAGTTGTGTTTTAGCTTCGTCAAGGTCTGCATTTTCCTTTTCAGTAGCCGCTTTGATATTAGCTGCTTCTTCAGCTAGGGATTGTTTGACCCCGTCTTCTTTGACACGCGCTAGGAGTTGGGCAGCTTTTGTTAGAAGAGCATCCACTTCTTCCTTCTTAACATGGCTAACCCGTTCTTCTGGCATAAAATCACCGTAGAGTTCTTTTAGGAATTCATAGATGGCGGTCTTAGCAGTTTGACTATCTACTTTTTCCGTATCTAGAATAGTCTTACCAGCTTTTGTAAATACGGGTTCTTCTTTGAGAGCTTCTTCTACTTCTAGCTTAGTTTGGTAAATAGTTGGGAATAACTTGTTCAAGTCGGTTGCTTTGAGGAAAGATTGTGACTGGTAAAGTTCCCATGTCAACTTGGCAACACGGTTCCGAAGTTCTTCTCTCAAACGACCATCAGATACATGTTCATAGAAATACTTGATGTACTCTACTGTTGTGACTCCTGTCCGATCTCGAAAATCTTGCAAAGCCTGAAGTTTCGCTTCAATTGCAGCCAACTCTGTCTCATCCTGTGCTAGTTTTGCTTCTTGCAAATGTACCAAAAGATCTTTCTTAGGCAAGCCATAAGTATCTGTATCCAGTGTATTGATCTTATCTACAAGGGCTTGGTACTTCTTATCTAAAGGTGAAGTTTCAACCGGTGCCACACTTTGATCCACATGGATATACTGTTTATCAAAGAAATCCAAGGCTGCTAGGTATCCAGCAGTTGAGTTTGTTGCCAGTTTTTTCATATTTTCGGTGAATTGCCCCAAAGCAAGTTCAACCCGTCTCTGCATGATTGGCTGGTCTTTGTAGAGATTTCTGCTATCTACTAAAAGTTGATCAACTTTAGAAAGAACAGTTTGTTCGTCGAAAGCTCCAGGCTGATATGCTGATTGTAGGGCCGGAATCTTATTTTTCAAAGCTGCTTCATAGCCCTTGGTTTGAAACTTGATATAGTGATTGTGGTCTCCATGAGGAATCACAAAACTACCATTTTCTACCTGTAAACTATAAGGAGAAACATTGTCGCGTAAGGCAGTGGTATAAAGTTCATTTAGGAAATCAAGTTCTGGATTCCCAGTTTGGAGAGGAATACGAACATGTTCTTTTCGAACAGCATAGGGATGGATATGGGTTGGATCATAAGCTTGATCCGGATTTCCAAAGACAAAGAATCCATTTGAAATACGAATCGCTTCGAGCGGAACCCCGTAGGTCTGTGAGATATACTTGATTTTTTCTTCATCGCTAGCATCTCTTGAGAAACTTTCCACCGTCTTTGCCAGTGGTTGAACGTGCTGAGACTGATGATTTTCTTTCAAGTGATCCTGGGCAGCTTTAATTTGGGCTGCAGTCAAGTCCTTCTTAAAGAAATAATGAGCGTGATCTCCATGAGAAACTACAAACCCTTGCTCATCCTCACTGATGACACGGTCTGCTGCAAAACCATGATCATGTTCTTCACCGTGATGGTGGTCATGCTCCTCTCCATCGTGGTCATGGTCTTCATGGTTGGTATCCTGACTTCTATGATCACCATCTTGGTCATGAGGATGATCTTGTTGAGCTGGATCCTCTGCTGGTTTACTTGGGTTTTCCAAAGGTGTTGGCTTCCTACTATCGCTAGATAAAGGAATCATACGTGCAATCTTTTCTTCCAAGTCAGAAAGCTTTGTATATGGAATGAAATGATAGTGATTTCCGTGAGGAATCGCCACGCCACTCGGCGTTCTACTTGAAATCTTAGCAGGATCAAAAATCAAGCCATCTGATTCAGCATAACGTTGAGTACGTGGAAGAGCATAGAGTTGTTGCAATAGACTCTGTAAGCTCTCTTCTGGATTGATTGGTCTTTCAGCTTCTTGACTCAGATTGCTAGTTTGACTAGTTGCGTTTGGACTCAGACGATAGTCAGTCACATTTGCTTGTTTTCTAGTTCCAGAGAGGTAGGCTTGGGCAGCAGCCAATTCGCTAGCAGACAAGGAACTCTTAGGAATGTAGTGGTAATGTCCACCGTGAGGTACGATATAAGCATCACCAGTATCCTCTATAATATCAGATGGATTAAAGATGTAGCCATCATCTGTAGTATAACGACCTTGAGATTGAGCAAGCGCCACTGCACTGTTAGAAGTTGGTGCATCGTAAGTATGACCTTGTTTTTGGCGCTCAATTTCGTCCTTCGTACGGACATTATCAGCATGTGCCGCATCTTTAAGATAGACAAAATACTTACCATCCACCTTGATAATGTAGCCACCTTTGATTTCATTGACAATATCAGCGTCTTTCAGTTGATAATTGGCATCTTTCATCAAAAGCTCTTCGCTGAAAATCGCGTCAAAAGGAACTTTACCATTGTAATAATGGAAATGATCTCCGTGTGAAGTCACATAACCTTGATCGGTGATTTTCACGACAATTTGTTCAGCCTGAATATCTTCTTTTTTGCTAACTTGATCTGGTGTCTGGGTCGCTGTTTTTTGAGAATCTTGTTTCCCATCGACATAAGACACACGATTATTATCTTTGTTTCCTTCTACCTGGTGTTGATTTAATGCATAGATACAAAGACTTAAGGAAAGGACTAGAGCCGATCCTGCCGCAAGATACTTTTTCTTAATTTTCATCATCTCCTCATTTCAATTCTTCTGCAAGAACATTCATATTTTCTTCTAGATTTTCTAAGTAAGTTTTGTCATTTTCAGGATCTGCTTCTAAAGGATTGAGTGTCTTTAGGCTAACTCCTGTTGATTTGACCAAGGTTTCAGCAACTTTAGAAGAAGCATTGCTCTCAGTAAAGATGGTTTTAACCTTATAGGTTTTAACGAATTCCTGAATTTCTGTTAGTTGTCTCGGACTTGGCTCTTGTTCAGGGGAAATCCCTGCTATACCAAGTTGTTTCAAACCAAAGCGTTTAGCGAGATAAGAAAAGGCTGTGTGTTGTGTAACAAAGGTCTTTTGACCCGCTTTTTCAAAAATAGGCTGGTATTTCTTGCTTAATTCTTGGGCCTTTGCTATAAAGTTTTTAGCATTCTTTTGATAAGTCTCCTTATTAGCACCATCAATCTCCGAAAGTTTGTCCGCAATAATCTGCGCTTCTTCGCCTGCTTTTTCTGGATCTAACCAAGTGTGAGGGTCATAGAGTGTTTTTTCATCGATGCCGTCACCAGCTTCTACATCTTCTAAGCCCGGTACACGCTCCAATGTCATTCCTTCAGAAGCTTCTAAAACCTTAACTTTTGAGTTTTTCAAGTTAGGATCTAGACTTCCAGCCCAAGATTCGAGCGTATGAGAATGGTAGACAAAGACATCCGCGTCATAGATAGCAGCAATGTCATTTGCTGACGGTTCAAAGGAGTGAATCCCACTACTTGACTGAATCATCCGTACATCATTCAAGTCCCCCGATACCTCTTTGACCATGGCATAGATTGGGTAAAAACTTGTTACAATCTTCATTCCTTTTGCTTCTTGTTTTTCTTTTTGACTACACGCTCCTAAGACAAGAATCAACAGACTGGCCATTAATAATAGAAATGTTCTTTTTTTCATCATTACTCCTTAACTAGTGTTTAACCATTTAATTAACTAGTAAATAGTTTATCTTTATTTACACCACATGTCAAGATATTTTACATATTTTCATGAAAAAAATGAGAACTAGAACTTACATTCTGTTCTCACTTTCTTTTTTTACTTTTCTAGTTCTCCTATCCTGTTTTTAGAAGTTAGAAAATTGGGGTAGGTTTAGTTGCTCTCCTTTAACAAGGCCAACAACTTTTCAGCTTCAGCCATAATGGTATTGTTGTCCTGAGCACCAAATAGCAGGTTATTTTTTAAGCCGGTGAGAGTTTCTTTGGCATTGGATTTGATAATGGGGTCTTGAATCTTTGCAAGTAGCTCTTCAACCTCTCTTAACTTCGCTTCAACCTTTTCAGTCTCGACCTGAGGTTCTTCTGCTTCCTCTAGTGATTCTTCTTCTGGCTCCTCAGTTGGTTTTGGAGACTCTGGTTTCTCACTCTGCGGTTTCTCTTCGCGAGGTTTTTCTTCCTCAGGTTTTTCTGTCCGAGGTTTCTCCACTGATGGTTTTTCAGTATGATTATTATCAGCTTGACCATTTTGGTTTCTTTGAACATGGTCACTTGCATTGCCCCATCCACTATCTGAATGCGGACGTTCGTTTGGATGTTCTACATAGTACTTGACAGTCGCAAAGAGATCCTCTAAAGTATACCCCTTAGGAGCCTCATAAAGACCTTCGTCAAACCACTCAAATTTGATGTTATGGTAATGGTCATAATGAGGTATAATCAAGCTTCCGTTTTTGACTTCCACAGTATGTTGGAGATTGTAAGGCATACGATCAAGCGGTACCTTCTTAGCTGCTTTCACGCGGTTGTAGATAGCTTCTGCTCCTTTAGCTTCAGTATTTCCTGAATCCTGATGGTCAGTAGAAGGAGGTGTCAAACCTTTCTCTTTAGCATAAGCCTGGGCTGCCGCTCTTTCAGCTTCAGACAAACTATCTTTCTTAATCCAATGACTATGGGTCATATGTGGAGTTACATAGGCATCCCCCTCATCACTAGTGATATCACGAGGATCAAAGATATAGCCATCTTCCGTTGTATACTTGCCTGCCAACTTGGCTACTTGAATCTCATCATCAGTATAAGCAATTTGCGCATTTGGTTTTCCTAAACGTTCTGGATGACGAATCGGTGCTAGGAAGGTAAGAATATCATCCACTAACTTGACTTTATCGCTTGAGACATCATTGAGACGTTCCAAGAGTTTATCCAAAGTATCAAATTCAGCTTGACGCCCTTTATTGGAAATTAAATCTTGATGAATGCTTGCTAGTAAGTCATAAGCCTTATTGTAAAATTCTCGATCACTAGATGGGAGCTCAGTTTTCTTATCTCCTAGCTTATGAGATAAACTTTCCTGCTTGGCTAGTTTACTATCAATGGCTGCTGCTGTTTCTGCCGAAAGTTCCTTGGCAGGAATATAACGTGAGATTCCATTCTCCTCAAAGACATAGCCATCAGCTACTTTTCGAACCGCTTGTCTAACCAATTTTTCGTCAATTGGATTGCTTGGAGCTGGTTGAGGATTTGGTGCAGGTTGCGGGCTTGGACTAGGTTCCGGAGTCGGTTGTGGACTTGGTTGTTCTGGTCTTGAATCCGGCACCCAATGGTTCGAACTGTACTGTAGAGGAATAATACGAGCAATTCGTTCTTCCAATTCAGACATTTGTTCGTAAGGGATGAAATGGTAATGGTTACCATGAGGTACTGCAACCCCTCTGGCTGTCCGACTTGTAATCTGTGCTGGGTCGAAGACAAGGCCATCTGATTCTACGTGTCGTTGGCTGAGTGGCGAGGCATAAAGTTGTTTCAGAAGGCCATCAATATCCTCATCACTTTGACTCGCTTGACTATCGTCGCTACTGTTACTGTTGTTAGCCGTGTTTGTGTTCGTATAGCCACTACCTTGATTATTATAGGATGGGGTCCATCTATCTATATCACTGCTAGCACTGTTGCCATTGGTACGGCGATAAGTAGGCGTATTTGATTGACCACTTCTACCAGATAGGAAGGCTTCTGCAGCAGCCAATTCGCTGGCTGATAACTCACTCTTAGGAATATAATGGTAATGGTCGCCGTGAGGAACGATATAAGCATCACCAGTATCTTCAATGATATCAGAAGCATTAAAGATGTAGCCATCATCTGTGGTGTAGCGTCCTTGTGAACGTGCCAAGGCTACCGCACCATCGTTTGCTGAGGTTCCTCCTTCACGATGCTGACTATGCTCTTGTTTTTGTCGATTAATTTCTTCTTTCGTACGGACATTATCTGCGTGGGCTGCATCCTTAAGGTAAACATAGTATTTTCCGTCCACCTTGATAACATAACCACCCTTGATTTCACTGATAATATCCTCGTCCTTGAGCTGGTAGTTTGGATCCTTCATGAGCAACTCTTCACTGATGATAGCGTCATAAGGAACCTTGCCATTGTAATAATGATAGTGGTCGCCATGTGAAGTGACATAGCCTTGGTCTGTTATCTTGATGACGATTTGTTCGGCATTGATGCCTTCTTTTTTACTAACCTCATCAGGAGTTAGATTCTCCGTTTTTTGCGTCGCTTGTTTTCCATCAACGTAAGACACACGGTTATTTTCTTTGACCGTTCTAGCTTGATACAGTCCCAACTCATAAGAACAAACACTTAAAATTAAAGCTGCCGCAGAACCAGCTAGATATTTTTTATTAATTTTCATCGAAACTCTCTTTCTTTTTGATATTTCTAGTTGCAATTCATTTCTAAATTGCAGAAACTCCTCTCTAAAAGTTAACTGGTTAATAGTTTACTCCTAAATTTGGAACTTGTCAAGAATTTTATGAACCAGTTAACGATTTTTTTGTTTTCTACACTATCTTCTATCTGAACAGTCTGATTTGAGAATCCTATATTGAAAATCAATCACCAAATTTTTAAAACAAAAAATCCCTGCAACTGAGTTGCAAGGACCTTTCAATTAATCAAAGTCAACGTATTCTTTTTGAAGTTCAAGAACTTCTTCCATTGTTGAGCATTCTGTAAGGGCACGGTTTGCGTACTCTTCCATCTTAGCTGTATCCAATTTCTTCATCAAGCTACGTGTACGAAGGACAGATGTTGCTGACATAGAGAACTCATCCAAGCCCATTCCGACAAGAAGTGGAACAGCCTTTTGGTCACCAGCCATCTCACCACACATACCTGCCCATTTACCTTCAGCGTGAGCTGCTTTGATAACATTGTTAATCAAACGAAGTATTGATGGGTTGTATGGTTGGTAAAGGTATGAAACTTGCTCATTCATACGGTCTGCTGCCATTGTGTATTGGATCAAGTCGTTTGTACCAATTGAGAAGAAGTCAACTTCTTTAGCAAATTGGTCTGCAAGCATAGCCGCTGCAGGAATCTCGATCATGATACCAACTTGGATATTATCCGCAACTGCAACACCTTCAGCAAGAAGGTTTGCTTTTTCTTCGTCAAAGACTGCCTTCGCTGCACGGAATTCTTTCAAGAGCGCAACCATTGGGAACATGATACGCAATTGACCGTGAACAGACGCACGAAGAAGGGCACGGATTTGTGTGCGGAACATAGCATCTCCAGTTTCAGAAATAGAGATACGAAGGGCACGGAATCCAAGGAATGGGTTCATTTCGTGAGGCATATCGAAGTAAGGAAGTTCCTTATCTCCACCGATATCCATTGTACGAACGACAACAGGTTTACCGTTCATTCCTTCAAGTACAGCCTTGTAAGCTTCATACTGCTCGTCTTCTGTTGGGAAGTCTTGAGAATCCATGTACAAGAACTCTGTACGGTAAAGACCGACAGCTTCGGCACCGTTGGCATTGACACCTTCAACGTCTTTTGGAGTACCGATATTAGCAGCCAATTCAAAGTGTTTACCATCAGCAGTCACTGTTTGAGCATCTTTCAAAAGTGCCCATTCAGCTTTTTGCTTCGCATAAGCTTCACCAGCAGCCTTGAATTCTGCTGCTTGCTCATCAGTTGGGTTGATAATCACTTCACCAGTAATACCGTTAACAGCAAGAATATCACCATCTTTAACAATTTCAGTGATGTTGTTTGTACCCAATACTGCCGCGATTTCAAGTGTACGCGCCATGATAGCTGAGTGGCTTGTACGTCCACCGATGTTGGTTACAAAAGCTTTTACAAAGTTTTTGTCCAATTGAGCTGTATCTGAAGGAGTCAAGTCATGCGCAATCACGATCACTTCTTCATTGATAGAAGCTGGGTTTGGCAATTTCTTACCAAGGAGATTTGCCAATACACGTTTTGTCACGTCACGGATATCCGCTGCACGTTCTTGCATGTATGGATTGTCTTCCATACCTTCAAAGATAGTGATAAACATGTCTGTCACTTCTTTCAGACCTGCTTCTGCATTAACTTTCTTCGCACGGATTGTTTCCTTGATTTGGCTGATCATTTCTGGGTCAGCAAGAACCATTAAGTGAGCGTCAAAAACTTGAGCTGCTTCTTCACCGAGCGTACCTACTGCTTTCTCACGAATAACAGAAAGCTCGTCTTGTGATGCTTTTAGAGCGGCATCAAGGCGAGCTTCTTCTGCGTTTGTATCTTCGACTGTAATAGTCTCAAATGACAAATCCGGTTGAACGAGTAGATATGCTTTTGCAACTGCAACACCGTCTGATGCTGCGATTCCTTTAAGCATTTCTGTCATTTTCCTTATGCCAATCCTTCTTTTTCCATAGTTTCAGTGATAGCAGCGATTGCGTCGTCAGCATCTGCACCTTCAGCTGAAATTGTAACGTCAGCACCTTGGCCAACACCAAGACTCATAACACCCATGATAGATTTAAGGTTTACTGATTTACCTTTGTATTCAAGAGTGATATCTGAAGCAAATTTGCTAGCTGTTTGAACCAACAATGTTGCTGGACGTGCGTGAATACCTGTTTCTGCCACTACGTGGAAATCTTTAGAAGCCATAGTTTGACTCTCCTTTAGTTATTTCTTTTTTGGATTATATGTGATAACCCTTACAAGACTGTATTATATCACCTTCTAGATAATTTTTCAAGTATTTTATGGACTTTTACTGAAAATGAAATTGCTTCTTTTTTCTATCATACAGGTACTATGGGAAATTTAGGCACTAATTATTAAAAGAATATTACCTTCAAAATTCCAATTTTCAAAGCTATTTTCCCTTAATACCAATCAGAGGACAATCCTAGTAAATAATGAAATAATACTATTTAACTATAATTAATATAACCCAGTAAATCTATTATTTGAAAAGATTTCATCAAATACTAAATACTGAAATTCTAAAACCTACTCTTACCATCAACAGTAGAGAATTTATCCAATTTGCTACTTAAAGTAAAATAAGTTTGTAGCCCCTAACAGTAAAAAGGTAGATATATCTAAGTGGTATAAGTAGAGCTAAAACTTTGATTGATTCCATTCAAATAAAGTATCCAACCAATCAAAAACGACATTATGGGCGAGTCTTAGATTATTGACTTGGCAATGAGCGTCCGCACCACTTTCCGCCTCAAATACTTGAAGTTTAGTTTGTTGATTTTTAGATTTAAGTGCTTCATAAATTACCTTAGTTTGATGCTGCAGTTCAGCACCCTCACCCTTTCCCATGATAAAAAGGCATGGGCATTGAATTTTTTGATAATCCACAATCTTTGCATGGTTAAATACATCATCAATAGCACTCTTAAAATCAGAAGTACCAAACTGCCATGCATACTTTTTAAGATTTAAATTTGCTGATTCATTCAAATTTCCAGCTAATTTTAAAATGGCATTTATTAACCAACTAGGTGCTTTCAAACTTGATCCAAATTCTTTTCTGAAAAGTTCTGCAACATCGTAAATAGGGGTACTAGCAATCCAAGCATGAATTCTTGGATCCTTTTCGACAGCTTGTGCGGTAAAATATCCCCCTCCGCTGACACCATAAATAGCTAAATAATTTAGTTTAGGATTTCTATTTTCCAACCAGTCTATGCATAATGAAATTGGAATAGAAGCATCCACATCAAAGACCAGCCCTCTACTAGGATTGCTCCCTTGACCAGGAAGATCAACCATTAAAACATTATAATTTCGTATCCATCCAGGATATCCTGCAAAGTAAAATAAATCTTCGCGATAAGTATCACCTCCACCAATCATGATTAGCGTTGGACAATTATCACCGCTATGAAGATAATACCCAGGCAAGTAAGAACCCTGATAGGGAATAGTTAGTTTTTCAATCGGTGCACCTAGTGAATGAATTGCACTAGAAAACACCTTCTCCATTTGACGAACGGTCGGTAAATACTCGTCAGAAAATGGATCGGTAAACTGAATTGCCGAGCGAAGTGAGTAGGTCTGTGCAAGATAATACTGCGCCTTTGTTTGTTCACTCAATCCTGAATTACTTGCTTCTTGTTCAAGGTAGTTTACATGCGATAAAAATACATTTTTCCAGTCATCAGGCTTTGGTGAGTTCCCCAATCTTTGAGCAAGATAATAAAGCTCTCCATGAGAGAAACCAAAAATTTCACCGATTCCTAACAACCAATTAAAGAAAAAATCCGTATCACCATTCTTAAAAAATATTTGAGTTGATTGCCGTTTTAAAATAACATCATTTTCTTTCACCACGCGCCTCCTAATTCTGTGTTCTTTCATTCATTTAATCTAATTATAATCTGATAACATTCTCTATCAAGCAAAAGCATCCAGATATCCATTTTCTAATCTTATAATCACAGATACTATATCACATAAAATGAACTTTCTCAAACATTGTATTTATATACTCCTTATAAAAGGATACAAAACTCATAAGTATCCTATATAAAATTAACCAATGATCCATTTTTATGAATACAGCATAATCTGTCATTTCCACTTTTGTTATATTTTAGATATTCTAATACAAAATATTGGGACATCTTGTGTAGAAAATTTCTTTTTTCGTAAATATCACAGTTTCTGTTTTGTTAAAGCATTGTCTCAGCTAGACTTATTCCTGTTCTTACGATTTTTGCTATTTTCTTCGTTTTCCTTTCTGATAACTTGCTGAAAATCTTCTATTCATGTTGCCAATATACAGTATGTAGTTTTTTTATTTTGAGAAAGTTTGACAATTCAACGGAAGTCAAAATTTATGTTTTCGAAAACACTACATCTTGTGTTTTAATTTTAAAACTGTAACTTTTTAGCACAAGATTTAGTTTAAAAAGTTTGACAAAGTTTTTTTTTCTGATATACTAAGAAAGTAATCTATTTTGAAAGAGGAGTTACGAAAATGGTAACCGTTTATTCTAAAAATAACTGCGTCCAATGTAAGATGACCAAACGTTTCTTGGACAGCAACAATGTCGCTTATCGTGAGATCAATCTCGACGAGCAACCAGAGTACATCGATCAAGTTAAAGAGCTCGGTTTCAGCGCTGCTCCTGTTATCCAAACACCAACTGAAGTCTTTTCAGGCTTCCAACCAGGAAAACTGAAACAATTAGCATAATCTTAGTACATCATCCAGAAGAGATTGCTTCTAGGGCTAACTTAGAGGCCTTTCTTTTGTAATTAGATAAAGGAAATTTTATGGGATTAAAACATCTTGAGGACGTGACTTACTTCCGTCTCAATAACGAAATCAACCGTCCTGTCAATGGACAAATCATGCTTCATAAAGATAAAGAAGCCTTGGATGCCTTCTTTAAAGAAAATGTAGTTCCAAACACTATGGTTTTTGATTCAATTACTGATAAAATCAACTACCTTATTGAACATAACTATATTGAAACTGCATTTCTCAAGAAGTACCGTCCAGAGTTTTTGGAAGAACTGCATCAATTCATCAAAGACCAAAACTTCCAATTCAAATCATTCATGGCAGCCTATAAGTTTTACAACCAGTACGCCTTGAAGACTAATGACGGTGAATATTACCTTGAAAGTATGGAAGACCGTGTCTTCTTTAATGCACTTTACTTTGCTGACGGGGATGAAGCGATCGCGACTGATATTGCCAATGAAATCATCCACCAACGCTACCAACCAGCTACTCCTTCCTTTTTGAACGCAGGCCGTGCTCGTCGTGGGGAGTTGGTCTCTTGTTTCTTGATTCAAGTAACTGATGACATGAACTCTATCGGACGTTCTATCAACTCTGCTCTTCAACTTTCACGTATCGGTGGTGGTGTGGGAATTTCCCTCAGCAACCTTCGTGAAGCTGGAGCTCCTATCAAAGGTTATGAAGGTGCTGCTTCTGGTGTCGTACCAGTTATGAAGCTTTTTGAAGACAGCTTCTCTTACTCAAACCAACTCGGGCAACGTCAAGGTGCCGGGGTTGTCTACCTCAACGTCTTTCACCCAGATATCATCGCTTTCCTTTCAACTAAGAAAGAAAATGCCGATGAAAAGGTTCGTGTTAAGACCCTCTCACTTGGAGTTGTGGTACCAGATAAATTCTACGAATTAGCTCGTAAAAATGAAGAAATGTATCTCTTTAGCCCTTACTCTGTAGAGCTTGAGTACGGTGTACCATTCAACTACATCGACATCACTGAAAAATACGATGAATTAGTCGCAAATCCAAATATCCGCAAGACAAAAATCAAGGCGCGTGATTTGGAAACTGAAATCTCTAAATTGCAACAAGAATCTGGTTACCCTTATGTAGTCAACATTGATACAGCCAACCGTGCTAATCCAGTAGATGGTAAGATTATCATGAGTAACTTGTGTTCTGAGATTCTTCAAGTTCAAAAACCAAGCTTGATCAACGATGCTCAAGAATTCCTTCAAATGGGAACAGACGTTTCATGTAACCTTGGATCAACCAACGTGGTCAACATGATGACTTCACCTGACTTTGGTCGTTCTATTCGCGCGATGGTTCGTGCCCTTACTTTCGTTACAGATAGTTCACACATCGTAGCTGTCCCTACTATCGACCACGGAAACAGTTTGGCTCACACCTTTGGCCTTGGTGCCATGGGACTTCATAGTTACCTTGCCCAACAACTGATTGAGTACGGATCACCTGAGTCAATTGAATTTACAAGCATCTACTTTATGCTTATGAACTACTGGACCTTGGTGGAATCAAACAATATCGCACGCGAACGTGGTATCACCTTCCACAACTTTGAAAAATCAGACTATGCTAACGGTAGCTACTTTGACAAGTATGTGACAGGCGAATTTGTTCCAAAATCAGGCCGTGTTAAAGAACTCTTCAAAGATGTCTTTATTCCAAGTGCTGCTGATTGGGCTGAACTTCGCGAAAAGGTTCAAGCAGATGGTCTTTATCACCAAAACCGCCTTGCTGTAGCTCCAAATGGTTCTATCAGTTACATCAACGATGTTTCTGCATCTATCCACCCGATTACGCAACGTATTGAAGAACGCCAAGAGAAGAAAATCGGTAAAATCTACTATCCAGCTGCAGGCTTGTCAACAGAAACTATCCCTTACTACACTTCTGCTTACGACATGGATATGCGTAAGGTAATTGATGTTTACGCTGCTGCAACTGAGCACGTAGACCAAGGTCTTTCACTCACTCTCTTCATGCGTAGTGATATTCCAAAAGGTCTTTACGAATGGAAGAAGGAAAATAAACAAACGACACGTGACTTGTCTATCCTTCGTAACTATGCCTTTAACAAGGGCATCAAGTCAATTTACTACGTTCGTACCTTTACGGATGATGGTGGAGAAGTCGGTGCTAACCAATGTGAAAGCTGTGTGATTTAATTTTTATCTGGGGCAACCACATTTTCTCAGACTACTGGTTAAGTTCCCCATCATACAAAACTTGATAAGTATCTTAAATACTATGAAAAACTAAAAAGTCGGTCTTCCGACTTTTTGTGCGATACTCCTCTCAGACTATGATAAAATAGAGATGATTCGACAATCGCATTATTACATACAGAAAGAGATTTCAAATGGAAACTTACTACAAAGCCATTAACTGGAATGCCATCGAAGATGTCATCGACAAATCAACTTGGGAAAAGCTGACGGAGCAATTCTGGCTCGATACGCGTATCCCCTTGTCAAATGACCTAGACGACTGGAGAAAACTATCAAACAAAGAAAAAGACTTGGTAGGAAAAGTCTTTGGTGGTTTGACACTTTTGGATACCATGCAATCTGAAACAGGAGTTCAGGCGCTTCGCGCAGACATCCGTACACCGCATGAGGAAGCTGTTTTTAACAACATCCAATTTATGGAATCTGTCCACGCAAAATCTTACTCTTCTATCTTTTCGACCTTGAACACCAAGGCTGAAATCGAAGAAATCTTTGAATGGACCAACACAAATCCCTACCTTCAAAGAAAAGCAGAAATTATCAATGAAATCTATCTCAATGGTAGCCCACTTGAAAAGAAAGTTGCCAGCGTTTTCCTTGAAACCTTCCTCTTCTACTCTGGTTTCTTTACGCCCCTCTACTATCTCGGTAACAACAAACTGGCCAACGTTGCGGAAATCATCAAACTGATCATCCGTGATGAGTCTGTTCACGGAACCTATATTGGTTACAAATTCCAACTTGGTTTCAATGAATTGCCTGAAGAAGAGCAAGAAAAGCTCAAAGAATGGATGTACGACCTGCTCTACACTCTCTACGAGAACGAAGAGGGCTATACAGAAAGCCTCTATGACGGTGTTGGCTGGACTGAGGAAGTTAAAACTTTCCTTCGTTACAATGCCAATAAGGCTCTTATGAACCTAGGACAAGATCCACTCTTCCCAGATTCAGCTGATGATGTCAACCCAATCGTTATGAACGGAATCTCAACAGGAACTTCTAACCACGACTTCTTCTCTCAAGTCGGAAATGGTTACCTCCTTGGTGAAGTTGAAGCCATGCAAGACGAGGATTACAACTACGGTTTGGACTAATTTGACCAATCATTCAAAATATCATGGTTTGTTTAAAACAACCATGATATTTTTGTTTTTGTTTTATTTTGTTTTTTTCTATTTGATTGATTGAGCGTTTTATGGTAAGATAATAATAGTAGAAATCGAGGTGATAAGGATGCTAAAGCAAGAAAAACTAGATAGTATTCTAGAAGCAGTAAACACAAAAGGCACTATTACTGTAAAAGAGATTATGGAGAGTCTTGATGTGTCAGATATGACAGCTCGTCGCTACTTACAAGAATTGGCAGATAAGGATTTGCTGGTTCGTGTGCACGGTGGCGCTGAAAAACTTCGTACAGGTTCTCTCTTAAACAACGAACGCTCAAATGTTGAAAAACAAGGCTTGCAGATTGCTGAAAAACAAGAAATTAGCCGTTTTGCCGGCCATTTGATTGACGAAGGTGAAACTATTTTTATCGNGCCAGGAACAACCTTAGAATGTTTTGCTCGTGAACTCCCTATCGATAACATTCGTGTTGTAACAAACAGTCTTCCTGTTTTTCTCATCCTAAACGAACGAAAACTAACAGATTTGATTTTGATTGGTGGAAACTATCGCTCCATCACTGGTGCTTTTGTGGGAACACTCACCTTGCAGGATTTGACCAATCTTCAGTTCTCTAAAGCTTTTGTGAGCTGTAATGGTATCAAGGATAAAGCTATTGCTACTTTCAGTGAAGAAGAGGGCGAGGTTCAACGAATCGCCTTGAACAATGCCAATAAAAAATACTTACTGGCAGACCACAGTAAGTTTAATAAGTTTGATTTTTACACTTTCTACAATATCTCAGAGATTGATACCATCGTTTCAGATTCCAAGCTGAGTCAGGAAACATTTGAAGATCTATCGAAACAAACAACCATTCTTTTATCATAACCAAAAAAAATTCCCTTGCCACTTGGCGGGGAATTTTTTTGTTAGTTTTAGTCAATAATCTGCGTCTCAGCTAGTTTCTTGTACCAGTGAGCTGATTTCTTTGGATAACGCTCCTGGGTTTCAAAATCAACATAGAAGAGGCCGTAACGCTTTTCGTAACCATTTGACCAAGAAAAGACATCCATCAGCGACCAGATAAAGTAGCCTTTGACATTGGCCCCGCCGGAGATTGCATCTGCAATCACTTCCATATGTTTCTTAACATAATCAATCCTTCCATCATCGTAGACTGTCCCATCCACAAACTCATCTTTGTATCCAAGACCATTCTCTGTGATGTAGATTTTCTTGTAGTTCGGATAATCCTGCTTCACGCGCATGATTTGATCATACAAACCTTGAGGATAGATAATCCAATCCCAGTCCGTACGTGGGACATAGTCAGGCGCCACTCGACGTCCAACTCCCTTAATCTGATACTTAGAGCTTCCTTTTTCACCCTTACCGTTATGAATGATTTCTGTTTCGCCATCAAAGGCTTGCATCCAATCACTCATGTAGTAGTTAATTCCAAGGAAGTCATTCAGGTCTTTTGCAGCTTCTAGCACAGCGAAGTCTTCTTCACGCAGATCTAAACTTCCACCATTGACTGCTAAGATATGGTTGACACCTTCCATCGTTTCTTCGGAATATCGTCCTAGATAAGTCGCATCCAAAATAAATTTATTGTGAATGATATCTTCTAACTCGGCTGCACGAACATCTGCTGGATTATCTGGATCCAGAGGATACTTAGTAGGCAGTGCATGAACCACACCAATTTCACCCTTATATCCCTTATCCTTGAAAAGTTTTACTGCACGCGCATGCGACACCATCATATTGTGATGAGATTGGAAGACTTTGGCAAGGTCGTACTGAATACCCGGAGGGAATTTCCCAACCAAATACTGGCCATCCCCTATCGGTCCAATTTCATTAAAGGTCGTCCAATAGTTGACTTCTGGAAATTCTTCAAAACAGAAGGCCGCATAATCCACAAAGTGATCAATGTTTTCTCTATTCAGGAAATCTCCGTTTGAATGAAGTGCTTCTGGTGTATCAAAGTGATGGAGGGTCACGAAGGGCTCAACATGCCGTTTGTGGCACTCTGCAAATAGATTATGATAGAACTCAACCCCCTTGTCATTAACCTTCCCATAACCAGTTGGAAAGATACGTGACCAAGCGATTGAAATACGGATACCATTGACACCATACTCTTCTGCAAGTTTGAGGTCAACTGGGTATTTGTGATAGAAATCACTGGCTGGTTCAGCAGTGTACCAGTAGTTATCTTTGAGGTATTTGTCCCAGGCGACTGGCCCTTTACCATCAGTATGTGTAGCACCTTCTGCTTGGTAGGCTGCTGTTGCTCCGCCAAAAATAAAGTCTTTTGGAAGTGTTTTTGTCATTTGATTCACCTTTCAAGAAATAGAAATGAGATGGGGGTATAGTTGGGAGGAGTTCCTCCATCTCACTTCTTCGCTATTTACATTTTATTCTTCGAACTGCGCTTGAACAAAGGCAAGAGCGCCTTTTCCATCGCGAGTCAATTTAATGTATTGGCCACCTTCTGTCTTAGCAAGTTTGATACCAAGTTTGTCGGTTTCGGCCTTCATGTCTTCAAAGTTTGAAGCAACTTGAGGAGCAAGGATAACCAGATCAAACTCTGGCAACATTTCACGGTGAGCTCCATAGCCACCGGCTGCTGCTTTAACAGGAACCTTGTACTCCGCAGCTGCTTTGTTTAGAGCATTTGCAAGTAGACCACTTGTTCCTCCGCCTGCACAGAGAACGAGAACATTTGTTTCCTCAGTGATTGTGTTTTGCGCTGCTTCTACACCCGCTTTTTCAAGAATCGCATCTGCTTTGGCAGTATTGAAGTTTGCAGCTACTTTTTCTTTCAATTCATCATTAACTTTACCAGAACGCTCTTCTTCAAGGATTTGTTCATCATAGACTTTAAGGAATGGATAGTAAATGACAATGTCAACAACGATTAGAAGGGCAGCAAGAATGAACGATAGAACTTGGAAGTTTGTACCGAGAACAATACCGAGCGGACCTGGTGTTGTCCAAGGAAGGTTGGCTGTAAATGAGTTCATGCCAAGCGTCTCAATGAAGAATTTAAAGATCCATACGTTGGCAATTGGCGCAAAGATAAATGGAATAAAGAAAATCGGGTTCAATACAAGGGGTGCACCAAACAAGATTGGTTCATTTACACCAAAGAAAGTTGGAACTACTGAAGCACGACCGATTGCACGGTTTCGTTTTGATTTGGTTAACCACATGAACATGAATGGAACAACCAGTGTCGCACCAGTACCACCCATGGTAACGATAAACATTTGTGTACCAGAAGTAAGGATCTTGTCAGCGTGCATACCTTGTTGGAGAAGGTTCAAGTTGACTTCGGCATTTGCATAGGTGATAGCTGCGATTGCTGGTTCAACGATAGATGGACCATGGATACCAACAAACCAGAAGAAGGCAAAGGCCCCAAAGATAATGGTAATACCCAGATAGCCATCAGCAGCTGAGAATAATGGTGCAAAGAATTTACCGATTGATTCAGCTACGCTTGCACCAACAAAATGACGAGCTAGTAAATCAAGAGCATAAAGAGAAACCACTGATAGAGTGAATGGAATCACATCTTTAAAGACTTGTGAGATATTGGGTGGAACTTCGTCAGGCATGCGAA
This sequence comes from Streptococcus mitis, assembly GCF_003943905.1. Classification (GTDB taxonomy): domain Bacteria; phylum Bacillota; class Bacilli; order Lactobacillales; family Streptococcaceae; genus Streptococcus; species Streptococcus mitis_BC. Next base: position 326,394 of record NZ_RJNS01000001.1, read on the forward strand.
TAGTGACGTTGTTCTTAACACAAACCTTATAGATTGCTACGGTCACAAAGGCCGCAAGGAAGGCTGAAAGCAACCCTTTTGTCCCAAGGAAACCTGTCGCAAATCCACCTTCAATCGGATCAGCTGCCAAGATCAACAAACCAACAATCGCTGCCAATAGTGTTGACATATAGTTGATTTGATTGGTTTTCTCCATGCTACGGTTGACTGAGTCCGTCAAAGATTTAGCTGTTGTACCAGCTACCAAGAGAGCCAGAATTCCCATTGAATAGCTGTAAGGTTTCATTAGAAAGGCTACAACTTCATCAGACCATTTAAAACCCCATGAGTTTGGTACAAAAGCAATCAAGATAAAGATACTTGAGAAGAGAATAACTGGCATTCCAGCAATGAAACCATCACGAATAGCGCGAAGGTAGATATTACGAGACAGTTTTTCAAAGAAAGGCTTTCCTTTCTCGATAAATGAAATTAGTTTGTTCATTACTTAACTCCTCTCTTGTAAAGTTCGATTAAATGGTGCATCAAATCTTTGAGCAAGATAGTTGTCATCAAGTGATCTTGGCCGTGCATCATGGTCACACTATAAGCCAAATCTTCACCAGCTGCCTCCTTGGTCAATAGACTTGTTTGCGCGTGATGAGCCTCGGCGATACAGCCACCAGCTTCCTCAACTAAGCTATCCGCTTTCGCAAAATCACCAGCTTCAGCGGCCTTCAAGGCTTCCAATAGTTTTGATCGAGCATCGCCAGCATAGGCAACAATTTCAAAACCTAACAATGTTACTTCTTCTCTATTCATGATAGAATCCTCCTTATATATTGTTTGATAAATCTTATGACAGTAAACGTTGTATATGTAGAACTAGATAAACTCGCTCACTCTTATACAAATCAAGACCCGTATGTTGCGTAATCACATCATAGATCTTGGAACCAATCTCGAACGCTTTTGGATAGGATTGTTTAATATGATCTTCCATATCCAGAAGTGATTGGTTATCATCTCTAGATCTGTCTAAATAATCCAAAAAATAGTTGAGATGAATCATAAAGCGATCATAGAAATGGTTATTCTCTTTGGTTCGTTGAATAGCGTAACTCTTCAGCACTTCTTCAACATTCCTGAGGATTTCTTTCCTCTTATCAATCGACTCAACCACTTGGACTTCATTTTCCCCTTCGGCATTGATGAAATGATAAGCAATCCTAATAATTTCATCCTCAGGGAAATGATCTGTCAACTTCTGACGATAAATTTCAAAAGCTTCCTTTGCGATTTGAAAAGCTACAGGATACTTGGCAGAAATATCTGGCAGATTACTATCCTTGTACCTTCCTTGTGTTAGAGCTTGATAAGAACAGTAAATATGATCTGTCAAGGTCACATAGAGATACTCTTGAATCGGATAATGATATTTTTTAGAAAGCTTATCAATAATCTCATAGGTCACTGTGATAAAATCAAGCGGAACATCTTTGAGCAGAGCCATAAAGTTTTCCCTAGACTCTTCTGTCTTCATCCGAAAGATTTTCTCAACCTGATTTTCAGCAATCAAGTCCCCTTTCTTCTTTCCAAATGTAATCCCCTTACCAATCACAATCACTTCTTCTCCTTTATCATTTCTGACAAGCGAGACATTGTGATTCATTGGATTTAGAATTCGATACATGTCAACCTCCTTTTATATCTTAAAGGTATATGAGTACAAAAAATGACCACAAATGAACTAGAAAATTCTTTGATTTCTAATTCACCTGTGATCATGCCTAATATTACTTAGTAACACTCACCTTGTATTAACTTGTGATTTAAGTATAGCACAAGTAAGTTATTTTGTAAACCTTTACATACAACTTTTTTTAAAATTTTTTTAGATTTATGTTCCTAAACTAGGAGGAGCTTCTTACACACGTTCAGTCCATGAAGTCGCTGTGGTTTGGAGAACCTTGTTAAGTTCGTCAATGTTCTCAAATCCAGTTGTGCGTAACCATTCACGAGCTGCTGCTTCACCGTCTTTGATGTAGGCTTCAACTGATCCTGCCCATGTTGCACGTCCGCAAAGAACACCGTTGAAGTTTGCGCCTGATTCGTGGGCAAAGACAAGGGTTTCTTGGAAGAGTTTCGCTGATACACCTGCACTCAAGTAGATGTAAGGAAGGTTAGTCGCTTCATCTTGCGCTTTGAAGAAGGCTGCTGCTTCTTCACGTGTATGCACGATTTCACCATCACCAAAGCCTTCAACGTATTTGACGTTGACTGGAACTTCCACTTTCAAGACGTCGATGTTGAAGCGTGGGTCTGAGAAGACTTTCATAGCACCGATAACCTTGTGTGGTTTCACTTTAGCGTATTCTGCAGAACCTGCGTCAGCAATCTTTTCATCGTAAGCCAAGATTTCAAGGAAGAATGGAATATCCTCTGCCACACACTCAGAACCAATGCGTTCGATGTAGGCTTGTTTTTGTTGGTTGAGTTCGTCAGAGCTGTCTACATCGTAGTAAAGCAAGAACTTAACAGCATCTGCGCCTTGTTCCTTGATGCGTTTGGCAGACCAAACATCCAAGCAGTCAGGCAAGCGTTTGGTGCTAGTTGTGTCATAACCTGTTTTTTCATAAGCAAGGAGAAGGCCAGCATTTGGATCAAGCGCTTTTGTAGCTGGAAGCCCATACTCAGGGTCAAGAAGCATAGAGGATGCGTATTTTGTCAATTCATCTGCTACCAAGACCTTGAGTTCTTCCATTTGAGCCACTGTTGGCTCTTCTGTTTGGTATTGAGCCATGAGGCGTTTCAAAGCACCACGTTGGTCAAAGGCAAGAGCTGAGATGATTCCATTCTCGTCAGAGAGTTTTTCTAAGCGTGCACGTTTTTGTTCTGTTAAAGCCATTTTATACCTCTTTTACTATTAATTGATCATATAAAGCTTGATAGTTGGCCATATTGACATGACCTGTCATCTTTTCTTGAGCGTTAAGCATACCAAGGACATTTGCCTTGATGAGGAGTTCTGCATCCGATTCCTTATGAAGAAGACCTGATGAAATACCTGCAACAGTAGAATCTCCAGATCCGACAGGATTGACTACCTGAATTCTTGGAATATCTACCTTGTAGAAAGTATCACCGTGTTTTGCAAAAGCACCATTTGCACCAAGTGAAACGATAATCCACTCAATCCCTGCAAATAGAGGCTCTTGAAGAACTTCTTTTAATTCATCCAAATCCTCAGAAACTTCTTTCCCAAGAAGCTGAGACAATTCTTCGTTATTTGGTTTAATAACTGTTGGTTTATGTGGTGATTCAAGGACAGCCTGAAGAGCTGCACCTGAGCAGTCTAGAACAACTGGTTTTCCTGCGCGATTAGCAAGTTCTACTAAGCTCGCATAGTAGTCAACTGGAAGACCTGCTGGCAGGCTACCAGAGATAGCTACTACTTCCACAGTGTCAAGGAGATTTTCGAAATGAGCCAAGAAATCTTGCCCTTCTTGTTCCAATACTTCAGGCCCTTTCTCAAGAATTTCTGTTTGGTTGTCTCCGTGTAGAATAGCGATACAGTTACGAGTCTCTCCTTGAATCGAGAAGAAACGTTTACTTACCTTATCGTCAATGTTTTCTACTAGATAGTCACCGAGTTTGCCCCCAACTAGACCAGTAGCAGCAACAGAATCACCAAATTCTGAAAGAACTCGTGTAACATTGAGACCTTTACCACCAGCTGTCTTGGTCACGTCCACCACACGGTTGACAGTGTCAATTTTCAATTCATCCAAAGGATAAGAAATATCAATGGATGGATTCATCGTGACTGTTAAAATCATGCGTCACCTCTTAGTCGTGGTATTCACCGCGATCCCATTTTTCAAGGAATTCTGTAAAGAAGTTTGCATCTGCTTGATGAGCATTGTGAGTTTCAACGTGCTCGATTTTCGCAATCAATTTTTTGTTTTCTTCTGATGGTTTGTATTCAGCATTGATGAAAGCTTCAATGATATCACACATGAGCAATTCACCAGTGATTTTACCACCAAAACCAATAACGTTGGCGTTCAATTGTTCTTTTGCGTAAAGAGCTGTTGTCATATCACGAACCAAGGCAGAACGAACTCCTGGGACTTTGTTTACAGCGTTGTTGATACCAACACCAGTACCACAGATACATACCCCAAGATCGGCTTGACCGCTTGTAACAGCTTCACCAACTTTTTTACCAAAGATTGGGTAGTGAGTACGTGTGTGGTCATAAGTACCAAAGTCAATGACTTCATATCCTTTTGATTTTAAAAATTCTGAAACCGCCATTTTTTCATCTGTTACGATGTGGTCACATCCAATTGCAATTCTCATTTTTATCTTACCTTTCTTACTGTAATCTAATTAGCACATTTTGTTCAACATATCAACACGAATTTGGTGACGTCCACCGTCGTATTTACCGTTAACAAAACCTTTAGCAATATTTTTAGCCAATTCATCACCAACAAGTTGTGCACCCATAGTGATCATACGTGAGTTGTTGTGACCACGAGTCATATAAGCTGAACGTTCGTCAGATACTTCTGCGGCAACCATTCCTTTGATCTTTGTTGCGACCATAAATGGACCAGCTCCATAAGCATCAATCACGATACCAAGATTTTGTTCTTCTTTGTTTACTTCTGCAGCAACAGCAAGAGTCACATCAACAAAGTCATGACCTTCAGCTGTAACATCCACAACGTGGAAGTTTTCTTTTTCCAAGAAGTCTTTCACAACTTCTTTCAATCTCAAACCTGCAGCATCTGCACCGATAACAATAGACATATTGTATACTCCTTTTTATTATTCTAGGCTAGTAAAGACTTTTATAGTTAGCAGTTTACCTACAAAAGACTTTCTAGCAGTTTATTGACAAATTTGATTGAATAAGCTGTTCGATAGCTTATCCAAGTCTAGGAAATCAAGTTCCTAGAAAGAAACTTTCTCCTCGAAAGAGAATATAACAAGCGATTATTTGTTTGTTACAAACATCATTTGTTGTTTACAAACATAATATACTCCTATTTATAGAAAAAGTCAACAGTAAATGTTTGTTTTTGTGGTTTTTTTATCTAAAATATTTCAATATCAAAGCCAATCTGATCTACTTGACCAGCTTCCAAGAGACGAACGTTTTTCTTATCTTCTAAATGATCTCCTTCTTCAAGAGATGTTGACAAGCCAGACCATGGTTCAAACGCTATAAAAGGTCCCTTATTCAAAGTTGACCAAATGATGAGATTTGAGAACTCCTGGAAGTGTACTTTTAATCCCTTCTCATGCTTGCGCGAACGAAGGGCAATTGTTCTGGATTGCAACTCATCCAAAGTCACTGCATCTGTGCTAAACAAATCATAGCTAAGGTCTAATTCTTTTTGCCCATCCAACAATGGACTTCTATCTTGGAAGTCTAACATTCCTGTTTTTGGGAAAGGCCGGGGAACAGAGCAAGTCTCTTCTTTCTCAAACTCTAAATAGTAATCTTCATAAGTTTCGCCATCCAGCAGAGGGCAATTAAACCCTGGATGTCCTCCTATAAAGAATGGCATTACTTTATTCGTTTCTTTATTGAAAATCTTGTATTGAGTACGAACAGTCTTGCCAGTCACTAGATAAGTGATTTCAAGGCGGAAATGATAAGGATAGTTTTGATAAGTATTCTCATCATCTTCGATAGCAAAAGTAACACTGTTTTCTGTCTGTTCAACTAATTCAAATTCTTTTTTACGGACCAAACCGTGACGAGGAATGATTCCTTTCGTCTCCGTTCCATCTTTGTGGCTATATAAGGCTGTGTCTTCTCTCAAAGAACCACAGATTGGAAAAAGTACTGGAGCTTGTCCACTCCAATAGCTGGAATCTCCTTGCCACAAGTACTCAATTCCATCTCGATCCTTGATTGATGACAAGGCGCCACCTAAGGTTTTAAACTGAACCGTTAACTGATCTGATTTTACTTCAATTACCATAATATTCTCCAACTATTTTTAGATTTTTATATAAAAAAACTAGGTTGCCACTCCCAATGTCGGAAATTGACAACCTAGTTTTCACAATTTACATTTTATAGGAGCGAATTATTTAGCATTTGCTGCGTATTCTTCGTTACGTTTGATCATTTGTTTTCTATACCAAGCAAAGATACCCACATAGAATACAAGGAAGGCAGCTGCACCAAGGATTGCTTTGATGTCACCTGTTGTAGCATTACCAATTGCCCAACCAAATAGTTTTTCGATTGGTCCTTCAAGAGTTGAGTGAGTGATCAATTGAGTTTGGCTCACACCTTCTGGGAAGGCACCTACACCTTTAGCAAGTTCAGTTGCAAATGGAGCGATAAGAGTACCTGAAAGAAGGAAGAGTGGCAACAAGAGTGTTCCGAAGATGATCATACGGAGCAATTTACCACGAGTAACAACCAAGAGAGCTGGAGTTACACCCATAGCGATGATACCTGCAAGTGGCAAGATACCGTTTCCGACGTTTGAAAGAAGCACAGCTTCTACTAGCATGATTGGAGCAAGTACGTTGGCACAAGCCCAGATTTCAGCACGACCAGCGATGAAAGGCCAGTCAAGACCGATGTTGAATTTACGTCCTTGAAGACGTTTAGTAGCAACGTTTGTGATACCTTGTGAAAGTGGTTCTACGGCTGCGATGAACCAAGATCCGATAAGTGAGAAGAGCTCCAAGCAGACACCGGCAGTCAAACCAAGGCTCAACCAACCTTTAATAACAAGTTCCCATTTATCGGCTCCTTCTACACCAGCAACTGGGTGTGGAGTTCCCATCAAACCAATAACGATACCAAGAATGAAACCGATGAAGAATTTAGATCCCCAGAAACCGATTTTTTTGTTCAATTTTGCAGCGTCAAAGTCATATTTATCAAGACCTGGCAATACTTTATCGAAGATCTTATCCAAGACCATGATAACTGGGTTCATCATGTAGTTCATGTGTGTTGAAGTCATTGGTGATGAACTTGGTGCGTTAAGAAGGTCATCGAATGTTGGTTTCATCAAGTCAGAGTTGATGATTTTCAAAACACCTACAAGGACAACTGCTGCAGTTGCGATGAAAAGTGAAACCCCTTGGCTAACTCCATTGTTGTCTGCGTACCATTTGATCAAAAGACCTGTGATAGACAAGTGCCAGATATCGAAGATATCAACGTCAAGGGTATCCGTTTTCTTCATTGCAAGCATCACAACGTTGACAATCAACATTACAAGCAAGAAGTAAAGTGTCCAAGCAGATCCCCAAGTGATGGTTGCAAGTGGTGCCCAACCAACGTCAGTGATGTTCAATTGAATACCAGTATTTTCAACGAATTTCGCAAGAGATGCTGAGAAAGCTCCGTTGAGCATACCGATGATAGCACCGATACCAGTAAGAGCGATGGCAAGTTTGATACCACCTTCAAGCGCTTTGGAGAATTTCACTCCAAAAAGTAGAGCCAATACTGTCAAGATGATCAGCATGATGATAGGACCACCCATTTCCAAGACTGGCTTGAAAATCTTATTGGCTAGTTCGATAATGACATCCATAATAGTTCCTCCCTTTATTTTTATGGAATCTTACAAAATAATAATTAACTTAGTCCGTGTTCTTTGATAGCTGCCTCAATATTGTCAAATACTGGAGCGCTCATTGCTGGAATACGGAACAAGATTGGCCCAGCTTCAATTACTGGAATTCCTGGTTCAAAACCAAGGTCAGTTGCAGCGATTGGTGTAAAGATATCATATCCTTTGATAAGGTCTTCATTTACATCTTTTACCATAACTGCATCGCAGTGAACATCATAACCACGGTTTGAAAGTTCTTCTTCTAGAGCACTTTTAATTTGGTGACTTGAGTTAACACCTGCACCGCAGGCAGCGAGAATTTTAATCATTTGGATTTCCTCCGATTTTATTTTTTATAATGTACGATTTAAGCTGTTGCTTCAGAGATATAGGCATACAAGGCTTCTGGTTCAGAAATATTTGATAAATCTTCTAGATGACCATTCCCTGTGAAAAAGTCCATCAACTGAGCCAGAATATTTGTTTGAGTCGAACTTGAATTGTTAATGATAAAGAAGAGTAAAGATACTTCCACTTCCTTATCAGGAGCAATCATATTGTGAAAAGTTACTGGTTTTTCTAATCGAACAACCACCACTTTCTCAGCCAGATTATGAACAATATCTGTATGAGGAATCGCTACATTTGGCAAGTCCTTTCCCAGAAATTCCATATCTAAGCCAGTTGGAAATGACTTTTCACGTGTGATCAAGGCTTCACGATAAGTTGGAGTCACGATTTTTCGTTCTTCCAATAGGGTTGCTACCTGATCAAAGAGTTGTTCTTGATTATCCGCTTCTAAGCAAAACACCAGGTTTTTGTCAAAGAAATGACCTAATCCCATAACATTTTCCCTTCTTTCAATTAACTTTTACGTTATAAGTATAACACTATATGAAATCGTTGTCAATACTTTTTGTTTTATTTTGTTTCTTTTTTGTTGATTGTGTTTTGTTAATTAATTATAATCATTATCAAACAATCTTTTTAAATTCTATTTTCGTGCATTTCAAACAAAAAAAGACCAAAATGGGTCTTTTTGTTACTAATTCTAATGTTATTTAGTTAATGGAAGATAAAATTTCTTCTAGCTTTTGATAGTCCTTAACACTATCGATTTCATAGATGCTGTTGCCTTCTAATTCTTCGACATACACATCTAATTCTTTGATATTATCCTTAACCATATTGTCCCAATAGAGATCAACAAATTCGCCGCTTGCATAGGCTTTGTCAATAAAGCCAACAATCTTTTCTGCAGTTGGAGCATCCCAGAATGATACGCCGCTCAGAATACGACCAGCCTTGCTATCAACGATGATGTCTTGAACTTTATAGTCATCACCATAAACCAAGAACCATTCATTCTCACAGTCTTCACGATAAACACTGAAATAGGTCGAACGTTTAAGATTATTTCTAAACATATTTTTTAAAAGATAATTATCCGCATCAATAACATAGCTGTTAGCTAAATCTTCTTTTACAAGGTAAAGTGAGTAAAAGTTGTTGTAATCAGCATACTTGTCGTTGAAGACTAAACGAACACCATATTTTTCTTTTAGGTAGTCAAATTGTTCTTTGAGGTAGCCAACAACGATAATAATCTCATCAATTCCTCTCTCTTTCAAAAACTCGATTTGGTATTCTACCAAGGGTTTTTGGTTGACCTTAACCAAGGCTTTGGGGGTATTTTCAGTCATAGGACGCAGACGAGTTCCCAACCCCGCTGCCAAGATAATTGCTTTCACGCGATTCTCCTTTATTCTTTAATAATAATATAAACACCAGCCATGACAACAAGCGATGTAATAATGGTCACCATATCGAGTGGTGTTCCTAAAAGCATTGCTGAGAACAATACTGTCCAAACGACATAGCTTACGTTCAAACCAGTTGCTTTTGCTGGCTGCAGACGATTGATAGCAATATAGTAAGCTAAGTAAGAAATCATATTACATGCTGCAAAGACTAACATCAAACCCAGCAATTGTCCATCTGCTACTTCTGCAAATGAATGATGAGAAAAGAGGACAATGACAAGATATGACAAGAATGAGGTTACTTGGCGGATTAATAGTGCTTCAATTTCACTTAAATCACTTTCCATAGCATAGGAGCTGAGAACACTTTCACTTCCCCAAGCGATGGCACAAACTAATGCACAAAGAATTCCGATATAAAAAGAATTAACCTGCTCAACTTTGTAAGTCTGGGCAATAATACCAGCGATAATCAACAAAATACCAAACACAGTATTCTTAGATACCTTGTGTTTCAAAATGAAAAATGCTAGTAAAACAGAAACTGCTGGGTAGATAGCTGATACTGAAGATGCAAGAGAACTACCGATATACTTAACCGCATAAAGATTGGCCTGCATTCCTATTGGTCCAGCTAGCAAGGCTCCGATAATAACACTGACATTTCGAATATTTAGAAAAATCGAGAGTCGAACTTTTCCTTCTTTTACCAAAAGAAAAGCTAACAAGATAAAGATACTCAAGAAATCATGAGCAGCCGCCACCACAAAGGGAGAAAGATTTGTAAAAATCGAAAAGATATAAGAACTAATTGTCAGACCTAGCCCCCAGAAGATACCAGAGAGCAGACCAAAAGAAACACCATTTTTATTCTTCATCCTAACCTCCATAATAGGTCAAACCGTCAACAGCTCTTTTGTAACGACTCACACCATAATCTCCAAAGTCAGCGCCTTGAGCTTCTTTATACACTGTCCACAAACTCCAGATGGTATCTTGTAAGATTTTATAGATTTGAATCTTCTCGCGAGATACTGGAGTTTTGTCACTCTCATAGTAGGTTAGAAAATCTTCTTCTTCCTGATTTGTAAATTCAGACTCCAAAAAGAGAGCTGCCAAATCCCACATCGGGTCATTCATAGAAGAGTATTCCCAGTCGATCAAATACATGCGTCCTTGGGGTGACTCGATAAAGTTTTCTGGAACCAAATCAATATGACAAGACTTTTTGTCAATACCTAAGTCAGCCAATCTTTTCTCTAGTGAAAATACTTCTTTTCTCACGGCTTCATAGTTGGCGTAAGGGATATTCCCCTCAATCAAGGATTCGTATTTTTTGATTTCTTCAAACGGAGCAAATTCCCCTCTTAGTTCTTTACCAGATCTATGAATGGTTTGTAGAATCGGGGCAATCTTTTCAAATTTGGTCTTGATTGAAGTGGAATCAAGCGTTGTGGCAGAATCAATGTACTCATTTACCTTGATTCCTGACTCAATATCAAAAAGATAATTCTTGACATCAAGATTCAAATCTTTCAACAATTCAAGATTGTATTTTTCATCTTGACGATTGATGAGCTTTTCAGTCCCTTTTCCGAAAAATTTAACGATATAGGGTTTGGAGGTTGTTTTAACCAAGTAGTTTTGGTTGGTCATGCCACCCAGTTGTTCAACACTGAGGACTTCCTCTTCTTCAGATAGCAAAGAAGAAATTTTTTCTCTGATGAGTTTCTCCACAATAGCCTCCATCTCCTACACTTCCCACTTAAATACTGTTTTAAAAGCAGTATTTAGGTCGGTGGCAAAGACACGGTGAATGTCCTTGATTTCTCTCACAGGTTCTTCAATATAAAGAATATTTTTCAAACGATTCGCAAACTTTTTGACTTCCATCATCTGAATTGCATTTTCAAAATCAATTCGTCCTGAACGAGATGAACCAACCAATAATAAACCTTTTTCCAAAGCATCTCGTGTATTGATATTGACCTTGTATTCGCTCACTCCCATCATGAGGATCGTTCCTTGTGGGCGAATATAACGGATCAAGTCATTGATAGCTGGACCCGTACCATCACCACCACAACATTCAAATCCATGATCAAAGGTCAAATCCTCTGGAATATTATCCGTGATGTAGCACTCTTTTGCAAAAGAGAAGAGCTCCAGTTTTTCCCAATGACGGCCAATCACGATAATCTCTGCTTCTGGCAAGGCGTAATTGATAATATTGGCAACCACAAAGGCCAAGCTACCGTCTCCGATAACTGCAATGCGCTCTCGCTTGCTGTGGGCAAGATTCAAGAATCGATCCATGGCATGCATACCGACACTCACAAACTCGGTAATGGCAGCAACTGTATCTTCAATGTCATTATAAGAAACAACTCGGTCTTTTGGAAGAGAGACAAATTCTCGCATAAAGCCATCATAACCACTAGATAGGAAGTAGGTTCCTGTCATGTAGTTTTCGTAGAACTCCTTGTCACTCTGCATAGGCGGTTGATTTGGAATCATGACGACCTTTTGGCCGACTTCGTAAGTCCCAGTTGGATCAGAAATAACAGTTCCACAAGACTCGTGAATCATAGCCATAGGAAGCTTTTTAGCCAATATCTTTGGATCACGTTTTCCTTGATAGTAACGTTGGTCTGCATGACAAACCGCCATATAATTTGGACGGATAAGGATATGATTCTCCTGATCAATGTCCTCTTCTTGGTATTTTACATTGATAAACTTTGGTTTGGTCAGTTGATAAATTTGATTAATCATAGCCTTAGTCTTTCTCAATCATACTTTTCGCGATTTTCAAGTCTGTCACAGTTGTGATTTTAAGGTTTGAATATTCCCCTTTTGCTAAGGCAACATCCTTCCCTTTGATGACAAAAATCTTACATGCATCGGTCAGGATTTCCTTTTCTTGATCAGATAGAGAACCATACAAATCCATGAAATCCTTGCAGCGGAAGGTCTGAGGTGTTTGACCTTGATAGAGGTGTGCACGATTTGGAATATCAGTGATAAACTGACCATTAGTACTTTCAACAATGGTATCAACCGCTTCTACTACTGTGTCAACCGCATCATGATTTTGAGCCAGTTTGATATTGTCCTGGATCATGCGAAGTGTGATAAATGGACGAACAGAGTCGTGGGTAATCACGATATCTTCTTGAGTGATTGGACGATAGGCATCAATGGCTTCAATAATCTTCTCGATACTGGTATTGCGATCAGCCCCACCCTTGGTAATGATGATACGATCCTTGTAAAGAGAAAGATACTTGTCAACCAGGTCCTCAGCGTGTGAAACCCAATCTCCATGAACTCCAACTACAATTTTTTCAATGCTTGGCTCCAAGACAAATTTTTCAATTGTGTGGATCAAAATAGGACGATCACCCAACTCCAAGAATTGTTTTGGTAAATTACTGATTCCCATGCGTGTGCCAGTTCCTCCGGCTAGGATTCCTGCATAGATCATATATATTCTCCTTTAGTTTATTCTAAAAAACTCATTACTATCTATTATATCACAATCTGCCTCTATCATGAAGAAAAGACCGAAAACTATCTATTTGAGAAATAAAATTAGATTTCCCTCTATATTTTTTTACTCAACATTCGGTTAATATAGAGTTCTTTAGAATATAATACAAACCTTAAAGAAAACTTAAAATTATTTTTAAGAATATAAAAATAAGCTAGGAAACTGTTCAAATTTGTCTAGACAGCTACAGTTCCTAACTTTCTTGTTTTTATTTATAATGACGGAATAGTTTACTTTTCCTGATCTTGGTCACCAGCTCCTTTAACTGCCTTTTTAAACTCAGACAGCATTTTACCAATTGATTCACCCAGTTCTGGTAAACGTTTTGGTCCAAAGATTAAGAGTGCACCTAGAACGATGATAATCAATCCTGGAGCACCGATATCACGTAAGATTCCCATTCTTTTCTCCTTTCATTTTTTTCTTTATTATCCTCTTGCTAATTACAATACTAAGCTCATAGAGCGAGATTAAAGGAATTGTCATGGCTAGATCGCTAATAAAATCAGCTGGTGTCAAAATAACAGCTAATACCAATAAAATAAAGTAGGCATAACGTCTATAGGTAACCAAGAGCCCTGGTCCAATCAAGCCAATCGACGTTAAAAAAGCAATGATGACTGGCAATTCAAAGATGAAGGCCAAAGGGATAGTTGTTTGAAAAACAAAGTCTAAGTAGTTCTGCGCCGTTAATTGCGTTTCAAATAATCCTTCCCCAAGTCCTAAAAGACCTTGAAGTAAGGCAGGCGTTACAAAGTAGAATCCAAAAGCCAGTCCAAGCAAAAAGCAAATAAAACTAGCTGGAATATAGGCAAAGATTGCTCTTGCTTCTTCGATTTTTAACCCTGGTTTGATAAAACTCCAAATCTGATAAACTGTAAAAGGTAGCGTAATGGTAAAGGACATCAGACTCGCTAAGCGAAAATAAATCCACAAAATATCATTTGGACCTAATACAATCAACTTTTGATTAAAGGACTGAGTTAGATAGTAGTAAAGCTGATCTGCAAACAATAAAGCTCCACAGAAGACTATGGAAAAGCAGGCTATAACAGCAATGAATCTCTTTCTAAATTCTACCAGATGTTCAACGATTGTCAATTCTTTTGTATCCATCTACTTTTCACCCTGTCTCAATGTGACAATCAAAACAATTATCAAAAAGACTAGCTGACTTCCTAAACCTTCCCAACTTGGATAGATGCCCAAGAGGTCGATAGTAGGGAAACCTGGTAATAAGTGGTTCGGTGCCATATTGGTCAACTGGAGAGCATGTAGGCTAACACCTAGAATCTTGAAGGCAAGAGCATAAATCATCCACGTCAGTAGGAAGAAAACCTTATGAGGTAGGAAGAATTGACTAGCCTTGTTCATCAGAAATGCAATAATCAGCAAGACTAACAAAGCTAGAGAAATACCTAGGATAAACTCAAAACGAGATATTCTCGGTAAAATCCCTACGTAAAATAGAATGGTCTCTGCCCCTTCACGGAAAACAGCTAGAAAACTAAGAGCAAACATGGAAATGAATGAACCTGTCTTGGTCACAGTTTTCATTTGATTATCCATAAAATCATTCCATTTTTTGACCGAGGATTTACTGTGAAGCCAGATACCAATCAAAATCATCATAACGACTGCGAAAATACCAACAGCTCCTTCGATGATTTCTCGATTGGCCCCTGATGTTACTGCAGGAAAGGCAATTTGTAGTATAAATGCAATCACTAGACTTGCAGCTACTCCTGATAGTGCTCCACCATATACCCACTTGAGTCCTTTGCGCATCTTGGCTGCTTTTAGTGTTGTGACCAAGGCCATGACGATTAAGAGGGCCTCTACTCCTTCTCTTAGGAGAATGAGCATAGCATCAAAAGCATTGTAGCTTGCATTGGTATCAATTTGAGATAAATCCGAAATCAGTTTTTCTAATTTTTCTTGATATTCCTTCTCACTTCCCTTGACCATGATTACAGGACTTTCGCTTTCCACTCGGGTGTAGAGGGAAGGATTGGTCGTGCTAACAGAACCTTCAATCGTTGGCCAGATAGTGATGAATTCTTTCATACTAGCTGCTCCTGATGCTTGGTCACCAGCTTGGAATTGTTCCAAAGCCTTCTTCAAAAGGGCAATACCGTCTTTGAGACTTAAATCAGAAGATGCTTCTGCGACTTCTTTTCCAGTTACAAAATCATCAATAGCCTTTTTTAAGTCCTCAAAGGAAGTCTGGATGGAGTTAAAATCAATAGGCTCAGTTTCTATGCTACTACGCAAGAAGGAGATAGCTGTTTCAACACGTCCATAATGGGCCGTACTATTGTCACGAACCACACTTTCATTGATGGTCCAAGTGGAATTCATCTTTTTATAGGCTTCTCGAATTTGCTCTATGTCTTTGGAAGAAATTGCCTTATCCAAAGTCTCAAAACGTGGTTTTAGCCGACTAACAAGCTTTTCTTTTTCAGCAACAAGATCTACCGGATTTTGCTCTTTCTCAAATGCAAGAAGAGCTGATGAAATCTGTGTCAGATTTTCTTCACTAATCTCCCCTGACAGAGCAAGTTTCTCTTTGACAACCTTTCCAGCCTCTGAATCAGCATGTTCTACTGTTTCAAAATCCGTCGCCATTTCTCTAACTAGGGCCTTGGCTTCTGCCTGGTTTCCATTTTTTATAGCCTGAGAGGCATCCGTAATCTTTACAAAATAAGAACTCAGACTTTCCTTCGCACCGACAGGAGAACTAGCTAACAAGAGAAAAGACAAAGCCAAGAAACAAATGTTAGTCTTCCAATAATTTCTGACCAATATAGCCTCCTTTCTCTACTCCACCAAAGCAGGCAAAAAGACCGCTACCGATGTGGGTTACATACTCATTCATCTTGTCTGTAGCTCCGAGGTTGGTTTGAACCTTGACAAAATGATCTGGATCCTTTTGGAAAGAGATAAAGAGTAAACCTGTGTCAAATTGTCCAGTCTTATCATCAATTCCATCCGAGTATGAATAGGATCTTCGTAAGAGTGGCTTATCTACCTCTTTGGCTAATCGAACATGCGAATCATCTGGTAAAAGACTCAAATCAACTTCATCAAACTCATTCTTCTTACCAAAGGGGGCGCCACTTTCCTTGTAGCGACCAAAGGTATTTTCTTGCTCTTCAAGATTGGTTCGATCCCAGGTATCGAGAAACATCTGGATGCGACGAACGGCCATATAGGATCCATTTTGCATCCAGTCCTTGCTGTCGGCCCAGACAACACGATCAAAATCTTTCTCTTTGGTCACATTGGCTGTTCCATCCTTGAAACCAAAAAGGTTGCGTGGTGTCTCCATACGATCCCCAATAGCAGCAAATCCAGATTGGCTCCAACGGAGAATCACCGCATTTCTCCCTTTACGGATAAGGTTGCGAATAGCATGAAAAGCAACTTGCTCGTCATCTGCACAGGCTTGGATAACAATATCTCCCCCTGTATACTTTTCACGTAGTTGCTCTTTTGGGAAGGGAGGTAAATCCTTAAAAAGTTGAGGACGTTTTTGCTCTAATTTCATCTTTTTCAGGAAACTAGCAGACACACCAAAAGTCAGCGTTAAACGATGAGGATTTAGACCCACGGTTTCTCCAGTGTCACTAGGTGGCAAGAGGGCATTCTGACCATCTTTTTTTACCAATTCTCCTTCTACCAACTTGCTACTATAACCTGTCCAATCCTTAAAAAGCTGGATAATCTTATCTTTATCTGTCGTATGCAAATCTAGGACAACAAAATAGATATTCTTCTGCATAGGGGTCGTGATACCCGCTTGGTGTTTCCCATAAAAGTCAATCTTTTCATTACCGTACGAGATTTTTTCCTGCTTGTCTAGCTTAGGCGCTAAAAAAGCGGAGGCACCAGAGAGACCAAGTGCTAGACCAGCACCTCCAATACCCGCTTTTTTTAGAAATTCTCGACGGTCCATTTTTTTCTCAAAAAACTTTTCGTCTTTCTTAGTCATACCGCTTATTCTCCATCAAGAAATTTGCCCATTTGTGATAGAGGTTCACCAAGTTTTGTCACGGCTTCAGCCAATTCTTTGGTGTCTTCTTTTGTCAAATCTGTATAGAGTTTGTAGTGTTCCTTGTCTGTCATATGTTTGTCCAACAAGCTATTAACAGATTTGAAATCAGCTTCTAATTCTTTAACTAAATCAGCATCTGATTTTTCTAGTAAAGGTTTAAATAGTTGGAAAATTTTCTCAGCACCCTCGATATTAGCACGGAAATCGTACAAATCTGTATGAGAATAGATTTCCTCTTCACCTGTAATCTTGCTTGTCGCTACTTCATTAAGCAAGTCAACTGCTCCAGTCAACATAACCTTGTAGTCCACATCTACAGTCGCAATCTTAGCTTTCAATTCCTTAATATCATTGACCAATTGATCACCGTATTTTTCAGTCCCTTTTGTGGTATTATCTTCCCAAAGGATACGCTCGATACGGTGGAAACCAGACCAGCCTTCCTCAGTCTTATTTTCATCTACGTAGTCTGCTAAACGGAAGTCAATCTTGACATCTGACTCACCAAAACTTTCTGCAATCGGTTCTGAACGCTCATAAGACATACGAACAAGTGGATAAGCTTTCTTGGCTTCCTCCAATTTTCCGTCTTTTAAAAGCTGGACAAAGCCTTCTGTATCCGTTAAGAGTTTATCAATTTGTCCTTGAACAAAAGTCTTATAATCTGCGGTTGCCTTATCAAGTAATTTTTGTTTGTCATCTGATAAAGCTGTCACCTTAGAGGAATCACTTGTCTCGGTTGATTTTTCAAAACGGACTGCACATGCTGTCAATAGCAAAGCAGAAGATAAAAGGACAACACCTAGTTTTTTCATTAGTTACTCCTATTGGTTCAGGAAGCCTGAATTTATTTTACGTTCCATTATAACATGTATTCACTCATTTTTCAATAAATTGTCAGAAAATTTAATATTTGAGAATTTGAAGTAGCATTTTTCGGCAAAATTAGAAAGCGCTTAAAAATTAGAATCGTAGAACTTTTTTCAGATAGTTTAAAAAGTTTGTATTCCCCTACTCTTTTCTCTATACTGGAGAGAAAGGAGATGACTATGACAGAAATAAAACATGAAATTGATGCAAACTTTGCAGGCCGACTCAATATCCTACGCGCAGGTGTTCTGGGTGCCAATGATGGGATTATTTCCATCGCTGGAGTCGTTATTGGTGTTGCCAGTGCGACGAGCAATATCTGGATTATCTTTTTATCAGGATTGGCCGCTATTCTCGCTGGTGCTTTTTCTATGGCAGGTGGCGAATATGTCTCTGTATCCACTCAAAAAGACACGGAAGAAGCCGCTGTTGCCAGAGAACAGTTGCTCTTGGATAAGGACATCGAATCTGCAAAACAATCCCTCTATGCTGCTTACCTGCAAAATGGTGAGTGTGAAACGTCCGCCCAACTTTTGACCAACAAGGCCTTTTTAAAAAATCCACTCAAAGCCCTTGTCGAGGAAAAATACGGTATCGAGTACGAAGAATTTACCAATCCTTGGCATGCTGCTATCTCTAGCTTTATCGCCTTTATATTAGGAAGTCTTCCTCCTATGCTTTCGATTACCGTCTTTCCAAGTGACTATCGGATCCCTGCTACTGTCTTTATCGTAGCCCTTTCTCTTCTCATCACAGGCTATACCAGTGCTAAACTAGGCAAGTCTCCTACGAAAACTGCTATGATCCGTAACCTCTGTATCGGACTTCTCACCATGGGTGTAACCTTCCTCTTGGGACAACTCTTTAGTATCTAAGATAAAAGAAATACCTCGACAAATATCGAGGTATCTTTTTTTACATTTGCACAATCTTGCGATAGCTTCTAGAGGTAATCATAAAGATTAAAACGTAGACAATGAGGAAGATAGCACAGATGGACAGAGTGACTGTCAACATCATGGTCGCATCGAGCACCCCAATGACTTTTAGGATGAGGCTAAGCATGTGATAGGCAAAGGCAAGGTGTAGGAAGGCAAAAAGCAAAGGGAGGAAGAAAACAGTTAGGACCTGTTTGTTGATAGTTTGCTTGATTTGCTTTTGATCAAGACCGACTTTTTGCAAAATGATAAAGCGTTCACGGTCTTCATAGCCTTCAGAGATTTGTTTGTAGTAGATGACAAGAACTGTTCCCACCATAAAGATGATAGAGAGGAAGATACCGATGAAGAAGACTCCACCAAAGAGAGCACTCATCTGCGCACTGCTATCAGCTAGATTGCTTCCGTAAACATAGCTTCCTTCTTTGCTTAATTCTCTATTAAAATCACCAAGGAATTTTGAATAGTCGTTGGCAAGTTTGAGTTGCTCTTCCTCACTAGCTGTTACATTCATACCACCGTAGTATTGATTAAAGATGGAAGAATTAGGATGCTGGTCAAGAAAGACTTGTAGGTCAGGAACAACCAGATAGTTATAGTCCGAAGTTAGAATATTGTACTGATTTGGGACATGTTCAAGAATAAAATCTTTTTTGATTTCTTCTTTGATCGTGTAGGTCTGGTTATTTAGAGTCAGTTCTTTCTGTCCTTGAAGTTCTTTGTTTTTAGTAAACAATCCAACTTCCTTTCCTGAAAGTGCGAGTTTTTGCCCCGTCATATTCTCGTAGTCTTTTTGGTCAAAGACCATAAAAACAGTTTTCGGTTGAACACGGTTTTGACCTTTGTCAAAGATTGTTAATTTCGTACCTTCTTGATTTGCCACACCAAAGCTACTGTATGTAAGAACTTCTTTCTTTGTAACAGTCAATCCCTTATCACTAGCATACTGGTCTAGGAGTTTATTTATGTCTTCTTTTTCAATATTCTGTCCTGTAATTCCAAAATCATGTGGATTCATGACTTTCTTGAAAGTTTCAGAGCCTTTAAAGATACTCGTTGCAGCAGACATAGTCACTAAGACCATGGTTGAAAGAATAGCAATCGTCGCCAGACCAACTGCATTTTTCTTCATACGGAAAATAAGATTGGATACGGAAATCATGTTGTTAGGTTGGTAATAATAACGCTTGTTTTTCTTCAAGATTTGTAGGAAAACTGTGATCCCTGCATTGAAGAGAAGATAAGTTCCCAAAATTACCAACAAGACTGCTACGAAGAAAATCAGAACAGCAGAAAGTGGATTTTCAACTGTTACTGCTAGGTAGTAACCCGCTCCCAAACTAATCAGACCTAGAATGGTTTGAAGACCTAAGAAACGTCCTTTTTTCTCACCACTGGCCTTCTCACGAGAGAGCTGAAGGGCATTCATGCGTGCGATACGAAAGGCATTGATAAAAATTAGACCTAGGAAGATAGCTCCAAAGACGATGAGAACTAGGATAAAGACAATTGGTTGGAAAGTCGAAACGAGATCCACTTTCATTTTCATCAGCTTTAGAAGTAAGGCAAAGATTAGCTTATCAAAGAGAGCTCCTAGACCGAGACCAGCTGTCAAGGTTAAGGAACCAAAAATAAGAAGCTCCTTAAGAACCATACTGATTAAATGGCGCTTTTCAAGACCAAGCATGCCATATACACCCAGCTCCTTTGAGCGGTTCTTCATGACAAAACTATTGGCATAAAGGACAATAATTCCAGAAGCGATGGTAACAACCACCATACCGAGAGCCAGGGTCATAGAGATAGTTTCTCCCCCACGGATCTTGCCAATATTAGGATTAAGTGACAGTGAGTAAAAGAGATAGGTGATGGTCACAGCTAAGAGAACAGCAAGAGCAAAGGGATAGTAGAGTTTGCGGTTTTTGATCAAGTTGGATACCGCTAACTTATTGGTTAATCGGAACATACTAATTCACCTCGCTTGCCATAACAGTCAAAGTGTCAGAGATTTCTTGGAACATCTGACGCTCTGTCTTGTCTCCACGGTAGATTTGGTTGTAAAGAATGCCGTCTTTGATAAAGAGTACACGCTTGGCCCTGCTGGCTGCTGCCGTTGAGTGAGTTACCATGAGAATGGTTTGGCCACGTTCATTGATTTCATCAAAAACATCTAGAAGAGCTGCAGATGACTTGGAGTCAAGGGCTCCTGTTGGCTCATCCGCAAGGAGAATTTCAGGTTCAGTGATGATGGCGCGTGCTACTGCTACCCGCTGTTTTTGACCACCAGAGATCTCGTAAGGGTACTTCTCTTGCAATTGGTTGATGCCCAAATTTTCAGCTGTCACTACCAATTTCTTCATCATCTCTGTGATAGGTTTTCGTGATAACACTAACGGAAGCAAGATATTGTCCTTAACAGACAGGGTATCTAGCAGATTAAAGTCTTGGAAAACAAATCCCAACTTCTCACGACGGAAACTCGAAGCCTGTGAATTCTTAATAGTGGCTGTGTCGGTTCCATTCAGGTAAACCTGGCCTCGAGTTGGTTTATCCAGCATAGCTAGGATATTGAGAAGAGTGGATTTACCAGAACCAGACTCACCCATGATGGCAACATAGTCACCCTTTTCCACGGTAAAGTGAATATCCTTAAGCGCCTCTACTTGGTTGCCTTGGAAACGTGTTTTGTAGATTTTTTGAACGTGTTTTACATCTAAAAGTGTCATGTTTTTCTCCTTTTTAATATCCCATCATTTGAAACTGTGCTTGCATCATAGCGCATCCCAGTTGAACACGCTCAATATCTTTTTGACTTGGTTTTCTTCTTTTCTTTTGTAAAATTCTTTTCATGGTTTTGCTCCTTTGTTCTTTATGAGTCTAGTTTATCGCAAAAAAAGGCGGCCTGCCATAACCTAACCTTACAAAAGAGACTTTAATCTTACATTTTTGTAAGATTGAAGAATATCAAGCAATTTCGCTATCAATATTTTACCATAAAAGAAATGCAAGAAGAAAACCCTTGCGGATGCAAGGGTTAAAATTCACTATTCAGTCTGCATAAATCAGTAAGAAATGTTGCTACAATTTGATGATGTATTCTTTCAATTAATTATATTTCTATATAAGCAGAGCAGTTTTCTTCTAAAGAAAAATCGTCTTTTATTAACAAGGTTAACTCTTTTGATGATACACTCTCACTTTTATTTATTCGAACTGCTTGATTCATTATTAAATCTTCATAAAGATTTCGAACAAAACGACCGTTAGAAAAATTGGTAAGATTGATTTCTAACTTATCATTAAAATAATTTAATAATATTTCTTTCAACTTGTCATCTATTTGGTAGTCATCTTTTCTTGCTAGTGTTTCAAGAATATCTAACAATTCTGTAGAAGAATAATTTTCAAAATTTATAAAATAATTAAAACGAGACTTCAGACCAGGATTCGATTCAAAGAAATGATTCATTGGATCAGTATATCCTGCAACAATAACAATTAGATCATCCCTTGAATCCTCTAAAGCCTTTGTCAATTCTGTTAAACATTCTCGTCCATATGAATCCGTATTGTCATTTTCTGTAATACTATAAGCTTCATCTATGAATAAAACGCCACCTTTTGCTTTTTCAATGACACTTTTTACTTTTAGAGCAGTTTGACCTTGATAACCAGCAATTAAATCTGTTCTGGAGACTTCGGTAAAATGCCCCTTTGAAAGAAGGCCTAATTGATAATACATCCGACCTACAATTCTGGCCACTGTCGTCTTTCCAGTACCAGGATTCCCCATAAACGCCATATGTAAAGTTCTCTTTGGTACTTTTAGCCCAGACTCTTTTCTTTTGGACTGAACCTTTTGATATATGACTAACCTCGAAACTTCCTCTTTAACTTTTTGTAAACCAACTAATTGATTTAATTCCTTCATCAATTCATCCAAAGAAGAGTTGTTACGTTTTCCTAACTCCTTCCCTAGTATTTCAAAAAGATAAGAGTAACCTAAATAACAAGCTAAATTATCAGACAATTCTTTTAGCGTTTGACTTATCTTGCTTATTTTATTCTCTTTTTGAAATAAATATATAGATTTATATAAATCTGCTACTTTATTTGTGTCTGAATGATCAATTATAATCTCATTCACTTTTGTGCAAAAGGTCGACTCGTTACCCAGTTGTCGATCCAATTTTTTGGCGCTCTCAATTAGCTTGTCACGAGATACAGTCATAATTTACCTCAAAAACATAAAAAGTAAAGCAATAATTAACATTCCGATAGATACTCCAGATATGATAAAAACAGTTAAAAGTCGACTAGAAATAAGTTTAATTTGTTCTTTACTTTCTTTCAATTCTTTTCTGAGTTCTTCAATTTCAGAATTATGCGAGACAGGCTCCAAAGGAAGCGCGCTTACTGTATCCTCTAAGCTTACAATTCTATCGTCTAATTTAGAAAGTCGATTCTCATGTTCCTCAATGGCTTCTTTATGATTGTTTTCATTGAATTTTTCTTTAAATTGCTTTAGTACTTGGAGTGTAGATGCCTGTTTCTCGATTGTTTTATCAATACGAGCTTGTTCTTTGGTAAGTTTCTTATTTGTATGGTCTATTGCAGCTATATTAGATAGAATCGCTTGAATATGACCTTTGTCAAGAGCTTCTAAAGCTTTATAAACTTGACCAAATTCTTCAATAAGTGTTTGTTGATTATCATAAAATTTTGAAATGTAATTTTGAGTTTGTTCAACTAAAGTATTAAACTCTTTACCAGTAACTCCATGTTCAGCAAATTCAAAACCAAAGAAATCTTCATGAGTTCTAACTGTATCAAAATACAATTCATCTTGACTTTGTTCAGCAAACTCTTTCAGATGCTCTTTCGCTTCATCGAAATCATGTTTGCTAATGTTTATTTCAAATTTTTCCTGTTCTTGCTCAACTACTTCTTGTTCCATATTTATCTCCTTAATCTAGTAAATCTTGTAATAATGCATCAATCTCATCAAAGTCACTTTTTTCGTCTCTTGTAGATTCTTCAAAAATATCTGATAGCTTTTCTTTCATTATTGAAGCAGCCATATCGTGTCTTTCCTTAATAGTATTGATAACAGAATCTTTTTCTACTTGAAGCCTTATGCTCTTTACATCTAGTAATTGATCTTTGATTACTAACATTTCATTATTTTGATCAATTTTCTTAGAACTTAATTCAGTAATCTGTTTATTGACAATTTGCTGATCAATCATTTTTAGTACGAAGGCGCCAATAATTCCTGATAAAGTTGCTCCCATAAATGTTCCAATAACACTGCCGATTGTTCCTAAAAGTGGTATAGAAATAGCCAAAACTGGAAAACTAGCTGTTAGGGATGCTCCTAATGCTTCCCCAACTACAATTGCCCCAGTAGCCGATAAACCAGCAACAACAATTTTACCAATCTCTAGCATCATTATCTGAACACTTTTTTCTTTGTTATCTGGATTGTTTAGATAATCAATCGCTTCTTTTAAGGACTTCCAACCTTGGTGTATAAATGTCCATGCTTTTAGAAAAGTGTTAATTACAGGTCCAACTATCGCAGAAGCTATCATCGTAATCACTGATTTCCCAACGTTTAATAAGTGATTTGATAAGTTGTTTACAAATGAAATGATGGCCTCTTTTACCTTTTCAATAAAAGTTGATAAGTTTCTTTCTATATCTTTAAGCCAAGAGATAAATTTTGAAATTAACTCTCGCAAAAATTCTGATAGTAACTGTAAAAGCGCTGCTTTCAAAGCTTTTCCTGAAACTTTTAAAGCCTCGTCACGGCGTGATTTTTTACCAGATTTTATAGCTCGCTTCTCAGCTTCGTCTCTTACTCGGTCGTATTCAGCGCGTGCCTCTTTATCTTTCTCTCTTAACTGTCTCTCTTCTTTTGAACTAATATTATGGACTTCTTTAGCATATTGTCCCTTAGAATTTGGATTATCTAATAATTCAGTTGTAGATTGATCACCCTTCGCTTGATTAATTTCACTCCTTATTTCGTTAAGATTAGCTTTGCTATTTGCGAAAGCATATTGTTGCTCTTTATCCATAAAAGCATTGGCTTTTGGATCACGTATAATCTCTCCAGCAGAGACTGTGTGATCCATTTGAGTTCCTTTTTCTTTTGAACCTCTTGGTCTATTTTCATCTAAAAATTTTCTCGCATCTTTTTTTATGGTATTCACCATTTTACCTGATCGAGTTGAGTGTGTTTTAATATTTCCTAATTCATCTCTTTCAAACTTTTTTTGCCATTTTGTATATCTGTCCTCATATATATTTCTATCCGAGTTATGAGTAATAAATTTTCCTTTTTCAAAATTTTCAGCAGTTTGAATATGAGCTTCTTTTCGCAAATCTAGAGTTTGACCATTGTTATCTTTAATAAACTCTTCACCTATTTGGGCAGCAAGTTGAAGTTGTACTTGTTCCCAAACTATATTTTCAATAGATTCTTGAAGGTATTCATTATTTTGTAATTTCTCTCTGTCTATATCAAGTTGATCTATATGTTCAACAACATCCTTAAGGTTATTTTCTAAAGAACTTTCTAATTCAAGTAATTGTTCATAGTCAAAGTCAATTTCAGAACTTTGTAATTCAAACGTTTTATTTTCGTTAGCCATATTAATCTCTCTAAATTATTGTATTCACTGATTTATTATACCATTTCAAGATTTGATTTGACAAGTTTAAAAAACTTCGTCCTATTGGACGAAGTTCCTGCTTCTACTATTATCACCAAAACCAGCCATCATTGTCATCAATAGCCTCGGCTTCCTTGCGTTTGCGTGGTCCTGTTCCGTACATTTCTGCTTCGATTTCTTCCTTAGTTGGCAGGATAGAGGCAAGAATGATGTAAATAATCACACCAATCCCAAAATTTGATATGGTAAAAATGGCGAAGAGAAAGCGGACTAGGGTTACATCAAAATTCCACTTGTCTGATAGGCCAGCTAAAACTCCTGACACCATACGATTTCGTCTCATTTTATAAAATTTTGTATTCATGATTTGTTCCTCTTTCGGTATTCTTACAAGTAATATAGCATAAAACGGGAACAAGAACATCAGTCCTTAGGCCGATTTAAGATAACGAGTTTACCACGGCATACGCCACAGCGATAGCGTTTTGTGTTAATTTTTCTCTTGCGTTGATAGGTTTGCTGGCAAGATTGGCACTGATAGACTAGGTAACTATCCTGACTTTTCAAAGGTGGTGCAAAGCGTAGTCCATCCACTTCTTTCAAAAGTTCCTTAAAATCTCGGTCCTTATGTCGATATCCTTTTTTCTGAAAATAAAGGTGATAGTGACAGAGTTCATGGCGCACGATTTTGCGAAAGACTTCCAAACCTAGTTCATTATAAACCTTGGGATTAAAATCCAAATGCCCATCCTTGGGGAAAAATCGTCCACCTGTCGTTCGCAGACGAGAATTCCACTGGGCTTGGTGTGTAAAAGGTCTACCAAAGTCTTCTAGGGAAACTCGCTTAACGTACTCAGTTAGATTCATCGGGAGCTAGGAGCGACAGATTGACTTTTTCACGTTCAGTATCGATTTTCTTGACCCAAACCGTTACCAAATCTCCAACAGACACCACTTGGCTAGGATGTTTGATAAATTTGCGACTCATATGAGAAATATGAATGAGGCCGTCTTCGTGAATCCCGATATCAACGAAGGCACCGAAGTCAACGACATTACGCACCACACCTTCTAGCTTCTGGCCTACTTTTAAGTCTTTGATATCCAGAACATCTTGACGGAGAACTGGAGCATCAAAGGAATCACGGAAATCTCGACCTGGTTTGAGAAGGTCTGCAATAATATCTTTAAGGGTTTCTGGGCCAAGTTCTAGTTCTTGCGCCATTTCCTTGACTGAAAGGGACTTAAGTTTATTTTGTGCTTCTTCATTCAAGTCCTTGATAGCCAATCGTTTGAAGAGCTCCTTAACGGCAGCGTAGTTTTCTGGGTGAACTCCTGTATTATCAAGGATATTGCTACTTTCCGGGATACGGAGGAAACCTGCAGCTTGCTCAAAGGCTTTGGCACCGAGGCGAGGAACCTTCTTAATTTGAGCGCGTGAAGTGATTCTTCCTTCTTCCTCACGGTATTTGACAATATTTTCAGAGATAGTTTTATTGAGTCCAGCTACGTGGGAAAGAAGAGCTGAGCTGGCTGTGTTGATATTGACACCGACTTGGTTAACCACGGTATCAACGACAAAGTCCAAACTCTCAGACAGTTTCTTCTGACTGACATCGTGCTGGTATTGCCCTACACCGATTGACTTGGGATCAATTTTGACCAATTCAGCAAGGGGATCTTGCAAACGACGGGCGATAGAGATAGCAGAGCGTTTTTCAACGGTCAAGTCTGGAAACTCCTGACGAGCAAGGTCGCTAGCAGAGTAGACAGAAGCACCACTCTCATTGACGATAACATAGCTGACTTCAGGAAAATCTTTCAGAACTTCTGCCACAAAGGCTTCACTCTCACGGCTTGCAGTACCATTTCCGATGGCAATAATCTCTACGCCATACTGACCAATCAAATCGGCTAAGTCTCGCTTTGCTTCTTCGATTTGACGAGCTGATGCTGGTTTGATAGGATAAATGACTTGAGTCGTCAGCATTTTCCCCGTCGCATCAACGACTGCCAGCTTGGCACCTGTACGAAATGCAGGGTCAAAGCCTAAAACCACGCGCCCTTTTAGCGGAGCAACCAAAAGGAGATTGCGCAGATTATCCGAAAAGAGTTGAATAGCCCCTTCTTCTGCCTTCTCGGTTAATTCTGTCCGAATGCGGCGCTCGATAGCAGGCAAGACCTTTTTCTTAACTGACTGTTGAACAACTTCATCAATATAGGCATTTTTTACCTTGAAACGAGTAGCAAAGAAAGCTAGGATACGATCCGTCGCATGTTCAAAGCCAACTTTCAAGATGCCTAATTTTTCTCCACGGTTGAGGGCTAAGGTTCGATAGCCCTGCATGTTGCCAACTGTTTCTGAAAAATCATAATAAATCTGAAAAACTTGTTTTTCATCAAGACTTTCATCCTTGACTTGCGAAGTGAGTTTAGAGTGTCTCAGCACTTCCTGATAGGTCAGAGAGCGCAAGTTGACATCTTCGGATAGGGCTTCGACCAAAATATCAACCGCACCTGCCAAGGCTTCTTGACCAGTCGCAAATCCTTCACAGACAAATTTCTCAGCTTCTTTCTCTAAGGCATCTACATTCTGCAAGATCAAGCGAGCAAGAGGAAAGAGTCCTGCTTCACGGGCAATAGTTGCCTTGGTCCGACGCTTTTCCTTATAAGGAAGATAGAGTTCTTCAACGTCTGCTAATTTTTCAGCTGCCAAAATAGCTTCTTCCAATTCCTTGGTCAGTTTGCCTTGTTCTTGAATCTTAGCCAAGACAGCTTCCTTGCGATCATTGAGATTTGTCAGACTTTTATCCAAGTCGATAATAGCCTTAATCGCCACTTCATCCAGACTACCAGTCATGTCCTTCCGGTAACGCGCGATGAAGGGAATTGTCGCCCCTTCTACCGTTAAACTTAGAACGGTATCGATTTGCTTTAAGGTTACACCCAAATCTTGGGAGATTTTTTCATATTTTTTATCCATAAACCTATTATACCATAAGGAACAGCTCTTGTTTTGCCTTACCTGTTTTTGCATCTTTGATTATCAAAATAATCCCTTTTCCACAAAATAATAGTATAATAGAGGTAGAATGTAGAAAAGAGGTAGGCCCATGGCTGTTAAATTTACAAAAACGGATGACTTGGACAAGATGTTTGAAGAATTCGCAAAACTTCCTGACTTAACACAAGTCACTTTCCCAGATGACAAAGACAAAAAAGAAAAAGTTGAGAATAAAAAATAGATGACTGTTTTCCAATCTCTTCCTCCTAGTATCTTACAAGCAGGGGCTATTTTTCTCTCTATCATGATTGAAGCCCTTCCCTTTGTCCTGATTGGGAGTCTCATTTCAGGCTGGATTGAAGTCTATATCACACCTGATAAAGTTTATGAGTTTCTCCCTCGCAATCGGTGGGGGAGGATTTTTTTTGGTACCTTCATTGGTTTTCTCTTTCCTTCTTGTGAGTGTGGAATCGTTCCCATCATCAATCGTTTTCTGGAAAAGAAAGTACCCAGCTACACGGCCGTTCCTTTTCTGGTGACTGCGCCCATTATCAATCCCATCGTTCTTTTCGCTACATATTCTGCCTTTGGCAATTCAATAAAACTTGCCTTCTTGCGAGCTTTGGGAGCTATTGTGATTGCTTTGGTTCTGGGGATTTTCCTAGGATTTTTCTGGAAGAAACCCATTCAAAAAGAGAATCCTATCACTTGTCATGAACATGACTTTTCACACTTGACTCCTGCTAGAAAGGTCTTTCAGGTCTTTATACAGGCTATTGATGAGTTTTTCGATATGGGGCGTTACTTAGTCTTTGGCTGTCTCTTTGCGGCCATCGTACAGGTCTATGTCCCGACTCGGATCCTGACCTCTATCAGTGCTAGTCCAGTCCTTGCGATTCTCTTGCTCATGTTTCTAGCCTTTATCCTCTCTCTTTGTAGCGAGGCGGACGCCTTTATCGGAGCTTCTCTCCTCTCGAGCTTCGGCCTAGCACCAGTCCTTGCTTTTCTGGTCATTGGTCCCATGCTTGATATCAAAAATCTCCTCATGATGAAACACTATCTCAAAGCGCGCTTCATCTGGCAATTCATGGGCATTGTGACAGTGCTTGTCTTACTTTATTCTTACATGATGGGGGTGATGCTATGATCCGATTTTTCATTCTACTAGGTTATTTTGCTCTGACCCTGTATCTGCAGCTATCTGGCAAGCTTAGCCACTACATCAACCTCCACTATTCCTATCTAGTCTATATCTCCATGATCCTTTCCCTTCTGTTGGCTCTGGTCCAATTCTACATCTGGATTAAGAAAATCAACTCTCACAGCCATATGGAAAGTCGTCGAGCTAGACAAATCAGCATCCTGTTACTGTCACTACCTCTCTTGATTGGAGTTGCCTTTCCGACAGTAAGTTTGGACTCGAGAACCGTATCTGCCAAAGGCTATCATTTCCCACTTGCTGAGGGAATCGATACAGCTATTCAGGCAAGCGAAGGGACATCCAGTCAATACCTAAAACCCGATACCAGTACCTATTTTTCCAAATCTGCTTATGAAAAAGAAATGAGGACTACCGCTGATAAATACCTCTCCCTGCCAACCATTCAGGTTACAGATGAAAACTATATGGAGGTCATGGAAGTTCTCTATGACTATCCTCAAGAGTTTGAAGGAAAGAAAATCGAGTTTACAGGCTTTGTCTATAACGATCCTAGCCATCCAGATAGCCAATTCCTCTTTCGCTTTGGGATCATCCACTGTATCGCAGACTCTGGTGTATATGGGCTCTTGACCAAGGGAAACTCCCGCCAGTATCCTGACAATACCTGGATTACCGCTAGGGGAACCCTGACCCTCTACTACCATAAAGAACTCAAACAAAAACTCCCAACACTGGAAGTTGAGAGTTTCACAAAAGTAGACAAGCCAGAAAATCCTTACGTTTATCGCGTGTTTCAATAAAAAGTAACCCAGCAACAGACAAATTACTTTTCAAAGTAGCTTGTCTTTTTTGTTCTCCTAGTTCAACAAAATCAACACGCAACCTTTCAAACAATAGAAAAAGTCCCAAGAAATAAGATTTCTCGAGACCATAAAAATGTTAACAAGATAGGGTTGACAATCATCACATATCATAGCTTAACTGCAATAGAGTTGTGATAGAAAACGTTGATTTACTAGATAAAATAAAACTCATATTAAACTGAATATTTCAGTTTCTTACTGGCATAAAGCTATTTGAGTTTAATTTAACAACCACTAACCTCTATTAACGCCACCAAATGCTGAACCAAAAACGGAAGTAGAATCCTAAGAACATAATGTGCACCTCCTTTTGAAAAACGTTTTTCCATCTCAACTATATTATATATTTTCTTGTGGAGAATTGCAAATTTTTTTCAGTCAAATTACTAGCTTTTTTCAAAAAATTATGATAAAAGACAAAATTTTATATTAAAAATAGTTATTTACTTTCGGTTTCTGTAAAATGAAGACATAATATAAATGCACTAAGTCCCATAACTGGATTTTTTCAGTCAAACTTTTGAGGCTAGTTCATAACTTCCAGTTGTTGAAATTATGAACTAGCCTCTTTTCTGCGCCATGAATTTCTGCTTTTTACTGTTTTTCTTCAGCTCAGTTGGACTACTTCCCATTTTGTAATAAAGCTCTTACCCCGTCTGCTCCAATTTTATCCTCAGCTTTTTCAAAGAGTTGAATAGATTGATAAAAATAATTTCGTGATTTGACTGAATCTTGCTTCAGATAAATCTCTCCCATCCCTCTATAGGAACAGGCTTGGGCAATGAAGTCCTCAGTTGTCAAAGCAAAATCTAGGGATTTTTGCATATAGCTTTCTGCCTCTTCTAGATTTCCCAACTTTAAACGAAGGTAGCCTTGTTCATAGTTGTTAACAGAAAATTTCAAAGCATCATTGGGAAAATATTTTTTTATAATTTGCATTTCCTGATCGATATAGAGTAGAGCTTTTTGAAAATGCCCCATTTCACGGTAAACCATCGCTAACTGATGATAGCCTATATGTTCATTTTCTTGGTCACTTTTAGTTCGGGCTAAGTCAATATAACGCTGGTAGATACTTAAGCACTCGTTATAATTTTGCTCTTCAAGATAGATATAGCCCATCAAATTTAATAAACTAAAATTAGTGCAAGTTTCCAAAGAAAAATCAGCTTCAACTAATTTTTTAGCCTCTTCAATCTTGCCCTCAAACAATAATTCCCATGCTTGATTCATGCTTATTCTCCTGCATCTTACGTTGTATAGAAATCTATTGATAAATCGTTATCAGACTCGTATTTTTTCCAGGCTAAACTGAAACCATAATAATCCTGAAATTCAGGGTGCCAGTCATAATAAAGTGGGATACGACTATATTTTCTTGCAACAACTTCGTCTTCAAATTCTGGAGATTCCCCTGCAGTAATACCAAATTGAAGACCATTTAGTTCCCAGCTATTGCCCCAAACATTTTCATCCGAGAGAACATCGATCCATCTAGAAGCATCAATATCAAAATCTGCACATAATTCCAGTTCATAGAATTTTCTACAGTTAATCTCTGAAGGCTTAATATAAAGGGCACCATCCACTTGGTACTGTTTATCTTTGACTTGAATCTGTGTGATTTTCATTGGAATCGGAACTCCATTTAATTCTAACCAGAAATAGCCTAAGGGAGTTTTGATACTATAATATGTTTGCTGAGTGACAGGTTTAGCAGTTTTAGAGCAAGCATCAAGAATTCTTCCAAGCTTAATTAAATTTCTACAAACGATTTTTGAAGTTTGTGAGTCGAAATGTGAATACCTACGGATGACTCGTTTTAACTTTTCAACAGGAAAAGTGATATCCTTTGGTAGGGCATGATACTTCTGTACAACTAGAGCAGTTTTTTCAGTATTTTCCTTCCCGACTGGGACAATAACAGCGTGTCCTATATGGATATTTGGGTCATCACAGATATAAGTATAACCATTCCCTCCCTCCTGAAACTCAACCACAACAAGATTTAACTCTTGATCTGGATCAAAGAGAGGCTCTACCTTTTCTATTTCTTGGCGCTCATAAAAAGTAAAGTGATCTCCATCCCCGTCTTCGCCAAAAACCATGAAACTGCCACACTCAGGGCACTTCCACATATAAAATGACGCTTCAGAAATATCATCATAAGAAATTTTATTATGGTCGTCAGCTTTATTTATGATTTCTTCAAACAACTCATCCGAATAAACTGAATAAGCATTTGGATCGGGCGACCTATGGTCATTCATCGCTTGCCCGCATCTACATGTCCATTTCCCCATAAACAACCTCAGTCATGCCCTAATTCTTCAAGGAAAAATTGATTTAGAGCTTTCCAGTCTTTCTTCATCTCAGTAACGCTTTGAACGTATACATCAAGCTCTTGGATATTATCTAAAATATAATCTTGAATTGGCTTTATAGGCTCAATTTGCATGTCTTCAGGACCGTTTATCTTAATGTCAAGCAATCTTGACACATGCTCCTTCATTTGAGACGGCAGCAATTCTTTCACCAAATCATCAAATAAAATCGGAGGGATTGAATGGTACTTTTCGATCCAACGACAAGCCAAAATAGGACGAAGCGCGTAGAAATACTTTTTAGGTTTGACCTTGTCTCCTGAAAGATACTTATTCATTTGAGTTCTAGCAGTGTTCAAGTAATGGTGGAGCATTTTCTTCTCAGAAAAATACTGGTTGGCAAGAGGACGTATACGCTCGATAAAATCCGTTTGTTGATAAACAATTGGTGACTGTAACCATTCAAACAGTGTTGGATTTGACTTATAAAGGAGTTTTAAAGTCTTATCTAAATCCCAGCCACTCACATCCCAAGTATCGTCAATTGGTAACTCGATAACATCACGCCGTTCATTCAAATGGAGATAAAAATCTCGCTTGTGTTTGTAGATAAACCGTACATCAAAGTCACTGTCAGGAGACTCAAAGCCCCATGCACGACTACCAGACTCGATAGCCCACAAAACTGTGACTCCATAATCACGCTCAATTTCTGCTAATTTTTCAGGTACCAGAATATTCATTTCTTCTTGCGTTTGCATTTATAACCTCTTATTATTTACGCTGCTTCTCCAGCTCGATCATTGATGAGTTCAATTGTTTGGACAATATTACGAAGTATAGGGAGTTGGTGTTGAAAGAGTAGTTGAACCGAACCATACGATTTAAACGGCTCTTGTGTTAAAACTTTAGTCTCCAAACAACCATTTTCTACAATGTAATCTACAATCAATTTCACAAAGGAAATCTGCTTGGCATTGAGACTCTCATCCGATAAAAATTTAGAAAAAACTTGATTGGCAGACTCTCTATCCAAACCAATAATCTCACGAACCAATCTAGGAATTGCCTTATTTTCATAATGTTGTTGGTAATCTGACTTGCTACCTAATTTTTCCCATAACAATGTTTCAAGTGCAAGTAAATCCTGAGAGGTCAATTTTTCATTATGGTATAACTTAGAAATTGCTTCATCATCTAGATGAGTTCTCAAATAATGTTCAACTTTTTCATTATAAGATCGTAGGTCATTGACTTGTAAATATGGCTTAGTATCATGGACAGTGGAAAGAATGTGATCATCAAAATTGACATAATATACAGTGCGTTCCGGTTTATCCAGAAACTGTAGTAAATCTCGAAGCGCAAGGCGTATTTTTTCCAACTCGGATAAACTAACTTCTTCCCAAAATTCAGGTTCTTGTACTTTCCTGATAATTTCAGCCTGTGCAAAAACCTGTGGGATATTGCCAACCCTAGCAAGGGCTTTAGCTGTTTTCATAACTTGAGATATATGGACAGTTGCTGGCTTAGCCAACAGTTGTCCTAACTGTATCTGAAACAGCCATAAATCAAATCGTCTCGCCATCTCGTCTTCTTTATTTTCTTCAAATAGAATCGGAGAAAGATCTTTCTGGATTGTTTCACTTGTGACGGTCGTTAGATTTTGCCAATTTTCCAACTTTCTGTAAGTATAAACTGTATCTAAGACCATACGAACCCTAAAGTCTAACTCATTTAAGCTCACCATACTTTCATGAAGTTCTGAGACGAGTTGTTGACGGTATTCTCTAGCAAACTGATCATTTTGATAACGAAGCTCCTGCAGTTCACGAATCAAGTCCACCTTGATGTTAAACAAACGTTGAGTCAAAGAAACAATGTGACGGCCATCTCCCTCTCTCGGATCAGCTTTGAAATATTCAAAATTATCACCATAATCAAATACCAAGAAATTTTCCTTATCCTGCTCAGGGCCAAATAAATCTTTACAAAGACGGGTTCCACGACCAATCATCTGCCAAAACTTAGTTTTAGAGCGTACTTTCTTGAAAAAGACTAAATTAACAACTTCTGGTACATCAATACCTGTATCCAACATATCAACAGAAATTGCGATTTGAGGGTATTTCTCCTTAATTTTAAAATCATCAATTAAGGTTTGATAATGCTTAATGCTATAATCAATCACTTGAGCATAATCGCTTCCTTTTTCAGGATAGCGTTCGTTAAAAATATCTCTGATGTATTCAGCGTGTCGATGGTTTTTAGCAAAGATAATGGTTTTACCAATTTCGTCACCTGAAGCTGTCTGAATCCCTCTTGTCATTAGTTCATCTAGAACAATTTTAACTGTTTTTCTATTGAAAATAGAGGTATTAAAATCCTCAGGATCAATATCTTTCTCAGAACTACCATCTTCAAATTGACTATCAAAATATTCTTTTTCGTCTTGAGATAAATCATCGTAATGTAGACCATCCGTAGGTAGTTTCAACTTCGTTTCAATCGAATGATAAGCTACTAAATAGCCATCTTTGACAGCCTCTTCCAGATCGTATGCGTATGTTGGAACACCATTCTCCAAGTTAAAGAAACCGTAAGTATTTTTATCTAAATCTTGACGCGGAGTGGCAGTTAATCCTACAATCCGTGCATCAAAATAATCAAAAATTGATTTGTATTTCTGATAAATAGAACGGTGAGATTCGTCAATTATGATGAGATCAAAATGCCCAACAGTGAAAGGGCGTTGATTTACTTCTTCTTGATCACTGATCGCCCCTATCATAGTCGGATAGGTTGAAAAAACCATTCGACTAGATCGAGCACCATCTTTATCCTCTAAGAAATTGCAAACTGAAAGATCTGGAAGTAATTTCCTAAATGAATCATAAGCTTGCTTAACTAGGGAAGTTCTATCAGCCAAAAAAAGAACATTTTTTACCCAGTTATGACGCGAAAGGATATCAACTAGGGAAACCGCTGTACGGGTTTTCCCAGAACCAGTTGCCATAACCAAGAGTGCCTGTCTACGATTATTGGAGAATGCTTCACAGACACTTGTAATCGCATGTTTCTGATAATGACGTCCAGAAATGTCGCCCCTAATTTTGCTAGAAATATCCTCGAGTGGTTTTTGCAAGTGACGTCTGTCCATCAAAAGTTGCAACTCTTCTTGAGAGTAGAACCCTGCAATCTGGCGACGATTAACACCATCAAGTATGTAGTGCTTTAAACCATTGGTAATAAAGCAAATTGGCCGATAGCCGATTTGTTTCTCAAGAACTTCAGCATATTCCTTGACCTGCACCTCCCCTACTTCTGGATTCACAGATGCCTTTTTAGCTTCAACAATTGCTAGAACTTTCCCATTTTTGCCATAAAGGACATAGTCACAGTATCCAGTTCCTGTACCATGCTTCAAACCATGAACGGCTACCTCAACACGACAGTTTTCCTCAAATGTCCAACCTGCTAAACGGAGATCGATATCTATAAAGAGTTTTCTTGTCTCTGCTTCAGATAGTTGATCGATATGGAAAGATACATCTTGCCGTAGAGCTGCTGTTTCACGTTTTTCAGTATAAGTCTCTTGAACAGCCAATGACTGACTAGCCATCTGTTCATCGAAATCAGGAAGATCTGGCAAACTGTTTTGTAATTTCGCCATAGATTGTGGCGTTTCTCGAAACTTGATGTTTGCTGAAAGTGGCAATAACTGCTCGTCGAAATAACGCTCCACAAACTCGTTACTGTAGCAATAATCAATAAAATTGACAAACTGATACAAATGATGCAAAGCCAAAATCGCTTCTCGTTCCTTAATTTCTCCACCATGTGCAGCATGATTTCCCCATCGAATTAAAAGAACAATCTGCCTATGGAGCTCAGGATCCACAATCTCTCTAAAATCATCATCCCATACCAAAGAAGATAAGGTAGCACGATAGGGAGCTTCTAAATATGAATCGTGACTATATATCCAATGAACAGCCTGCTCCAAAGCACGGCGTGCCATAAAAGCAGTAGCTACAGTTGATGTCGCGATCATATTCTCAGCCTCTATACAAGGCTTTGAAAAAGATTCATACTCTTCGTTATTTAAAAGAAAATCAAAATTTCCCATTTTTCTCTCACTTTGAATAAATAGATAGCTATATTATACTAGATTTCAAGTTATTTCTCCACAGTTTTATAACTATCCCACAAGCAAATTGTGATTTGTCGACCTGAGCCACAAAGTCCGCGAACTCGTTTTGGAGGGAAAGAGGGGGGAGGGGGACTCTAATTTGTAAAAATTTTGATTTCGAAATATTTTTCATACTCCCACTAGTTCCAGAGGCAATTCTCTTAATTTTTAATTTTGTTATCTCATTTGTAATAAGTTTCCATAAGAATACTGGATTTACTCGATCATTCAGAACAACCTTCCATAATCTATCTGGCAAATATATATTATCACTATTAATAGTCCAAACATACCCAGCAGCCCCAACTAGTTCAGAAGTGTTCATACGACTAATAATTACATCCCCTATTTCAACTTTATGTTCATCTAAGGGAATATAATCAATTGGTAAATTTTTTACTTCAGATGAATTAAAATAATCGTACGATACAGCTCCTGTTTTTAATACTTTATTCTTATTATTTTCCTCACCAGCTAAACTTTTACCTGCTCTTAGTTCTTTTATATATGTATCTAAGAATACTGAGTCAGGATACTCTTCAAACATCTCGTTAAATCGGGATTTGCATTTAAGAGATGAATTTTTGATGCGAATGTTTGACATTGCTTTGGTTAACCATGGCATAGGCCAGGGTTGTATCAATTTTGCTGTGACCTAGTAGTTTTTGGACCTGTTCAATAGGCATTCCTTTATCAATTGCCTTAGTCGCTAAAGTTCTTCTGAATTTATGTGGATGAACCTTTTGTATTCCAAGTTTTTGTCCTAACTTTCTCAATCGAATCTCGACACCCGCAATTCCAAGTCTCTGGGCTTTTCCAACTAGCGTTACAAAAAGAGCAGGATGGCTATCTTTTCTATCATTGAGATAGTTTCTTAAATGAATTTTCGTACGAGCATCAAAATATACGGGTCTTTCTTTTTTTCCTTTTCCAAAAACAACGCACTCTCTGTTTTCAAAATCAATATCAGAACGATTCAACTGGACCAGTTCACCTACACGCATACCTGTTGATGCTAGTAGATCTATCATTGCCAAATCTCTTAAATTTTCACAGTTATCCCGCATAATTTCCAGATGTTCATCCGTATAAGTTTCTTTTACAGTTTGTTCTGTCTTAATTTTTTTAATCCTTCGAATGGGATTCTTGATGATATATTCCTCTTGTTCAAGCCAAGCAAAAAAAGAAGACAATATACGCCGAATATTATCCAAATTCGCCTTGCTACAGTCCTTTTCAGACTGATAATTTGCAAGATAACTTCTTAGATCATCTGTTGTCAGTTGTGTCACAGACTCCTTAATATCATGAAACAAATTTTCAATTGTTCTCTGGTAATAACGTATTGTTTTTGCGCTACATCCCTCCACCTGCTTAGCAGTGATGAATAGTTGCAACAGATAATTATTCGAATACTTTTGCTGTTTTTTTCCATCCACTAGATGGCGCTCTAAACTCTCTCTCAATGCTAGTAATTGTTCATTGTTTAAAAGTGGTAACATTTCTTGTATGATAATTGTAACTTTTGATTCCATAAATTCTCACTTTCATTATTACTCATCAATAAAAAGAGGCAATATCAGTTTCTGTATTACAGAATTCTAATATTGCCTGTTCATTTATTTTCTTATGCTCATTTCAATCCAGCATACTATCTCACTTTTTGACCTTTTCTCTGATAGAATGTTCAGAAATCCATTTAGAGTAGCTTATCATTTTTTCATCAGTTAAAGCTTCTACCGCTATAGTCACGCACATATCAACCGCTTCTTCCGCGGAAACAGTAAAGTGATAACCATTTAATTGTAAAAACTTCACCAAAACAAAGAAGGCCGTTCGTTTATTGGCATTGGCAAAAACATGCTTCTTTATCAATTGGACAAATAATATTGTTGCTTTATCAAAAATTGTTGGATAAAGAGGTTTGCCAAAAACAAATTGTTCTGGTAAGTTCACAATCATATTTAACGCTGAAGGACTAACTGTTTGAATTTGCTCCTTTGGAGAATACCGTTGAATTGCTAAAGCATTGATTTTTTCAATTTGCTTTTCTGTTAGATAGACTGTCATTTTTCCACCAAAGCTTTGAAAACATCGTCGTATTCATCAAAAATTGTATCCAATTTTAAGTTAAAGGCATCATCAGAAACATCAGAGATCTGATGATCCAATTCTTCAGGAGTAAAGATAATTTCACCACTTGGTAACAATTTTGCTTCGTATTTAACACCACTTGGAATATTGAACTCGCTTGGAATCGTAATGGTGATTGAATTTCCTTGTTTTCTTGTTTTTACAACCATCTGATTTCCTCCTTTGAAGTATTATAACAAATAATTACGGTAATTACAACGATAGTGTAAAACTGCTATTTCATCTCAGATCTTAACCGAAATATTCCTGCATAAGTGATTTTTTCAAGGTTTCCAATTCTTCCAGAGATTTTTGAATTGCCAATTGTGATTTGTCGACCTGAGCCACAAAGTCCGCGAACTCGTTTTGGAGGGAAAGAGGGGGAATATTTAATTTGAAATTACTAATGAAATCCTTAGGAATTCTTCTCTGTCCTCCGCTTCCTGTCATCTTTCTCTCACCTTCAAGTCTAAATTCCGAGAGCATTGTTACATGGTATAACCATACTGTATTGACCGTGTTCTTTGGTCTAAGAACATGAAATTCAGTTGAACCAAACCCTATACCATTCAATAGCCCAAATAATGGGGCACCTTTCCCATTTTCAAAACATGGTGTAATTTTTGCAACAATTACATCATTATCCTTAAAAAAAGTAAACCCTTTTCGAACATCATCAATATTTCGATTAATAGATAAATTAATTTTTCCATTTTCACTAACGTTTGCCATTGGTATAAACGAAACATCTCCATTAAAGTTTAGTAGCTCCTCCCTTTTATTCGGATTTAACTCAGTGTGATCTTCTAATTTAGACTGTGGATTATCAAAAATATCTCCAAACATCTCGTTAAATCGGGATTTTACAAGGTTTGAGAGTTCTATGAGCTGC
This sequence comes from Streptococcus mitis, assembly GCF_003943905.1. Classification (GTDB taxonomy): domain Bacteria; phylum Bacillota; class Bacilli; order Lactobacillales; family Streptococcaceae; genus Streptococcus; species Streptococcus mitis_BC. Next base: position 366,414 of record NZ_RJNS01000001.1, read on the forward strand.
TGATTACGTAGAGTAATTATTTGATTTATTTTAGTTAAATTGTTACAAATTTCTTGCTGAATACTATTTTCAACAATAGGGACCTCTATATTTTTCAAGTAAGTTAAATTAATATTATTCTGAGCCACTCCTCTACTGTCGTTTTTTACTCTATTTTTAATAGAAAGAAGGAAAAAATAAAGATAATCTTTTAATACTTTTTCAGACTTTAAATGTAAACCTGCTATAGCCTGATTTGTTGCAGCATCAATATCTAATATAGCTACCTCACCAATAGTAGCAAAAATAGTATACAGTATCGTACCTCTTGAAAATAATTTTGCGGAGGAAAACTGCAATCCTAATTCTGTAATATGTTCTTCAACTTTAGAAATGTATTTTGAGTTTATATCTTTTATTTTTACCCAGGGAATGTTACCTTGAACCCAAAATTCTTTTTTATTTCTTGAAGGAGTTCCTCCTGCTTGTATATCACAAATTTCTCCCAACTTCACTTTCTTCACGCAACCACCTCCTCGGAATATCGGGATTTGACGAGCTCGTTATATTTCTCTGACTGTTTTTTACGAAAATTATAAATCTGCCTTATAGTATCCAGTTTCTTTGATATTATCTTCTGTTCTTGTATATCAGGCAAGAAAAACGAGATATTTTTAATTTTAGCAACTGAAAGATGTTTTACCGTTACAAAAGGAGTCTTGTCTTCAATTTCTTTCAAAAATTTAGGTATCATCCAAGAAAGATAACCTTCATCCACATTTTCATCAGTTATTCTTAACTTACAAACACGTTGATTAAGTAGTGCCAAATCTCCTTCCCATTTTTTCATTATAAAACTACCATCCATTGTAATCAATAAATCTCCCCTATGAATAAGATATTCTTTTGGAAAATCTCCTTCAAAGTAGGTATCAGAAAAACCTCTTTCTACATCTCGAATTCGTATTAAGGGGAGACCGATTTTTTTATCGTTAAATTGTGATGATTTAAAAGCGTAACCAGATAAAATCTCACAAACTTCCCCCAACTTCACTTTTTTCATACATCCATCTCCCTACTTGAGTAATTCTTCTAACTCTGCCAAGCCAGCTTGAATTTCTTTTTCTAGATCATTAATTTTCTTTAAGATGACTTCTGTTGGTTCATACTCAACTTTTTCATACTCAATTTCTTTGTATTTATTGATCGATAAATCATAATCATTATCCTTTATCTCATCGACTGGAACAAAGAAAGACTGGTCCGTTCTCTTACGTTCTGCTTCGTTGTCAAGTTGATGGAAACGTTGAATAATATCTGGAATATCATTGTCACTGATCGGTTGTCGTTTATCATCCAAACTTAAACCATCTGCTTTCATATCGTAAAACCAGACCTTATCCGTTCCACCATTTCCAGTTTTTGTAAAGATGAGAATGGCAGTTGAAACTCCAGCATAAGGTTTGAAAACGCCACTTGGCATTGATATTACAGCATCCAATTTATGATTCTCTACAATTTCCTGACGAATTCCTTTATGGGCTTTAGAAGAACCAAAGAGAACACCGTCAGGTACAATAACTGCTGCACGTCCCCCTGGTTTCAATGTACGCAAGAAAAGAGCAAGGAAAAGCAATTCTGTTTTTTTGGTTTTTACAGTCGCAAGAAGATCATTTGAAGTTGAATCGTAGTCAAGCGATCCCTTAAATGGAGGATTTGCTAGAACTAAAGTGTATTTATCTGCTTCTTCATTATCTTGAGATAGTGAGTCAAGATAACTAATTTGTGGATTTTCCACTCCATGCAGCATCATGTTCATTGCACCAAGTCTAAGCATGGTTGTATCCGTATCATTTCCATGAAACATATTGTTATGAAAATGGTTGATATTATCTGGATTGGTTTCCCATTCATCTTTTTTACGCTTTAGGTAGCGGCTAGCAGATACTAAGAAACCAGCAGACCCCATAGCAGGATCTGAGATAATATCCTTGATAGTTGGTTGCATCAACTCAACCATCATATCGATGATGTGACGAGGTGTACGGAATTGTCCATTTTTACCTGCGGTTGACAATTTTGATAGCAGATATTCATAGATGTCGCCAATATCATTAATTCCCTGTGTGTCATTATAAAAATCTATATCTGACCCTCTAGTTGGAAATTCATCTAATATAGAAATCACCTTTTGGAGCGTAGCAGGTTTATTAATTTGAAAGATAGCTTCTCGCATATAACGTGAAAAAGCTGTATCGTCAGTATCACCCTTAAGATTCTTCATAAATGGAAAAATCTCCTGAGTCATTAATCGATAAACTTCCTGAGCATCTCCTATATTTTTAAATGTCGACCAACGGTATTCAGGTTTGTCTTTTGGAAAAATTCCCTCATAAGAAATCCCTAGAAACTCAGCATCGCTTTCGCGTCCAAGTTCGACACTATCCAAATCCTTCATAAACAGAAGATAAGTCAATTGTTCAATATTTGTTAGAGGATTTGCATTTCCTTCAGTCCACAGCATTTCCCACAACTGATCGATTTTACTTTTTAATTCGCCTGTAATCATATAGTCTCTTTTCTTTGGTTTTTAAAGTTATGAATATCACTATTTTAACAGATTTTCAATCAAGCTTCAATTATGTTTCTCGCTATAAAAATTTCTTTCAAAAATAAAAAAGCAAACACAAAATATGGTTCACTTTTTTAAACTTTTCTACTCTCCATCCTTCCAGTTCCGAGCAATCTCTTCGTCTTTCTGGAGTTGGTCTACCAGTTCCTCTACGGAGTCAAATTTGACCATATCTCGGACACGGTCTAACCAGTAGACCATGACTGTCTCACCGTAAATATCATCTGAAAAGTCGAAAATATTGACTTCAAAACGTGGCTCTTCTCCATCGAAAGTAACATTTTTCCCAACGCTTGCCATGCCACGATATCTCTGACGTTGTACTTCTACATCGACTACATATACCCCATCTGCTGGCATATAAGTTCGATCTCTCAGGACTAGATTGGCTGTTGGATAACCGATCGTACGCCCACGAGCATTCCCATGAACGACCATTCCGCGGGTTGGGAGCGGTGTGCCGAGCAGATGCTTGACTTCCTTGACATCTCCATCAAGAATAGCTTGGCGAATCCGTGTGGAACTGATTTTGCCCTTTTCGTCCTCAACTGGAGGAACAATGATAATCTCTCCATCAAAATAATCCTTCAGATCATCCGCAGTTTTCTTATCTGAACCAAACGTGTAATCAAATCCCGCTACGATAATCGCTGGTTTTAAAGCTCTAACATAAGTATCAAAGAATTCTTGACCCGTTAAACTAGCAAATTTGCTACTAAAGTCAAGTAAGAAGAGAGCCTCTACTCCGTGCCACTTCATCTTGTGCTCCCGTTCCTCGTGATTGACGATATGGAGCATAAGCTCAGGTTGGTAAGGTTGCAAGGCAAGTTTTGGCGACTCTGTAAAGGTCATCACGACAACTGGCAGATAATCCTTCATCGAAGCCTTACTGGCCACTTCAAAAAGTTTCTGATGTCCCTTGTGGATGCCATCAAAATAACCAAGTACAAGGACTGTTTTTCCCGGTACTGCAATATCTTTTTCGTTCTTAATAGGTACTGTTGTAATCATGAAACTATTATATCATAGAGAAAGTCTTTTCGCTAAGAGGAAATCCCAAATGTCATTTTTTGCGCCTGAACTGACCTTAAGAGAAAATGTAGCACTTTAGTTTAAAAAAATAGCACCTCCTAAGAAATGCTATCGTTTGGTAACTAGTCTACTGTTTCTTCCAAATCTTTTAATTTAACCGAAACAATCTTAGACACACCTGATTCTTGCATGGTAACTCCATAGATAGAGTCCGCTGCCGCCATCGTCCCCTTACGGTGTGTTACGACGATAAACTGACTATCCTTGTCAAAGCGGTTGAGGTAATCCCCAAAACGTTTGACATTGGCTTCGTCCAGCGCCGCCTCTACCTCGTCCAAGATGACGAAAGGAATGGTCTTAACTCGGATGATTGAGAAGAGCAGAGCCAGAGCTGATAGGGCTTTTTCCCCACCACTCATGAGGTTGAGAGATTGGATTTTCTTACCTGGTGGTTGGACAGAAATCTCAACCCCAGCTGTCAGCAGGTCTCCTTCAGTCAAAATCAAGTCTGCCTGACCACCGCCAAACATCTGTCTAAAGGTCACTTTAAAGGATTCACGAATAGCCTCAAAGGTTGATTTAAAGCGTTCCTTAACCTCATCATTCATCTCTGTGATGGTCTCAAGAAGCAGATTTTTCGCTGACAAAATATCATCACGCTGGCTATTGAGGAAATCCAGACGGCTGTGAACTTCTTCGTACTGTTCAATAGCTTCTAAATTGACAGGTCCCAGTGAGCGAATAGCCTTCTCTAAATCCTTAACCTCTTGCTCTGCCAGATTGAGATTTTCCAGTTCATGAGCCTTTTCTAGAGCCTCTGTGTAGCTAATCTGGTACTGGTCTGTTAATTGAGTTTGTAGATAGCGCAAGCGTTCGATGACCTTTTCCTTCTTAACTTCAGCACGTGTTTGCTTGCGAATCCACTCTTCGTTCTGCTGGCGAGCCTGATCCAAATGGCTGGCAATATCATCCAGTTGACCCTCTATATCATCCAACTCAAACTGCTTGCGAATCAGACCTTGTTGAAGATTGGCTTTCTGAGTTTTGGCCTCTTCCTCCTGCTGACTTAGCAAATCCGTATCCACTTTCTCGAGATTATCAACCTTTTCTTGGAGAAGGCGCTGAATTTCCTCTTGCTCGATATCTAGATTATCCAGTTCCTTGCCTAAGCGTTCAATATCAGTAACTTCGTACCGTTTTTGTCCTTGCAGTTCTGACTTAAGCAAGCGCGCTTGAGAAATCTGTTCCTGCAAGTTTTGATAACGTTCTTGAATAGCGTTTTTGTTAGACTTAATCTCTTCGATCTCAGCTTCCAGATTTTGCTTTTCTCTGGCAATAGTAGCAAGGTGCTCTTGGCATTTTTCCTTGTCCGCTTGCCAATCTCCTTCAGAAAGACGATTTAATTCCTCTTCTTGAAGTTTCCAAAGCGTTTCCAGTTCTTCGACCTGCTGATTGGTTTGTTGATAAGCAAGATACAAACCTTGCTCCTGAATACGAGCTTGCTCACCCTGAGACTTGATAGCTTCTAATCTTTCAGTCAATACTGCCATCTCATCTTGCAAGGTCTTCAAAGTCGCTTCTTCTGAACGTAGACTAGCTTCTTCCTCAGCAATTTCTTTTTGTAATTGCTCCAGCTCTGGCTTGATGAAAATACTGTTGTTTTGACGATTGGCACCACCCGCGTAGGAACCACCTGTGCGCAATTCGGTACCATCAAGCGTCACCATACGAACCTGGTAACGAACTTGACGAGCTGCCGTACGCGCATGTTCTACGGTATCAAAGATAGCCGTTGTGGCTAGCAAGTTCTTGAAAATGGCTTCTAGTCTATTATCAAACGACACCAACTCATCTGCCATGCCCAGAAATCCTGGACTTGCAGAGATAGCGTCTTGATTCTGACTAGAAATCGTACGAGCCTTGATAGTCGTCAATGGAAGAAAGGTTGCTCGACCAGCTCTGTTGCGTTTGAGGAAATCAATCGCCTTTGTTGCCGCATTTTCATCTTCTACGATGATATGTTGACTGCTAGCTCCAAGTGCAATCTCCAAGGCAGTTTGATAGTGCACATCAAAGGTCAGATGCTCACTGACTGCACCAATGATCCCACCAAGACGGTCTTTTTCTTGGAGAACACTCTTAACACCCGCGTAAAAGTTACTATGATTTCTTAGGATGTTTTCTAAGCTTTGGGCTCTAGCCTGCTTGTTTTTAAGAGCGTCCAGACGGTCAAAGAGTTGGCTCTGCTGGGCTTGGTAAGAAGCTTTCTGCTCCTCTTGTTCCTTGGCACTAGCTTGGTAGCCAGCCAATAATTTCTGAACTTGCTCCTTGGCAGTTTCAAGCTCAGCCTGCTGTTGACTAGCCTTCTCTTTAGCTGTAGCCAGTTGTTCTTTCAATTTCTCAAGTTGATCTGCTTGTTTTTGAGATAGTTGACGGCTGTTTTCCAACTCATTCTCGATGCGGGTCAGTTGGTTTGAGACATCCGCTTCTTCTTGTAAGAGCGCCACAAAACGTTCACGCAGGAGCTCGATCATTTGGTCAGGATCATCTGAAAATGCCAACAACTCCGCTTCTAGGCGATTGAGTTCCTTGTTGTTTTCAGCTAGACTTTCCTCTAACTGTTCTAAGTTCGCTTCTTTTTCAGCCTTTTCCTTACTTAGAGCCTTTCTCTTATCTTCCAGAGTCGCCAAACGGGCTTGTGCTTCTTGTTGATTAAGGGCTACCTGCTCAGATTCCAGTTTGGATAGGGCTAGTTTTCGCTCTAAGTCACTGATCAAACTGGTCAAATCCATTAAGCTCCCTTGGTCTTTGGCCATTTCAGTTTGGAGATCTTGCCGTTTCTTTTTAAGAGTCTGATTTTCCTCTTCTAACTCTTCACGCTTTTGGTAATAGCTAGTCAAAAGTTCCTGAACTTGCGTTAGCTCTTCTTCTGTCAACTCTAGTTCAGCCTTGTTTTCCTTGATTTGGGCAACCAGTACATCCAAGTAAATTGCCTTGCGTTGACCATCCAAGTCGAGAAACTTACGAGCATTCTCGGCTTGTTTTGCAAGGGGCTTGATTTGATTATCCAACTCATAGATAATGTCTTCTAAGCGGTCGAGATTGTCTTGAGTTTGTTGCAGTTTACTCTCTGTTTCTTTTCTACGAGTTTTGTATTTCAAAACACCCGCAGCTTCTTCAAAAATAGCACGGCGCTCTTCAGGCTTGGAGTTAAAAATCTCCTCAACCTTCCCTTGGGAAATGATGGAGAAGGAATCCCGTCCCAAACCGGTATCCAAGAAGAGGTCATGAATATCACGCAAGCGCACTTTCTTGCCATCAATTCGATACTCGCTATCCCCACTACGATAGATATGACGTTCTACCTTAATAATTTTCCCCGCATCCTTAATAAAACCATCTTCATTGTCCAAGGTCACGATAACAGAGGCATAATTGAGTGGTTTGCGACTTTCTGTTCCAGCAAAGATAACGTCAGGCATCTTACCACCACGAAGGCTCTTAACACTAGACTCACCTAAAGCCCATCGCAGACTTTCTGTGATATTTGACTTCCCAGAACCATTGGGCCCAACGACAGCTGTCACACCTTGGTCAAAGACGACTTTGGTCTTATCAGCAAAGGACTTGAATCCCTGGATCTCAATTTCCTTTAAATACATGAATCCAGCCCTTTCTCCACTGCATTTTTCGCGGCTTCCTGCTCTGCCAATTTTTTAGAGCGTCCTTGTCCTTTTCCGATACTCTTGCCTTCAACCAGAACTTCTACATCAAAAACCTTATCATGGGCAGGTCCTGTCTCAGAGGTCACCTGGTAGCGGATATCCACATCTCCATTGACCTGGAGCAACTCTTGCAAGTGTGTCTTGTAATCCGTAATCATCTCAAAGTCACCTACTTCAACCTTGGGAATCATGACCTGATAGATAAACTCTTTTACTCTAGCTACATCCTTGTCTAAAAGCAAAGCTCCCAGAAAGGCTTCAAAAGCATCACCGAGAATGGTGTCACGATTGCGCCCACCAGACTTTTCTTCTCCTTTACCCAGCTTGATAAACTGATCAAACTGGCAATCACGCGCAAAACCAGCCAAACTCTCCTCACGGACAATCATGGCACGGAGCTTGGACAAATCTCCCTCTGGTTTCTTAGGATATTTTTTATACAGATATTCTGAAATCAATAATTGCAGAACAGCGTCTCCTAAAAATTCCAAGCGCTCATTGTGTGAAATTTTTAAGAGGCGGTGCTCATTGGCATAACTCGTATGAGTAAAGGCCGTTTCCAGTAAGTTTTTGTCTGCAAATTCGATTGCAAAACGCTTCTTCAGTACAGTTTGTAATTCTTTCATACTGACCTCTTTCTAATAATTACGATCCTTTCTATTATAACAAAAAAAGCCCTCTGAGTCACTTTAAAACGGGACTAGGGGAGAGTGGGGTCGTTTTTGAAAAAAAAATTTCCAATTTTGGAGGCAATATAAAGAAAAAAGCCTTATTTAAAGGCTTTTTTAGGCTGTTTACATCCACCCTGAGGGAATCGAACCCCCATCTTAAGAACCGGAATCTTACGTGATATCCATTACACTAAGGGTGGAAACTTGTTTTATTATAACAAAAATTTGCTCTAATAACAAGTTTTTTATGGATGGACTAAGCGTCTATTAGTGGGAAGCATCACCATTCCAGATAGAGTTTTTCACGATTACATAATCAACGTGCTTGAGGTCAGCAACCTTGCGTCCACCTGCGTAGGAAATGGCACTTTGCAAATCCTGCTCCATCTCAGTAAGGGTGTCTTGCAAATGCCCTTTGGCAGGAAGTAAGATGCGTTTTCCTTCTACATTTTTATAAGCACCCTTTTGGTATTGAGAAGCTGAACCATAGTATTCTTTGAACTGTTCGCCATCGACTTCAATCGTCTTTCCTGGACTTTCGATATGCCCTGCAAATAGGGAACCAATCATAACCATGCTAGCACCGAAACGGATAGACTTAGCAATGTCACCGTGTGTACGAATCCCACCATCAGCAATAATCGGTTTGCGAGCAGCTTTTGCACACCAGCGAAGAGCAGCCAACTGCCAACCACCTGTCCCAAAACCAGTCTTGACCTTGGTGATACAAACCTTACCAGGACCGATTCCAATCTTAGTAGCATCGGCACCAGCATTTTCCAATTCACGCACAGCTTCTGGAGTTCCGACGTTACCAGCGATTACAAAAGTATCAGGCAATTCTTTCTTGATGTGCTGAATCATTGAGATCACGCTATCCGCATGTCCATGAGCAATATCAATCGTGATATACTCAGGAGCATCAGCCTTGAGTTGGCTAACGAAATCATACTCGTAATCCTTGACACCGACTGAAATAGAAGCAATGAGCCCTTGATCGTGCATACGTTTGATAAAAGGAATGCGCCCAGCCTCATCAAAACGATGCATAATGTAGAAGTAACCACCTTTAGCAAGCTGCTCTGCGACGTTCTCATCCAAAATCGTCTGCATATTTGCAGGTACAACAGGTAGTTTGAAAGTGTGATTTCCAAGTGCGACACTCGTATCTGCTTCTGCACGGCTTTTAATCACACATTTATTAGGGATCAACTGAATATCTTCGTAATCAAAAATTGGAAATTCATTTAACATATCGATGTCTCATTTCTTTTGTAATGACCTACCTATGCCTTCGCATCACTACGTCTTTTCCGACGTTTCCTTGATTAAGTCTACACCAAAGTACAGTTTTTGTCAAATATTTTTAATAATCAAATTATATAGTTCAGAAATTACTTAATAAATAGCAAAAAAGTGAAGAGATTATTTTCTCCCCACTTCTTCATCAATAATAGCTTTAAAAATTTTTTCAGAATTTTCCATTATTTTACAAAACACACTATAGGATGAGGTATTCTGAGGGATTTGGATAGAGCACTTTTTAAGCAAGACTCCGTATCCCACTACTTTTCCTATCTCACTATTTACTGACTGCTCTATACTAGGAAAAATCAGTCCAGCTTTCTTAGCTTTTATAATATAAGAATAGGAAATCAACTGGAACAAGTCCTCACGATTAATCCCTTTTTCAGTAAACTCCAGTTTTTTATATTTTGCATCTAGAACAATCTTTCGTTCTCTGTCATAAAAATCTGGATATACTTTTCGTTCCCCACCAGAAAATATTAGGATGCCGCCTTTCTTTTCTTTATTTCGAGGATGGATGAAACCTTTTGGCAACAAGGTGTAAACATACTCTTCCCAAAGCCAGGCAACATCAAAGAGAATACCATGTACCTTTTGGGCTTGAGGTCCAAGACCATGCTTTTCTCTACTCAGAATCATCAAGCAGAGTTCCTGTAATTTTCTATACTCTCTAAAATAGGCGTGTCGGATGGGTTTGATTTTATTCATTCTGATAATCTTGGCACGATCAGCTAGTTTATAAGATGAGGTTACACGAGTAATTTCTGTCATATTTTCACGATTACTATCGAGCAGAACTCCGAAACCTTTCTGATTCTTAATGTACTCAATCGTATGCCGAATCAACTGCATGAGTGGATTATCATAGGTAAACTCCCTAGTGGTATAGGCAATGCTTCCCATAAAAGGAACATTTTTCTTAAGATGCATTCCTACATCTAGCACTCCCTTTACATGACTATCGTTATGGAAAAATCTCTGGTATTCCTTATAAAGACCTTTTCGAAGAGCAGCTTGCAGATATTTGGGAAAGAGGTAAATCAAAAGCTGATAGAGTTTATCCTCTTGAGATAGACCGATGTCTAAACTAGTCAAATTGATATTGAGAATCTTTTGTAAAAGATAATGCAAAAAATGGTCGTTACTTTCATCAGAAAAACGAGAGGAAATCGTTAATCTTTCCTGACCATATCCAAGAAAACCAATCACGTTCCCTGTCTTGATTTCCTGATTAACTGTTTCAAAAATCTTTTGGTCCCTGTCTAAATCAGGAGAATTTATCAAATCATTCGGGAAAATAAAAATACTGTCCTCCCTAGAAAGGTTATCTAGTGTTCTATCAAGAAGTGCTTGACTTAGGTTGGGATATTCTGCGACAAAGTCTTCTTTAGCAATTCTATACTGATTATCAGTTATCCGCATTATCATCACCAGTATCTTGCTGATCTGTTTGGTCATTATTTGTCAGATCAAATGCTTTTTTCAATGTATCCAGAGTTTCAGCCTCTTCGTAAGAACCTCGTAAGTAATCTTCCAAAAGCGGTTTAAGGTAATCAGACCAGAGTAATTCATAGTCAAAATCTACATCCTTCAACTTAAGGAAATAACTTGGTCCGATATGATAATGGCTGTTTAATCCCTGAACGTTTTCGATAGCAACATTCAAATTTCTTAGACGAAGTTTTGCTTCTTCTGCATGGATATCTAGTTCTTTATCCAACATAACAACTTGGCTTTCAGCAGTAACTTCAACAAAGCGGAAACGACGACGCATAGCAAAATCAAAGGTATCTACTGAACGGTCAATATCATTCATTGTTCCGATGATGTAGACATTCTCAGGGATATAAAACTTGTCATCCGTCTCATGTAAGTTAGCATACTGGGTGGAAACACTCCCCTTTTCACCACGATAACCAGGATCAATAGAGAAAAAGAGTTCCCCAAAAATCTTAGAAATCTCCCCACGGTTGATTTCATCGATGATGAAAACGAATTTCTTGTCTGTGTCAATTTCTGTTGGAGAAATATAATCTTTCAGACCAAATCTTTTCTTTAAAGTTTCTAGGACAGTTTTTCCACCACTTTTGTAGTATTCTTGCTTATTATAATTTTTATCTTTATACAACTCGTAAACATATTTGCGAGGTAGTGACCATCCTGGAACACCACTATCATAATTTACTGACAAATTTTGTCTACTATTAACAGATAAGTAAGATGTTTTTGTTATATATTCTTTTTCTTCAGCAACATTTATATATTCTAAGTAAGAATCCCAAGCCTCATCAAAATTATCTTGTCCTCCAATCAATTGGGCTTCTTTTGCTTTCTGACAAAAATCTTTAAAAATACCATCCTGTAGCTTAAACTCAATAGCTCCATCCCCATTTGATACTGGTCTCAACCCCTCTACAAAATCCGTATAATCATAGGAAGGGTGAAACTGTACAAAGCCGATTTGGTCTTCGTTGCCATCCGTTAATTCTTTAGCTATTTCTTTAGCAAGATAAGTTTTTCCTGTACCAGGTGCACCACGGAGAATGAGGTTTTTGGATTGTAGTAGAGTTTGACTCAATGGATGATAAACCTTATATTCTGCAGACATTTTTTCTTCTTTCTTTTCTTTATCGTCTAGAAATTGTGTTGAATATTCAAATAAAATACTTCCCAACAATGATGGTTCCAGCTCAGGATATTTTTGCAATACGTGTTGACAAATCTCATGATTCTGAAGATAAGGTCCCCCTTGATTTTTTTGAGGAAGTAACTTGTTCCAGAATCTCTTTTGACTATTAAGATTTACACCTAAGAAAGGATATCCCTCAGAATAGATACAAAGTAGTTTTGTCACCACAGCAGAACGACCAATAAATTCATTCTTTGACTGTTTAATGTCAAAAATAGGGTTATTGAAATCTAACTTTCTACCAGCTTGGATAATCTCATACAAATCCGATTTTAATTTGTTAAATCGGTCTTCTAGTTCTGATTCTGGAATGATTTTATTAGCTTGATTCTTATAGCTTTTCGTATCCTCATTCCAATAAATACCAAATTTTGAAGAACCTCCTCCACCAATTCCCATAAATAATGATTGGTACTTTCCAGTCTCAAGAGCATAGCAAAATGACTTGTTTTGCGCCCCCTTTCCAATAACATAATCATCAATAGACATGGTTAAAATTCTATCAAGTGGCCATTCTTTAAGAAATTCTTCACGTAATTGTTCATTGTAAATACTATATTTAGATGCATCTTCTCTTAATCTTATTTTATTTTCTTGGTACCAATCATAAAAATCTTCCAAACTAACTTTTCTTTTCAGCATCATCTTACTCCTTTTATAATAATGTTCGAATAAAAAACTATATATTTCATATATAGAATATCATATCCTATAGAAAAAGAAAAGAATTTCTAAAGAAAAAGCCCAGTGTTAGGAGCTTCAATGTCTCTTAACACTAGACCTCTTTTTTATCTTAATAATATTCACCCTGACGGTAGTCCCATGAGTTAAAGGTATCTGACAGGTGCATCATGATTTTATCAATGTCAAGCCCTTTACGAATCACAACTGGGGCTGGTGAGATTGAGCGAGCTCCTCCTTGTTCTGGGATTAGTTTGCCGTCTTTATCAACCATAGACACCATCACACCTTGCTCGTAGCGCGTTTCAATCGTTTTGTCAGGTTGGATAGATGCCACATAGTCGTCTGCTTCGATAACAAGGTCCACTGCTCCTTCGATACGTTCTCCGATACCTTCCACCTTACCGCGGTTTCCTTTTCCAGATGGGTTAGCTGATGAGGCGTATACCATCTTGCCTTCTTCCCAAAGCTTGGCAGCTAACTGTTCTCCTGCTTTCCCGAACTTAATCACAAAACAGCTCGTTCCACGCACGTCAGTCATGAGTTCTTCACGGCCATCACCGTATGCTTTCAATTTCTCAAAGGCTTCAGGTTTCCATGGAAGGATACAACCAAGTAGGATGTCTTCATCCCAATGTTTTTGGTAGAAGGCTTCAATTTCTGGATTGAGTTGTGCTAAAGCGCGAAGCTCATCCATGCTACCACAGAGGACAACACCTGGTTTGTTACGGTTACGCTCTTTGGCTTCAAACTTGCGTTCAAGTCCTGCCTTATCGCTAGTCATGATGATATAGCCAACTTTTGTAGGGCAAACGATACATCCGCCCTCTCCTTTTAAAATGTCATAGCCTTCTTGAGAAAGTGTTCCCGTCCATTGAATGTGTTTTGTCATAGTTCTATTTCCTTTTCTATTTTTTTCTAATCCTGCCAGTAGGCTGGTCGTTGTTTTTCATAGGCAGCAATCAAATCTTCATACTGCAAAGTAATTCCGATATCATCCAAACCATTTAAAAGCTTGTGCTTCCACTCACTATCGATCTCAAAGGAGAATTCTCCAACTGGTGAAATGATTTTTTGCTGTTCCAAGTCCACAGTTACCTGATCGGTCGGTTTAAGTTCGGCTAGTTTCTCTCTCACCTCTCTAGGCTGAACAATGGGCAACATGCCATTATTGAGTTCATTATTGTAATGAATGTCGCCGAAAGATCCTGCAATCACGACCTTAAAACCATAGTCAGCCAGTGCCCAAGCTGCATGTTCCCTCGAAGAACCCGCCCCAAAGTTATCCCCTGAGATGAGGATACTGGCTTTACGATATTCAGGTCGGTTGAAGACAAAGTCTGGATCCTCAGTATACTTATCGTCTAGATAACGCCAAGCATACATGAGGTACTTACCAAAGCCTTTCTTATCAATTAACTTGAGAAACTGCTTGGGTAGGATTTGGTCGGTGTCGATGTTATCATTCATAAGAGGAACGGTCGTTCCCGTATAAACTGTAAATTTCTCCATATCCTCTCCTTACTGGGCCTCTGGCATTTGCCGAACATCTACGAAACGCCCTGCGATAGCTGCTGCCGCTGCCATGGCTGGACTGCAGAGATGAGTCTTAGCGCCAAATCCCTGTCTGTCTTCAAAATTGCGGTTACTGGTTGAGGCACAGTGGACCCCATCAGGAACCTTGTCAGGATTCATCCCTAGGCACATTGAGCAACCTGGGTCTCGCCACTCAAAGCCAGCGTCTAAGAAGACCTTATCCAAGCCCAACTTCTCAGCAGCTCGTTTGACAGGACGAGAGCCTGGAACCACGATAGCCGTTAAGTTGGGAGCAATCTTCTTCCCTTTTACAAATCGCGCAGCCAGTTGCAAGTCACTGAGCCGGGCATTGGTACAAGACCCGATAAAGATATAACCTAGTTCAATATCCGCTGGCTTTTGACCAGGCTTCAAGTTCATGTAATTGTAGGCTCGCTCATCATTCATATCCTTAATTTCTGGGAAGCTACTGTCAAAGTCAACCCCCATAGCAGGATTGGTCCCCCAAGTCACCATGGGAGCCAAGTCTGAGACATCCATCTGGATAACTTTATCATAGATAGCATCCTCATCACTGACAAGGGTTTTCCAATCCGCCACAGCCTCCTCAAAAGCTTCTGGAACACATTCTCGTCCTTTGAGATAGTCATAGGTAGTCTGATCTGGATTCATGATGCCCATCTTAGAACCAAACTCGATGGACATATTGCAGATGGTCATTCGCTCTTCCATGGTCAGAGCATCAATCGCTTCCCCACGATATTCCACCACATAGCCAACACCACAAGCAACGCCGTACTTGGCAATCAAGGCGAGAATGTAATCCTTGGAATAAACTCCTTTTTGAGGAATTCCAATGAATTCTACTAACATTTTCTTGGGTTTGACCTGCCAGAGTGTCTGGGTAGCAAAGACATGCTCAACCTCACTGGTCCCAATCCCAAAAGCGATAGCTCCGAAAGCTCCGTGAGTAGCCGTATGGCTGTCTCCACAGACGATGAATTTTCCTGGTTGAGTCCTGCCAGTTTCTGGTCCAACCATGTGAACGATACCCTGCTTTTCAGAACCGTGGGCTGTATGTTCAATACCAAACTCCTCAACATTTTCAGCTAGTTTATCAATTTGCGCCTTAGAAATCACATCTCGTATATCATAGATATTGACCGTCGGGACATTATGGTCAAAGGTTCCAAATGTCAAGTCTGGTCGTCTCAATCTGCGACCTGCATCTCGCAATCCTTGAAAAGCCTGAGGACTGGTCACCTCGTGAATATAGTGTTGATCCACATACATGAGTTGGGGCTGCCCCTCTTCTCCTGTGATGACATGGCGGTCCCATAATTTATCAAAAATCGATTCCCCTGCCATCCATTACCTCCAAATAAAATATAAGGCTACTAGTGTGGTCACCATCCCAAGGAACCAAACTGTTTTAAAATACCATTTTTTAGTCTTGTGGTGAAAAATGATTCCTGCTAACCAAGCACCAAATCCACCACAGATAAGTGCTATGGTCAAGAGAATTTTCTCTGGGATGCGCCAAGCACCTCTCCTTGCCTTGGATTTGTCAATTCCATAAATGATGAAAATCATGACATTCCAAATCAAGAGGGTAAGAGTGATTCCTTCGTTTATCTTCATAGTCTTTCAATGATGGCTTCCGTCATTTCCTTGGTAGAAGCCTTTCCTCCTATATCTCTCGTTAAAATTCCTGCTGCCAAACTGGCTTCTACAGCATGATCGATAAGCCCTGCATCCTCATGGCGTTCGAAACTATCTCTTAGCATCATGGCAACTGACAAAATCATGGAAATAGGATTGGCAATTCCTTGACCAGCAATATCAGGTGCCGAACCATGAATAGGTTCATAAAGACTTGGCCCCTTTTCAGGATGACTGGCTGATGGCATAACCCCAAGTGTGCCAGATAAAACGCTTGATTCATCAGATAAGATATCTCCGAAAAGATTCTCCGTCACAATGACATCAAACTTGGCAGGATTGGTAATCATAAGCATAGCAGCTGAGTCCACCAACTGGTGCTCCAAGGTCACATCTGGGAAATCCTTTGCAACCTCCTCAGCTACTCTGCGCCAGAGTTTTGAGGTTGCCAGAACATTCTGCTTATCAATGCTAGTAACGATTTTTCTCCGATTTCTTGCAATCTCAAAGGCCTTGCGAAGAATTCGCTCCACTTCCTCATAGCTGTAGTCGTTGATATCACGCGCTTTTCGCTCTTCAAGAATATGATCACCGAAGTAAATACCTCCTGTCAGCTCACGCACCACGACAAAGTCCACACCCGCAATTCGTTCAGGTTTGAGAGGAGACAAATGCTTGAGACTCTCAAAAATCTTAACTGGGCGAATGTTGGCATAGAGATTGAGTTCCTTACGGAGAGCCAGTAAGCCTTGTTCAGGCCGAACCGCTGCGCCATCATACTGGGGACTGCCTATGGCCGCTAGGAGAATAGCGTCTGCTTCTCTACATGCCTTGAGGGTTTCATCAGGTAAGGGGTGCCCCTCAGCATCAATCCCTGCACCTCCAAAGGGTCGTCTGTCTATTTCATAGTCAAAACCTGTTTTTTTAGCTAGGGCCTCCAAAACTTCCAAACCAGCTTTCATGATTTCTGGACCTATTCCGTCCCCTGCTAGAGCTACTATTTTCTTTGTCATAGCATTCTCCTTTACACACTAGGCAGGTCGCGATAGGAAACGCTTCGTCCCATCTCACCAGCATTCTCCTTTTGAACAAAGGTATTGGCATTGATGTAGGCAATAGCTGAAGCCTTCAGTACATCAAAATCAAGCCCTGATGCGTTAAAGATGGTCTCTGTATCTCTGTTTTCAACAGTCACCAAAACCCTAGCCTGGGCATCGATCCCATCTGTTACCGCATCAATTGTGTAGGATACCAAACGAACAGACTGATTGAAGAACTTGTCAATAGCATTAAAGATAGCTTCAACTGAACCTTGTCCTGTCGCATTAAACTCAACCTTCTCACCATCCATATTGGCTAGGCTAACGAGTGCTTCAATGTTATTATCCGCATGTGTTTGCAGTTGTAAATCATCAAAGTGGAATCCTTCTGGATTTTCAACCATGATTCCAGCTACTAGCGCTCGAATATCTGCATCTGTGATTTCTTGCTTTTTGTCCGCTAGTGCCTTGAACTTAGCAAAGAGCGGTTTGATGTCTTCTTCTGTGAAGTCTAAGGCCAAATCTCTTAGTTTTTCTACAAAAGCGTGGCGACCTGACAATTTTCCAAGCGGAAGACTATTACTCTTAACACCAACCAATTCAGGGGTGATGATCTCATAGGTAAGAGGATTTTTAAGAACCCCATCTTGGTGAATACCAGACTCGTGAGAGAAGGCATTTCCACCAACCACCGCCTTGTTTTTAGGAACTGGAATACCTGAGAAGCGAGAAACCATTTCAGAAGTATTGATGGTTTCGTTTAGGACAATACTTGTCTCAGCTTGGTAGTAATCTTGACGAATATTGAGGGCCACTGCTATTTCTTCAAGGGCTGCATTGCCAGCTCGCTCACCGATACCATTGATAGTACCTTCAACTCGGCCTGCACCGTTCTTAACAGCAGCAAGGCTATTAGCCACTGCCATTCCGAGGTCATCGTGACAGTGAGGCGAATAGATGATCTGACGATCTGTCTTGACATTCTCAATCAAGTGTTTGAAGATGGCACCATACTCCTCTGGCGTAGTAAATCCAACCGTGTCAGGGATATTGATGTAGGTCGCACCTGCATTCACAGCTGTCTGAACAACTTGCAAGAGGAAATCCAACTCTGTTCTGGTCGCATCCTCTGGAGAAAATTCGACAATCTCGAACTTAGAACGAGCATAAGAGACATGCTCCTTAATCGCTTCCAAAATCTCTTCCTTGCTCTTATTGAGCTTATACTTGCGGTGAATCGGACTGGTGGCGATAAAGACGTGAACCTGTGGATACTTGGCATCCTTGAGCGCCTCGTAACAAGCATCTATATCTGACTTGACCGAACGAGCCAAACCTGTCACCGCAGTTTTCTTCAAGACCTTGGCAATCTCCTGAACTGCTCTGAATGAATCTGGACTCGCCGCCGGAAAACCAGCTTCGATGGCCGAAATACCCCATTTCTCCAGCTGTCTTGCGATGGCGACCTTTTCCTTAATCGAAAAATTAACACCTGGTGTCTGCTCACCATCACGGAGACTGGTATCTAGAAACTCAACTCTACGCATGAGAATTCCCCCTTCAAAATTTCAGTATAGAAAAAACATCTCGCTCGGAAACCCAAGCGAGATGTTGATTTACTCCCGCTTGGTAAGCCAAACAGGACTAATGCTTCTGCACTAGCCCGAGTACCTCAACAACAAAGCAAATTGATTAAACTCAGCTGTTTTCATGTTTGACTTTCTCCTTCGTTTGATGTCTTGTTAAGTATTTTAGCATAGGAAAAATCTCTTGTCAAGAAAAAATCCAATATTTTCTGAAAATTTCTTCAGTAAAGAATATTTTGCTAATTGAAAGCATTTGAAAACACAAGGGAATTTCTTTACTTTTTCAATGTCAAATTCCAACTGATTTCTAGCAAATCTAGAACTTCTTCATCCGATAAACTATCATCAAGAGCAAGACTAATCCAGTAACGTTTGTTCATATGAAAGGCAGGATAAATCCCCTTTTGTAAAAGCAAGTCAGCCACTTGATTGTTTTTGAGGTTGACTGCTTCCACTTGCCCTTCTCTTGTCTTATCTAGCCTATCCCAAGGAATTCTCATTAAAACAGCATACCACTTTTGACTGCCTTCATGACGTAATACTGCTGTATCAGGCGATTTTTCCCACAGATATTCTAGCTGATTACCAAACTTTTCCTGAACTTGAGACATGATTCGCTTAGTCTGAGGACAGATAAAATCCTGTACATCAAAGCAAGCCTTCCGAATCTGGTAAAGAATCTCCAAACAAGCCTCACGGACACTTCCGACAAAACTTCCCCGCATACTTTCCATGTGTACTTGAGGATAGAGGTCACCCGTTTCCTGATCAAAAACCTGAAAGCTCACATTATCAGGAGTGATAGAGACTGTCATGACAAAGTCACCCTGCAAAATCTGGCAACTATTGGTCCAGACTCCCCCATACTCTACAAAACCATAGGCACGAGCTTTTTCTTTATTAAACTGATAGGAGTTAAAAATTTCAAACATAAGTGAAAACTGCTACCAAAAGCTAGCAGTTCCTTTCTATTTTTTAAAAGACAACCTTAGTTCCATGCAATTGTGTCACGCCCAGTCGGTCGATAAAGGTTTGACGGTTATCCAAGTCAATCCCCCCACCTGGTAGAATTTCAATTTTACCAGCTGCATGTTCCAAAATTCTGTGATAATGAGCAAAACGTTTTTCTAGCGAGTCTCCAGACACACCAGCACGAGTTAAGATACGAGTGACACCAGCTTGGCTGAGCCAGTCAATAGCTTCCAACTGGTCTTCGTCACTCAATTCATCAAAGGCCATATGGAAGACAATTTCCATCCCTTTTGATGCTGCAATCAGCTTCTCCAGATTAGCTTTATCCAACTTCTTATCAGCAGTTAAAGCCCCAAATACAACCCCTTGACTTCCAGCCTGAGCAGTCAATCGAATGTCTTCTAGCATGATAGCAATTTCCATATCATTATAGACAAAGTCGCCACCACGGGGACGAATCATGGTTATAATGGTCGTATCGTAGTTAGCTGCCAGTTCAACCGCTGCCTTGGTCACTCCATAGCTAGGTGTTGTTCCTCCTACTGCTAGGTTGTCACAAAGTTCGATTCGACGAGCTCCAGCCTGCATCGCTTTTTCAAGCAAGGTCACATTTTCAGCACAAAATTCGTAAATCATTTGATTCTCCTTGATATTTTCTTTGAATTTATTATATCATATTATTTTAAATATGCTTTCATTTTTATCAAGGCAAATAACTACTATTTTTATCTATTCTTTGTCAGGAATGACTTTAAAGAGATAGTAGGTGATAAAGATAGTCAGGGCTCCCAGACCGATTTTGACTGGCAAAAGAGGGGCAAAATAGATGGAAATTCCCATCAAAATGTAGATAGATACGATGATTTTTTTCTTGCGTTCTCGCGCGATTGACTTGGTTTCCCGAAAGTCAGCTACATAAGTCTGATAAAGCTTTGTATGATAAAGCCAGTCTTCAAAACGTTTAGAGGATTTTGAAAAGCAAGCGATAGACAGCAAAAGAAAAGGAGTTGTTGGCAAGAGTGGCAGGACAACACCAACAAGAGCTAGAGCCAAAGAAATAAAACCAAAACTAAGATAAATAAAGCGCATGTCTTCTCCTAATAAAATAATCTTCTACTAGTTTCCCACAAAATGAGGAAATTTGTCAAGCTTAAACTAAAAAGAGTCTGAAATTCATTTTCAGGACTCTTCATTTTATTTAATCTTCTCCTCTTCGTAGTCACCATTACTACATACAACCTGCTTGCCACCACCACGAACTTTTTTCTCCACAAGGAAGTGTCCGCATTTCGGACAATCACGTCCAACTGGTTTGTCCCAGGAAGTAAATTCGCATTCTGGGTAACGATTGCAACCATAGAAGATACGATTGCGCTTGGTTTTGCGTTCGATGATTTGTCCTTGATGACAGCTTGGACACTCGACTCCAATCTCTTTGACAATCGCTTGTGTGTGACGGCAGTCTGGAAAATTGCTACAAGCATAGAATTTACCAAAACGTCCTAGCTTAATCACCATCGGACTGCCACAAACTTCACAGTCAAATCCAGCCGGCTCATCCTTAATCTGGATTTTTTCCATTTCGGATTCAGCCTTGGCCACTCCTTTAGAGAATGGTTTGTAAAAGGCGTCAATGACACGTTGCCACTGCTCTTTACCAACCTCGACATCATCCAGTTTTCCTTCCATCTCAGCTGTGAAGGTCACGTTTACGATATCTGGGAAGTATTCAACGATGAGTTTGTTAACAATTTCTCCCAGTTCTGTCGGTTCAAAACGTTTGGCTGCCAGACGAACGTAGTATCGTTTCTGGATGGTTTCAATGGTCGGAGCGTAGGTTGATGGACGTCCAACCCCATTTTCCTCCAAGGTCTTGATAAGGGTCGCTTCAGAATAGCGTGCAGGTGGTTGGGTGAAATGTTGTTCTGGCTTGCTATTGACCTGCTTGACCACATCTCCAACAGCCATATCTGGCAACATCTTGTTCTTGTCAGAGTCATTGTAAATAGCAAGATAACCATCAAACTTCACTTGGCTTCCATTTGCCGCAAACTGAACACCATTTTGAGATAGCTTAACAGCCATGGTATCAAAGATAGCGCCTGTCATCTGACTGGCCACAAAACGGTTCCAGATAAGGGTATAAAGTTTGAGCTGGTCTTTGTCCAAGTACTTAGCGATACTTTCAGGTGTATTAAAGACACTAGATGGACGAATGGCTTCGTGAGCATCTTGAGCACCTGAGGCATTCTTGACCTTGCTACCATGCTTGGAATACTTGCTACCAAAACGGTCGTTAATGTAGCTTGCCGCTTCATTCTGAGCCACAGGACTGATACGAGTCGAGTCTGTACGCATATAGGTAATCAAACCTTGCACACCTGATCCGATATTGATCCCTTCATAGAGCTGCTGAGCCACCATCATGGTCTTTCGAGTACGGAAATTAATTTTGTTAGCCGCATCCATTTGCATGGTTGAGGTCGTATAAGGTAGGGGGGCATTGCGTTTGCGTTCTTTCTTATCTACCTGATCCACTGTGAAATCTTTGCTAGTCAAATGGGACAAGACTTCTTTGACCTCTTCATTGGTGGTCAATTTCATCTTTTTGCCATTCATACCATAGAAAGAAGCCTGAAATTGTTTGGTTCCCTTCTTAAAAACACCATCAATTGTCCAGTATTCTTCCGGTTGGAAGGCATTGATTTCATTTTCACGGTCAATGATGAGCTTAAGGGCAACGGACTGCACGCGTCCTGCTGATAAGCCCTTCTTGACCTTTTTCCACAAAATTGGCGAAATCGAATACCCTACCAAGCGGTCTAAGACTCGACGAGCTTGTTGGGCGTCGACCAAGTCCATGTCAATCTTGCGAGGCTCTTTAAAGGCATTTTTTACCGCGTCTTTGGTGATTTCATTAAAGACTACACGGTTGGCATCATTCTCGTCCAAGTTGAGAATGTGAGCCAAATGCCAGGAAATTGCTTCTCCTTCACGGTCCGGGTCACTCGCCAGAAAGACTTTATTGGCTTTTTTGGCTTCTTTTTTCAATTCATTGATGAGAGGACCCTTGCCTCGGATATTGATATACTGCGGTTCATAGTTATTTTCAATGTCAACAGACATACTGGATTTTTTCAAATCACGGATATGCCCGACGCTGGCTAGAACCTTGTAGTTTCTGCCTAGATATTTCTCAATCGTTTTCGCCTTGGCAGGCGACTCCACGATGACTAGATTTTTTTTTACTGTTGATTTTTTCTTCTTTGTTGCCGTAGCCACACTATCACACCTTTTCAAAGTAATAAACTTTATAAAGTGTAAACCATTTTTCTATAGCTGTCAAGACTTAACTCCTATAGTATAGAAGAAAAGTTTATCTGAGTGAACAATTTCTCCTTAAAATTCAAACTCAGCCAGCACATCTTGACCGCTGCTAATCAGCTTTGCCCCCTCTTGGATCAGGTGGTGACAGCCATCTGAATGGCCATCTAAAATGTTTCCTGGAATGGCAAAGACATCACGACCTTCCTCCATAGCTCGCTCACAGGTAATGAGACTACCAGAACGCATCCTTGCCTCTGCTACAATAACTCCTCGACATAGTCCTGCTATGATACGATTTCGAGCTGGAAAATGAAATTTCAGAGGTTGCTCGCCAGGTCCATATTCACTGAGAACCAGATGGTCATTGCCAATGTACTCCTGCAAACGTTTATTGGCTTTAGGATAAAACACATCCAATCCTGTTCCAATCACAGCAATGGTTTTTCCTCCATTCTGGAGTGCAGCCATATGGGCAGCCGTATCAATCCCTTTAGCCAAACCACTGACCACGATTAACTCGTTTTCCAAACCTTGAATGACTCTCTGAACCGACTTTGCACCCTGACTAGAACATGAACGACTCCCTACAACAGCAACCTTTGGAAACTTCAGCAAGTCTAGATTTCCCTTATAAAACAAGAGTGCTGGAGCATCGTAAATCTCACTCAAATCCCAAGGAAAACAGTCGTCAAGAATAGAAAAGGATGGAAATTTCTGAAACTCCTTCTCCAACTGCGCATCATCTATCTGGAAATAGCGTTCCATAAAGACAGCGGGATTTCTGCAACCAGAGATTTCTGCAATATCACCTAGCAGGAGCTCCTGATCTACAGTCTCATCATATTCAAGGACAGTTAAAATCTGTTGATTGGTCAGTCCAGCTTTTCTTAATTTGTATATCTCATAGTTTGTAATCTTCATAAGCAACTCCATTTCTTCTTTTCTACTCATCTATCTATTCGAAAATAAAATAAAAAAGAAGACCAGTTGATCTTCTTTTTTCATTTATTCAACTTTAGTATTTGACCAGCTACTTTCAACCATCGGTAAGATTGTTTTTAAAGTTTCCCCATCCCCTTCAAGTGAAACATAGCGGATTTTACCATCATTTGATCGGAAAACCCAGGTAACGAGGTATTTCCCTGACTTAGCAATTGCATTGACAACATAGGCTTCATAGCCTCCAATGGTTGATTTGGAACCCCAAACCTTACTGAAATCAGAGCCTTGTTCTTTGGAAGTTAGAATACTAGCAGAGACAGTCACAACATCCAATTTAGCATATTCTTCTTCGCTGATATTAAACTGCTCAGCCTTGAAGGTATTTAGCGTAACAATGTTGATATCTGTTCCATCACAATACTGTATATCGTTTCCACCTTCTACTTCATGGAATCGAACCCATGATTTGGGTACCTTGACAAAACCATATTCATTCGAACCAATGATTTGCGTCTCTTCCTTTTTCGCTTCAGAAACAGCAGAACTAGTGCTACTCGTTTCCTGACTACTAGAAGAACTAACAACTGCAGACGAACTTTCTTCGGTTGCTGTTTGTGATTTATTAGAGCATGAAGCTAAAAAAGCACTAACAGTAACTACAGTACCTAAAATTAATAATTTTTTCATCCTACCACCTTTCCATCTGCATTATAAGAAAAATAAAGACTTCTGTCAAATTCTAACCTAATCGATTCTGTTAGTTTCCGATTTTATAGCTCACATTTAAAGAAAAAACTCTTGAAAAATCTTCAAGAGTTTTATTTTTTATTTCTATTCTTCATCCATGCTTAAGACGCTGAGGAAGGCTTCTTGTGGGACTTCTACTGATCCGATAGCTTTCATGCGTTTCTTACCAGCTTTTTGTTTTTCAAGGAGTTTGCGTTTACGAGAAACGTCACCTCCGTAACACTTGGCAAGTACGTTCTTACGAAGGGCTTTGATATCAGTACGAGCCACGATTTTGTGTCCAATAGCTGCTTGGATTGGTACTTCAAATTGTTGACGAGGGATGATTTTTTTAAGCTTATCAACGATGAGTTTTCCACGTTCGTAGGCAAAGTCCTTGTGAACGATAAAGCTGAGTGCATCGACCTTATCACCATTGAGAAGGATATCCATTTTCACTAGCTTAGATGGGCGGTACTCTGACAATTCGTAGTCAAAACTTGCATAACCACGCGTTGAAGACTTGAGCTTATCAAAGAAGTCAAAGACAATTTCAGCGAGTGGAATTTGATAGATAACATTGACACGATTGTCATCAATATAATCCATGGTTACAAAGTCCCCACGTTTGCGCTGAGCCAATTCCATTACTGCACCAACAAACTCCTGTGGTACCATGATTTGCGCTTTAACATAAGGTTCTTCAATGGTCGCGATCTTAGTTGGGTCTGGGAACTCAGATGGGTTAGACACATCCATAGACTCACCATCAGTTTGGTTAACCTTATAGATAACAGATGGAGCTGTCATGATGAGATCAATATTGAACTCACGTTCTAAACGCTCTTGGATAACATCCATATGGAGAAGTCCAAGGAATCCACAACGGAAACCGAATCCCAGCGCCTGAGATGTTTCTGGTTCAAACTGAAGACTGGCATCGTTGAGCTGCAATTTTTCAAGGGCTTCACGAAGGTCATTGTACTTGTTTGACTCGATTGGGTAAAGACCTGCAAAGACCATAGGATTCATCTGCTTGTACCCATCTAGCGGTTCTGCTGCTGGATTGCTTGCTAGGGTCACTGTATCACCAACACGCGTATCTTGAACCGTCTTGATGGAAGCCGCAATATAACCAACGTCACCTGTCGCTAGGAAATCGCGACCAACTGCTTTCGGTGTGAAAATTCCGACCTCCGTCACATCAAAGGCCTTGCCATTGCTCATGAGCTGAATCTTATCGCCAGGTTTGACTACCCCATCCATGACACGAACTTGGAGGATAACCCCACGGTAAGCATCGTAGACAGAGTCGAAAATCAAGGCCTTGAGTGGCGCGGTTACATCACCAGTTGGTGCTGGAACTTTTTCCACAATTTGCTCAAGAATCTCTTCGATACCAATACCAGCTTTGGCAGAAGCTAAGACTGCTTCGCTGGCATCCAGTCCAATGACATCCTCAATCTCTGTACGTACGCGCTCAGGGTCGGCTGCTGGTAGATCAATCTTGTTAATGACGGGCAGAATTTCCAAATCATTATCCAATGCTAGATAAACGTTGGCAAGAGTTTGTGCCTCAATCCCTTGGGCCGCATCAACCACCAAAATCGCCCCTTCACAGGCAGCTAGCGAACGCGAAACTTCATAGGTAAAGTCCACGTGCCCAGGTGTGTCAATCAAGTGGAAAATATAGGTCTCCCCATCTTTTGCAGTATAATTCAGCTCAATGGCATTCAACTTAATGGTAATCCCACGTTCACGCTCAAGATCCATACTATCCAGAAGCTGGGCTTGCATTTCACGACTAGAAACGGTCTCCGTCTTTTCTAAAATGCGGTCTGCCAGCGTCGACTTTCCATGGTCAATATGGGCGATAATAGAGAAGTTTCGAATCTTCTCCTGTCGTTGTTTCAATTCTTCTAAGTTCATGATGCTCTTCCTTTCAGGGTATCTATTAATTATAAATTGTTTTTAACATTTTGACAAGACCATACCCTGCTAGGAGTACTAATCTTCGGCAACAAAACCATCATTTTCGATAAAGTGGTGTTCTGTCATTCCTTGGTCAGTAAAGACAATCCCATGAAGGACACCACCATAGACAGCTCCTCCATCCATGCCAATCTTGCCATCTTCTGTTATCCAAAGCTCAGCAGTACCTCGGTCTTGCTTCAGCAAACCATAAACCGGTGTATGCCCAAAGACAATGGTTTTTCCAGTATGATTTTCGGCTTCGTGGAATGGCTTTCTGAGCCAGACTTTCTTGTAATCTGTGGTTTCATGCCAATCATCCAAAGTTAAATCAATACCTGCGTGAACAAAGATATATTTGTCTGTCTCTACTACAAATGGCATTTGACGAATAAATTCGACCAAGTCTGCTGCTTCTGTCGCAACCCGTTTGGCATCTTCTACGCCATCAACGGGTGCATCCAAGGGACGACCTAGTATAGAGTTAATGGTTGTATCTCCACCATTGCGACGATAGTGGTCATAGCTTTCTTCAGGATTGTCCAACCAAGTCAAAAACATATACTCGTGGTTTCCTGATAGACAGATAGCCCCTTGATTGTCCACCAAGTCCTTGACCATTTCTAGAACACGGCGACTATCTTCACCTCGGTCAATCAAATCCCCTAGAAAAAGCAACTGAGTTTGACCATCCCAGGTTTTGAGCAGATCTTCTAGCATACCTGCTTTCCCGTGAACATCTCCAATTACATAATAGTCTGTCATTTATTTCTCCCTCGTTTGCAATAATTCTCTGGCTTGGGTAAGGGCAGCTTCTGTTACATTTTCACCAGCCAACATCTTAGCTACTTCCTCTACTCGCTCTTCTAAAGTCAAGAGGCGAACCGTCGACACCGTTGAGTGCTCATCACTAATCTTCTCAATAAAGAATTGATAATCCGCAATGGCAATCACTTGTGGAAGGTGAGAAATAGCAAGAACCTGACCATGCTGGCCAATCTTATGAATCTTTTGAGCAATGGCTTGGGCCACACGACCTGAGACTCCCGTATCTACCTCATCAAAGACAATACTGGTCTTCCCTTCCTTACGAGAAAAGGCTGACTTGATAGCCAACATGAGGCGGGATAATTCCCCACCAGACGCAACCTTAACCAAAGGCTTAAAGTCTTCACCAGGGTTGGTCGAAATGTAAAACTCGACCGTTTCATTCCCCTCACGACTGAATTTGCCCTTGCTAAAGCGAACCTGGAACTGTGCCTTCTCCATATAGAGGTCCTGAAGTTCTTGCTTAATCTCAGCTTCAAGCTGCTGAGCCAAATCATGACGAGCAGATGCAAGCTGCCCTGCCAAATCAACAAGATCGACTTCCAATTTCTTGAGCTCTGCTTCCATGTCTTCGGAAGAAAGGTTGTTACCAGTCAAGAGATTGTATTCATCCGTAATCTTAGCAAAATAAAGCAGGACATCGTCCACAGTCCCACCGTACTTGCGGGTAATAGTATTTAAAAGGTCTAAACGATTTTCAACCTGCATGAGGCGATTGCCATCAAAATCCAAGTTCTCAATAATATCTTCTAAACGCTTAGTAATATCTTCTAAAACATAGTAGGTCTCTGAGAGAGAACTCGAAATTTCACGGTATTCAGGGTCATACTCTTCGACACTTTCCATGTCATTCATGGCTGAACGAACATTGGCAAGACTGGAGAATTCCTCATTGTCCAACATAGTGTAGGCATTGGTTAGCGTATCTGCTATATTCTTGTGATTGAGGAGTTTATCTCGTTCTTGGTTGAGAGCCAAGTCTTCACCAGCCTGCAAGTTTGCTGCCTCAATCTCTGCCATTTGAAATTCCAACATTTCAATACGAGCCTTATGTTCCTGCTGGTTTTTCTTGACTTCCAAAACCTGCTTGCGCATTTTGCGATAGGCATCAAAGCTCGTCTGATAGGTCTCCTTCAAGTCCAAGAAAGCAGCATCACCAAACTCATCCAACATTTGGATATGAAGTTGCGGACGCATTAACTCTTCTTGGTCATGTTGACCATGAATATCGACAAGATGCTGCCCAATAGCACGCAGGACAGAAAGATTGACCATCTGCCCATTCACGCGACTAACACTTCTCCCATTTTGAAGAATTTCACGACGGATGATAATCTCATCCCCCAATTCCAAGCCTTGCTCTTCAAAGAGTTCTTGTAAAGAACGACTATTCTCAACAGAGAAAAGCCCTTCAATCTCAGCCTTAGAAGCACCATGACGAATAACGTCTGTCGTTGCCCGAGCTCCTAACATCATGTTCATGGCATCGATGATGATCGATTTCCCAGCACCTGTTTCACCAGTTAAGACTGTCATGCCTTTTTCAAAATTGAGCGAAATCGCCTCTATAATGGCAAAGTTTTTTATCGAAATTTCAAGTAACATATAAACCTACCAATTTTTTACTTGTTCAAACATTTCCTTGGCGTCTTCTTCATTTCTCAAGATAATCAAAATTGAGTTGTCGTCTGCCAGACAGTTGAAAATTCTCTCTGAGAAAGTATTCATCAGCTGACTCTTGACAAAGGCAGTATTCCCAGGAATGACATCCAGATTGATCATATTTCCCATGCGCTCAGAACCTACTATGTTATTCTCAGCCAACTGCAAACTTCTTACAATTGTTTTTGGCAATTCATAGATGTATTTATTGTTCTTCAAGGGAATTTTTACAATACCCAGTTCCTTAATATCTCGTGACACCGTCGCTTGAGTGGCAGAGATACCTGCTTCTTTTAAATGCTCAACGATTTCTTCCTGTGTTCCGATTTGATAATCCGTAACAAATCTTCTAATTTTTTCAAGTCTCTCTTTTTTATTCATCTTTAAATTCTCTATGTGCTCTCTCTACAACTTTTTCTATTTCTGGGGCAACTTGATTGCTTGCTCCCTCTTCCTTTTTCAAATATGCCAGAAATTCAATGTTTCCATGTCCACCTTGGATTGGTGAATAGTCTAATCCAAGCACTGAAAAACCTTGATCAACTGCCATGGCAGTGACTGATTCAAGGACATGTTGATGGACCTTGGCATCGCGAATGATTCCATTTTTCCCGATTTGCTCACGACCAGCTTCAAACTGAGGTTTGACAAGTGCTACCACCTGACCTTGTTCGGCCAACACACGATGCAAGGCTGGTAAGATCAGACTAAGGGAAATGAAACTCACATCAATACTGGCAAAACTTGGTTCCTGCTCAAAGTCAGTCTTTTCAGCATAGCGGAAATTAAACTGCTCCATACTGACAACCCGAGGGTTTTGGCGTAATTTCCAAGCCAACTGATTGGTACCAACATCAACTGCAAAGACCAACTCAGCACCATTCTGCAACATGACGTCGGTAAATCCTCCAGTGGAGGCCCCAATATCAATCGTTGTCGCTCCTTCCACTGATAGATCAAAGACTTGCAAGGCCTTTTCCAGTTTCAAACCACCGCGGCTAACATACTTGAGTTTTTCACCCTTGAGTTTTAGCTCGGTGTCGTCTGGAATTTTCTCTCCTGGTTTGTCAAACCGCTCCCCATTAAGGACTGCTACGACAAGCCCAGCCATGACACCACGCTTAGCTTGTTCACGTGTTTCAAACAAACCCTGTTTATAAGCTAATACATCCACTCTTTCCTTAGCCATTGATTCTCAAACTTTCTACTATTTTCACAATCGGCTCTGTTTCAAAGCTGACTTGCTGGGCGATTTCTTCTAATTTAGCCTCGGCTTGATTCAAAGTTTGGTTACAAAAGGCAATAGCCTCTTCCAAGCCCAACAAGGCTGGATAGGTTGACTTTTCTGCCTGCAAATCCTTTTGTGGAGTCTTGCCGATTTCCTCAAAACTAGCTGTCACATCCAGCACATCATCTCTGACTTGAAAGGCCAGCCCAATCAATTCACCAACCGATTTCAGTTTTGCCTGCATTTCAGGCGCCAATTCGGCTATAATAGCAGCTGCTTGGAAAGGATAGGCAAGTAACTTACCTGTTTTATTGGCATGAATAGTTTGTAATTCTTCCAAAGACAAGTGCTGGTGTTCACCCTCCATGTCCAGAACCTGCCCTGCAACCATGCCTAGACTACCTGAAGCAAGGGATAAGTTGGCAATCAAGTCCACCTTGATCTGACTTGGCAAATCTGCCTGCGCTATCAAGGCATAGGGATCTAGGAACAAGGCATCACCTGTCAAAATAGCCATAGCTTCACCAAATTTCTTGTGATTTGTCAAACGCCCTCGACGATAATCATCATCATCCATTGCAGGAAGGTCATCGTGAATCAAGCTCCCTGTATGAATCATTTCCAAGGCCGCAGCTACCTGCGCATGAGCTGGTCTAATAGCGACTTGCAAGGCTTCCAGAATTTCTAGCAAGAGAAAAGGCCGAATACGCTTGCCACCAGCATGAATGGAATAGAGAATAGACTCTCGCAAACTAGAAGCAAACTGCTGGTCTCCATAAAAATTTTCCAAAGCCGACTCAACAAGAGCTAATTTTTCTTGCTTCTTCATTCAAAATCACTTTCTGTTCCGTCTTCTTGCATGACCTTGACCAAGGTCTTTTCAGCCTTGTCTAGCGTCGCTTGGAGCTCTTTTGACAAGACCATGCCTTTTTGAAAGGCAGCAATCGCATCTTCCAGAGCGATTTCACCATTTTCTAAACTTTGGACAATGGTCTCCAGTTCAGCTAGATTTTCCTCAAATTTCTTTTGTTTTGACATCTTTAACCTCTAATTCTACTTGACCATCTCGCATCAAAAGCGTTACTTGGTCTTTTTTCTTCAACATCTCAACCGAATCTACAACGGACTCTTCTTTTTTGACAATAGCATAACCACGCGCCACGATTCGACTTGTATCCAACATCAACAAGGCTTCTGAAAGTCTCTTGACTTCAGCAACCTTGGCATCATAAACCAACGCCATTTGGCTACGTAGAAGCTTGTCCAACTGACCTAGACGATCTTGATAACGCTGAATTTTGGTAACAGGCGATAATTGGACTAGTTGATGCGTCCTTGCTTGGACTAGCTGTTTATTATCAGAAATCCGTGTTCGCAAACTTTGTTTTAATCGCAGTTGCAGCTGATCCAATCGTTGCAAATAACCGTCATACAAGCGCTCTGGCTGTCTAAAGATGACTGACTGACTGCATTTTTTCAGAGCTTCTTTTTTTCTTGACAGGACATTTCGGACTGCTGTCGCCATCCGCTTCTCTTGATTTTGCAAATGAGCTAATAGATCCAACTTGGTCACAGGCGTTGCCAGTTCAGCTGCTGCTGTTGGCGTCGCTGCTCTGCGATCTGCCACAAAGTCAGCCAAAGTCACATCCGTCTCATGACCAACACTGGAGATAACTGGCAAACGAGATTCAAAAATAGCCCGTACCACAATTTCTTCGTTAAAGGCCCAGAGATCCTCGATCGAACCACCACCACGACCAATTATGAGGACGTCCAAGTCCTCACGTTGATTAGCACGCGCAATATTTCGAGCAATTTCCTCCGCTGCTCCATCACCTTGTACCTTGGTCGGATAGAGAAGGATATCAACACCAGGAAAACGTCTGCTGACGGTCGTGATGATATCTCGAATAACGGCTCCACTACGACTGGTCACCACACCGATTTTCTTAGCAAACTGGGGAAGAGGTTGCTTGAATCTCTCTTGAAATAGACCTTCTTCCGTCAATTTTTTCTTAAGTTGTTCAAACTGAATCGCTAGCGCCCCAACCCCATCAGGCTCAGCTTTTTCAATGATGATAGAGTAGCTCCCGCTCGGTTCATAGACCTGCACATGCCCAATCACATTGATCTTCATTCCCTCTTCGAGGTCGAAACCTAATTTCTGATAGATCCCTGACCAGATGGTCGCTTGAATAACTGCATGGTCATCTTTTAAAGAGAAATATTGGTGAGTAGGTCGTTTACGAAAGTTGGAAACTTGACCAGTTAAATAGACCCGTTCCAAGTAAGGGTCTTTATCGAATTTCATTTTCAGATACTTGGTCAAAGTTGTTACCGATAAATACTTTTCCATCTCCACCTACTATTCATTTTCTTGCTTTTCCATGGGTATTATTATACCAAAAATATGCTTAAAAATCACCTTTTTCCTACTGAAACTCAAGGAAAAATAGAAAAAGAGGCTAGGCCTCCTCATCTGATTATTTGCTGTTTCGTGCTTCTTCCAAAATCTTTGCAATTTTTGTCGTCAAAAGGTCAATAGCAACTGTATTGCTAACTCCTTCAGGAATGACGATATCAGCATAACGCTTGGTTGGCTCGATAAACTGGTGGTACATGGGTTTGACCACACTCAAATACTGATCAATAACGCTATCCAGACTACGGCCACGCTCCTCCATATCACGCTTGATCCGACGAATAATGCGCACATCATCATCCGTATCCACAAAAATCTTGATATCCATCAAATCGCGCAGACGCTTATCCTCCAAGACCAAAATCCCCTCAACGATAAAGACATCCTGAGGCTCCTGACGATAGGTCTTGCTACTCCGTGTATGCGCTGTATAGTCATAAGTCGGAATGTCCACTGGACGTCCCGCCAACAATTCCTTAATCTGCTCGATCATCAAATCTGTATCAAAGGCAAATGGATGGTCATAGTTGGTTTTGACACGCTCTTCAAAGGTCAAGTGAGACTGATCCTTGTAGTATGAATCATGCTCAATCATCGAAATCTTTTCATCAGGGAAGTGTGATAAAATGGCTCTAGAAACACTGGTCTTACCACCACCAGAACCACCTGTCACTCCGATAATGATTGGTCTATTTTGCATGCTAT
Source organism: Streptococcus mitis (assembly GCF_003943905.1). Lineage (GTDB taxonomy): Bacteria > Bacillota > Bacilli > Lactobacillales > Streptococcaceae > Streptococcus > Streptococcus mitis_BC. Next base: position 399,738 of record NZ_RJNS01000001.1, read on the forward strand.
CCTCCGTTTTTTTATCCGACGTCTATTTTATCACATTTTTTGTAAAATTTATAGTCTGATTTTGGATAGATTATGGATAACAATTCTAATATTTTCACTCCAGTTAGACTAGCCGAAAACCTTCCTTGGCTTATAGAGATTGCCTCTTTTTTCTAGAATAGCTAGCAATTTATCTCCTTCAAAGGCAGCCAATTCCTTGTCCGACTGATCAAGCTCGATAAAACGACCAAAGCGCACTTCTGTAGCCTCTTCTGGACTTAGGAAAACTTTGACAAGATCCCCCGTCCCAATCTCTAGAGGATGGAGAAAGTCCAGTTGGCCAGCCTCCACTTTTTCAGCAATTTCTTCCAAGGTCAAGGCATCTTCTAACTGTAAACCGGCTGCACTCGTCCGTGTCAAATGGGACATATGAGCCGCATAACCCAGCTTCTCTCCCAAGTCAACTGACAAGGTACGGATATAAGTCCCCTTGCTGCATTTTACACGAAAAGTGAATCGTGCAAGATGACCATCATAAGAAATCGGACTTGTCCGTTCAAATTGATAAATGGTCACCTGACGTTCTGGACGCTCCACTTCCTGACCAGCACGCGCATACTCATAGAGCTTACGACCATTAACCTTGACAGCCGAATACATAGGCGGAATCTGAGTGATAGGCCCAGTCAGACTAGCAATCGCTTCGTCGACAATGATTTCATCCAAGGGCGACAAAACAAGGGTCTCTGCGACCACTTCCCCACTAGCATCCTCTGTGGTAGTTGAATATCCGAGAGTGATCTCGCCTTCATAGATCTTACCCTCATCCTGCATAAACTCAACCATGCGTGTCGCCTTGCCAACCGCAATCGGCAAAACCCCGACCACATCTGGATCCAAGGTCCCACCATGACCGATTTTCTTGGTTTCCAAAATCTTACGCAGCTTAAAAACCGCATCATGCGAGGTCATCCCCGCTTCTTTTTTTAAGTTGATAATACCGTTCATGTGTTGCTTTCTAATTCAATTAAAATATGTCCTCTTCAAGAATTGTTACATAGTTCTCTTTTGTAGCCAAAGAAAGGTTACTTAAACGTTTTGCTTGATTCATAATTATTTTATCAAATACATTTCTTACAAATCGACCATTTGCATTTTTATTTTTGGAAACATCACTTTGTTGTTCAAGATACTTTTTTAATTTCTCTGTAGCTGACTCTTGTAAAATGTAATCTTCGTTCTTACAGTATGATAAAAAAATCTCGAACATTTGATTTACTGTATAATCTTCAAATTCAATAAAATAATTAAAGCGCGACTTTAATCCAGGATTAGATTCAAAAAATTTTTTCATTAAATCATCATATCCTGCTACAATCACAACTAAATCATCACGATAGTCTTCCAAAGCTTTTGTTAGTTCAGTCAAACACTCTCGACCATAACTATCACTTTTTTCATTTTCTGTAATACTGTATGCTTCATCAATAAATAAAACACCACCCTTAGCTTTTTGGATTAGTCTCTTAACTTTTAAAGCAGTTTGTCCTTGGTATTCAGCTATTAAGTCAGTTCTTGTTGCTTCAATAAAATGACCTTTGCTTAGTATTCCTAGAGAACGATACATATTTCCAACAATTCTAGCAACTGTTGTTTTACCTGTACCCGGATTCCCTAAAAACGCCATATGCATAGTTCTATTTGTTTTTTTAAGACCGATTTTTTCTCTACTTTGTTGAACTTTATTAAATGCTACTAAATCTTTGATTTCTTTCTTAACATTTTCTAAACCTATTAATGACTTTAAATCATTTGCTAATTCTTCAAATGATTTATGATTTGTTTCTTTCAAAATCAAATAATTTGTATCAATAACTCTAGAGCCAAGATATTTATACAATAATTCCAATATGCTAGTTTGCTTATCTTTGATTTTTGAGAATGTCTCTTTACTTGTCAAGTTTCCTAATCGTTTTATAAATTCTAACTCAGCATTTTTAATATTATCAACTATATCTTGAAGAATTATTTCTAATTCATAAGTATTATTTGTTAAATCATCAAGTTTTTTCACTTCCGATTTTAACAATTTTAAATAAGTTTCACTAATCATCTACATTCCTTTAAACAATAGAAATAATACTATTATAACAACAGCGACTTCAAGAGTATAGAATCCTTTTCTAAGGAAACTAATTTCTTTTTGTTTTTCCTCTAGTTCAGTTTTAAATTTCTCGACAATTAAAGTAATATTTTTACCTTCCTCTATTAATCGAACATTCATCTTATCTACATCGTTTTTAAGATTATTTTGTGTTTCTTCAACTTGTAAACGCAAATCGTTAAAACTATTTTCTATTTCCACTAATGTTTTTAGCTTCGATTTTAAACTGTCAATTTCATTATGAATTTCACTTTGCTTATCTTCAAGTTGTTCTAACTCTTCTAGCTTTTTATGATGTTTCTTCAATATATCAATTAAATCTTTATTCTGTTTAAAAACATCATCTAATAGTTTGTTATTACCTATTTGATATTCTTCTATTTCGTGCAATCCCTGTATAGCTTTACTATTTGCCTCTTTGGCTGCAATCAAAGATTTTGAAATACTTTGAATATACTCATCATCCAATATTTGGAAAGTTTCATAAATTGTATTAAATTCCTGAATAATTTTTTTAATATGTTCATTTTGATTAAAGATCTTGTTATGAACAGCTTCTGTAAGTGTATTTAAATCTTTTCCCTTGACACCATAGTCCACAGAAAACAAATTTAATATATTCTCTTCATCTGGAACAGTAGGTAAATCAAATTGTTCCGGAATCTCTTCACTAAAGGCTTTTAATGCTTGTTTTTTTTCATTAAATCTTTCAGAATTGGCTAAAACTTGAATTTCTAATTCTTCTGACATAACATTCTCCTATAATAAATCATTTAATGCACTTTGCATTTCTTCAAGTTCATTTTGCTTTTCATCAAAGTAAATTTCATTAGCTAATAATCGCTGTTTGAAATCAATCTTTGAATTAGAAAACTCTTCATCAACATTACCAAGTAGTTCTCTTAGTTTTTGATGGTTCTTAGCCATCTTACTGAAAATATCATTTCGCTTAACAGCAACATTTTGCTCGGCAACAAAAATTTGGACTTCCTGAATTCTTAACAATTCGTTTCTCTTATTAGCTTGTTGCCTTTTATTTTCAGCTTGTAGTTTTCTTGATATAAAACCATCAAGTCCGTTAATGATGATCGCTCCCAAGATACCTGTTAGTAAACTTGCTAAGAACATCCCTAAAATATTAGCAATTGTTCCTAGAAGTTTTATTTCAAAAGTCATACCTGGTATCTTATTTAAAAAATGTTCAAAATATTCTCCTAAAAACATTGCGCCTACACCTACTAATGCGGATGTAATAATTTTTGAAACATGAGCAATTTTAATTACAGTAGAATGAGATTGATTTTCAGGTTTTGATAGATAAGAGATGCTTTCTCTAATTGAACCAAATAATTGTTTTAACAAATTTGGTAACTTTCTTAGTTTTTCAGCGAAAGCACCAATAATTTCTCCTACAATGCTTCCAACAAAACTATCTACACCTACCTTAATAAAATCTTTGATTTTACCAAAAAATGAATGAAGAGCTTTTTTCATTTCCTCAAGAAATGTATCAAAAGATTGTTTCTTTGATTTAAAATATCTCACTAAAGCATTCATTATTTCTTTTAGCATTCCAAATAAAGCAGCTACCAACATAGCTTTTATAGCATCTTTCCCAGCTTTATTAACCATTTTTACAGGTACTTTTTTTGCTATATGTTTATTAATAGCTTTATTTGCTCTTTTTTCAGCTTTAATCATCTTATCTGAATCAGCAGTCAATTTATCATTTAATTTTTTATTATTTTCTGCCTTAAGATTTCGCTTTTCGGCATCTGAGATATTCATCTTGTCAATTTTTTTATTAGCTCTTTCAACTTGTTCTTTTAGATTTTTTTCTCTTACTTCTCTATCCTTTATATACTCGCTATTAGATTTTGCACCTTTACTTTTATTAAGCGATTCATTAGTTGCTGCTAAATTTTCCTTTTTGTTTGCTAAATCTGCAGTATCTATATCAGCAATCTTTCTCCAAGAATTTTCAAAAATTTGTTTACGTGCTACAACGTGATCCAAATTTGCGTTTTCATTTAATTTTAAAGTTTTTCCAGTATATTTATCCTTTAAATTTCCAGATTTTTTCTTTTCTTTCATAGCATTCTTTGCATCAGTATACCTTTTATCTTTCATTATTTTAGCACCCTCTTCTTTTGTATAACCATTAGGATGTTTATCGTTATACTGCTTAAGAAGCGTGTCACTTGTCATATCTAAACCAATTTGATTCGCAAATTGATCCCAGATTTCATCTAAAATAACATCTCCTAATTTATCTGGTGAACTAATCTCTTTACATTCTAGTTCTAATTTTTCGAGATTAGAAAACTCCATTGTAAATTGCTGTTCCAATAGTTCTTCTAATTCGTCATAGTTTATTTTCCACTGCTTTCTCACTCCCCCTTCAGTGCTTCAAACTTCGCTTTCATAGTTGGATTTTTTCGGGTCAATTTTTTAACTGAAACATCTTCCAATTTGTTATTAGCGAGGCGAAGTTGGTTTTCAGATGTAGTAAGGAACTTCTTGACCTCTTCCATGCGTTTGATGGCCTTGTCGATTTCATCGATTGCTTTACCAAAGTTGGTCGAAGCTGAGTTGTAGTTCTTAGCAAAGGCTAGTTTAAAGGCATCCAAATCTTCCTCAAAATGCGTGATATCGATATTCTGCTCCCGAACCAAGGCCAACTCTTGCTTATATTTCAAAGAATTAAGGGCAGCGTTGCGCAAGAGTCCAATCAACTGGATAAAGAACTGGGGACGGACGACGTACATTTTCTCATATTCGTGGCTGACGTCAACAATTCCTGTATTAAAGTAATCGTTATCTGCTTCTAGCATGGTCACCAACACGGCATATTCACAGTTCTTTTCCCGACGGTCCTTGTCCAATTCCTTATAAAAATCTGCATTCTTGTGCTTCTTCTCTGTTCCATCCGCTTCATTTTTCATCTCAAACATGATGGAAATAATTTCCACTCCATTTTCATCACATTCACGAAAGATAAAGTCCCCTTTAGACCCACGCGCAGAGACCTTGTTATCCTTCTCAAAGTAGGCATTTGGAAAGGCAAAACTACGGACCTTGTTAAACTCACTCTCTGCATACTGTTCCAGACTTTCCCCGATAGCTTTTGTGGATTGTTGAGCTTTGAAATTCTTATAAAATTCGACTTGCTCATTAGCTGCCTTGAGCTGGGCTTCGTAATTCTGCTTAACAGAAGCCAAGGACAACTCATTTTCCTTTTCTTGCAAGAGGAGCTGATTTTTGACCTGATCGCGTTCTTTTTCTAGGTCAGAAAGGGTCTTTTGCAGTTGATTTTCATACTCCAAACGCAAGGTTGCCAATTGGTTTTTCAAGGCCTGTACTTCCTTGTCCTTAGCCAATAAAGCCTCATGGCTTGTCTGTTCAACCTCTTTCTTGGCCAATTCCTTCTCTGTATCAAAGTTTTGGATCTGACTCTGCAATTGAGCGATTTCTTGATCCTTCTGAGCCAGTTTAGTCTGTTGTTCATTCATAGCCTTTTGCTCAGCCAAGGCCAGCTCCTGCTTCATGCGATCGTGTAATTCCTTATCAAACTCAGCCGTTCTCACTTGGGATAAAAGTTCGGCATACTGACTCTCATTTACTGTAAAGACTTCTCCACAGTTGGGGCATTTGATTTCGTTCATAACTTTCCTCTTTCTAGACTTCTTTAACCATTATATCATGCTTAAAGGAAAATCAAAAACAGTGAGTCGAAACCCACTGTTTATATCTTTTACTTTAAATTTTTTCCAAGGCCAAGCGCAAGTCTTCAATCAAATCCTCTACATTTTCAAGACCGATAGACAAGCGGATTTGGTTTGGTGTGACACCTGCTGCTTCTAGATCTTTTTCTGACAACTGACCGTGAGTGGTTGTCGCAGGATGGACAACAAGAGATTTGGCATCTGCAACGTTTGCAAGGTCAGAGAAGATTTCCAGATTATCAATCACCTTGCGTGCTTCTGCTTCTCCACCCTTGACATGGAAGGTAAAGATTGAACCCACACCTTTTGGCAGATATTTATCAGCCAAAGCATGGTAAGGACTGTCAGCTAGTTTTGGATAATTTACCTTCTCTACCTTAGGATGGTTGATAAGGAAATCAACAATTTTCTCTGCATTTTGCACATGGCGTTCGACACGAAGAGAGAGAGTTTCAAGCCCTTGGAGCAAGAGAAAGGCATTAAATGGGGACAAGGCCGCACCTGTATCACGAAGCAATTGAACACGAACTGCAATAATAAAGGCTGCTGCCCCAACATCACGGGTATAGCTCAAGTTGTGGTAGCTCGGATCTTCCTCAACAAATTGAGGGAACTTCCCTGAAGCCTCCCAGTCAAAACGACCGCTATCGACAATCACTCCTCCAATAGTCGTACCATGACCACCGATAAACTTAGTTGCTGAGTGAATAGCAATATCTACACCGTGAGAGAAGACATTAATCAAATATGGTGTGGCAAAAGTGTTGTCCGAAACGAGAGGAATCTGGTGTTTATGCGCAATCTCAGCCAATTTTTCCAAGTCAGGAATGTTAATCAAGGGATTCCCCAAGGTTTCAATCAAGACAAGCTTGGTATTGTCATTGATAGCTGCTTCTACTTCCTCCAAATTATCCACATCGACAAAGGTTGTTGTAATCCCATAACGAGGAAGGGTTTCTTTCAAGAGATTGAAAGTACCACCGTAAATAGTTGATGCTGCTACTACATGGTCACCTGCGTGAGCAAGCGCCAAAATCGTATAAGTTACTGCGGCCATACCTGATGCTGTTGCTAGCGCTCCAACACCGCCTTCAAGAGCAGCGATTCTTTCCTCAAATGCTGCTGTTGTAGGATTAGTGATGCGAGTATAAATGTTCCCTGGTTTTCTCAAGGCAAACAAATCGGCACCTTCCTGCGTGTCATCAAAAACGAAGGATGTTGTCTGATAAATCGGCACTGCACGAGACTTGGTAGCTGGATCAACCACCTGCCCAGCGTGTAATTGTAGGGTTTCAAATTTAAAATCACGAGTCATTTTACGACCTCCAAATAGCTTAATTAAAGATATTGTATCATCTTGGTCTAGCCTTTTCCAATACCGTTTTTCTATATTTTGATATAAGGAACAACTATGACTAGTCTTACACATCAAACAAAAAAGCACGATTCACTCGTGCTCATTTCTTTAATCGACATAAGTATCTTCATTTTTGTTGAGGAAAGCGTAGGGCAAGCCCATCAAGAGACCTCCTCCGATAAAGTTTCCGACAAAGGTTACACCCCAGTGACGAAGAATATTTGGTATGTCAAAGTTAGCAATTGAATCTGCTGCAACACTGAACTTAACAATCGCAAAAGAAGCAAAGTTCGCAGCAATGTGTTCGTTTGTTAAGAATACAAACATGTAAATTGCTGATAAGACAAGCCAAAGTTTGGCGCCACCGTCTTTCACCAAAACGAATGAAAGAATGGCAATGTTTACAAAGATATTGGCTAAAATACCTTCAAGTAAGACTAACTCATTGGAACGGCCTAACTTCATCTCTACAACCCCTGAAATGAAGCTGTCATGTGTCAGATTTGCGTAGGCTGCTGAATGGGCAAAGCCCCAACCTGCTATCAAAGCTCCTATGAGATTGAACAAGGTACAGTAAAGTAAAATCTCAGCTGTTTTTCTCCAAGAGATTTTTTTCAAGAAACTGCCAGCTGTCAAGAACATCATATTAGAAGTTACCAGTTCAGCATTCAAGAAAACTATGTAGGCCAATCCCCAAGCAAAAACGAATGGGAAGAGGAAACGTCCACTGCCTGGTGCGATCTTATTAATCAAGTCAGCCCCAACTGCACCCGCAGCTGTACTAAATGTTAAAAAGGCACCTGCAAACATGGAACGAATCGCATATTTGAATTTACTTTGACTATAAAGACTTTCTTTCTTCTTACAAGCAAATTCAATCTTTGAGATAAATTCTGAAGAGACCATAAAAACTCCTAAAACTTTTATTTGTGAATATTATAACATAAAGCACGCATTTTGAAAAGCCTTTCTTGTATACGTTTTCTACAAAGAAAATCAAGGCATTGGGGTAATTCCATAAATCTCTCCTTTACCCATTAACAGAAAAACATTTCAATGTTTTAAATTGATCATCCAAAAATTCAAACTCAAATAGGTGCCAGTCATCGAAGGTTTGCTCACAATAACTAACTGTTCCTTGATTGTAGTCAATGATAGGTTTCCCCAGCTTGTGCTTCATATCTTCCTCGCTGACTGCTCCATACATTCCCTTAAGATCAGCTAGCATGAAGTTGATAATTCTATTGAGATTTTCCTGATAATTTTTTGATAACAGTTCAACTTTATCTATAAAGTCACAATCAGGCTCTTCGTCCCAAACAAAGGTCACTTCCTCATGCTCATAAGTGTATTGCTGTAAACTCTCATCAAAATTCATTGTTCACTCTCCAAATCATTATCATTTACTAAAAATTTATTAACATTAATCAAAATGTTCAAATGATTTCATAAAAATGTCTTCCACACACGCGTATGATAAAATAACAACACTTGCAATGATTAGAAGGTATCATCATAATGTTCACTCGCTTGTTTCACAAACTCGAAAATATTCAAAGATATGGGTTTCATTTCCAGTGAACCTAATGCCCCCAAATCATTCATATAAATAGTGTCGTCAGAATCTTTCTTTATAAAAAAAGCGACATCCTCATCTTGCCCAATCAGGAAAAAATCAGGTTCCCACTCTTCTATTTGGTAGGTGGAGTTTCTTTCTAGCAAATCTAACCTCGAATATAAGGCGATACCTGTATTCTCTATTACAAACTCTCCTACCTTGTCAATTTTACTCAAGAATTCTGCGTATAAGTTTGGAAGTACCAAGTCAATCTGATTATTCATTGTCAACTCCTCATCTATTTTTCCTACTGCGAAAGTCCTATATCTCATCTTCACTTAGTTCTCTAAAATGTGAAATATGATATCCAAAATAAGACTTCCCCGATTTTCCTATGAAGATCCCGTGTCCAGCCATATTGGAAATTTCTACCAAGAATATCATAGGAAGATCCTTGTCAAATGGAAAACTACTTGTTATGTCTTCTTTGAGCGTAACTAAAGACTTTTCTCTTAACTGACTCATTATCTATCCTCTCTTATACTAGACATCCTTCGGTTGCTTACGATAAATCTTTCAACCTACTGATCAGCTTCCTCTCACATTGAAAAGATACCATTAAAGTTGAATGATCATCTTGCAAGCATCATACATTATCAAATTTTATAGTTTTCAATTTCTTCTCTACTCATGCCTACAAGTTCTGTCGTCCACAAGCCTACAATGTCCGACAAGATTGAATCGCAGGTATACTCTTCTTCACCGTCTATATACTTACAGGAAAAGACAGGCTCCCTTGTCGCCGCTTGATAAAATGTCATGGCTACTTCTTCTAAGTTTTCAGGATTGAAATCAAGTGATAGTTTTTGAGCCATATTTCCTCGTACTTGATCCCAATTTTCCTGCTTAACCTGATAGCTTTCTCGTATTTTAGACACATAGCCCCTACAAAATGCTTTCAATAAGTCTGTGTTCTGATAAAGATGCCGACAACTAAAATCCGAAATATAACCTGCATGAAGTAGGAATGTCAGTAAGTCATCCAGACATTCTGCTACTCTCCCCACTTGCCCCTCACTTCCGATAAAGCCTATGCTGTTATCTTCGAGAAAAACATATTTTCCCCCACTACCGTCTTGAGCAAATGCCTTACAGGCAAGAGAGTATTCCTCATTGTTCCCTGAAAACTGAACTTCACTTATCTTGTCATAAAAATAAATATCACATTCAGTCATCAGTAAGGTCCTTAACTGTTCATTTTCTCTGACTTCTTGTAGCTTATCCATGATCATTCCTTTCTTAAGCTAAACACTTATCCATCTATTACAATTCTAATATGGTAGTTTTTAGTTTCATTCTTTAGATTCTTCACAAGGAGATCATTCTGTTTTGATTGTCCGAAGAAAAAACTGACAGCTTTTCCATCTTTTCTTTCGATACACAAATGATACCTTGCCCCATTCAATTTGACACTTCGAATATATTTGACTTCAATCATTTTGATGTTATTCAGCGGAATGATTCTCTTCACAAATACAAAAGCATTGTGAATATAAAGTCTCCCATTGGCAATGTGAAACGGAGCAAAAAAATCACCACCACTACGACGGACAATTATAAAACGTCGCCAAAAGATTAGTAAAAGAATAGAGGCTAATAAGTAAAAGGCAAAACTAAAGACAGGACTTTCCCACATCATTTTCATTCCAATCCAAAAATATTCGAACATGTATTATTCTCCTTTGAATGATGACTCTATTTGAGAAAAAACCAGTGAAAAATACAATTCACTGGTTTTTGAGGTTAATAACGTTGTTTATATGGCTGATTAAAGGCGTTTAGGATATCATCAGATGTTTCAGAATATGCTTTAACTTCTTTAAAATCACCTTTAACAATAATCCGCTCTGTCGCATTATAGTCCACACAAGTTACCAGCGTAATCTCCTTAACTCCTTCACGATCCTCGATTTCATCTACGCGATCAGGCGTCACGTGCTTCACCTCACGAATCTCATAGGTGTATACTTTGTCTTTATCAGTCAGATAGATTTTCATCCCTTCTTTGGCATTGACCAAAGGTGAAAAGAGCATCTGACTCGCATTCTCAGCAGTAAAGATATGGTGGCTGGCTAGTGAATAGTTGCCTTCCCCCATTTTCTGATTTGCTTTCATGGTCCCTGCTCCATAGAACAAGTTTACATTATCCAAACCTTTAAAAATAGGCAGGTTGATCTCTACTTCAGGAATGGCAATCCCTCCTATGACTGGAAGTTGTTGAGCATCCCACTGGGCAGCTAACACCGCTTCTGATGAGATGGATTTGACAGAATCAAAATCGAAATTTCCCTCTGTCTCTTTATTCTCTTCAATCTTTTCCTTAGTCACCTGACTGACTTGGTATTTATTGGTATTCCAAACCATAAAGATATCACGAATTTGAGCATTAAAAATCAAGGCTAGGGAAAGAAGAATCAAGAAACCGGCTAAAATATTGAGAAATAGATTCCTACGCTTATTCTTCTTACTTTTTATTTTTTTATGAGACATTATGCTTTACCTTCTGTTCTCTCTTCTGTTGCTACCTCTTCTTTTTCTGCTGCAGCAACTGTTGTAAAGGTCACAATCTTGGCATCTTGGTCTAGACGCATCACCTTAACTCCCATAGTTGAACGTCCTGTTTGTGAAATATTGGCAACATTTGTACGAATCATGACACCTGTATCCGTGATAATCATCAGGTCTTCATCACCTTTAACAGTGAGGAGGCCTGCAAGAGGACCATTCTTTTCAGCAACATTGGCTGTCTTCATCCCTTTACCACCACGGCCTTTAGTTGGATATTCAGTAGCAAGGGTACGTTTACCATAACCTTTTTCAGTGATGATAAGAACTTCATCCTGATCAGTAATAACACTTGCGCCAACTACTGTATCTCCTTCACGAAGATTGACCCCTCGGACACCTGTCGCAATACGGCTCATGCCACGAACGGCTGATTGATTAAAGCGGACAGCATAACCAAACTTAGTACCAATGATAATATCTGTGTCTTCTTCTGTCAGCAAGACATTGATCAATTCGTCCTCATCCTTGAGATTCAAGGCCTTAAGTCCATTCTGACGAATGTTAGCAAATTCCTTGACGCTTGTTCTCTTCACGACACCGTGACGAGTTGTGAAGAAGAGATAGGCATCATCACTACGTTCAGACTCAACGTTGATGATGGTCTGAATGCTTTCGCCTTCGTCCAACTTCAAAAGATTGACAACAGGCAATCCCTTGGCTGTACGACCATATTCAGGGATTTCATAGCCTTTAAGGCGATAGACGCGTCCTTTATTGGTAAAGAAGAGCAGGTGATCATGGGTGCTGGTTGAAACCAACTCACGTACAAAATCGTCGTCCTTGACACCAGTACCTTGGATTCCACGACCACCACGTTTTTGGGCAGTGAACTCACCTTGGTCCAGACGTTTGATGTAACCTTTGTTAGAGAGTGTAATCAAGACATCCGTCTCTTCAATCAAATCTTCATCTTCAAGAGTCAAGACCTCTCCGACCATCAACTCGGTACGACGCTTGTCACCAAACTTGCGTTTGACTTCGTCCAATTCGTCTTTGATGATTTGCGCCACACGGTCTGGTTTGGCAAGAATATCGGCCAAATCTGCAATCAAGGCAATCAATTCATCATACTCAGACTGAATCTTATCACGTTCCAATCCTGTCAAACGACGAAGACGCATATCAAGGATAGCTTGACTTTGACGCTCTGAAAGCTTAAACTTGCTCATCAACTCAGCTTGCGCTTCCGCATCGGTTTCGCTGGCACGAATGATACGGATTACTTCGTCGATATGATCAAGTGCAATTAAAAGCCCTTCTAAGATGTGCGCACGCGCCTCTGCTTTTTCCTTGTCAAAACGTGTCCGACGAACAACAACTTCTTTCTGGTGCTCGATATAAGCGTCCAAAATTTGACGAAGGGACAAGATCTTCGGTACACCATTTTGAATCGCTAGCATATTGAAACCAAAGTTGGTTTGCATCTGGGTCATCTTGAAAAGATTGTTGAGGATAACATTTGCGGAGGCATCGCGTTTGACTTCGATAACGAAACGAACCCCTTCACGGTTGGATTCATCACGGACTGCAGTAATGCCCTCAATCCGTTTTTCCTGAACCAAGCGAACAATATGCTCATGGACCTTGGTTTTATTGACCATGTAAGGAAATTCCGTTACAACGATACGCTCACGACCTGTCTTAGTAGTTTCAATCTCTGTACGAGAACGAAGAACAATCGAACCTTTACCAGTCTCGTAGGCCTTATGAATACCTGATTTCCCCATAACAAGGGCACCAGTTGGAAAGTCTGGACCAGGCAAGACTTCCATCAAGTCCTTAGTAGTCACATCTGGATTGTCCATGACCAGCTTCACGGCATCAATGGTTTCACCAAGGTTGTGAGGAGGAATGTTGGTAGCCATCCCTACGGCAATCCCAGTTGCCCCGTTGACCAAAAGGTTTGGAAAACGAGCTGGCAAAACCAAGGGTTCACGTTCATTGGCATCGTAGTTGTCTACAAAATCAACTGTATTTTTATTGATATCACGAAGCATTTCAAGAGCAATCTTGCTCATACGTGCCTCAGTGTAACGTTGCGCGGCAGCACCGTCCCCATCCATGGAACCAAAGTTTCCATGCCCATCAACGAGCATATAACGGTAACTCCACCACTGGGCCATGCGGACCATAGCTTCATAAATAGAGGAATCTCCGTGTGGGTGATATTTACCCATAACATCCCCTGTGATACGGGCTGATTTTTTATGGGGTTTATCTGGAGTGACCCCCAATTCATTCATTCCGTAAAGAATACGACGGTGAACTGGTTTTAAGCCATCTCGAACATCAGGAAGAGCACGCGCTACGATAACACTCATGGCGTAATCGATAAAGCTGGTCTTCATCTCCTTTGTCAGATTGACATTCACTAAATTTCTATCCTGCATTAATAAATGCCTCATTTCACTATTAGTAATTAGATATATTATACCATAAAATGTCCTTTATTTCAGGCATCTGAAACTACTAAAACGTTTACATTGATAACCGAATAGAATATTCGTGACAAAGCTTTTTAAAAGTGATAGAATGAAAGTGTCTGGGGATTCCCCTAAAAAAAATGAAGGAGATGTTTAGATAATGACTTCAACTAAACAACACAAAAAAGTGATCCTTGTTGGTGACGGTGCCGTAGGTTCATCTTACGCTTTCGCACTTGTTAACCAAGGAATTGCACAAGAGCTTGGAATTATCGAAATTCCACAATTACACGAAAAAGCTGTTGGTGATGCGCTTGACCTTAGTCACGCCCTTGCCTTCACTTCACCTAAAAAAATCTACGCTGCTCAATACTCTGACTGTGCAGACGCTGACCTTGTTGTTATCACTGCAGGTGCTCCTCAAAAACCAGGTGAAACTCGTCTTGACCTTGTAGGTAAAAACTTGGCTATCAACAAATCAATCGTAACACAAGTTGTTGAATCAGGTTTTGATGGTATCTTCCTTGTTGCAGCTAACCCAGTTGACGTTTTGACTTACTCAACTTGGAAATTCTCTGGATTCCCTAAAGAACGTGTTATCGGTTCAGGTACTTCACTTGACTCAGCTCGTTTCCGTCAAGCACTTGCTGAAAAATTGGATGTTGATGCTCGTTCAGTTCACGCCTACATCATGGGTGAACACGGAGATTCTGAATTCGCTGTTTGGTCACATGCCAACATCGCTGGTGTAAACCTTGAAGAATTCCTTAAAGACACTCAACACGTTCAAGAAGCTGAATTGATTGAATTGTTCGAAGGTGTTCGTGACGCTGCCTACACAATCATCAACAAAAAAGGAGCTACATACTACGGTATCGCCGTAGCGCTTGCTCGTATCACAAAAGCAATCCTTGATGACGAAAATGCAGTACTTCCACTTTCAGTCTTCCAAGAAGGTCAATACGGAGTTAAAAACGTCTTTATCGGTCAACCAGCGGTTGTTGGTGCACACGGTATCGTTCGTCCAGTAAACATCCCATTGAACGACGCTGAAACTCAAAAAATGCAAGCATCTGCTAAAGAATTGCAAGCTATCATTGATGAAGCATGGAAAAACCCTGAATTCCAAGCAGCTTCTAAAAACTAATTAAAAGAAGGTTCTCATTTCATGGGAGCCTTTTTCTTTTTGCACAGAACGATAACATCATATTTTCCAAAACAAAAAAGCCTATCGACCAAGCTAGAAAGCTTGATACAATAGGCTTTTTCTAAATTCATTATTTAACAGCATCTTTAAGAGCTTTACCAGCTTTGAATGCTGGAACTTTAGAAGCTGCGATTTTGATTTCTTTACCAGTTTGTGGGTTGCGACCTTTACGTGCAGCACGCTCACGAACTTCAAAGTNACCAAAACCGATCAATTGAACTTTTTCACCAGCTGCAAGGTATTCAGTTACTGCTGCAAATACAGCGTCAACTGCTGCTGCTGAATCTTTCTTAGTCAATTCTGTAGCTTCTGCTACTTTAGCGATCAAATCTTGTTTGTTTGCCATGTTAATAATTCCTCCAAATAATTTCTAATTAACAAATATAATCATATCCTAAAATTGCCCACAGGTCAAGTCAAAAACGCTATTTCTAACGATTTTTCTCTATTTTTTTAGGAATGATATCGAACCAAGACAGCCCACGCATTTTCACCTGTGTGGGTTTGAATGATGGAGCCTGTTTCCAGTACTGAGATTGGTTTTTCAACATAAGTTTGTAAAACACTTTTCATCTCATTGGCCCATTCATTGGTACCAGCGTAGGAAATTCCAATCTCTGCAACCGATTTATGAGAAAGGGTCTCGGCTAGCTCATCAAGCCATTTTTTAAATGTCTTAGCACCGCGCCCCTTAACGATTGGTTGGAGTTCGTGGTTTTTCATCTGCATCACTACACGAATATTTAATAGTGAGCTTAATAGTCCCGTTACACGTCCAATACGCCCACCTTTCACTAGGTTTTCTAGAGTCGAAACACCGATATAAAGCTCTGTGTGATTCTTCACTTCTTCTATATGTGCTAGAATAGTTTCTAAATCTTTACCCTCTTTAGCAAGTTTTGAAGCTTCAACAACTTGAAACTTCATAGCCTGATCTGTAAAGGAACTATCAATAACAGTTACATCTGAACTTGAGAGACTTGCGCCTTGGCGAGCAGCTTCAACCGTTCCAGACAAGGCATGAGACATATGAATAGCAACAACCTGACTGCCATCTTTTCCCAGCTCTTCAAAGACTTCAGCAAACACTCCCACAGGTGGTTGACTCGTTTTAGGGAGATTCTTGCTTTGTTGCATGAGATGAAGGAATTCCCCCTCTTTTAGATCAGCATCTGAGTAGAGTACGCCATCAATCATAACTGATAAGGGGACAATAGTGATATTTAATTCTTTAACTACTTCTGGTTCGATAGTAACAGAAGAGTCCGTTACAATTTTTACTTGTGTCATAAGTTCAATCTTTCTATTCTTCTCAATAGGATTGGGATTTTTCACTCTTATTATATCAAAAAAATGATAAAAAATCATAAGTAATCCAATTAAAAAAACTGAATTTTTGGTATAATCTATCTATAGAAAAGCGAGGAACAGCTATGATTCGAAAAGTTCAACCGATTATTACGATTATATTTGGAGCAGCTATCTATGCCTTTGGTCTCACCTACTTTGTTGTTCCTTATCATCTATTTGAGGGAGGGGCGACAGGTATCACCTTGATTACCTACTATCTTTTTAAAATCCCTGTCTCATTGATGAATCTCTTGATTAATATCCCTTTATTTATCCTAGCTTGGAAAATATTTGGACCTAAGACCCTCTACTCCAGTCTTTTAGGATCTATTTCACTTTCCGTTTGGCTAGCAATTTTTGAGCGTATTCCTTTGCACATCGACTTGCAAGGGGATCTCATCATTGTCGCTTTGGTCTCAGGAGTCTTACTGGGGGTTGGTTTAGGAATTATCTTTAATGCTGGTGGAACCACTGGTGGTTCTGATATCGTTGCCCGTATCCTCAACAAATACACCAATATTTCGATTGGGAAATTGCTCTTTGGGATTGACTTTTTTATCCTAATGTTGATTTTGATTATCTTCCAGGATCTTCGTCTAGTTACCTATACCCTCTTGTTTGACTTTATCATCGCTCGCGTTATTGACCTTATTGGCGAAGGGGGTTACGCTGGCAAAGGATTTATCATCATTACTCAATATCCTGACCAACTGGCTGATAAGATTAATGAGGAACTTGGCCGTGGCGTTACCTTTATATCTGGTCAAGGATACTACAGCAAAAAGGATTTAAAAATTATCTACTGTATCGTCGGTCGAAACGAAATCGTAAAAATGAAAGATATGATTCACAAAATCGACCCTCAAGCCTTTATAACCATCACTGAGGCTCATGAAATTCTGGGTGAAGGATTTACTTATGTGAAAGATTAAAAAAGCTGGGAATTCCCAGCTTTTATTTTTCTTCTGTGAGGGTTGAATGATGATAACCATAAGTAAAGTAGATGACTAGACCAACTACAAGAGCAATGCCAAAGGCAATCCAGGTATCTAGACTATATTGAAGCATAAAGGAAACACAGATAAGGATGGAAAGGATTGGCAAAAGTGGCACCAAAGGAGTTTTAAACTCTCCTTTTTGGGGCATACCCTTATCTTTTCTGAGTTTTATTATTCCGTAGGCTAGTAAAATGAGATAAGCTAGCGTACAGATATTTAGGAAGGCTGCAATACTGGCTAGAGGAAACACTCCGGCAGCAAGGGCTGAAACAACTCCTGTTAAGAGGGTCGCATTTTTGGGAACGCGACTGGTCTTGCTTAGTTGTTTGAAACTTTGAGGTAAAAGTCCATCACGTGCTAAGCTATATATCATTCGAGACAAAGCATAAGTCATGGAAATACATACCGTTATCAGGGTTAGAATGGCTACAAGCGAAACATAGTTAGCTGCCCAACCGATACCAATACTCCGTAATGAAAATGCTACTGCATCGTCCACATTGAGCTTACTGTAGTGAACAATCCCTGTCAATACTAAGGTTACCAAGGCATAGAGAATGGTGACGATTGTCAGAGAAAGGACAATTCCACGAGGAATATTTTTTTGCGGGCTTTGGATTTCATCAACTGCCATGGAAATAGACTCAAATCCGAGAAATCCAAAGAACATCAAAGATGCACCTGCCATAATCCCAGTGCTTCCTCCATAAATCTGGCCAAAGCCAAAAGGAGCAAAATTCGACCAATTTTCAGGTTTGATGTACCAAATACCAACTAGGATAAATAAGGCTAGAGCAGAGAATTTCAAGATTACTAGAAGCGAATTAAAGCGTAAGGCTGCCTTGGAATTTAATAAAACCAATCCTGTTACCAAGGTCAGCACCAAAATAGGTAGAAGGTCGATATAGGTCCCTTGTTCAGGGTTGAAGGTGCCATTTAAGGCTTGGG
Organism: Streptococcus mitis; assembly: GCF_003943905.1. GTDB lineage: Bacteria > Bacillota > Bacilli > Lactobacillales > Streptococcaceae > Streptococcus > Streptococcus mitis_BC. The sequence continues at coordinate 418,075 of NZ_RJNS01000001.1, forward strand.
GCATGGAGATACCATAATCACTGAGTAAGCCCTTAAAGTAAGCTGCCCAGCCAGACGCCACACCTGAAACAGCTGTCATGAATTCCATGATGGTCAACCAGCCAGCAATCCAGGCTGGCAATTCTCCTAAAATCGCATAGAGATAACTATAAGTACCTCCAGTTGCAGGTACACGAGAGGCAAATTCTGCAAAAAAGAGAGCTGATAAAGAAACACATAAGGCAGAAATCACAATGGAAATCACTAGTGAGGGACCAGCTAGAGTAGCCGCTGCTGTTCCTGTAATGGTGAAAATCCCCGTCCCTACCATGGCACCGATTCCCAATAGAATCAAATCCCACAATTTCAAATGGCGACGCATCTCTGTCTGTCTCAGACTAACATCCTTGGTTCTAAAAATATTCATACTTCATCTCCACTAAATGTAATTGTTTTATTTTACCATATAAAAGCACTTTTGTGAATATTTATTAGGTTCTTTTTTGAAAAAAATCTGAACAGGAAGGATTCCTGTTCAGATTTTGCATATTCTTACCCAACAGACCCTTCCATTTCATAGCTAATCAAGCGGTTCAGCTCAACTGCGTATTCCATTGGAAGTTCTTTTGTGAAGGGTTCGACAAATCCCATAACGATCATCTCAGTAGCTTCAGATTCTGACAAACCACGACTCATGAGGTAGTATAGTTGTTCTTCTGAAATCTTAGATACTTTGGCTTCGTGCTCCAAAGCAACTTGTGAGTTGTGAATTTCATTAAAAGGAATGGTATCTGACGCTGATAAGTCATCCATGATAATGGTATCACACTCGATGTGAGAAACAGATTTCTTAGAGTTCTTGTTAAAGGTTACTTGTCCACGGTAGTCAACCTTCCCTCCGCCTTTAGCGATGGATTTAGAAACGATAGACGAGCTTGTATGCGGTGCGTTGTGGATCATCTTGGCACCCGTGTCTTGGTGTTGCCCAGCATTGGCAAAGGCGATAGAGAGCATGGTACCACGCGCTCCTTCTCCATCTAGATAAACAGATGGGTATTTCATGGTTGTTTTGGCACCCAAGTTTCCATCAATCCACTCAACAGTAGCATCTTTCAAGGCTTTGGCACGTTTCGTTACCAAGTTATAGACATTATCAGACCAGTTCTGAATAGTCGTATAACGCATATAAGCTCCGTCCAAAGCGAAAATTTCTACAATGGCAGCGTGCAAGCTATTGCTTGAATAAGTTGGTGCTGTACATCCTTCTACGTAGTGGACACTTGCTCCCTCGTCAACGATAATCAAGGTACGTTCAAACTGACCTGTATTTTCGTTGTTGATACGGAAATAAGTTTGAAGCGGAATATCAACCTTGACACCTTTTGGTACGTAGATAAAAGTTCCACCCGACCATACTGCTGAGTTGAGGGCTGCCAACTTGTTATCTGTCGGCGGTACCAACTTAGCAAAGTATTGTTTAAACAAGTCTGGGTATTCCTTGAGGGCAGAATCCGTATCTGTAAAGATAATACCTAACTTCTCAAATTCTTCTTTCATGTTATGGTAAACCACTTCCGACTCGTACTGGGCAGAGACTCCTGCTAGATAAGCACGTTCAGCTTCTGGAATACCGATACGTTCAAAGGTTTCTTTAATCTTTTCAGGTACATCATCCCAAGAACGGGCTGGTTTGTCAGATGGTTTTTGGTAGTAGATCAAATCATCAAAGTCAATCTCTGACAAGTCTGCTCCCCAAGTTTGCATGGGCATTTTTTTAAAGGTTTCATAAGACTTCAAACGGAATTCTAACATCCACTCAGGTTCTCCCTTAGCAGCTGATAGTTCACGAATGACACCTTCGTTGAGTCCTTTTCCTGTCGATAGGACAGGCTCTACATCATCATGGAAACCAAATTTATATTCACCAAGATCAATTGGTTTTGGTTCTACTCTTTCTTCAGCCATAATATCCTTTCTTTCATTCTTCATTTCTACTGACTTAATAAGACAAAAGAAACTTGTCTTACTTGTTCTCTTGATCTTCAATTGTTTTCTTAAGGGCATTCCAAGCCAGAGTCGCACATTTGATCCGTTGCGGGAATTTGGCAACACCTGACAAGAAGGCGCCATCCCCGAGTTGGTCTTGACGATCATCTTTTTGCCCTTGAACCATTTCAGAAAAGATGGTTGCAAGTTCTAGAATTTCTTGCTTGGTCTTCCCTAAAACGGCATCTGTCATCATACTAGCAGAAGCAGTTGAAATCGTGCATCCTGAATTTAGAAAAGCAATATCTTCCAAACGGTCCTCTGTGTCAAACTTGACAGAGAGGTTGATGACATCCCCACAGGTTGGATTATTGAGGCTGATTTGCTCAGCATCTTCCAGCTTCCCTTGGTGATGTGGATTTTTCGAATGGTCTGCCACCACTGCCATATAAAGGCTATCTAGTTTAGAAAGTGCCATTGAAAAACTCCTTTGTCTTTTGTAAGGCATCAACTAGTTTGTCACAATCCGCCTTAGTATTGTAGATATAAAAACTTGCACGAGCTGTTGCTGGGACTTCCAAATATTGGAGCAAAGGTTGGGCGCAATGATGACCAGCGCGAACAGCCACTCCTTCATAATCCAGTGCTGTAGCTAGGTCATGGGGATGAAGATCACCTAGGTTAAAGGCAATAACACCTGAACGTTGAGCCAAATCCTGCGAACCATAAATAGTCAAACCTTCAATAGCCTGCAATTTTGGAAAGACGTATGCAATCAGTTCCTGTTCATGAGCTTCAATCGCATCCATGCCAATGTTTTCTAGATAATCCACTGCAGCTGCAAGTCCAATAGCTCCTGCCATATTGGGTGTCCCAGCCTCAAATTTCCAAGGCAATTCCTTCCAACTAGCAGATTGTTCGTAGACGAAATCAATCATCTCACCACCAAATTCAACTGGTGACATTTGCTCAAGATACTTTTCTTTGCCATAAAGCACACCGATACCAGTCGGACCAGCCATCTTGTGACCTGAAAAGGCAAAGAAGTCCACATCCAAGTCCTGAACATCAATCTTCATATGAGGCGTAGATTGAGCTCCATCCACTACCATGATGGCTCCAACTTCATGAGCCATTTGAGTGATTTCCTTGATAGGATTGACCACACCAAGAACATTGGAGGAGTGAGCTAGGGAGACAAATTTAACTTTGTCATTCAGTTTAGAACTCAAATCATCCATATCGAGGGCTCCGTCCTTGAGATAGACATAAACAAGCTCTGCCCCAGTCTTTCGACAAGCCTCCTGCCATGGAATGATATTGGAATGATGTTCCATGACAGAAATCAAGACTTGGTCACCCTCAGTCAGAACTTCCTCAGCAAAGCGAGCTACCCAGTTAAGACTGGTTGTCGTTCCTCTGGTAAAGAGAACTTCCTTTGTAGAGCCTGCATTGATAAACTTACGAATGGTTTCACGAGCGGCTTCATAGGATGCTGTTGCTCGCTCAGCCAAGGTATGAACACCACGGTGAACATTGGCATTGTCCTGCTCATAGTAGCGGTTGATTGTTTCCAGAACTGCTAGTGGTTTTTGTGTCGTCGCGGCATTGTCCAGATAGACCAGAGGTTCATCGTTGACAATCTGGTCTAAAATTGGAAAATCCTTGCGAATCGCTTCTACATCTAACATAGGCTTCCCCTTAGCGTTTTGACAATTTTTCTTCGATAGTTGCAATCATTTCATCACGAACTTCTTTGACTGGAATCTCAACAATTACGGAGCCAAGGAAACCGCGAACAACCAAACGCTCAGCAGTCGCCTTATCCAAGCCACGGCTCATGAGGTAGTACATATCTTCTGGATCCACCTGACCGATAGAGGCTGCGTGACCTGCAGTTACGTCATTTTCATCAATCAAAAGGATTGGGTTGGCATCTGAACGTGCTTGGTCTGAAAGCATGAGAACACGACTCTCTTGTTGCGCATCTGCTCCCTTAGCACCCTTGATGATGTGACCGATACCGTTGAAGGTCAAGGTTGCTTTTTCAAGGATAACCCCATGCTGGAGGATATTTCCGATAGAGTTGCAACCATAGTTAGTCACACGAGTGTCAATCCCTTGCACCTGACGGCCACTTGAAAGAGCTACCACTTTCAGGTCAGCATGGCTACCATTTCCAATCAAATCGCTATCAAAGTCCGCAACGACATTTCCTTCATTCATGACACCAATCGCCCAGTCAATGCTTGCATCGTTGCCTAGTTTACCACGACGGCTAATGTAGGCAGTGACATTTTCACCTAAACGGTCAATAGCAGCAAACTTCACTTGCGCACCAGAACGAGCAATCACTTCGACCGTGATATTGGCAGTTGCTTTTGCACTACCTCCACCTCGTGACTCTAGACGTTCAAGATAGCTTATTTTAGAATTTTTACCAGCGATAATCATAATATGCTTGTTAAATGGCACATCGCTATCACTGTCTTGGTAGAAAATTCCTTCGATTGGCTCTGTAATCTCAACATTATCTGGAATATAAAGAACAGCACCACTGTTAAAGTAAGCTGTATGGTAGGCTGCCAACTTGTCATCGTCATACTTAACAGATGACATGAAGAATTCCTCGATAAGTTCGGGAATTTCTTCTAAAGCTGAGTGGAAGTCTGTAAAGATTACTCCTTGTTCAGCCAATTCAACTGGAGTTTGTTCAAAAACAGTCTGCGTTCCTACTTGCACCAACTTCAAGTGATTATCTAGAGCCGTGAAGTCAGGAACATTTGCTGAAGGTTCACTTTCTGTGATGGTTCTATCTCCCAGATTCCAACGGTGAAATTTGACACGCTCAATGACTGGTAATTCCAAACTCTCAATCTTATCAAAAGCTTTTTGACGGAGGTCAGCCAACCAGCTTGGTTCAGCGTGCATTTCTGAAAAAAGTTTAATAGTTTCTTTAGACATTTACTTCTCCTAAAAGATACGAGGGAATTACAATTCTTCCTTGTAGTCGTAGCCAAGTTCTTCAGCTAGTTTTGCGTATCCTTCACGCTCCAAACGGGCAGCCAATTCTGGACCACCAGAAAGGACCACACGACCTTCCATCATTACGTGTACCACGTCTGGTGTGATGTAGTTCAAGAGACGTTGGTAGTGAGTGATGATCATAGCCCCAAAGCCTTCACCACGCATGGCATTGACACCCTTCGATACAACTTTAAGGGCGTCAATATCAAGACCTGAGTCAATCTCATCCAAAAGGGCAAAAGTTGGTTCCAACATCAAGAGTTGAAGAATTTCATTGCGTTTTTTCTCACCACCTGAGAAACCTTCGTTGAGGTAACGCTCTGCCATTTCTTCTTTCATGTTGAGCAATTCCATTTTCTCGTCTAGTTTAGTGATAAATTCACGAACTGAAATCTTTTCATCATCTTCTTTGCCAGCATTCATGGCTGCACGAAGAAACTCAGCGTTGGTAATTCCAGGAATTTCTGATGGGTATTGCATAGCAAGGAAAAGTCCCATACGAGCGCGCTCATCCACTTCCAACTCAAGGATGTTTACGCCATCAAACAAGACCTCACCTTTGGTAACCTCATAGTTAGGGTTCCCCATAATAGCTGCAGAAAGAGTCGATTTACCAGTACCATTTGGTCCCATGATAGCTGCGATTTCTCCTGTTTTCAGAGTCAGATTGACTCCTTTTAAAATTTCTTTTCCTTCAATCTCAACGTGAAGATCTTTGATCTCTAATACTGACATGATAGTTCCTTTCTTTTTCAAACATTTTGCTCAATACTTTAGGAAATTGCTTACAATCCCTAAAAAATAGGACAAAAGGTCAATAAATATACTCTACTAGTATAACAAAAAAAAGCCCAAAAGGCTTTGATTTTGTCTAGAAGCTGGGGGCTAATCCTTGCGGTTTAAGTGTTGATCAATAGCGTCTACAATTTTCCCCATCACGTAACTTAACCTAAAATTTCGAAAGAGTAGAATGGCCCAAAAAGCTGCCATAACATAGCGACCAGTCATCAAAGATTCATTGAAAAAATAAGTCTCAGCAGCCGTGAATAATGCTATTATGATAAATTGTTGTCTATTCATAGGATTATTGTACCATGAAATCCACTTTTAGTCTTCTTCGACCATGACTTTATCAGCCAGAAATTCGAATCCTTCTGGAATCAGGCTCTCTTCTTCAACCTCTTGCTCGGCTTGAGAAGACTTGTTTTTAGCTGAAAATGCTGCTCGAACCTCTTTCCATTCCTCTAGGGAAATAGCCAGAATCTCAGGGGAAAATCCAGCTGCTTGGCTGAGAATATTGCCAAACATGGTATTGAGGTTGTCCCTTTTCATGGTTTGACCAGCATTGAAATTAGACTCAAAGGCTAAAATAGCATGGTGTTCGTTGGCTGCAACTGGCTGAGAACCAACGAGAAGAGCCTTATCTGGACCAGCTAAGCTTTCGATCACTTCTCCCCATGCGTTCTGTAGGCGAATCAAGTTTTGTCGCGCCAAATCAGGATTTTCGACAGCTTCTTGCAGAATAGACTGAACTTTATTACGATCTACTCGATAGACTGTCTTGGAAGTGGCTGGACGACTAGGAACTGGTGCCACTTGTTTAGGCGCTGTTCCAACATTGGCAAGTTCTTGTTTGAGACGAGCGACTTCCTGTCTCAGCGCAGAAATTTCACTTTCAACAGCTCCTGAAACCGCAGATTCAGGCTTAATCTCAGCTAAACGAATGGTCATCATCTCAGCGTAAATCTTGGGTTGCAAGCTGGCCTTCATATCTGCTAAACTCACTGTCGCTATTCGAATCATTTCAAAGAGACTTTCCTGAGAAAGAGCTAGATTGGCCATAAAAACTGGACTATGATGAGTATTTTCGCCACCTGTCTGAACAACCAGTAGATCCCGCAAATACTGCAAGAGATCCGTCACAAAACGAGTCATGCTCTTGCCATTTTCAAACAAAAGATTCAAAGAATCGAGTGCTTTTGGGACATCCTGTTGGGCCAAGGCGGCCACATAGTCATCTAGAGCTGAAAGACTAATAGTGCCTGTAATCTCCTCAGAAATAGCTGTCGTTAAAGCATTCCCTTGCGTCAAACTCAAGGCTTGATCCAGAATAGACAAGGCATCCCGCATTCCACCTTCAGCCCGTCTAGCAATTATTTCCACAGCCTCTGGTTCAGAACTGATATTCTCTTTTGACAAAATAGTTTGGATATGGTCCTTAATATCTTGCGTTCGAATCGATTTAAACTCAAAACGTTGAACACGAGATAAAATGGTTGCTGGAATCTTGTGCAATTCAGTAGTTGCCAAAATAAAGACGACATTCTGAGTCGGCTCTTCAAGCGTCTTCAAAAGCGCATTAAAGGCTCCCGTAGACAGCATATGAACCTCGTCGATAATGTAGACCTTATAACGTGCCAAACTAGGAGCATAGGTGGATTTATCACGAATTTCTCGGATTTCATCAACTCCGTTATTCGAAGCCGCATCCATTTCGATAACATCTTCTAAGTTACCTTCTGTCACAGCCTGACAGATATAGCAGTTATTACATGGTTCTCCGTCCACTTGGTTCGGACAGTTCATAGCCTTGGCAAAAATCTTAGCCACACTGGTTTTCCCAGTTCCACGAGGACCTGAGAAAAGATAAGCGTGACTAATCTTTTCCTGCTCAACCGCTTGTCTTAGAGTTTTTGCCACAACCTCTTGTCCTACCAGTTGTGAAAAAGTCTGGCTTCTATATTTTCGATAAAGTGCTTGATACATTAGGCTTTCTCCTCAAACATTGTAAAGTCCCATTCTGTCTTCTCAAGCAAAATAGCGACAAATTGTTCCAAGTAATCACGATCAATAGCATTGTAATCATCAATCAGAGAAGAATCCAAGTCTAAGACTCCAACTAATCTCCCATTCTTAAGCATAGGAACTACGATTTCACTCTTTGCCATACTATCACAAGAAATGTAGTTTGGATAGGTGCTCACATCGCCAACTAAAACAGTCTCCTGAAACTCAGCGGCTTCTCCACACACGCCTTTTCCAAGTGGAATGCGAATGCAAGAAACTCCACCCTGAAAAGGACCTAAAACCAACTCACTTCCATCAAACAGATAAAAACCTGAGAATACAGTATTGGGGAAGCGAGATTTTAGGAGGGCACTAGCATTTGAAAGATTGGCAAGAACATTGATCTCGCCTTCTAGTAAGTAAGAGAGTTCCTCATTTAACAATTGATATTGTGATTGTTTTTCTGAATCTAACATAGAACTATTATATCAAAAATGAGAAAGAGACAAAAGAAAAATCCCTTGTTTTAAACAAAGGATTTTGCGATAATCAATTTGATTAAAGTTCGATATCACCGAACAAGTCAGCCATTGAGAATCCTGTTTGTGTTTCTGGAAGTTCGAAATCACGTTTTTCTTGACGTTTTGGACGACGTGGACGAGCAGCGCGTTTTTCTTCTTTTTGTCCTTCTTCTTGAGCTGGACGTTCTTCAAGAGCTTTGATAGAAAGTGATACACGTTCTGCGTCAGCGTTAACATCAAGGACTTTAACAGTAACTTCTTGACCAACAGTAAGAGCTTCTTTTGGATTTTCGATACGTTTGTGTGAAATTTGAGATACGTGAACAAGTCCATCGATACCTGGCAACACTTCAACAAATGCACCGAAATCAGTCAAACGTTTAACTGTTCCTTCTACTACATCACCTTTAGCCAATTTTTGCTCAACGCCATCCCATGGTCCAGGTGTTGTTGCTTTAAGTGAAAGTGATACGCGTCCTTCTTCTTCGTTAAGATCAAGGATCTTCACTTCGATTTCTTCACCAACAGTTACAACTGATTTAGGTGATACGTTACGTTCGTGTGACAATTCAGTCAAGTGAACCAATCCGTCAACACCACCAAGGTCGATGAAAGCACCAAAGCTAGTGATACGAGCAACTTTACCAGTTACGACATCACCAACAGCCAATTTACCGAATACTTCAGCACGAGCCGCTGCAGTAGCTGCTTCAACAACTTCACGACGTGAAAGGATGAAGCGGTTTTCTTTAGGATCAACTTCTTTGATTTTAGCATCAAATTCTTGACCTACGAAACGCTCAGTGTTACGTACGAAACGAGTATCCAACATTGAAGCTGGGATGAATCCACGAACACCTTCAAATTCTACTGAAAGTCCACCTTTAACGGCACGAGTTCCTTTAACAGTAACAACTTCTTCTTCGCGTCCTACAAGTTTGTCCCATGCTTTGCGAGCTTCAAGGCGTTTTTTAGATACAAGGTATGTAACTGTATCAGTATCTTTACCAACTACTTGACGAAGTACAAGAACATCCAATACTTCTCCTACTTTCACAAAGTCATTGATATCTGCATCGCGATCGTTTGTCAATTCGCGAAGAGTCAAGACACCTTCAACACCAGTCCCAGAGATTGCAACGTTAGCTTGAGTCGCATCAACTGTCAATACTTCAGCACTAACAACATCACCAGGCTCAACTTGGCTAACGCTATTTAGCAAATCTTCAAATTCGTTCATCTAAAAAATCCTCCAACAATCAAGTTTTTCCAAACTTGACATACTTATAATTTTTTTCCTAAGCACCCGCAAAGACATGTTCATATCGTTCACGTCTTTCAATTATAAAAATAAAATACCCTAAGATATTTTTCTTTTTATCTTGAATTTATTACCTAAGAACTGGGGTAGCTGGATTCGAACCAACGCATGAGGGAGTCAAAGTCCCTTGCCTTACCGCTTGGCTATACCCCATTGATGAATGGAGAGAGAGGGATTCGAACCCCCGAACCCGAAGGAGCGGATTTACAGTCCGCCGCGTTTAGCCTCTTCGCTATCTCTCCAATGTTTAACGAGAACTATTATATCATGAAATTTTCAATAAAACAAGTATTATTTTGTCAAATTATAGTTTTCAATCAAAATTTCCACAGCTTTTTCAAGTTTTTTATAAAAACTATCGACATTTCCATTCTTTATGATGGCAAATTGGCTATCTAATTCGGCAATTTCCCCAATAACCTTTTTCCCGATCGTCAAAACGTATCCTTCATAACTATCTTTTCCAACAGTCACTTTTGCATCTGTTAATTGAATTTCAATTTTCTTATCTTTTTTACTCATACTTTACCTCTTTTCACTTTTTCTATTGTACAAGAAAATGCGCAAACTAGCAAGAAAAAACTCCATTTCAGCCCTTACAACTGTATGGAGTTTCTCTTTATTTTGTGTCATTTAGTCCACTTTGACAATCCATCCCTCTGGTGCTTCAACATCACCAAATTGGATACCAGTTAATTCGTCATAGAGTTTCCGTGTTACAGGACCTACTTCTGTTTCACTATAAAAAACATGGAAATCATCGCCATGTTGAACCCCGCCAATTGGGGAGATAACTGCTGCTGTTCCACAAGCACCTGCCTCTATAAAACAATCCAGATTGTCAATCGGAACATCACCTTCAACCGGTATCAAGCCCAAGCGGTGTTCTGCCAAGTAAAGCAAAGAGTACTTGGTAATAGATGGTAAGATGGATGGACTCAATGGCGTAACAAATTCATTGTCAGCCGTGATTCCAAAGAAGTTGGCTGATCCGACTTCCTCAATCTTGGTATGGGTAGCTGGATCTAGGTAGATAACATCTGAAAATTGACGTGATTTTGCCATTTTACCTGGTAGAAGACTAGCAGCATAGTTTCCACCTACCTTGGCCGCACCTGTACCATGTGGAGCTGCACGATCGTATTCATCCTGAATCAAGAAGTTGGTTGGAACTAAACCACCTTTAAAATAGTTACCAACCGGCATAGCAAAGATTGTGAAAATATACTCTTCTGCTGGTTTTACCCCGATAATATCTCCAACACCAATCAAAAGTGGACGAAGATAAAGGGTTCCACCTGTTCCATATGGTGGTACGTATTCTTCATTTGCACGCACAACTGCTTTACAAGCTTCTACGAACATTTCTGTTGGTACTTGGGGCATCAAGAGACGGTCGCAGGTACGTTGCAGACGCTTGGCATTTTCATCAGGACGGAAAAGTTGAATACTACCATCCTTCGTACGATAGGCTTTCAAACCTTCAAATGCTTGCTGTCCATAGTGGAGACTTGGAGAAGACTCTGAAATATGCAAGGTTGCATCCTCTGTTAATTCTCCTTGATCCCATTGACCATTTTTGTAGTGAGCGATATAGCGATAAGGTAATTTCATATAAGAAAATCCAAGGTTTTCCCAATCAATTGCAACTGTCATGTGTTTCTCCTTTATACTATTCAAACTATGTGTTCTATTCTACACTTTTCTAGTAAAATTTCAAGCATTATTTGTAATTTTCTGAAAATTTTTTCAACATAAAAGAAATCAGCCCTCTGGACTGATTCTTTTTACGAATTTGTTTTGTCCTCTTTAAAGACTTCTTTGATGTAAGCATCAAAAACTTCCTCATCTGAAATGGTATCTGAGATAAAGCTTCCATTGCTAGTGCGTTCTGACAGGTTCAAGTCTTGCAAGCGACTCTCATAGATTGTTCCCTTGTTAGATTGGACAAGCAGCGTTTGGTCGTTTTCTTCCATTTCTGTACTAAAGAGATCACCAACGAATCCTCGCTCTGCAACTGCTCCAGCCAAGAAGACACGGTGCGGTTTGTTTTTCAACTCACGCAAGACTTGTAGGCCTCGTTTGGCACGGCTGGTCGCTGGAATTTCCTCAATGGAGACGCGTTTTAAGCTACCACGTTGGGTCAAGAGATAGAAGGATGAGGTATTACAGATGAAGGCAGCCTGAAGCGCATCATCTGTTTTCAGGTTCATAGCCTTGACGCCTGCAGCCTTGGCACCAACAACCGGAACCTCTTCGATATTGAAACGAAGGGAATAACCGTTTTGGCTAATCAAGAGTACATCATCCAGTTTAATTGGAGCCACCGCTATAATCTGGTCTGTCTCATCTTTGAGCTTAGCATACTTGACAGACTTAGACTTGTAGGTCCGCCATGGAGAGAATTCTTTGCGTTCTACACGCTTGATTTGACCGAGGCGAGTTGCTGCAAAGTAGGTTGTCGCATCATCAAACTGATCCACAACTTCTGCATAGAGAATTTCTTCGTTAGTTTCAAAGTTTGTAATGGTCTGGCTCAGATGCTCTCCGATATCTTTCCAGCGAATATCTGCTAATTCATGGATTGGTCGATAAATGACATTTCCAAGAGTCGTGAACATCAAGAGGTGCTGGGTTGTCTTGGCAGCTTGAACAAAGATCAGACGATCATCATCACGTTTGCCAATTTCTTCCAGAGTGGAAGCTGCAAAGGAACGAGGACTGGTACGCTTGATGTAACCTGCCTTGGTCACGCTGACGTAAGTATCTTCTTCAGCAATAAGACTAGCTGTATCAATCTCAATCACTTTTGCTGTATCTTCCAAAGTACTCAAACGTGGTGTCGCAAATTTCTTCTTGACCTCACGAAGCTCTTTCTTCATGAGATTGTACATAGTTCGTTCATCACCGATGATCGCCGCAAGCATGGCAATTTTCTCACGAAGTTCTGCTTCTTCTTCCTGCAAGACAACCACATCTGTATTGGTCAAGCGGTAAAGTTGCAAGGTTACAATAGCTTCAGCCTGCTCTTCTGTAAAATCATAGCTAACCTTGAGGTTTTCCTTGGCGTCAGCCTTGTTTTCAGAAGCACGAATAAGGGCAATGACTTCGTCCAAAATCGAAATCACGCGAATCAAACCTTCAACGATATGGAGACGTTTCTCAGCCTTTTCCTTATCAAAACGGGAACGTGCCAAAATCACTTCACGACGGTGGGCGATGTAGCTAGACAAAATTGGGACAATTCCGACCTGACGAGGCGTGAAATTGTCAATCGCCACCATGTTAAAGTTGTAGTTGATTTGTAGGTCAGTATATTTGAAGAGATAGTTGAGGACAAGCTCGGTATTCGCATCTTTCTTAAGTTCGATAGCGATGCGAAGACCGTCACGGTCAGACTCATCACGAATCTCAGCAATACCTGCCACCTTGTTATTGACACGAACATCATCGATTTTCTTGACGAGATTGGCTTTATTGATTTCATAAGGAATCTCAGTGATAACGATTTGCTCCTTACCACCTTTTAGCTTTTCAATCTCCGTCTTAGAACGAACAACGACGCGCCCTTTCCCAGTTTCATAGGCTTTCTTGATTTCGTCACGCCCTTGGATGATAGACCCTGTAGGGAAGTCCGGCCCAGGTAAGAATTCCATGAGCTTGTCCACCTTGGCTGTTGGGTGGTCAATCATGTAAACTGTCGCATCGATAACCTCAGCCAAATTATGCGGTGGAATATCTGTGGCATATCCAGCCGAAATCCCAGTCGATCCATTAACCAAAAGGTTTGGAAAGGCTGCTGGCAGGACTGTCGGCTCTTTCTCGGTATCGTCAAAGTTCCATGCAAAAGGAACGATCTTTTTCTCGATATCCTGAAGAAGATAACCAGCAATCTCAGACAAACGAGCCTCGGTATAACGCATAGCCGCAGGCGGATCTCCGTCCATAGAACCATTATTACCGTGCATTTCAACTAGAATCTCACGGTTCTTCCAGTCCTGAGACATACGAACCATAGCATCATAGATAGAAGAATCCCCGTGTGGGTGAAAATTCCCCATGATGTTACCGACAGACTTGGCCGACTTACGGTAGCTCTTGTCAAAGGTATTTCCATCCTTATTCATAGAATAAAGAATACGGCGCTGAACCGGCTTCAATCCATCCCGAATGTCTGGCAAAGCCCGGTCTTGAATGATGTACTTGGAGTAGCGACCAAAGCGCTCTCCCATGATGTCCTCTAAGGACATGTTTTGAATGTTAGACATATAGGGCGTGTTCAACTCCTTTCAAAGAATGTAGAGTGGTTTTTACATTAAAATTGGTACTTGAGAAAAATATTTTTAGATACTATTTAAGTCATTCACAAACACTTATTTAGATTAACCAAAAGCATCTATTCCCTATGGATCGTTCTTTCTTCTTTGAAGTACGTACAAATATAGACAAGGTAAATAAGAAATTATAGCAGTTGATATCAGCAAGATATCAAATACAAACTTTTGCTCTCGAAATAGCTCCTCCCAATGCATTGTATTAAGATAATGAAAAATTAAACCGAATAAATAACAGATACTTATAGGGAAGACTCTCCACTTGATTGATTTGTATAAATAATATAAGCGTATTGAGTGATAGAGCGTGGAAGAAATAAGCATAGGTAAACAAAAAGAAATTAGAAAGAAAGAAAATCTTAAAGCATCATCAAAAAGCTCTGTTCGATCTATTGAAATAAGCCAAATATTACACATCGTTATAATAATCGGGAAAAATAATCCATACACCCTTTTATGTAACTTATTTCTTTTAATAGCTAGAAAGATTGAGGACACCAATACTAAAATTTGTACTCCTGGGAATCCCATAAAAAATATAGCAAACACATAATTCAACATACTATTTCAACCTCTCCTCAGCATACTCAATCATCTTCTCAGCTACTTCCATATCATAGTCAAAGCTCATATTTTTGGCAAGGATTTGCGCTTCTCTGTGGAAAAGTTGCATCGTAGCAAACAAAGATTGAGTGATTTTGTCACTACTTGAAAAATCAAGTAGATTTGAGAATTCCTTCTCTTTCTCAGCAGGCAAGTAGCTAAAGAGGTACTTGTAGTTCTTGCCAACATCAACCGTCCCCCTATCACTTGCTACCTGCCAAGCCAATACCTTCAAGAGTTCTTGGTGACAAATGCCGTAGAGATGATCAGTCGCATAGAAGACTTGCTTGCGACAGATTCCCTTGACTACGTAGGCTGACACCCACCAAAATTCATTGCAGGCTTTTTCAAACTCTATCGCACTAGATGGATTCGTCCAGTAACGTTTAGGACTTGTAGTATAGGACTCAAACAAGCCTTTCTCATCTTTCAAAACTGTATAATCAGCTTCGCTATCCACCCACTCTTGGATGTGGTCTTTGGAGCAGAGGGTTAAATCAATCCGATTGCCATCTTCAAAAAGCATAAGATAAAGTCGACGGTTGCCTAGGACATTATGCTGCTCAATGATACGAGTGCCAAACTGGTCTAACCAAGAAAGGTCACTCGTCAGATTATCTAAGTCGTCCACGACATAGACCACGTCGTAATCCTGAAACTCATCTTTTGGTGCTTTTGGATTTGTCCGTGAACCAGACATGGCGACAGCGTTTACTTTTAGCGCTTTTGCGGTTTGAAAAATTAAATCTATCATTTCGGTTTCAGTTCTCATGGAAATACCTGCTAATTTTTATTTATATTAGTTTTGAAAAGAATATGACTATAAAATAACAGAAATGATCAATCAGATTTTTTATCGAATTGTTTTACATATTACTCTTCTTTCTTTTCCAATTTAGTCTGTTAGAATCAGTTAATATCAAGATTGTACTGTCAGTCTTCCTTAGACAGATAGTCTAAAAGATATTGTTTAGCCTTTTCAAACATTGACGAATCTTTCCCTTGTAATCGCAGAGTCCCTGTAGAAGTGAAGTAAGTTAATGCTTGGCCTAAAAATGTCCATTGTTCACCATATTGCACATGCTTACTACATGTAGTTATTTTTTTGTTTTTTTTCAGATTTTCAATGAGATTATCTACCGCTATCTTAGGTAATTCTCTAATAGAAAAATTACCACCATTCGACTTTACACTACAAGATTCATTCTCACTAATCTGCCAATTTTTATGTTTTCTATCACTATCAGCAAAAAACTTTCTATGATTTTCTTCACTATATCCATTCTTATAAAAATCAGCATAGTCCGTTTGTGAGTTTTCTAAATCAAAACCAAAATCAACGTTTGGAATAAAATAGTGTGCGAACTCATCGTGTGATGATAGTGATACATAAAATATTTCAGTTCCAATAGGATATTTGTCAGCTGGATCTTTAAAGACAGCTTTTACTTCATAATAGACTGATTCTTCACTTTGCAATAACTGGTGCACTTTTTCTTCGATTTCTGCTTGCGCTTTATTTGCTCTAGAAAATTGTGTAAAAAGATTTTTAGCCCGAGAATCGATAGAAATTTTAGACCACTTTTCTTGGGTATCCTGATGTTGAGCATTTAAAATTTTATATCCAAGAACAAATTTATGAAATTGCCTTGCAAAGATATGTCCTCTATGAAAATACCAATTATCACCGCTACCTTTAGGGACATTTCCTTTCGGAAAACCCTCTGGAGTTTTATTTAATTTGCCTAAATCTTCACTCTCACTGCTCTTGGATGTAGACCTTAAAATCGTTTCCCATCCCCTCCTAAAAGAATTAGTTTCACTAATTTTTTTATTATCGGTTCCAATTAGTTTAAAATAGCCTGTATTTTCCAATGTCATTTCAATCAAATTATTTGAATCGAACTGAAATTCTGGATAGAAAAATTTAATCTTATCAAGTCTATTGCTAAGATCTAGAAGATTGAGTAATTCTTCATCATTTTCTAATCCCAATCTGCCTAATATTTTCTGTTTGACATTCATCATATTCTCCTTGCAAATATATCACTGACAGTTTCTTAATCTCATCCACTAATTCTTCTAACAGATTTTCGTTATATTTTTTCCAACTATAGAAACAATTACTATAATCATATAAATTACTTAACGTCTCATATTTAGATATTCATAGAAATTTATTGTAGTATAATTTACAATAAAACATACACTATTAAAAGTACACCTGTCAATTTTTTCTCTATACATTCTGAGGCAGTCTTTGTAGTTTTTTAATAAATTATTATTTAAGTATTGAATAGTAACAATTACCATTATTATCCAATTTTATTTTTTATCAAAAACCATTATATGTAATTTCTAGTTTATCTATTATCCCTAAATCTTCATCTTCCTTAACATTAAAAATGGCATAATTTATATACTCTCCACTTTTAACTGATTTATAAACTATGCCATCATATCCAATTTTGGAACAGATTGCTGACACTATATTACAAATAATGTAATGTTTTTTTATCACAGTTTCAGAAAAATCGTTATCTTTTTCACTTATTAATCCATTAAATTTTTCATCTTTTCCAAATATATAGTTTATTGGAAATAAATTCAGTATTCTATTGCTAACGATTTTAACTAATATACGCTTCTTTATACCTATATCATCTTCCTTTATCGGAACCTCCTTTTCTAATATACTCTTATCATTCGAACAATACAGAACACTTGTTCCAATATCATTAAATCTCCCTTGATTCGCATATTCTGCTGGTGGTGCCCATAAATCTTCTTTGTGTACATTTTTATCTTTATCTACAACTCTTGTTCTATATAGAAGTCTATTTTTACTCATCTTATAGATAAATTTATCATCTTTAAACCATTTCCTTATTCTATTTTCTAGTTTACAAAAATAAGGATTTCTCGAAATATAAATTTTATTTTTTATATAATCATTTTTTAGGTCATTTAATTCCTCAATAGAGAAGTTAAGTGCCATCAAACTAATCTCTTTTCGTAAAGCTGATTTCTCTCCATAAAACTTTTCTTCAAACTCATCTAATTCATAATTTGTGTAAACTTCAGTATCCCAATTCAATACACCATAATCTTTTTTATCTTCGAAATTATTACCAGTTCCGTTTTTACAATTTCCGCAATGAATATTTTCAGTAATTGATTCAAAATATTTAGACTCACTATCAATATTGAATTGCTCATTCAATAACTCTGACAATGTTATTGCAGAATCGACTTCAGTATCTATAGTTTCATCATCTTCAAAGTACTGCTTCATACTATAAGAAATATCTTTAATCTCTGAACATATTTCACATTGAATTATCATTGAATTTATTTCAGAAATTACATATTTCTGTACCTCATTTATGACATCCACTTTGTTAGGAAAATAACTTTCTCCACTAACTAAGTTTGTTCCACAACTTTCACAAGTAATATCCTGAAAACATTTTTGTGAATACTCATCAAATAAAAAATCAATGATATTTTCTTTGGGACGCTCTCTTACAACATATTCTTCAATAGAAAGAATAAAATTATACTCATCACAATTACAACATAACATTTAAATTCTCCCAAATTTACAAATACTAGAATTTTCTAATATTGAATTTGTTCATATCAAAACACCATCTCCCCACTCTCTTCCAGCGTAAATTTGACATTATCCTCAATCCATTTACGGCGTGGTTCGACCTTGTCTCCCATGAGGACATTGACACGGCGTTCAGCGCGTGCTAGGTCTTCGATCGTAACACGGATAAGAGTGCGAGTTTCTGGATTCATGGTTGTTTCCCAGAGTTGGTCCGCATTCATCTCACCAAGACCTTTATAGCGTTGGAGGGTTGCGCCTTTGCCAAACTGCTTACGGAGTTCTTCTAGCTCTCCGTCCGTCCAAGCGTAGGCCACTTCTTCTTTCTTGCCTTTGCCTTTGGACATCTTGTACAGAGGCGGAAGGGCGATATAGACATGGCCTGCCTCAACTAGCGGACGCATATAACGGTAGAAGAATGTTAAAAGAAGAGTTTGGATATGGGCACCATCGGTGTCCGCATCGGTCATGATAATAATCTTGTCATAGTTAGCATCTTCAAGGGAGAAGTCTGCACCCACACCAGCACCGATGGTATAAATCATAGTGTTGATTTCCTCATTTTTGAGGATATCCGCCATCTTGGCCTTGGCTGTATTAATAACCTTACCTCGAAGAGGCAAGATAGCCTGAAACTTACGGTCACGACCTTGCTTGGCAGAACCGCCGGCAGAGTCCCCCTCAACCAAATAGAGTTCGTTCTTGGCAGGATTTTTAGACTGGGCTGGCGTTAATTTACCAGACAGCAAGCCCTTGTCTTTTTTATTTTTCTTTCCATTTCGGCTTTCATCACGCGCCTTGCGAGCTGCCTCTCGCGCATCACGTGCCTTAATAGCCTTGCGAATAAGGTTAGAAGCCAGTTCACCATTTTCCATGAGGAAGAAAGTTAATTTTTCTGCGACAATGCTATCAACAATAGGGCGAGCTAGTGGGCTTCCTAGTTTATCCTTGGTCTGACCTTCAAACTGGAGGTGTTCTTCAGGAACCAGAATAGAAAGAACAGCTGCTAGTCCCTCACGATAATCTGAACCTTCTAAGTTTTTATCTTTTTCCTTGAGGAGTCCAGTCTTACGCGCGTAGTCATTCATAACCTTGGTAATGGCTGACTTGAGTCCTGTCTCGTGCGTTCCACCATCTTTCGTACGAACGTTATTGACAAAGGATAGAATGTTATCTGAGAATCCATCATTGTACTGGAGGGCAACTTCCACTTGGAAACCATTGTCTTCGCCTTCAAAGTATAGGACTGGCGTCAAGGTTTCCTTGTCTTCATTGAGGTAAGAAACAAAGTCTTGTACCCCGTTCTCATAATGGAACTCGATTGCTTCATCTGTTCGCTTGTCCGTCAATGACAAGGTAACGTTTTTCAAAAGAAAGGCTGACTCATTAAGGCGCTCTGAAATGGTACTGTACTTGAAGTCAGTCGTAGAAAAAATCGTCGCGTCAGGCATGAAAGTGACTTTAGTACCTGTCTTAGACTTGGGTGCTGTCCCAATTTTCTTCAAGGTTGTAACAGGTTTTCCACCATTTTCAAAACGTTGCTTGTAGACTGTACCGTCACGGGTGATTTCAACTTCTAGCCAACTTGATAGGGCATTAACGACTGAAGATCCCACTCCGTGGAGACCTCCAGATGTCTTATAACCCCCTTGACCGAATTTTCCTCCAGCGTGGAGAATGGTAAAGATAACTTCAACAGTTGGAATTCCCATGGCGTGCATCCCAGTCGGCATCCCTCGACCATGGTCTTGAACGGTTAGACTGCCGTCTTTATTGATGGTCACATCAATGCGGTCACCAAATCCAGACAAGGCTTCATCGACTGCATTATCCACAATTTCCCAGACTAGGTGATGGAGACCAGCACCGTCGGTCGAACCAATATACATCCCCGGACGTTTACGGACCGCATCCAACCCTTCTAGCACCTGAATGGCGTCATCATTATAGTTATTAATATTGATTTCCTTTTTTGACACAAGGAACCTCCTATTTGTTCATCTTTTCTATTTTACAGGTTTTCTAGGGATTTTGCAAAGCTTTTCCCTTTCAGCCGTCACAATTTCACAGGATATTCTCTGACTTTCTATACCATTTCATGGTATAATAGTTCTATGATGACATTTGTATTATTAATTTTAGCTTATCTGCTAGGTTCGATTCCGTCTGGTCTTTGGATTGGACAAATCTTTTTTCAAACAAATCTGCGTGAATATGGTTCTGGAAATACTGGAACGACCAATACTTTCCGAATTTTAGGTAAGAAAGCGGGTATGGCAACCTTTGTGATTGACTTCTTTAAAGGAACCTTGGCCACTCTCCTTCCTATTCTTTTCCACCTACAAAGTGTATCACCTCTTGTATTTGGACTTTTGGCTGTAATTGGACATACCTTCCCTATCTTTGCAGGCTTTAAAGGTGGTAAGGCTGTCGCAACCAGCGCTGGGGTGATTTTCGGATTTGCGCCTGTCTTCTGCCTCTACCTAGCAGTCGTTTTCTTTGGCACCCTCTATCTAGGCAGTATGATTTCACTGTCTAGCGTTGCCGCTTCTATTGCTGCTGTAATTGGAGTTCTGATTTTCCCACTATTTGGGTTTATCCTGAGTAGCTATGACCTTCTTTTTATCGTAATTATCTTAGCTCTTGCTAGCTTGATTATCATTCGTCACAAGGATAATATCACACGCATCAAAAATAAAACTGAAAATCTCGTCCCTTGGGGATTGAACCTAACTCATCAAAATCCTAAAAAATAAAACGCCAGTTTGAACTGACGTTTTTTTGTATGCTTATTTTGACTTGATGTAGTTGATACCATCTGCCTTAGGAGCAACTGCTTTTCCGAAGAAGGCTGCTAAAACAAGGATGGTCAAGACATAAGGCGCGATTTGAAGGTAAACAGCTGGCACTCCTTGTAGGAAAGGCAATTGAGAACCGATAACTGCCAAACTTTGTGAAAGTCCAAAGAAGAGACTAGAAAGCATAGCACCGATTGGGTTCCATTTACCAAAGATCATCGCAGCAAGAGCGATAAATCCAGGACCGACAATAGTTGTCACTGAGAAGTTAACTGAAATGGATTGAGCATAAATCGCTCCCCCAATTCCACCTAGGAATCCTGAGATAATAACCCCAAGATATCGCATCTTGTATACATTAATCCCCAAGGTATCTGCTGCCTGAGGGTGTTCACCAACAGAGCGAAGGCGAAGACCAAAACGTGTCTTAAAGAGAATAAACCATGCAAAGAATGAGAAGGCAATCGCGATATAACCTAGCAAACTTGTTGACTTAAAGAAGATATCGCCGATTACTGGGATATTGGCCAAAACAGGGAAATCAAAACGTCCAAAAGTCTGGCTTAAGTTATCCGTTTGTCCTTTGTTATAAAGAACTTTAACCAAGAAAACTGCTAATGCAGGAGCCATCAAGTTCAATACTGTACCACTGACAACATGGTCCGCACGGAAATGAACTGTAGCGACTGCATGGATGAGGGAGAACATAGCTCCCACGATACCGGCAACTAACAAGGAAATCCAAGGAGTCGCTGCTCCAAGTTGTTCTGCAAACTCAAGGTTAAAGACAACCCCAGAAAAGGCTCCCATAACCATAATTCCTTCAAGACCGACGTTAACGACACCACCACGTTCAGAGAAAACTCCCCCGATACTCGTAAAAATAAGTGGTGCTGAGTAAATCAGCATAGAAGAGACCAAGAGGGTGAGTAATGTTGTAATAGACATCCTTACTTACCTCCTTTAACTTGTTTTTTCGGTTTGACAAAGCGTTCAATAATATAGTGAACACTGACAAAGAAGATAATAGACGCTGTTACAATGCTAACAAGCTCAGACGGAACTTGCGCAGCGTTCATACCTGGCGCACCAACTTGCAGAACACCAAATAAGAAGGCTGCAAAGAGGATTCCAATTGGTGAATTTCCAGCAAGCAAACTAACTGCCATCCCGTTAAATCCGATAGCTAATGATGACCCCTGAACGTAAACGTTTTGGAAGGTTCCTAGACCTTCGACCGCTCCACCGAGACCAGCCAAAGCACCAGAGATAATCATTGATAGGATGATTGTACGTTTTGCTGAAATACCAGCGTACTCTGAGGCATGGGGATTGAGACCAACTGCACGAATTTCAAAACCGAGAGTCGTTTTCTTGAGCAAGAACCAAATCACACCAACAGCAATGATGGCAAAAAAGATTCCGATATTCATACGAGAATTGCCAGTTAACTCAGATAACCATGGTGTTTGATAAGTGGCATTGGCACTCACACGAATCGTTGAGTCTGTACTTTGCATAAAGTCTTTTGGGAAAGAATGAATAAAGGCATTCCCTACGTACAAAACAATATAGTTCATCATAATGGTTACGATAACCTCTGATGTACCTAAATAAGCTCTGAGAATACCTGGAATAGCACCTACAATCCCACCTGCAATCAAAGCAATTACTACGGTCGCTAAAATCAACATTGGGCGTGGCATGTCCGGATGCGACAAAGCAAACCAACCACTAAGAATCCAACCTGCTAGTGCCTGACCAGGAAGCCCAACGTTAAAGAAACCTGCACGACTAGCAACTGCAAACCCCAGACCAATCAAGATAAGAGGACCCATGGCACGGAAAATCTCACCAATCCCACGAAGGCTACCAAAAGCTGTATAGAACAACTCCTCATAACCCCAGATAGCATCGTAGCCGAAGATCCACATGACAATGGCCCCGAGCAAGATTCCTAAGAATACGGAAATCAAGGGAACCGAAATTTGTTGTAACTTTTTAGACATCATCCTTCTCCTTTCCCAAGTTTCCACCTGCCATCAAGATACCAAGTTCTTGTTTGTTAGTCGTTTCTGGCGACACAATACCTTGAATCTTCCCATCATGAATAACAGCAATTCGGTCTGAAACATTTAAAATCTCATCCAATTCAAAGCTGACAACAAGCACAGCTTTTCCGTTATCACGTTCTTCAATCAAGCGTTTGTGGATATATTCAATGGCACCGACATCCAAACCACGAGTTGGTTGGCTGACGATAAGGAGATCAGGATCACGATCAATCTCACGAGCGATAATCGCTTTTTGTTGATTTCCTCCTGAAAGAGCTGCTGCTGGAACAAACTCGCTCGCCGCACGGACGTCAAATTCTTCCATCAATTTCTTGGCATGTGAAGTGATATTGGCATAGTTTAAGATACCATTCTTGCTGAGTGGTTCTTTGTAGTAGGTTTGGAGAGCGATATTTTCTGAAATCATCATATCCAAAATCAAACCATCACGGTGGCGGTCTTCAGGAACATGCCCCACACTGAGTTCCGTAATTTGTCGAGGGTGCATCCCTACGATTGATTTGCCTTTTAATTCAATACTACCAGACTCAACCTTACGAAGACCCGTGATGGCTTGAATGAGTTCAGATTGGCCATTGCCATCAATACCTGCAATACCGACAATTTCACCAGCACGAACATCCAAAGAAAGATTCTTCACAGCTGGTACACCTCGGTTTTCATTAACAACCAAGTCTTTGATAGACAAGACTACTTCTTTTGGTTGTGGTGCCTGTTTCTCCGTTTTGAAGGAGACAGAACGTCCTACCATCATCTCTGCCAAGTCTGCATTGGTTGCCCCTGCAATTTCAACCGTCTGGATTGATTTCCCACGACGAATAACCGTCACTCGATTGGATACCGCACGAATTTCATCCAGTTTATGGGTAATCAAAACAATGGATTTTCCTTCTTTGACAAGGTTTTTCATGATAGCCATCAACTCATCAATCTCTGAAGGAGTCAATACTGCCGTAGGTTCGTCAAAGATAAGGATATCAGCACCACGATAGAGTGTCTTCAAGATTTCTACACGTTGTTGAGCACCAACGGAAATATCTGCCACCTTGGCAGCAGGATCCATTGCCAAGCCATAACGTTCAGAAAGAGCCTTGATTTCTTTAGTAGCTTCAGCTATATCTAGCACACCATTTTTAGTGATTTCACTCCCCAAAATGATATTTTCAGCTACTGTAAAAGCCTCAACCAACATAAAATGTTGGTGAACCATCCCAATTCCTAGACTAGCAGCTTTAGAAGGTGAATCTAGTTTGACAACCTGACCATTCACCGAAATTTCACCACTAGTTGGTTCGAGAAGTCCTGCCAGCATATTCATCAGAGTGGATTTACCCGCTCCATTTTCTCCTAAAAGTGCATGGATTTCACCTTTTCGCAGTTGCAAGTTGATCTTGTCGTTCGCTACAAATTCACCAAACACCTTGGTAATATCCCGCATCTCAATGACATTTTCGTGTGCCATATGCTTTTCCTTTCCGAGGTTTATTTTGTTTCAATAAAACCTGCTAATCGTGTTAACAAGTTCTATTGAGACAAAAAATTGCCTCAATTCTTAAAGAAGCGACCGATGGCCGCTTTCTAAGAAATGACTTTTATCCATTATTTTTCAGGAACTTTTACACTTCCGTCAAGGATTTTAGCTTTTGCATCTTCAACAGCTTTTTTACCTTCTTCTGAAAGGTTTGTTACTGCTAGCTCAACCCCTTTATCTTTCAATGAGTAGACAATCACTTGTCCACCAGGGAATTCACCTTTTTCTGTTTTGTTGGCAATATCTTTTACAGTTGTACCAACTTGTTTCAATGTAGATACAAGAACGAAGTTTGATTCTTTACCATCTTTAGAAGTGTATTTACCTTCTGCTGATTGGTCACGGTCTACACCAATAACCCAAACTTTTTCGTTTTCATTTTTGCTTTCGTTCAAAGATTTTGCTTCAGCAAAGACACCAGCACCTGTACCACCAGCTGCTTGGTAGACAACGTCTGCACCTGCAGCGTATTGAGCTGCTGCAATTGTTTTACCTTTAGCAGCATCACCAAATGAACCAGCGTAGTCAACTTGTACCTTAATAGAAGGGTCTACTGAGGCAACACCAGCCTTAAATCCAGCAGCGAAACGTGAAATAACTTCAGATTCGATACCACCTACAAAACCAACTTGTTTTGTTTTAGTTGTTTTAGCTGCTGCAACACCAGCAAGGTAAGCTGCTTCGTTATCAGCAAATGTTACGCTCGCAACATTCTTTTGATCTTTGATCACATCATCAATCAAGACATAGTTTAAGTCAGAGTGGTCTTTTGCTGCTTCCTCAACTGCATTGTGAAGGGCAAAACCAACACCGAAGATCAGGTTGTAACTTCCAGCCGCTTGTTGCAAGTGGTTAGCGTAGTCAGCTTCACTGTTAGATTGATAATAAGTATATCCATTATCTTTTGAAAGATTGTGTTCTTTACCCCAGTCTTGCAAACCTTCCCAAGCTGATTGGTTGAATGATTTATCATCAACACCACCAGTATCTGTTACGATTGCTGCTTTGGTCTTCATTTC
Source organism: Streptococcus mitis (assembly GCF_003943905.1). GTDB lineage: Bacteria > Bacillota > Bacilli > Lactobacillales > Streptococcaceae > Streptococcus > Streptococcus mitis_BC. The sequence goes on from NZ_RJNS01000001.1 coordinate 443,669, forward strand.
TGATGAAGATGAAGCTGCGTTACGAGAAGAGCGATTACCACATGCAGCAAGTCCAACTGCTGCTACTGCAACTAGACCAAGGCCTAGCCATTGTTTCTTGTTCATTACTGAACCTCCTAAATAAGATGTGCAACGATGTTGCAAGTATAGATCGTTTGGTCACGTAGACCACAGCCACTACAAGAGTGGCCCAGACTAATTTAAGTCTGTAAATGAGTATGGAAGTAACTCCCCGACCGTCATCTCGACCGTCGATTTATCTTTGGCGACAAGTGTCACCTTTAGATCTTGTTCAAAAAATTCAACCATGACCTGGCGACAAGCACCACATGGCGAGATAGGTTTTTCAGTTTGTCCGTAGACAATCAATTCTGAAAATTCCCGTTGCCCTTCTGAAACTGCTTTAAAAATAGCAGTACGTTCTCCACAATTAGTCAAGGGATAACTAGCATTCTCGATGTTCACACCCGTATAAATACTACCATCCTTGGCTACTAAAACAGCTCCGATGGGAAAGTGAGAATAGGGGACATAGGCTTGTTTGCTGGTTTCAATTGCTAGTTCAATTAACTCAGTAGTCGCCATCTGCCAATTCTCCTTTTAAAATGGTCACGCCAGCTGATGTTCCGATACGAGTAGCGCCTGCTTCCACAAAGGCAAGAGCATCCGCGTAAGAACGCGCTCCACCAGCTGCCTTAACTCCCATATCTGGCCCGACTGTTTTACGCATCAACTGAACATCCTCAATAGTGGCACCACCAGTTGAAAAGCCAGTAGATGTCTTGACAAAGTCAGCACCTGCTTTCTGGGATAATTGACAGGCCACAACCTTTTCATCGTCTGTCAACAAGCAAGCTTCAATAATGACCTTAACCAACTTATCACCACTTGCTTCTACGACAGCACGGATGTCCGATTCAACTAAATCCAGATTGCCTGATTTGAGGGCACCAACATTGATAACCATATCAATCTCATCTGCACCATTTTGGACAGCTTCTTTTGTTTCAAAAGCTTTCACAGCTGAAGTTGTTGCTCCTAAAGGGAAACCAACTACTGTACAAACCTTTACATCTGAACCATCAAGCTCTGTTTTCGCATGCTTCACCCATGTGGGATTGACACATACGCTGGCAAAGTCATACTCACGCGCTTCAGATAGCAAACGATCAATTTGTTCTTGACTCGCATCTTGCTTCAAAAGCGTATGATCGATATATTTATTTAACTTCATATTCGGATTCTCCCTGGTTTTATGAGATAATTTCTATAATTTCTCGTAAACTTTGCACTCCATCATTTATTTTAACATATTTTTGAAATTCTGTAACTAGTTCAGAAGAAATTTTTCCATTTGTATATACTTTTGCGACAATTTCACCCTTCTGAACAGGATTTCCAACTTTTTTCTCAAAAACGATTCCAGTTTCATAGTCTAAAGCATCAGTCTTGACTGCGCGACCAGCTCCTAATCTCATGGCATATAGGCCAAAATCCATAGCTGGAAGGGCTGAAATGACACCTGTCTCTTGAGCCGGGATATCCACTACATGTGCAACATTTACTGGTCGGTAGAGATCTTCTAGATCACCGCCTTGAGCCGCCACCATTTCTTCAAATTTGGCAAGGGCTTGTCCATTTTCAAGGTGTTGACGTACTTCTTCTACCGTCTTCTCAACATCTGCTAAACTAAGCATAATCTGAGCTAGTTCACAGATAAAGTAACTGATATCTTCTCGACCTTTTCCTTGAAGAATTTCGATTGCTTCTAGAATTTCGAGACGATTGCCAATAGCTCGACCCAAGGGTTGACTCATATCGGTAATAACTGCTACTGTCTTTCTTCCAACAGCCTTTCCAAGATCGACCATGGTTTGAGCCAATTCGCGCGCCTCCTTAACAGTCTTCATAAAGGCACCCTCACCGACAGTCACATCTAGCAAAATGGCATCTGCCCCAGCAGCTATTTTCTTACTCATGACAGAACTAGCAATTAAAGGAATCGTATCGACAGTTGCTGTCACATCACGAAGAGCATAGAGAAGTTTGTCTGCTTTAACCAGCTGGTCAGACTGACCAATGACAGATACACCAATATCTTGAACCTGTTTGATGAAATCCTCTTGACTACGTTCCACTTGGTAGCCCTTGATTGCTTCTAACTTATCCAAGGTCCCTCCAGTGTGTCCTAGTCCACGACCACTCATCTTGGCTACTGGAACACCAAAACTGGCTACTAAAGGAGCTAAAATCAAGGTCACCTTATCACCAACGCCACCTGTCGAGTGTTTATCTACTTTGATGCCCTCTATGGCTGACAAATCAAACTCTTGCCCCGTCTTAACCATGTTCATCGTCAGGTCAGAAATCTCACGCGTGGTCATTCCTTTGAAATAAACCGCCATAGCAAAGGCAGACATTTGATAGTCTGGGACTGATCCAGCCACATAACCTTCTACCAACCACTTGATTTCACTTGAAGACAATTCTTGACCATCTCGTTTCTTTTGGATTACATCAACTGCTCTCATGATTTCACACTCTTAAGGATATAATATCCCTTATCTTTTTTGACGATTTCACAATTGCCAAACACGTCTTCCATCTTGTTTTTGGCGCTAGGAGCACCCTGCTTTTTCTGGATAACGATTGTTAAGTCTCCACCGTCCTCCAGAAATTCCATGCTCTTTTCGATAATCTCATGAACAACTTGTTTACCCGCTCGAATAGGCGGATTGGAAATAACATGGTCAAACTTTCCTTCAACTTGTTCATAGATATTAGATTGGAAAATCCTCGCTTCAACCTTATTTCGCTCAGCATTTTGTCGAGCCAAGTCTAGAGCACGATTATTGATATCAACCATGGTTGCCTGAACTCCATAAGCCTTAACCAAAGAAAGCCCTAAGGGACCATATCCACAGCCTACATCAAGGACCGCTTCTCCTTTGTTAACCTCTAGACACTTCAATAAAAGCTGACTCCCAAAGTCGACCATTTTCTTGCTAAAAACACCCGCATCCGTCAAAAAGGTCATTTTTTGTCCCAACAACTCCACTCTCAACTCATGAATGTCGTGAGCAGCATCAGGATTTTCTGCATAATACATTTTACTCATAAAACTATTTTACCATAATTTAGTGAAATGTTAAATCGTTTACAAAGCTGAAATTCAACAAACAAACTAAATCTGTTATGATAATAATTAAATGATCTTTGTATTTTTCACTCTATTTTTCCCTGTTAGAGGCAACTTATAGCAGCTTTCAAGAATCAGAATGATAAATATCGAATTTCATTCTCTCTTTGACTACGAAATATGATATACTAAGATATCGAACGAGGAAAAATTATGACCAACGAATTTTTACATTTTGAGAAAATCAGCCGTCAAACCTGGCAGTCCTTGCATCGCAAGACAACCCCTCCCTTGACGGAAGAAGAACTGGACTCCATCAAGAGTTTTAACGACCAAATCAGCCTACAAGATGTGACCGACATCTATCTGCCACTGGTTCACCTTATCCATATCTATAAAAAAGCCAAAGAAGATTTGTCTTTCTCAAAAGAAATCTTTCTTCAAAGAGATAGCAAGCCCCAACCTTTTATTATTGGGGTTTCGGGTAGTGTTGCTGTGGGGAAATCGACCACTAGTCGCCTCCTACAAATCCTTCTCTCCCGTACACTTGCCGATGCTACTGTAGAACTAGTGACAACGGATGGATTTCTCTATCCCAACCAAACTTTAATTGAGCAAGGTATCTTAAATCGCAAAGGTTTTCCAGAGAGTTATGGCATGGAAGCCTTGCTGAATTTTCTTGACCGCCTAAAAAATGGACAGGATGTCGATATTCCAGTCTATTCTCATGAAGTGTATGACATCGTTCCTGGGGAAAAACAACGGGTCAAAGCTGCTGATTTTGTCATTGTCGAAGGAATCAATGTCTTCCAAAATCCTCAAAATGAGCGCCTTTACATCACTGATTTCTTTGATTTCTCCATCTATGTGGATGCTGCTGTCGAAGACATTGAAGGTTGGTATCTGGATCGTTTCTTAAAACTCCTCAGCTTTGCCCAAAATGATCCCAACAGCTACTACCACCGCTTTACGCAAATGCCGATTGGAGAGGTCGAAGCCTTCGCTCATCAGATCTGGACCAGCATTAATCTAATAAATCTACAAAACTATATCGAACCGACAAGGAATCGTGCCGAGATCATTCTCCACAAGGCTAAAAACCATGAAATCGATGAAATTTACCTAAAAAAATAATTTCCCCTTGTCAAAACCTGAGTTTTCAGATATAATGGTATAGTTAGTAAATATGGAGGTAAGAACATTGGCAAACATTAAATCAGCTATCAAACGCGCTGAATTGAACGTTAAACAAAACGAAAAAAACTCAGCTCAAAAATCAGCTATGCGTACTGCTATCAAAGCTTTCGAAGCAAACCCTTCTGAAGAACTTTTCCGTGCTGCTAGCTCAGCTATCGACAAAGCAGAAACTAAAGGTTTGATTCATAAAAACAAAGCAAGCCGCGATAAAGCTCGTCTTTCAGCTAAACTTGCTAAATAAGAAACAGTCCATTGAGGCTGTTTTTTTGTCCTCTAATAAGAAAAGGTAGAAAATGAAAATCGCAATCATAGGATATTCTGGAGCCGGCAAGTCAACTCTAGCTGAAACGTTATCAAACTACTACTCTATCCCCAAACTGCATATGGACACACTCCAATTTCAACCTGGTTGGCAAGACAGTGACCGCGAATGGATGTTGGACGAGATGAAAAACTTTCTCACAAAGCATGAAGCTTGGGTCATCGATGGCAACTACTCTTGGTGTTGCTATGAAAAAAGAATGCTAGAAGCTGACCAAATCATCTTTCTCAACTTTTCCCCATGGACTTGCTTACTGAGGGCCTTTAAGCGTTATCTCAAATACCGAGGAAAGGTCAGAGAAAGTATGGCAGCAGGCTGTCCTGAACGCTTTGACTGGGATTTTATCCGATGGATTCTCTGGGATGGGCGGACAAAGAATGCTAAAGTACGCTATCAGCAGGTTCAAGAAACCTACCCTGAGAAAGTAATTGTCCTCAGGTCGCAAAAGGAGATAGATTACTTCTTAGAAAATCTCGCGCATAACAAGAAAAACCAACGTGTATAACGTTGGTTTTTTGCTTTTACCCAATCACACTTCCATTTGGTACAGCTGGATCAACTGTGAGAAGGGTTAATTTGCCATCATGTTCAGCTGAGAGGATCATACCTTGGCTGACATATTTTTTCATCATCTTACGCGGTTTAAGGTTGGCAACGATTTGTACCTTCTTGCCGACCAATTCTTGTTCGTTTGGGTAGTATTTTGCAATTCCTGAGAGGATTTGACGGTCTTGACCATCACCAGCATCTAGGCGGAATTGGAGCAACTTATCAGAACCTTCCACTTTAGACACTTCTTTGACTTCTGCGACACGGATTTCGACCTTATCGAAGTCTTCAAACTTGATTTCATCCTTGTTGAGTTTGAGTTCAACTTCATCTGGATTCCATTCTTTTTCGACGGCTGGTTTGTTGCCTTCCATTTGTTCCTTGATATAGGCGATTTCTTCTTCCATGTCGAGACGTGGGAAGATTGGAGTTCCTTTGGCAACTACTGTTACACCCTCAGGAAAATCAGTCAAGCTCAAGTTTTCAAGACTCGCCACTTCTTCCAAGCCAAGTTGAGTCATGACCGCACGACTAGTTTCCATCATAAATGGTTCAATCAAGTGAGCTACGATACGAAGGCTGGCTGCCAAGTGGCTCATGACACTTGCCAATTGGTCACGAAGCGCTTCATCCTTAGCCAAGACCCATGGAGCTGTCTCATCGATGTATTTGTTGGTACGTGAGATAAGCGTCCAAACTGCTTCTAAAGCACGTGGGTAGTCAACTGCTTCCATGTGTGTATGGTAATCAGCAATTGATTCAGTAGCTACCTGAGCAAGAACATTGTCAAACTCAGTCACGTCTTCTACATAGGCAGGAATTTTACCATCAAAGTACTTATTAATCATAGAAACCGTACGGTTGAGGAGGTTCCCAAGGTCATTTGCCAATTCATAGTTGATACGGCCGACGTAGTCTTCAGGAGTGAAGGTTCCGTCTGAACCGACTGGAAGGCTACGCATGAGGTAGTAACGAAGTGGATCTAGTCCATAACGCTCTACCAACATCTCAGGGTAAACGACATTCCCTTTAGACTTAGACATCTTGCCGTCTTTCATGACAAACCAACCGTGGGCAATCAAGCGATCTGGCAATTTTACATCCAACATCATAAGAAGGATAGGCCAGTAGATCGAGTGGAAACGAAGGATATCTTTTCCGACCATGTGAAAGACTGTTCCATTCCAGAACTTATCAAAGTTACCGTGTTCATCTTGACCGTAGCCAAGAGCTGTCGCATAGTTTAGCAAGGCATCAATCCATACATAGACAACGTGTTTTGGATTTGATGGGACTGGTACACCCCATGTAAAGGTTGTACGAGAAACTGCCAAATCTTCCAAACCTGGCTCGATGAAATTACGTAACATTTCGTTGAGGCGACCATCAGGAGTGATGAAGTCAGGATGAGATTTGAAAAATTCGACTAAACGGTCTTGGTATTTACTGAGGCGAAGGAAGTAAGACTCTTCAGATACCCATTCCACTTCGTGACCTGATGGAGCAATACCACCCGTCACATTTCCAGCTTCATCACGGAATACTTCCGCAAGCTGACTCTCTGTAAAGAATTCCTCATCTGGGACTGAGTACCAGCCAGAATATTCACCCAAGTAGATATCATCTTGAGAAAGTAAACGTTCAAAGACTTGAGCCACTACTTTTTCATGATAGTCATCAGTTGTACGGATAAATTTATCGTATGAGATATCAAGTAGTTGCCAGAGTTCTTTGACTCCAACTGCCATCCCATCAACATAGGCTTGTGGTGTAATGCCAGCTTCTTCTGCTTTTTGTTGAATCTTTTGACCGTGTTCGTCAAGACCAGTCAGATAAAAGACATCGTAGCCCATAAGGCGTTTGTAACGTGCTAAAACATCACAAGCGATGGTTGTGTAGGCAGAACCGATATGGAGTTTACCAGATGGATAGTAAATCGGTGTTGTAATATAAAAATTCTTTTCAGACATATTTCTTCCTTTCCAGGCAAATGAAACCTGTTTTTCTAACACTTCATTATATCATATTTTCAGTAATATTCGATAGGGAAATCTATACAAAAACAAGATAGACAAATGTCCATCTTGTTTTTCCTGTTCTATGCCTTACTCATAGCGAAGGGCTTCAATTGGATCAAGCTTAGACGCTTTATTGGCTGGCAAGACTCCGAAAATCATACCAACGCTGGCCGAAACAGCCAAGCTAAAGAGAGCGATCGGTAGCGAGACTCCAACTTCTATTCCTTCCATCATATTTTTTAACAAGGCACCTGCTAGCGTGGTCAAGCCCGCCGCACTAACAAGACCGATGACTCCACCTAATAAGGTCAAAATCATGGACTCAATCAAAAACTGAACCAAGATATTAGCCCGTGTAGCTCCCAATGCTTTACGAAGACCAATCTCACGAGTACGCTCTGTTACAGAAACCAGCATGATATTCATAACTCCAGTCCCTCCCACAAAGAGAGAGATTCCTGCGATAGCACTAATAATAGCGGTCATAAAACCAAAGATTTGCTGAACCTCTGCAAAAGCGGCAGTTTCGTCTACAACCTGATATTCTCCCTGCTGCACTCCTGCAATTTCTGTCATTTTGCGTGCAAGTTCTGGCCCCAAAGTCGGAGTTAGACTCGTATCATTCACACGAAAGACAATATTAGAAATTTCCTCTACATTAAAATTAGCTGCTACAGAAGTATTGGTTGTAATCGGTAAACCACCTACACCAAACATCTTTGCACTTTTAACAGCAGGACTAGAGTAAACACCAATCACACGATAGCTATATCCATTGGCTGAAATGATTTGATTGAGTGCTGCCTGAGGAGATTCAAAAAGACTTTTAGCGAGTTCTTCATCTAGCAAAATCACACTTGCAAAATCTCGGTAGTCTTGTTCTCTCAGATCCCTACCTGCAATAATTTTATTTTCTACAGCAGACATATAAGTCATATTTCCACCTGTCAGACTTGCTCTCTCTACCTTTTTATCCTTATAGGTCAAAGTAACATTTGTACTATTAGTCACATAATAGCCATCTACACCTTTTAGTTTGGCAGTTTCCTTAACCCACGATTCCTGTGTTTTAGGTGGTTCTACGTGAACATCTTCTTCTTTACCAGATAGTGTCAGTGCAGATTGCTTTTGTGTAAAGGAACCGTCCTTACTTTTAATTGGTGAGAAAAATACCTGAATATTTTTCTGAGATTTTGTCATATTTTTATTGACCTGACGAGACATAGAGTCCCCTAAAGCCATGATGACAACTACTGAAGAGACTCCGATGATAATGCCAATCATGGTCAAAAAGGAGCGCATCTTGTGTGCCATAATAGATGAAAAGGCAAATTTCAGATTTTGCATCTTAGTTCTCCTTTCCTTCCAAACGAGCGCTATCAGACGAAATAACTCCATCACGGATTACAATCTGGCGTTTTGCATAGGCTGCAATTTCGGGCTCGTGCGTGACCATAATAATAGTCTTGCCTTCTTCATTTAACTCAACCAAGAGTTCCATGATTTGACTTCCTGTTTTCGTATCCAAGGCACCTGTCGGTTCATCAGCTAGGATGATCGAGGGATCGTTAACAAGAGCACGCGCAATGGCCACCCGTTGTTTTTGACCGCCAGACAACTCTGAAGGAAGATGATGAATACGATCAGTCAACTCTACTTTACTCAGATATTCCTCTGCCAACTTGCGACGTTGGGCAGCTGGAACTCCGGCATAAATCAAGGGTAACTCAACATTTTGAACAGCATTCATCTTTGACAAAAGAAAGAACTGTTGAAAGACAAAACCAATTTGTTGGTTACGTACCTGTGCCAACTGCTTTTCACCTAGACGGGCCACTTCTTGGCCTTCTAGATAATATTCGCCGCTAGTTGGGGTGTCCAGCATTCCGATGGTATTCATCAGAGTAGATTTACCCGAACCAGATGGTCCCATAATGGCAACAAACTCCCCTTCGTTAATCTCTAAATTAATATTTTTCAAGACCTGCAGTTCCTGTTCACCATTTCGATAGCTCCGGCAGATGTTTTTTAGACTAATTAGTTGTTTCATCAGCCTTCACCTCTTTTCCTTCTTCCAAGGAAGTCGTTGGATTACTGATGACTTTGGTTCCGTCTGTCAAACCAGATGTGATCTCTTGGTTTTCTGCGTCAGCATTTCCTAGGCTAACTTCGATTTTCTTAGCCTTATTCTCTTCGTCAACAACCCAAACGTAGTTTTTTCCGTCTTCAGTAATGACACTGGTTAAGGGTACGAGGATTGATTTCTTGTCACTTTTAACCTCAACACTAACGGTAAAACCTGGTCTCAAATCACCAATCTCACTCGTTACTTCAATCGTATAAGGATATTTAGAACCAGTATTCCCCCCAGTTATAGCATTCGTTCCTTCTCCACTATTTTTAGGGTAAGCTGAAATAAAGCTGATCTTCCCTGTCCAAGTTTTATCTTGGTAAACTTTAGAAGAGAAGGTCACTTCTTGGCCAACAGAAAGATTGGCAAGATTGTACTCAGAAAGTTCTCCCTTGACTTGTAGATTGTCGTTACTTACTACATGAACCATCACTTGATTTGCAACAGTTGTGGACTTTGATACATTGCGATTAACTTCTACAACTGTACCTTCTAGCGTACTCAAAACCTTTGTTGCGTCCAATTGGGCCTGCGCCTTTTTAAGTTGCGCCTCTGCATCAGCACGACTATCACGAGCATCACTAATCTGAGAATCAATGGAAGAGACAGAAGAACCCTGTGCTCCATCATCATATTCTTCCGAATCAGCTAGAGTGTTGTTTCGTGATTCCTTCAGGTCATTGATACGACGATCAGCCTTGGCTATGGCACGGTTAGCTGCATCATAAACAGATTGCGCTTCTGTGCTGTTGTATTTTACGATCACTTGTCCTTTGTCAACCTTATCTCCAACAGAAACCAAGATTTCATCCACCTCACCCTTACTTGCATCCAAATAAACATATTGTTCATTTTTTGCGGTGACAGTACCAGATAAAAGAACAGAGGATGCAACTGTTCCTTCCTTTGCGACTACGAGACGCGATGTGTCATCCTTACCGGCAGCCTGAGAGGGCTGTCTAAATAGCAAAATACCCACTGCACTGATTATAATAATACTTGCAGCACCAATAGCTGTGTATAGTTGCCATTTTTTAGTTTTCTTATTCCCCTTCATCACAAAACTCCTATTTTATTTTCAATACAAAGACTATTATAGCAAATTTACCTACTCTAAACAATGATTGTTCAGAGAGAAAAGAGAACAATTCAGGAAACATGCTTTGTTTCCATTTGGTTTATGCGAAATTGTACTAGTAACATCATACACCTTATTTCTATATTTAGCAAGTGATTTCTGCTATTTCTTTAGGGCGTAGCAGATTTTTGCATTCAAAAAATAAAAACGATAGAATATGACTATCAAAGCTATAAGGAGTTTTCTATGAGAGAATATGATATCATCGCTATCGGTGGAGGAAGCGGCGGCATTGCCACTATGAACCGAGCTGGCGAACACGGTGCTAAAGCAGCTGTTATCGAGGAGAAAAAATTAGGTGGAACCTGCGTCAATGTCGGCTGTGTTCCTAAGAAAATCATGTGGTATGGAGCGCAAATCGCTGAAAGCTTCCACTACTACGGCCCTGACTATGGGTTTACAAGTTCAGATGTTCAATTTGATTTCGCAAAACTTCGTCAAAATCGTGAAGCCTACATCGATCGTGCCCGCTCATCTTATGATGGAAGTTTCAAGCGCAACGGTGTTGATTTGATTGAAGGTCGTGCTCATTTCGTTGATTCCCACACAGTCAGTGTTAATGGCGAATTGATTCGTGCCAAACATATCGTGATTGCAACTGGCGCTCGTCCAAGCATCCCAACTATTCCTGGAGCTGAACTCGGTGGTAACTCAGACGATGTCTTTGCTTGGGAGCAACTTCCTGACTCCGTTGCGATTCTTGGAGCTGGTTATATCGCCGTTGAATTAGCAGGTGTTCTCCACGCACTAGGAGTAAAAACGGATTTGTTTGTCCGTCGTGATCGTCCCTTGCGTGGTTTTGACAGCTACATCGTTGAAGGACTTGTCAATGAAATGGAAAAAACAGGTCTACCTTTGCACACACACAAGGTACCCATCAAGCTCGAAGAAACAGAGCAAGGTATCACCATTCATTTTGAAGACGGCTCTAGTCACACTGCTAGCCAAGTTATCTGGGCTACCGGTCGCCGTCCAAATATAGACGGTCTTGAGTTAGAAAAGGCTGGCGTCACACTCAACCAACGTGGATTTATCCAAGTGGATGAGTATCAAAATACAGTTGTAGATGGCATCTATGCTCTTGGAGATGTTACTGGTGAGAAGGAACTGACCCCAGTAGCCATCAAGGCAGGACGTACCCTATCTGAGCGCCTCTTCAACGGCAAAACAAATGCCAAGATGGACTACACGACTATCCCTACTGTTGTCTTCTCCCACCCAGCAATCGGAACCGTTGGTTTAACTGAGGATCAAGCTATCAAAGAATACGGCCAAGATAACATTAAAGTCTACAAATCAAGCTTTGCATCTATGTACTCTGCCGTTACAAGCCATCGTCAAGAATCTCGCTTCAAACTCATCACCGCAGGTGCTGACGAAAAGGTTGTTGGCCTACATGGACTTGGTTACGGAGTGGATGAGATGATTCAAGGATTCGCTGTCGCTATCAAGATGGGGGCTACCAAGGCGAACTTTGATGCTACAGTAGCTATCCACCCAACCGCTTCAGAAGAATTTGTGACCATGCGCTAATCGACGAAAGAGACCCCATGTGGTCTCTTTTTACTTGCAAAATCGGCTGTTACAAAATTGTTACCTTAATACAAAAGATAGGTTGACTTTTCTTCCTGAATTAGTATAATAGTTACTATAATTTTAAAAAGAGGTTAACAGTTTTGAAAAAAGCTCATATCTATGCTATCCCTGCTATCGGTGCTGCTCTCATCGCCGTATTGGCACAAATCAGTCTCCCTATCGGTCCTGTACCTTTCACTCTGCAAAACTTTGCAATCGGTCTGATTGCAACTGTTTTTAGACCTAGAGAAGCTGTCCTTTCTGTAGCTCTCTACCTCCTGCTGGGTGCTATTGGTTTACCTGTCTTTGCAGGGGGAGGAGCTGGGTTTCACGTTTTAGTCGGTCCAAGTTCAGGCTATCTTTGGTTCGACCTTGTCTATGCGGGGCTTACATCTTATCTCATCCATCAAAATAGTGGCTATATTCGCATTTTCCTAGCCAACCTCTTGGGTGATTCCCTCGTCTTTGCCGGAGGTATTCTCAGTCTCCACTTTCTTGCTGGAATGCCATTTGACAAAGCACTCGCTGTCGGTGTCCTTCCCTTTATCCTTCCTGATCTTGGTAAGATTATTGCCATTAGTTTCATTAGCCGTCCCTTACTCGAAAGATTAAAAAACCTTCCATATTTTTCAAGATAAAAGAATAGTCCAGAACAATTGTTCTGGACTATTTCCTTTCCAATTACTTCCTAAGAACTAACTGAAAATCAACTCTCATCTAGGGATTATTTATTTTTACGGCTTACAAAGTACAATCCACCAGTCACTGCCATCAAAGCAAGTCCTGCAACTACTGTTGCGTTAGATGCTTTTTCACCAGTGTTAGGAAGTTGAGGTTTTGGACCTGGTTTTCCTGGCTCATTTGGTTTACCTGGTGTTGGTTTTTCTGGAGTGTGTGTATTTGTGATATTGAAGCCTTCTACTTTAGATGAATAACCTTCAACCGGCACTTCCTCTACAGAGTACTTGAATTCTGTACCTTTAGTATCTTTATAACGCTCAAGACCTGTAAACTCATAAGTCCAACCAGTTGCTTCTGAGGCTACCGCAGTCTTACCAGTGTCTTGACCATCGGCAAGAAGTTTCACTGTGATAGATGCTGGACGGATACCGTCTTTGTTCTCTTCATCTTTCCAGATCTTCTTACCTTTTACAGATGTTTTCTCTGGTGTGTATTCATTGGTAACTGTGTACTTACCATCTTTGTCCGTAGTAACTGTTGAGGTATATTCTTTTACAGCCACTTCTTTGACAGTGTACTTGATTTCTGTACCATTTTCATACTTAGGAAGTGCTTTTGATTCGAACTTCCAACCAGTTGCTTCTGATACTTCAATTTCTTGAACAACTTTGTCGCCGTTAAGAATTTGAACTTTCACTTTATCTGCACGTTTGCCACTTTGGTTGTTGTTATCATCCCAAACCTTAGTTCCTGAAAGAACGACTGTTTCTGGATTGTGAGTGTTAGTCACTACTTGACCAGTTACAGAAGCTTCATAACCAGCTGGTACATCTACTTCCTTGATAGAATAGGTGATTTCTTTTCCAGCTTCGTATTGTGGAAGATTGGTGAAGGATGCTACCCAAGTGTTATCATCAGTCTTCTCCTTAGCTGTTAAGGTCAATTTCTTACCTTCAACGGCTACTGGATCAGTATCTCCTACTTTTTTGTAAAGTTGAACCGTTACGGACTCAGGACGTTTACCGTCTTGGTTGTTCGCATCGTTCCATACTTTTGTTACCTTGTAGTCAATTTCTTTAGGAGCATATTTGTTTGTGATGGTAAAGTCTGTAATAGTCGCTTCGTATTCTGCTACGGCTTCTTCTGTTACAGTGTATTTGATTTCTTTACCAGCTTTATATTTTGCTAATTTCGTGAATTCGACAGTCCAAGTTCCGTCTGCGGCTGCTTGAACTTCTTTCGAATCATGTTTCTGACCGTCTGCTAAAAGATTGATTGTAATCTTGGTTGGACGTTTACCGTCTTGGTTGTTTGCGTCATCCCAGTTCTTAGTTGCTTTTACATCAACTGTTTCTGGAGAATAGCTATTTGTGATGGTGAATCCTGATGCAGCGTCACCAGTAATGTCAGAAGTATAACCAGTAACAGTTACTTCTACTACAGTATACTTGATAGGTGTTCCGCCTTTATCAGCATCAAGGTTTGTGAAGCTTCCAGCCCAACCGTTTGCTTCATTCAATGTAAGTGTTTCACCAGTGTCTTGACCGTCTGCAAGCAATTTAACTGTGATAGAAGATGGACGTTTACCATCTTGGTTGTTAGCATCGTTCCATACTTTCTTCACAGGAACTGCAGTTTTGGCTGGAGTGTATTTGTTTGTAAATACAAGATCTTTTGCTTCTTTTGAAGCAGTTGCTTTCAATTCAGTTGCGCTTACTTTTTCAACAGTTACTTCAACTTCTTGAACTGTCTTATCGTAAGTGATTCCTGTTTCAGTTCCAGCAACTTCAGAGATGGTGTACTTGTGAGTTCCCACCTGGCTCTCATCATATGAGATTGGTGAGAAGGCCACTGTACTGTCTGCGGCGTTTGTCACTGTTTCAACAACAGTTCCATCTTCCTTCTTCAATTCAAAGCTGTATTTACCTGCTTCAAGGTCTTTACCTTCAAGAACTTTCTTAGCTCCAAGAGTTACACTTGTAGCTCCTGCTGGAGTGTAAGTATTCTTGAATGCTTTTTCATCGTCGTAATAAACAGTTGCTTCAAGGGCACCTTTGCCGTTATCCGCTACAGTTACTGTAGCTGTGATTGTTTTCGTATCGTAGGTGATACCTGTAGCAGTGCCAGCTTTTTCAGCAATCTTGTAAGTGAAAGTTCCAGCTTTATCGAATTCCAAGACTGAGAACTTAACGTTTCCATCTTTGTCATTCTTGACTGTTTCTTTCACATTACCGTCTTGGTCTGTCAAAGTAAACTCAAACTCATCAGCTTTCAACTCACGACCAGTAAGTGTTTTCTTAACTGCAAGAGTAGCTGGAGTTTTTGAAGCTCCGTAGCTGTTGTTGAATTCTTTGTCCGCTGGGTAAGTTACGTTAGCAGTAAGTTTTCCTTCACCATCGTCTGTAACTTCTACTGTGACTTTAACTTCAAGACTATCGTATGTTACACCGTCAATAGTTTGTCCAGCGTTAGTTTCAACGATAGTGTATTTGTAAGTACCAGCTGCAGTGTATTCGATTGGAGCGAATGCCACTTTGCCATCGGCAGTGTTCTTCACTTTTTGAACTTCTGAGCCATCTGCGTCGTTCTTCAATACAAACTCAAACTCATCAGCTTTCAAGGTACGACCTGAAAGAGCTTTTGTTACTTCAATAGGAGCTGAAGTCTTCTCAACAGCGTATGTATTTTCAAAAGTCTTATCATCGTTTTCGTAAGCGACAGCTGCAGACAATTTGCCCTCAGCATCTGCTGTTACAGTAACTGTAACGCCAACAGGATTGGCATCGTAAGTAACACCTTTTTCAATTGTGTTCGCTTTTTTCTCAACGATGTGGTAGTTGTATGTACCAGCTTTGTCAAATGTCAATTCAGCAAAGCTGATATTTCCTTCCGCATCATTTGTTACTGTTTCAACAACTTTGTTTGTCTTATCATCGAACAAGTCGAATTCAAACTCTCCAGCTTTCATAGCTCGACCAATCAATTTTTTAATTGCTTGAATTTGAGCTTTTGTGCTGTTCCGTTTGTTTGAGATTGTTTTGATAACACCTTCTTTACCGACTGTTACCTTAATTGGAGTAGAATCCAATTGGTAGCCTTTAGGAGCTTCAACCTCAGTAATGGTGAATTCACCTTTCTTAACATCCTCTTCTGAAAATACTGGCGATTGTGCAATACCATTATCGTCTGTTTCAGTGATTTTTTCGCTAACAGTAGCGCCGTCCGGAGGGGTAATTTTAAATTTTGCTCCTTTTAGACGATCTTGTGTTTTTTCATCTACCTTGTATAGAGTGATTCGATAACCTGTTTCCAGTTGGATAGTACCACCTGATGCAACTGTAGAATTTCCCACTTGCTTCGCAATCGTATCTTGTTGATCATCTCTGGTTGTTAGAACCTTGTCATTTCCCTTAACTCCAACATTGTTTTGAACTTTGGTTCCATCCCCAGGAGCGGTCGAATCATAGTGGATTAGATAAGCCGCAGGTTTCCCATTTTTTGTAATAGACTTCGCGTTCAAAATCGTGATTGTGAAATCTGTATACGATTCGTTCCACTTGATTTGGTAATCTGTTCCAGCTTGTAGTACAGTTTTATCTTGTAAGGTGTAAGTTTTATCAAACCATCCAGCAGTAACCGTCAAGGTTTCTGGAATAAACTGCATCGGTGAAAAGTCTGAGTCTGCCCAGTCGTGGATTTCAAGTTTATCATAGGCAGCTTGTTTAGGATTCACACGGACATTCCAATTATGAAGATAATCACCTTTTTTACCAAGTAAAGGAGAATCCCATTTTTCTTTACTGATGGTTCCACTGAATTTGTTAAAGTTTGTTTTACCAATTCCGTCAGAATAATCTATGGCAGCAGCATTTTTAAAGCGAACTTTTTGGCTGATTTCATTTTTAGTTTCAGACTTGTTAAAATTGATAGTCTGTTCTTCTAGTTCTTTCTTTGAACTAAAAGCGACATAGAAGGTACCTTTAACACCTTGAACTTGAGCTCCTCCTTTTTTAGCAAGGTAATCTTGCAAGTTCTTTAAAGTGATTGTTACCTTTCCACCCTTATTTTCCCCATCAGAAACGACCTTAACATCTCCTACAGCTGTATTCGTTTCCTTGTCTTTAAGCTCAAATGATTCGGCTTTGACTGTTAGTGGAGATGGCACAGTTAGTGTAAATGTGTCTCCATCATTCAGATTGCCATCATATTGGCTCAAATCGAAATCAGTAGCAAACTTATAGTTTGCATAACTGTGTTTTTGAGGTGATAAATTGTAAACTCCTTTTGAATCAGATTGTAAGAACTTACTATTATCAACCTCCCAGATGCTCACGTTAGTAATAACCTTCGTTAGCTCTTTTGCTTGGACTGCATTTGTCAAAGTAGCAGAACCAAACAGAACTAAAAGTGGCGTTAAAATATAGAGCCACAATTTTTTTAATTTCATAACTTTCCCTTCTAAATCATTAAAATGAACTGATCCATACACCATTTCCTGTCAATAAGTAACACCCCTTTCAGCGATATTATCTCTTACATGCTTACTACATGTAACAATTCTTTAGGTAAATGGCTAGATCATTTGCAATGTCAAAACAATGTATTCAATTCAATATTTAGCAGAAGTATTACTACTCTTAGTCAGAATGGAAATATAGCAAAATATGACCATTGTCTATTATACTATGTATCCTCTCAGGGTCAAGTATTTTGCCTGTTTATTTTTATTTATCAAACAATTTATTTAATGCATATATTTTTTGGTTTCTTGATCTTAAAATAGCAAATTTTATTTATCTCTGGTGAACAATAAAAAGGATATTGAGTCCAAAACTCAACATCCTTTTACTAATTGCCTTTAAAGGCATCGACCATTACCTGAAATTCTTCATTTGAAAGAGTGATTCCTTTGCCCATTTTGGTATGATCAGGGCTCCAAGAACGAATATCAAACTTTGCTGGTGCTCCATTAAAGCTGACTCGGTTTAATTCCTTGGTCCATCCTTTCTCATTTTCAGACAAGGTCAGTAAGTGTTCTTCGATTTCAAATGTAAATTCTGCCATTTTAACTCCTTTACGTGATATGCTTTCTATAGTCTATTCGTAAAATCTTGTAGATTTTAGGAAAATTTTATATAATATGGTTATATAAGAGGGGAGAAGCCTATGAGATATACATTCAAGCATGTCTTAGATAAGATACAAGACTTTCTCAGTGGACAGGATGAACGAGATTATTCTGAAAACGACTCCCTCATTGCTACAATTGAACAAGCCATCCAGAAACAAACTGCTGTTCATGTCATACTAGCTGAAACAAGCTTCACAGGTGATATTGTCAAATATGATAGCAGTCGTCAACAGATTGTTGTCAAAAATTTTACAAAAAATGTAACTCGTATCATCCGAATCGCTGACATCAAAAGGCTACGCTTTGTCCCATCTACTGTCCAGAGAGCTCAGAAAAATAGATTTAAGAAAGAGTGAGATGCTTTTCATCCCACTCTTTTTCTTAACGGATTTGTTCAAAATGAAGGTGAACTGCGATGTGGTCACCGTAACCACTTCTCTCCAAATCACGTTGCAAGCGGTAAGAAATGTAGTGTTCTGCTATTGTGATATATCCTGCCCCCAACAAACGATTTTCAACCATTGACTGAATCATGCTGATAGTTGCACGTTCCACTTTTGCTTCTTCCAAGTCCAAGACTACTTTTTTAGTGACTTGAGCTAGGTTTTGACGTAGGTCATCTGTTAAAACATAAACCGTCTGAGCTGCTTTTAGGACAGCTTGGTAGATTTTATCTGGATCAAAGTCTGCAACTTCTCCGTTACGTTTGATTACTTGCATAAGGTTCTCCTTTATTCTTTGTTTTCTCTGATTTCTGCCAGCATTTTTTCTTCTTCTGCTGTCAGTTGATAGTTTTCTAGCAGGTCAGGTCTGCGCTCGTAGGTTTTCTTTAGACTCTCATACAGTCGCCACTGACGAATCTTTTTATGGTGTCCACTCATGAGCACATCTGGAACCACCATGCCACGATAGTCATAAGGGCGTGTGTATTGGGGATATTCGAGGAGTCCTGAAGAAAAACTATCATCCTGGTGACTAGACTCCTTGCCAATCACTTCAGGAATCAAGCGAACGGTCGCATCGATCATGGTCATGGCCGCCAATTCTCCTCCAGTCAAGACATAATCTCCTAGAGATATTTCATCGGTTACCAGGGTCTTGATGCGCTCGTCATACCCTTCATAGTGACCACAAATAAAGATCAGTTCCTCTTCCTGAGCCAAATCCTCAGCGTAAGCTTGATCGAACTGTTTCCCAGCAGGATCAAGAAGAATGACGCGGGGATGTTTCTTTTCAATGGCGTCAAAAGCATCGAAAATGGGTTGGGCTCGGAGCAACATCCCCTGACCGCCTCCGTAGGGCTCATCGTCAACATGACGGGCCTTTTCAGCATATTCTCTGAAATTATGATAATGGATATCCAAGAGCCCTTTTTCTCGAGCCTTCCCAACAATCGAGTGTTCCAGCGGAGAAAACATCTCTGGAAAGAGGGTTAAAATATCAATCTTCATCATCTAACCCTTCTAAGATGTCCACATCAACCCGCTTGTTTGGAATATCAACATTGAGAACTACTGGCGGAATGTAAGGTAAAAGCAAATCTCGCTTACCTTTTCGTTTGACCACCCAGACATCATTGGCACCTGGTTGCAGGATTTCCTTGATAGTTCCTATCAAGTTATCTCCCTCGTAAACATCCAAACCGATAATCTCGTGATAATAGAATTCACCATCATCTAAATCGTTTAAATCTTCCTCAGCGACCTTGAGACTATAACCCTTGTACTTTTCAATTGCATTGATATGGTACATGTCTTTGAATTTGATAATGTCAAAATTCTTATGCTTACGGTGGCTAGCGATAATCACTGTTTGAACAAACTGATCTTTTTCATCGAATAAAGCCAGCTCTGCCCCTTTTTTAAAGCGTTCCTCAGCAAAATCCGTCACAGACAAGACTCGCATCTCACCTTGTAAACCCTGCGTATTGACGATTTTCCCAACATTAAAGTAGTTCATCTTGTCTCCTGTACTCTCCTTCTTTCCATCTTATTCTGACAATTCTCGAATAATAGTCGCAATTTTTTCTGATTCAGACCATTGTAAATAATGGTGATTCCCTCCTAAAATGAGTTTAGTATTGGAAGTCCAATATTCTGAGTCTCTGTACTCTTTTTCTCTATAAGCCTGACAAAAAATAAATACAGGGACATGAGCTTCTATAGATACATTCTCAAAATCTTCCTCAGTAATCTCTCCAGATATTCGAAACTTTGTATCTTGATCTTCCAACTCTGAGCCTTTTTCTTGCATTATTTTCCAGATTTCTTTATTAGTTTCAGGACTAAATGTTGCTTGAGTTAAATTCTTAAAATAAAGTTCAGGACCATACTCGTCAATCAACCTCATCTGCTCTTCCATTTCTGGATAGGGATTTTCTGAAAAATCAGAAAACATTACTTTTTTAGTTGTTGGTTCAATTGCTAGTAAAGCCTGACACTTAATTGATTTGTTGAGCAATTTGCAAGCTAAAATTCCACTCAAACTATGTACACAAAGTATATATTCAGAAATCGCCAATTCTTCAAGTACTTCATAAACCGCGTCTACAAGATTGTCCAGATTTTTTCCAGATTGGTCATGAATCGGACTCCTACCTGTATTTGGAAAATCAATTGTCAAATAACCAATTGTGGGGGGAAGTTTTTCAAGTATAAGTGAAAAATTTTCATAACTAGGTAGCAAACCTGCGCCATTTAAACAAACAAGCACTTTCTTTTTCTTTTTATAAGTAACAAAGAGACTGCCAATTTTTGTAGTTACTTCAAACCTCTTCATAAAGAAATCTACTCATTCTATAGCAATTATTTATTAAAAACCCTTATCCTTTATTTTATCACGTTCCAAGGATTTTCACAAGTTGAAGAACAGTGACTGCAATTAGCTTTGAGCGTCTAAAAACTTTTCTAAATCTCGTTCATGTTGGTACTTAATGGCAGCCTTCTTATCTTTGTCAAAGATGGTTTTGGTTAGGTCAATATCGTTGATAGCTGCGATTGCGACGGTATAATGAATGATATCAGCCAATTCTTTGGCAAGTTCCTCATTTGAGTCCTGAACACCCTCTTTTCGACCAGAGCGCCCATTCAAGACCTCGGCTACTTCTCCGATTTCCTCCACTAGCTTGATAAAGAGGCCTTCCTCAGTTCGAGATTGCTGGTAATGTTCGAGTAAGTAAGCTTGTAATTGTCTAAACGTTAAATCCTTCATCTTCTCCTCACAAAAAAACGAGACATCTGTCCCGCTTTTTTTATTTTTCATCGATAACGATTCTTACTTTTTTGTCTTCAGTTGGGACAGAGTAGACAATCGTTCTTATCGCTGAGATAGTGCGACCCTTACGACCGATAACACGACCGACATCGCTTTGGTCAAGATCCAAGTGATACTCCAAAAACTCTGGTGTGTCTTCGATCTTGATAGTTAAGGCATCAGGTTGTGAAATCAAAGGTTTCACAATCGCAATAATGAGATTTTCAATCGTATCCATCTGTCAACCTACTTTAAACTTATTTTGAGAATTTAGAATCGTGGAATTTTTTCAATACGCCTTCTTTTGAAAGGATGTTGCGAACCGTATCTGAAGGTTGAGCTCCATCAGCCAACCATGCAAGAACGCGGTCTTCTTTCAAAGTCACTTGGTTTTCAGCAACAAGTGGGTTGTAAGTTCCAACTGTTTCGATGAAACGTCCGTCACGTGGTGAACGTGAGTCTGCTACGTTGATACGGTAGAAAGGTTTTTTCTTAGAACCCATACGAGTCAAACGGATTTTAACTGCCATTTTTAATGTCTCTTTTCTTATTTTTTTATTTCGGTGAGATAGCTGAGCTATTTATCACATGTTCTATTATAGCAGATTTCTGATAGGTGTCAAGAAAAAAACTTGACAGAGTTTAAAATTTTTATTTTTTTAGAAATTTATTAGATTAATAGGGATAAATTAGAAAGAGAAACTTTATGAATACTAGTCTAGAGAACATTTACAAAGACCATCAGGTTAAGCCTTACATCTCTCCTGATCGTGATATCGAGACTTGGCTACTAAATCCCAAGTTTGTCCCAAAATGAAATAGAAGACAATCTTCTGGCAGGTGATATTATCCTCCTTTGGAGAATCAACTTTGGTACTTTTACCACCGAAAGCTGGTTTTTAAAACTCCAATTTGAATATATTTCAAAATCCACTTAAAATCAACCTTTTCCCGATTTTTCAGAAAATAAATTTTCATCTAATTTGAATAACTTTTAATTGAATGGTGTGATATATGAAGTGTTGTAAATGCTGTATTGTAGCTAGTTCTTAACGTTTAGAGAACTGGCTAGCTTTGCGAGCTTTCTTAAGACTTGGTTTGGAAAGTATAGATTTCAATTGGACTAAAAACAGCGAAATATCAAGGATTTTAAGAACAATATCTACTAATTAATTTATAAAATATGAATTAATAGATTCTAAATAGGGGAATAATTTAATTCTGTAAAAATTAACTTCTACACCTACAATGCTTATTCTGACAGACTTAATAACAGTCTAAAAAAAGTAGAGATTCATACAGTATCTAGATTTTCCAAAAATTCTTTATCATCAAATATTATTAACGAAACTATCCAAACCAAATCCGATGCATTGCTTCAAAAAATTCTTTAGTTGTTTAACTAGCAAGGGCTTTTATTAAAAAATTTTTTCAAATAATTGCCTCATTGACAGATAAATTCTTGCTTTCCAAATTGAAGTGTGATATATTTATAACATAAAGATTGTTAAATATTTCTAACATAAGGAAAGGAGTCTATCATGAAAAAAAGTCAAAAAACGGGTGGCCTCATTACAATGATTTCCGCAGCTCTCTTTATTGATTTTACTGTTTTATTTGGTTCTAATCTTAGTTGGGGACCCAAGTTAGTTATTACTGGTATTTCAGTGTTAGGGCAGATTATAGCTATTTGGGGCTGGCTACATATGAAACCATGGCCTCATAAGAGTCAGAAAGGTAAAGGAAAGACTATTTTTGACTTGTCTGCTAAGTTTTACACGATACTTTTGTTTGCAGCAAGCATTTTTTATACAGTAGGGATTTGGGTTGCGACCCCAAGCGAAAGTTCTGGTATTAAAGAATGGATTTTGGGAATTGGCCTCGTTATTGAAGTGATTGTATTTGGTTTTTTCTGTTTGAAAAATGTCAAGGAAACTCCGGACGAACGCTTTTATGCTAATTTAGCCAAGGCAGCTAGCTTGATGTTTGTTTTTATACTAGGTGCACTGATGATCCTAGCAGTTATCATTGGGTATATGGGGTCTCTCACTCTTTACATGGGCCAAATCTTTATTAGCATAGCTGCCTTGATTTGCATATTTGCGGTTGTCTATCTTATCTTAGAACGGAGAGGATAAGCATGACCAAAGAAAGCAAGATTATTACTAATCTCAAATCTGTTCGTGAGTCCACAGGCATGACCCAGAAGGAGTTAGCCGACCTCATCGGCATGCGACGCGAGACAATTCTGCACTTGGAAAATAACCGTTACAATCCTTCGCTGGAAATGGCTCTTAAAATTGCTCAAGTTTTTAATCTGAAAGTAGAAGACCTCTTTGAACTCAGACAGAAAGAGGAAGCATAATTCTTTTCGAGACCTGGTTTCCTAAATACTTTGAGTACACTTATGATATTGATACCCCAAAGCATCTAAAAACTCTGTGGAAAAAGGTTATGCTGTCATTAAGACAGCTTTTGATTCACTTAACCATCTAAATGCCACCACAAAAAAGAATATTCTGAAAAGCAAGGGAATGACAGGACTGTCTAAGATGAGGGCTCCAGATTTGGACCAATCCCTTCGTGACAACTTTTCAGAAGAAGAATTAGCAAGTTACTTTTCAATTCGTGGTTACAAATTGACTCCAAAGGGAGAGCAGATACTGGAACAGTACCAGGACATTACCGACCGTCATCCAAAGAAAAATCTCTAATCAAGCGACTTTCTGGTCGGCTTCCTCTTAAACTACCTTGTCACAAATATTTGAAATCCACTTCCTTTTAGGGTACAATGATAGAAATGAATTTTTGAGAGGAAAACAATGAAAAAACTAGCAACCCTTCTTTTACTATCAACTGTAGCCCTTGCTGGATGTACTAGTATCCAACGCAGTCTGCATGGCGATGACTATGTTGACTCTAGTATCTCAGCTGAAGAAAGTTCTAAAGCAGCTGCTCAGGCTGCCAAAGATTTGAATGACGCTTTAACCAATGAAAATGCCAACTTCCCTCAACTTTCTAAGGAAGTTGCTGAAGATGAAGCCGAAGTCATTCTCCACACAAGTCAGGGTGATATTCGCATCAAACTCTTCCCCAAACTAGCTCCTCTAGCAGTTGAAAACTTCCTTACTCACGCTAAAGATGGCTACTATAACGGCATCACCTTCCACCGTGTCATCGATGGCTTTATGGTCCAAACTGGAGATCCTAAGGGAGATGGTACAGGGGGCCAATCTATCTGGCATGATAAGGATAAAACGAAGGACAAGGGAACTGGTTTCAAAAATGAAATCTCTCCTTACCTATACAATATCCGCGGTGCCCTTGCTATGGCTAATACTGGTCAACCAAATACCAACGGTAGCCAGTTCTTCATCAACCAAAACTCTACAGATATCTCTGCTAAACTCCCTACAAGCAAGTATCCAAAGAAAATCATCGAAGCCTATAAAGAAGGTGGAAATCCAAGTCTAGACGGCAAACACCCAGTCTTTGGCCAAGTCATCGACGGCATGGATATTGTTGACAAGATTGCCAAGGCTGAAAAAGATGAAAAAGACAAACCAACTACTGCTATCACTATCGATAGTATCGAAGTGGTAAAAGATTACGATTTCAGCAAAAAATAAGCCATCAACAGATAAGGAGACGATGACATGATTTTATTTTGGAGTTCTAAAGGTTATCAGAAAGATTTGGGACATACGCAAACTGCGATCGAATGTGGTCACTGTAACAATGTCGACACGTGGGAAATTGTTGAAACAGGGCGCAAATTTACCCTCTACTGGATTCCACTTTTTCCTTATGGTAAAAGTTACTTCGTTTCTTGTCCGATTTGCCACTACGGTAAAGAAATTGAGAAATCTGAAGTTGAAAACTATTTAAATTACTAGTCAAAAAAGCCAAGTCATTTCGACTTGGCCCTTTTAGTGCTTTTAAGTTAGCTTGTTAAAATCCCAGATTTGGTCCATCCAGCCTTCATAGAAGTCTGGTTCGTGGCAGACCATAAGGATAGATCCCTTATACTCTTTCAGAGCATGTTTGAGTTCATCCTTGGCATCCACATCTAGGTGGTTGGTCGGCTCGTCCAGCACTAAGACGTTATTTTCACGGTTCATCAAGAGACAGAAACGCACCTTGGCTTGTTCCCCACCCGACAAGACCTGAATTTGGCTTTCGATGTGCTTAGTCGTCAAACCACAGCGGGCAAGGACCGCACGGACTTCTGATTGATTGAGTGCAGGGAAGGCATTCCAAACAGCTTCAAGAGGTGTTTGACGATTTCCACCTTCTACTTCCTGTTCAAAGTAACCGAGTTCTAGGTAGTCACCGCGTTCAACTTCCCCAGCGATTGGCGGAATAATGCCCAAGAGAGACTTCAAGAGGGTTGTTTTCCCGATACCATTTGCCCCGATAATGGCAACCTTTTGATTGCGTTCAAAGGTAAGATTTAAGGGTTTGGTAAGTGGACGATCATAACCAATCTGCAAGTCCTTAGCTTGAAAGATAAAGCGCCCAGGTGTACGAGCTGGTTTGAAATCAAAGGACGGCTTTGGTTTCTCGCTTTGGAGTTCAATGATGTCCATCTTGTCGAGTTTCTTTTGACGGGACATGGCCATATTTCGCGTTGCAACACGCGCTTTATTACGAGCGACAAAGTCCTTAAGGTCGGCAATCTCTTTCTGTTGACGTTCATAGGCCGCTTCTAACTGAGATTTCTTCATAGCATAGACTTCTTGGAACTGGTAGTAGTCTCCAGAATAACGAGTCAATTGTTGGTTTTCCACATGATAGACGATATTAATCACATCATTGAGGAAAGGAATATCGTGCGAAATAAGAACAAAGGCATTCTCATAGTTTTGGAGATAACGCTTGAGCCAGTCAATGTGTTCAGCATCCAAGTAGTTGGTTGGCTCGTCCAGCAACAAGATATCTGGCTTTTCGAGGAGGAGTTTAGCCAAGAGGACCTTGGTTCTTTGTCCACCTGACAAGGCTGTTACGTCTGTATCCATACCATAGTCCATGACACCGAGGGCACGCGCTACTTCATCAATCTTGGCATCTAAAGTATAGAAATCACGACTCTCCAAACGGTCTTGGAGTTCCCCAACTTCTTCCATCAGCGCGTCGATATCTGCTCCCTCTTCCGCCATTTCCATATAGAGGTCATTGATACGAGCTTCTGCTTTAAATAGCTCATCAAAGGCTGTCCGCAAGACATCGCGCACAGTTTGACCTTCCTTTAGCACAGCATGCTGATCCAGATAACCAGCAGTCACATACTTAGACCACTCAACCTTCCCTTCGTCAGGTAACATCTTACCAGTCACGATGCTCATAAAGGTTGATTTTCCTTCACCATTGGCACCGACTAAGCCGATATGCTCACCCTTGAGGAGACGGAAAGACACATCTTCAAAAATTGCACGGTCACCAAAACCGTGACTTAAATTTTTAACTTCTAAAATACTCATTCTAATTCCTTATCTTGTTTTTATGCAGTCCTTTATAGAGAAGCCAAGCCAGATAGCCTCCCAGGGTATTGGTCCACAAATCATCAATCTCAAAGACCCGATTAAAGTCGAATAAAAAATCTAAAACTAGTTGCGTGCACTCAATTCCTAGACTCAGTAGAAAACTGAGAAGGATGATTTTTTTCGTTTGTCGTAAATTTGGACAGAGATAGATCAGTTGAAAGACTAGTGGGAAAAGCAAGAAGACATTTAAAATGTTCTGCAAAAAGATCCAAAGGACTTGTCCCAAACTAGTCACTTCACCTAGATTCCAAAGGGAGTTTAAGGGAGTTAAAAGAAAAACCAGGCGTCCAAAAATTTGAATACCTGGAGTTTCCACTCCTGTAGGAAGTTGAGGTTGGGGAGTAAAACAAAAACAGACAATGCAAAGACTGTAAACAGCCACTCCCAATCTTAAGATTAATTCTCTTTTTTTAGTCATTTTATGGATTTACCGCTGCGACTGCCTTCTGGCGGTCACGTTTCATTGTATTGGAGCGTAATTGTCCACAAGCTGCATCAATATCTGTACCATGCTCTTGACGGACAACACAGTTGACCCCTTTTTTCTTGAGGGTATCGTAGAAGGCCATCACGCGCTCTTTAGGACTACGGCTATATTGGTCGTGTTCACTAACTGGGTTATAAGGAATCAAGTTTACATAAGACAATTTCTTGATATTTTTGAGCAATTCCGCCAGCTCCAAGGCTTGTTCTACACCATCGTTGACTTCATTGAGCATGATATATTCAAAGGTCACACGGCGATTGGTTGTTTCAATGTAATACTCAATAGCTGCGAAGAGTTTTTCAATCGGAAAGGCACGGTTAATCTTCATGATGCTTGAACGCAATTCATTGTTGGGTGCGTGAAGGGACACAGCCAGATTGACCTGTACGCCTTCATTAGCAAAGTCACGAATTTTATGGGCCAAACCTGAGGTTGAAACCGTGATGTGACGAGCACCGATCACCATCCCCTTGTCATCATTGATGGTACGAACAAAATTCAATACATTGTTGTAGTTATCAAATGGTTCACCAATTCCCATGACAACAATATGGCTGACACGTTCGTCCTGACCACGTTCATCAAAGTATTTCTGAACCAGCATAATCTGCGCTACGATTTCCCCGTTATTGAGGTCACGTTGCTTTTTGATCAAACCAGATGCACAGAAGGTACAACCAATATTACAGCCGACCTGAGTGGTCACACAGACTGATAAACCGTAGTGTTGACGCATGAGTACTGTCTCAATCAACATGCCATCTGGCAACTCAAAAAGATACTTAACGGTACCATCAGCAGACTCTTGTACAATCCGTTGTTTCAAAGGATTGACCACAAACTGGTCATTGAGCTTAGCAATCAAATCTTTAGAAAGGTTGGTCATTTCTTCAAATGACTGCACACGTTTACGGTAGAGCCATTCCCAGATTTGATCTGCTCGGAATTTCTTTTCTCCTTGTTCTAATACCCATTCTTGCATGGTTTGACGTGTTAAACTATAAATAGACGGTTTCATCTCTTCTCCTTATTTCTCTATCTATTTCTGACGAATGACAAAATGGCGCTGTCCCTTGTCCTCTTTCTGAGACTTTTGGTCCTTATGACGACGTCTATTTCGCTTATCCGCATTTGGTTTTCTCTTGTTTTGCGAAGGTTTCTTTCCTCTTCTAGGAAGGTTTTCCTCATCCTTTTTACGCATTTTTTTGTCAAATGAAGCCCGCTTCGGTGCTTGATTTTCTAGGACAAAATAGGCACAACCATAACTACAGTACTCTAAAAGATAATCCTGTAAGCGACTTATCTTTTCATTTTTTTCATCTGTTCGATCGTCTTTATAAAAGCCACGTAGACGAAGCTGTTCATTGCTCCAGTCCCCCACGACATAATCAAACTTGGTCAACACTTCTGAGAAGCGTTGATTAAAGACTGTCACATCGAAAGCATCCTTGATATTTTCAACCAAGGTAAAAGCAATCCCTTCAGTCTCAACCTTATCCCCATTTACCTGAAATTCTGGGCCAGGAAACTTGTTATAGTTGTATAATTCAGGTGCAATTTCTTTACGCATAGTCTTCCTTTTCCACGATTACTTAACACTCTATTTTACCATATTTTCTACAAGTTGGCACGAATATCCTCTAAATGAAAAAAGTCTGACGATTCTGTCAGACTTCTGCTTAAAAATCTTAAAAAGAGAAGAGTGACTCTTCCCTCCATATTTTATTATTTAGCTGCTGCGTAAAGCTCGTCTACTTTGTTCCAGTTAATCACTGAGAAGAAAGCTTTGATGTAGTCAGGACGCACATTGCGGTATTTCACGTAGTAAGCATGTTCCCAAACGTCCAAGCCCAAGATTGGTTTTTTACCTTCCGAGATTGGTGTGTCTTGGTTGGCTGTTGAAGTCACTTCAAGCTTCCCTTCTTTGTTAACAACCAACCATGCCCAGCCAGAACCAAAGCGAGTTGTAGCTGCTGCTGTAAAGGCGGCTTGGAACTCTTCAAATGAGCCAAATGCTGCATCGATTGCTGCTGCAAGTTCTGCTGAAGGAGCAGTCTTTTCAGGAGTCATCAATTCCCAGAAAAGAGCGTGGTTCAAGTGTCCACCACCATTGTTGATAAGTGCTTGACGGATATCAGCTGGGATAGAGTCTACATCAGCAAGCAAAGCTTCAAGGTCTTCACCGATTTCAGGGTGTTTTTCAAGAGCAGTATTCGCATTGTTGACGTAGGTTTGATGGTGCTTGTCATGGTGCAAGTGCATTGTTTCCACATCGATATATGGTTCCAAGGCGTCGTACGCGTATGGAAGGTCTGGTAAGATAATAGCCATCTGTAATACCTCTTTTTCTTTCTATATGAAAATGATAACGCAATCATCCTCTTTTTTCAAGTTTTTTGCTCAATTTGCTTCTGCCGCGATCTGCAAAAGCGCCTTTTCAAACAGGTACCCTTTTTCATAGACACCTGTCTTAATCTGGTAGTCTGTTTCAATCAAATAAGAAATCGCTCGCTTGAGAAAAGCCAAGGAAATACCTCGCGAATCTCTTAATGCGAACTTGATTTGATAAGGATTAGGATTGCGCCCCAAGTAAGTTCCCAGACTGCTTACAATCTGCGATTCCGTTTGACCAGCCTCTGATAAAATCTTCACTTGGGTAAAGGTTCGGAACTGTCCTAACATGACAGCTATGAGCTTGATTTCGTCTTCCCCTTGCAGGGTCAAGTCTCTAACTAAGTCACGGGCCTGATCAATCTTCTTAGCTAAAATAAACTGAGTCAAATCAAAAATATTGTCTTGCAAAGTCTTTGGAATAGCCTCGACAATATCCTTCTCCTCAATCACGCCGTCTGACTTATAAGACTGCAAAAAAAGGAGATTTTTCTGGATTTCACTAAATTGAAAACCAGATTTGAGAAGTAGATTTTCAAAGGATTGCCCCACAAACTGCAGACCTTGTGTCTGACTCCATTTTTGGAAATACTGGCGGAGTTCTTGTTCCTTGGGTTCAATAGCATCAAAGACAGTCGCATCTCGTTTGAGCAATTTGACCAGCCGTCTTTTACTATCTAACTTTCCTTCAGCAAAAATCAACAACTTGGTTGTTGGCGAAGGGTTATCAAGGTATTCCTCAAACGACTTGAGCTCATCATCTGTTAAAAAGCGTTTTTTGGCTGTTGTAATATCAACAAAATGGTCTAATATCACGATTTTCTCATCCGCAAAAAAAGGGAGACTGACCAACTCCAACTCTAAGTCTTTATAAGCTACTTCTTTCATATCAAAGTAAGCAAAGTTGAGAACAGCTGGATCATAACCAATCTGCTTCAACACTTGTCTCTTCATAACTTCAAACTGACCCTGATCTGTCCCTGTAAATAGGTTCAAGCTAGATAGATTTGATAAAGTCAACTTCTGACTGTCTTCTATGGCTAGCATCTTCTCTCCTTTCTTCTGATCTTTTAGTAACTTTAACCAATATAGCGCAATTTCCCACGAAAATCTTCTAGGTTTTCGTACCCTTTTTCCGCCATGATTTCTTTTAGTTCATTGGTAATGCGTTCAAAAGCACCGACGCCTTCCTTGTGAAGGGTGGTTCCCACCTGCACCATGCTGGCACCACAGAGGATATGTTCAAAAGCATCACGACCCGTTAGAACACCACCCGTTCCGATAATTTGGATTTGCGGATTGAGACGTTGGTAAAAGGCGTGCACATTAGCAAGAGCAGTCGGTTTGATATACTCTCCACCAATGCCACCAAAACCATTTTTAGGACGAATCACGACAGACTCGTCTTCTATATAAAGTCCGTTTCCGATAGAGTTAACACAGTTGACAAACTTAAGAGGATACTTGTTGAAAATAGCTGCCGCTTGATCAAAGTGAACAATATCAAAATATGGTGGTAATTTGATCCCAAGAGGTTTGGTAAAGTAGGCAAATACCTCTGACAAAATCCGGTCTGTTGTCTCAAAATCATAGGCAATTTGAGGTTTTCCTGGAACGTTTGGACAAGAGAGATTGAGCTCTGTCAGTCCTTTGAATTCACTCTCTTGAACTTTTTTCAAGATGGCATGTGTTTCTTCTGGAGACATGCCAACTAGAGATAGGAAGAAAGTACGGTTTGGCTCTTTTTCCTGCAAGTCCAAAAGATAGTCCAGATAGTAGTCTAAGCCATTATTTGGTAATCCCATGGAGTTGATAGAACCAAGTGGAACATCCTGGTAACGTGGTTCAGGATTTCCCTGACGGAAGTCCAAGGTCGCAGTCTTCGTAACAAAAGTACCCGCCGCTGAGTTTTTGACCCCTTCAAGCTCTTCTATCGTCATACAAGCCACACCCGCTGCATTCATCAAGCAATTGTCAAACTCAAAGCCAGCTATTTGTGTTTTCGTTGATACCATGATTCTAATCCTCCAGATTCCTTTTATTTCTAATATTATACCATACTTTAAGATTTTCTCTTTGAGAAAGTTATTTCTAGAGAAAACGTTCGTTTTTTGATAATACTCTTAGTATTGACCGAATGTAAATTGAAAGAATTTTTAGAAAATTTTCGTTTTTTTCTTTACAGTGAAAAAAAATTCTGCTATAATGGCTCATGTAATAAAATATAACAACAAAGGAGAACGATATGACATCTGCTAAAGAATATATCCAAAGCGTGTTTGAAACTGTAACAGCTCGTAATGGGCACGAGGCTGAATTTCTCCAGGCGGTTGAAGAATTCTTCAGTACCTTGGAGCCTGTCTTTGAAAAACACCCTGAGTATATCGAAGAAAACATCTTGGCACGTATCACTGAGCCTGAGCGCGTAATTTCTTTCCGTGTTCCTTGGGTTGACCGTGAAGGCAAAGTCCAAGTCAACCGTGGTTACCGTGTTCAATTTAACTCAGCTGTTGGACCATATAAAGGCGGACTTCGTTTCCACCCAACTGTAAACCAAGGGATCTTGAAATTCCTCGGCTTCGAACAAATCTTTAAAAACGTTTTGACTGGACTTCCAATCGGTGGAGGTAAAGGTGGATCAGACTTTGATCCTAAAGGGAAGACTGATGCTGAAGTGATGCGCTTCTGCCAAAGCTTCATGACTGAATTGCAAAAATACATCGGACCATCTCTTGACGTACCTGCTGGTGATATCGGTGTTGGTGGACGTGAAATTGGTTACCTTTACGGGCAATACAAACGTCTTAACCAATTTGATGCGGGTGTCTTGACTGGTAAACCTCTTGGATTTGGTGGTAGCTTGATTCGTCCTGAAGCAACTGGTTATGGTTTGGTTTACTATACCGAAGAAATGCTCAAAGCTAATGGTAACAGTTTTGCTGGTAAGAAAGTTGTGATTTCAGGTTCTGGTAACGTAGCTCAATACGCTCTTCAAAAAGCGACTGAACTTGGTGCTACTGTCATCTCTGTATCTGACTCAAACGGTTATGTCATAGACGAAAATGGTATCGACTTCGATCTTTTGGTTGATGTTAAAGAAAAACGCCGTGCTCGTTTGACTGAGTATGCAGCTGAGAAAGCAACTGCTACTTACCATGAAGGTTCTGTATGGACTTACGCTGGTAACTACGACATCGCTCTTCCATGTGCGACTCAAAACGAAATCAATGGTGACGCAGCTAAACGTTTGGTTGCTCAAGGTGTTATCTGCGTATCAGAAGGTGCCAACATGCCGAGTGACCTTGATGCGATTAAAGTCTACAAAGAAAACGGAATCCTTTACGGACCTGCCAAAGCTGCCAACGCTGGTGGTGTAGCTGTATCTGCCCTTGAAATGAGCCAAAACAGCCTTCGCCTCTCATGGACTCGTGAAGAAGTTGACGGCCGTCTCAAAGACATCATGACCAACATCTTCAACACAGCTAAAACAACCGCTGAAACATACGGTCTTGGTACTGACTACCTTGCAGGAGCAAATATCGCTGCCTTCGAAAACGTAGCAAACGCTATGATTGCACAAGGTATTGTTTAATTAGTCGATACATCCTATCGGAGGACAATTGATGAACTTACGGCCAATGGAAGTAAGAGACAATCCAGCTGTAGCGCAACTCATTCGAGCTAGCCTAGAGGAATTTGGGCTTGACAAACCAGGAACTGTCTACTTTGATTCTCATCTGGATCATTTGGCCGACTACTATCAACAGCAAGAGAGAGCAGCTTACTTTGTTCTGGAAGATGAAGGTCAGCTGGTTGGCTGCGGTGGATTTGCACCTGTGTCCGATAAGATTGCTGAATTACAAAAACTGTATGTCACTAAAAATAGCCGTGGCAAAGGTTATTCCAGCAGGTTGATAAAGCGGATATTCCAGGAAGCCTGCCTAGCAGGTTATGAACAGCTTTATCTAGAAACCTCTACTGAACTGTCTACGGCCGTGGCCGTCTATCAGCACTATGGTTTTACAGCACTGCAACAACCACTTACTAACGCCGCCGGCCACCCAGCTATGAATATCTGGATGATAAAATCTCTCTTATCAGATGAATAGATATTAGTATACTCTGGTCGTCTCGAGGACATCATAACCAAGATCCTCAAAACAGCTAAAACAACTTTTAAAAATGTAGCCAAGGCTATGATAGTTAAGGTATTGTTTCAATTGATTTTTCAATCCTCAATCACTCCGATTGGGGATTTTTATATTGGTTTCAAAAAAGCTCACTATTTTTAATAGTAAGCTTAAAAATCAAAATTCACTTTATTTCTAATAAGGCAAAAGATAGGCATTCAACTATTTCATTTACTGCTTCATCTATGTCTAGGTCCTCATTATCATTCAACATCATTGGAAGAGCATAAGAAAGACTCAAAGCTAGAATATAACGAACGATTCTTTCATTTGACCAATCTCGGATAACACCATTTTCTTTATACTGATTCAGAACTGGACTAATTGGCTTAATGATAGAGTGAACAATAACATTCCCTAACTGACTAGAAATAGTTTTATCAATAAAAGAACGACTCAAGAGAATTTTAACTTGCATTTGATTCTCCTGAATGAAAACTAGTCTATCTCGAACAATGCTTCTCAAAAACTGTGGAAAAGTATCTTGGTTTGCTGTAAATTTCTTCTCAGAAAAATCGGCAATCACATCTGGAATAACCTGTTCGAGAAAAGTTGATAGTATAGCTTCTAAGATGCCTTCCTTGGTTTTAAAGTAACTAAAAACTGTCCCTTCTGAAACTCCAGCCTCCTTAGCAATAAGGCTGGCTGTTGTATTTTCAAAGCCAATTTCTGAAAATAGCTTTAGACTTGATAACAATACTTGACGTTGTTTTAAACTCAAGTTGCTATTTTCTAATGTCTGAGCATACTTTTGTTCTAAACTTTCCATTGCTGGCACCTCTCTGCTACTCTCTTACTTTTACAACCTTCTTACCTCGAGTATGTCCCGACTTCAGGCTACGATATGCCTCTCTAACTGACTTTAGAGAAAAATCATAAACCTGGTCAATATTCAGCCGAACCTTCCCATCTGAGACCATTTCCACTAGAGTGTTAAAATCATCATATGTAGAATGTCTCGGACCCGTGAACTGAGCACCTTTTATCATAACATATGGTGAAGGTACTAGCGTTCCAATGGCCGTGCCCTTCAATCCCAAACTGAAAGCCAATTTAACATAATCACTTCCATAGCAATCCAAAAATTTTGTAATTGGCTTTGCACTTGCTGATAGAAGAGCATTCTGGATGTTCTCTTCGTAGGCTACCGGTATAGCACCTAAAGACTTCAGATAATCTGAATTTTTCTTACTCGCAATTCCAATAACTGTCGCACCTTTAGCAACCGCATACTGTACTGCGATACTTCCAATACCTCCTGCTGCTGCTGAAATAACTACAACATCTTTAGAGTTTAGCTCAATCTTTCTAAAAGCACCTCCCACGGTTAGAGAGGCTACACCCATAGTAGCTGCATGGTTCATATCAATCATCTTTGGCTTCAACACAATTTCTGATTCATTGACACAAATTTCTGTTGCCAAAGCTCCCCTCTTGGTGCCTAATCCAGGGTCACTGATCATTGTTCCAAAAACCTTATCACCTACTTCAAACCGACTTACTCCTTCACCAACTTCTGTGATAACTCCAGCAAAATCCCGACCAATACCTCTTGGAAAAAGAGATGACTTTGACTCAAACCAACGACTTGGCTTCCTTAGTTTCGTCATAAAAGATAGAAAACGAAGTGGCTTTGCACCCTCAAAAGTTTTATAATCAATAGGATTTAAACCAACTGCATAAACTTCTACCCTAACTTGATTCACTTTCAAAGAATCAGATTTAATGTTCACTAAATCTAACACTTCTTCATCACCGAAACGACTATATTGTATTGCTTGAACAACCATTGTATGAACTCCTTTATACATCTAAAAAATTGAGTGAGCACTCAATCATTTTTCTTAATTATATGCTTATTCCCCATAGATGTCAACTATACTGTTTCCAAAAGTTCTAACTAAGTTAGCTGTTCATGATAAAAATAGATCTATTTTTCCTTATGAAAGATTATCAAACTAGAACTCAAAGAAATCCGACTGCTTATAAAAGCAGCCGGATTTTTATATATCTAATTTATCAAAAAATTTGCCTGTTGACTGCTTTTCTTTTAGCTTCTCCAGCAGCTCATTTTCCAGAAAAGGACTTAGTTCATCAAAATATTGACAAACCTTAAAGACAGTTTCTCTGTCCATCTGGCTATAAGCTAGTTCGTAATAATCCTTCTTATGATGCCAGTTCTGCTCATAGTTGATATCTGTTCGTTGATAGTAAACAATATTTTGCTTCGGTGTCAGGTAAATCTTCTGTGTTAGAATGCTTTTCCGATCTTTGGATAACTTGCTACGACTGAAAATCTTAACACCTTGAAAAATCTTGCGCTCATGGATACCTTGATTTGTGACTTTTAATTCAACTCTTTTATAGTGCATATAGTCACCTCCAAAAATTACTTTCATTATATCAGACTCTGGCAGATTTGCAAGCAAAAGTGTCATTTCCAAAAATCTTTAGTAGCCTCTAAAATTTCTTCTGTCGGTGTTACTGTGGCCTCAATAATGCTCTTGCCAGTCCTTTTCAGATAGGCTTGTATCAGATGATAGCCATAAGCATAGCCTGCAGCATAGGGCATTCCAACCGGTATTTGACCTTGAATCTCAGCTATTTCATCACCGTAAAGATAAGAAGCCATTTCCGCCATCCCTGTTAGCTGAAGCTGACTTGAGATGATGGGCTTAATCTCTTCTAACTGCTCGGAACTAGTTGAAGTGACCCAGGATCCGATGAGCTCTTTACCATAGAGCTCAGCAGCAAAAGACTCTGCTAATCCTTCACTGACTACCCAGTCTGCTAGTGTCGTCTGCTGGTTCCATTTGATAAATTGGAAGCGAACATTGTGGTTGCACTCGTGAGCCAACGCGGCTTGCACACGTGGTAAAGTATAGTCATTCGGCAACAGACTAAGCATGAGGTATCCTGGAATTCCTCCATCTCCACTGTATCCCTTATTAAGCTGTAGCATAGGTTTTTCTGGATTGCCCAGTAAAATAGTAAAATGGTAATCCTCAACCTCTAAATCATAGCCAGCCTGCTCGAAAAGACCGATACTCCTTTTGATGGTATCCTGGCAGTCCTGCCAGAGTTGATCAGAGCTTAGAGAGTCGATAGCTGGTCTATCCTTTTCTGAGAGAGTTGCGGGCAACAGATTCATAAAGCCAAGTAGAAATAGAGCATCAAAACCTCCAGGATACTTCGCTTTTAAAGGAATGTGTTGAGTTTGGTATTTCGTTGCAAAAGGTGCTAATATTTTGGCTCGAAAGCAACCTTCTCTCTTTTCTAAGGGTAGCTCTAGCATCTCTTGATAAACTTTATCTGAACGAATCATATTGATTTTCATAGTAATCTCCTTTCTTATCTACTACTAGTATAATCCCTTACCCAAGGTCAGGGTCAAGAAGAAAATTGAATATATATCAAGATTCTAGTAACTGTTAGTAAAAAAACTAGAACTTTCGTATCAGACCATAATTTCAAGTAGGTTTACCCATTTTAAATCAAACCAAATATTTCACTAAAATACTATAAAACAGTAGAATTTACTGATTTTATCTAGCACCTTAAGAAGTAATAAATATAAATTATAATTTAAAACTCCTTTTCCAATTCTCTTTCAATCGCATTGCGCTTGCCATCTATTAGTTTATCCAAGTACCGTAGCAACTTAATGTAGTCTATATCAGTTTCAAATATCTCTTTAATTCTTTCTAGGAGTTCTTTTTCTAATTCCAACACCGGAACGTGACTACCAGTAAAAAAATGTGAATAGGGACTAAAATGTATTTCTTGGAATGACTTCTTGCCAAATCCTTTAGCTCTGAGAAGATTAAATAGTATTAGTTTTTGATTGCTGTTTTCTAAAAATTCTACACCTAGATTGACCAATCTAATTGCAAATTGCTCATTGTTTGTTTCCTCAAGCATTTCTAATATGATCTGACTGTCATTTTTTATAATATCTTCAAGCATATTGTTATAGTAGTAATATGGCCTATTTATTGCAAAGCGGATAAACTTTTTATAAATTTCTTTCTTATCTCTAAATCCATTTATAGTATGTAATACCATGTATCCTAAATTAGAGCTTCCCATTTTTAGCTCATCAATTTTCTTCAATACTTCTACCGCAAAATTAATATCATTTTCTCCTAATTTTTGAAAAAGCTTATAGGTGTGATCCTTACTGCTCCCTAAATTGATTAAATACTGAGACTTTAAATCGTTTTCTCCAATTAGATTTATTAATTTTGGCACCTCTTCTTCTCTTATAAAATCAGGAATAACAAAATTTGTATTCCCAGCTTTTTGTATTAACAACTCTTTTAATCTAGGATCTTTCAAAATCAATCTCTCAAAATTTAAAATTGTAAAATAATATGGTAAAGAATTAGCTTTTAGAATACTCTTTAATGTTTGTAGATCTTCATTTTTAACATTTTCAATTTGTGTTAAATAAGCAAGTTGCCATTCATATTTTTCTAATTCTTGAGAGGAAGTAATAACAGACTGCATTGAACTTTTCTCAATATTTTCTAAAAAACTAATTGGATTCCTATTTACAAAATGATAGTTTGATTTAAACATTAAATTTAAAAATCCAATTTTTTTATCATTTTCTAATAGCAAAAACATATTGAATAGTACTAGCTCAATGTTAGTGTCATTCATAAATAAGCTAT
This sequence comes from Streptococcus mitis, assembly GCF_003943905.1. GTDB lineage: Bacteria > Bacillota > Bacilli > Lactobacillales > Streptococcaceae > Streptococcus > Streptococcus mitis_BC. Next base: position 482,089 of record NZ_RJNS01000001.1, read on the forward strand.
GTTTGAATTGATTTGCAAAATTGAAAATATTTTGCCAATTGTTTGAATATCTATATGCAATTTCTTGTAATCTTATTTTAACATCATCTTTATGAATCCAGACATGATTATGATTGGTCAAATTATTATATATATCTTGTCTCTCAGAAATCATATAATCGTCAAACACACTCGATAAGTTTTTTTTCACTTCAGCTTTATGTAAAGTATAAACTATTTGTTCTTCAATCATAGATAATTTTTTTATGTCGTAAAAAAATAATTCTCTAATGCTTTTCAAATCTCTATTAATAGTCATACGATGACTTTCTGAATAAGTCAAAATTTTTCTTCTGTAATCATACAGTATTCTCTCAATATAAAGTCTAATATCAACACTCCCAACATTATATATCTTTGCTAAAAATTTCAGTATACTTCTATGATACTCTTTCAGTTTTTCACTATCAGGAATGGTACATTTCCTAAATGTAAATGATTCCTCATAAGCTTCTGTCCTGTCGATAGTAATTTTAAGATACTGCTTCAAAATTGCCGCGCTTAATTCTTGATTATAACTTTTCATCAAATCAAGATTAGCAAGTTCAGAAATAGTATTTTCAGCTAAGATATAATCAATATATTCTCTTTCGGTAACCAATCCGTAGTTTGCTTCAAGAATACTATAAACCTCAGAAATCTTATTAGGATTTTTATCAAAGTACTTTAACAATAATTGGAGAATTTGACTACAATATTTTGTCCGTGTAGTTACAAATACAATATTTAAAACTGAATCCTTAATAGATTCCTTTTTATCCTTCTGATTAATAAAATTAGTCTTTGTATAAGCCTGAGACTCTATATTATCAATTTTATTTTTAACGTGTGAAATTGCTTCTAGAGGAAGTAATACTCCAAATTGTATTAAAAACTTTTCTTTAAGTTCATCGCTTTCAAAATTACTTTCATTGTAATAATATGATTTAACTGCATCAGAAACGCCTTTTAAATCACTCTCTTTCCTAATAAAATTGGAACATTGATTTAGTATTTGAACAACTCTTTGATCGTTTACTGGATATAACTCATGTAAAATTTCTAAAATTGATATTTTCTTATTAATTAAAAACTTGATAACTATATAATCATCTAATGATTGATCTGCTATCTTTACAATTTTGTCGTTATAAATATTACACAACTCTCTCTCGTGAAGCTTCTCCACTGCACTCTTAAAGTCAGTATTTGTTATATCAGTTATTTTTAGTAATTTTTTGAATTCCTGGTTCTCTTCTAAACTTTCCAGTCTAATCTTTTTTAAGTAAGATAAAATAAATAAAGTCTTTTGTTCTGCATAAATAATGTTATTTTTATTTAAAATTTCTTCATAGTAATCTTTTAAAATATCAATCTCGTCATTAAAATTAGTCAAATCCCGAGAGCTAGATAACTTCGCTGCAATGACTGCAATACGCGGATTGCTTTTAGATATCGTTTTTATATGTTCAATTTCTTTATTGGTAAAATCGTTTCGAGAGAATTGATTGAGTAATTCCTTAAAATTATCATCTTTTATAAGTTCTGGCTCAATATTATTGTACCCATAAACTTTAACATTATTGATTACATCTTTTTTAGCATAATCACGTACCGTAAGAATAAACCGAATATTACTAGTCGTGTTCAGTAGCCCAAGTGTAGAAATATAATTTTGTGTAGTATTAACATCATCAATAAAAACAATATTTTCTTTGTGTAAATTTAGATTGCGTTTTACATCTTGGTAAATATCCTGATTATTGCTCTTGACACAAATAATGTTATATTTATTTCGATCGAGCAAAGAGCAAATTTCAATTGCTAATCTAGTTTTCCCTGTTCCAGGCTTAGCAGATATTAAGAAGATTCGTTTTTCACTTGATTTAATGGTATTTATAATTTCACTTACATCTCCAATATAGTCATTTGATATAGGTGCATTAGTTTTACTCTCATCATGAATTCTTATGAAGTCATTGATAGACCAAACTTGCTCTGTAGATTCACTGATTGATAGATACTCTTTTGCTAAATATTGAAAATCTAACTTTGTAAGATCATCAGCAATTTCATTAATTCCAATCAATTCTAGCTGATAAGGCTCAGCTATTTTTTCTAGATCTTCTTTTTGTTTAATTGTTATATTTGAAGAAGTATGACAACAAATAAGTCTCGCAACCTTATCTTCAGAAATATTTTCATCTAAAATTTTTTTCTTAACTGAATGAATATCTTCTTTTAATTTAGATATTATAGATTTATGTGTACCATACATGATATAAACATATTTACCTTTTTCCTCAGCATAAGAATCAGGAATTCCTTTAGTAGTCTTATCCGTTCCTTCTTGTGAACCTAATGAAACAATTTTAAAATTGTATTTTCTTCTCAGGTACGCATCACCTAGTTTTTGAAATCCTCCTCCCTCTAACTCTTTAATACCTTGTTCAATTTTATTTATTAAACTCATCATAATAACCTTTCCAAAAATGTAGTTCGATATTATTATATCATACTAAACCAAACAATGAGTTATAGATCAAGGAAAAAACCAGAGACTGTACTTCACCAATGTTTAATGGAAAGCCTATTATTCAAAACTTGTTTGTCTCCTAGATAAATTATAAAATAGTTTGCCCCTTTTTTGCCCCTTCTTGAACAAAAAGAAAAACCGCTAATTCTAAGAATAGCGGTTTAATAATGTTTTTAAGCTACTAAAGTAGTTGCTCTATTATTTAAGAGTAACTGAAGCTCCAGCTTCTTCCAATTTAGCTTTGATTTCTTCAGCTTCTGCAGTTGGAACGCCTTCTTTGATGACACCTGGTGCACCATCAACAAGTTCTTTAGCTTCTTTAAGTCCAAGACCAGTGATTTCACGTACAGCTTTGATAACGCCAACTTTTTTGTCACCAGCAGCTGTCAATTCAACGTCAAATGAATCTTTAGCAGCACCAGCGTCAGCAGCACCAGCTGCAGCTACAGCTACAGGAGCAGCTGCAGTTACACCAAATTCTTCTTCGATAGCTTTTACAAGGTCGTTCAATTCAAGGATTGAAGCTTCTTTAATTTCAGCAATAATGTTTTCAATGTTCAATGCCATTGTTATTTCCTCCAAATAAGTTTTTAATTTTATAATAGTTTTTCCGTAGCTAAGCTACGCTGCGTAGCTTAAGATTAAGCTGCGTCTTCTTTGTTGTCTGCAACCGCTTTGACTGCAAGAGCAACATTGCGCACTGGCGCTTGAAGTACAGAAAGGAGCATAGAAAGAAGTCCTTCGCGGTTTGGAAGAGTTGCAAGAGCAACGATTTCTTCTTTAGATGCGACAGCGCCTTCGATTGCACCACCTTTGATTTCAAGTGCTTCAGCGTTTTTAGCAAAATCGTTCAAGATTTTTGCTGGTGCGATAACATCTTCGTTAGAAAATGCTACTGCAGATGGTCCAACAAATACTGATGCAAGATCTTCAAGACCAGCTTTTTCAGCTGCACGACGCAAGATTGAGTTTTTAATGACTTTATACTCAACTTCGCTTCCACGAAGCTCACGACGAAGAACTGTATCTTGCTCAACTGTCAAACCACGAGCGTCTACAACGACGATAGATGCAGCAGCTTTCATTTTTTCAGCTACTACGTCAACTAGTTCCGCTTTTTTAGCAATAATTGCTTCACTCATTAGTGTGTTCACCTCCGTAATTATTTTGCTTGGGGAATTTTTCCAAAAGAAAAACGCGCCCAAACCTAGACACGAAAGTACAATACGCTTCTTTTTACATGATACGTTTTGTCCTCGGTAGGATTTTTATGAGTCAAGCTCCCCTACTGTCTTAGGCAGTTTTTTCAAACCGTATATAAGTATAGCATAGACAAAAAAAGAATGCAAGATTTTTGCAAACTTTTTTTAAATTTTTTTAAATCTCTACTGTCAAAACTTTGCCTTGCTTAACTACCTGTTCTCCAGCAATGTAGACATCATCAACATCACTAGATTTGACTGCATAAACGAGGTGAGAGAGCATATTTTCCTGAGGTTGGAGATGGATTTTCCCTTGTGGTTGGATGACGAGAAAATCTGCTTGCTTACCAACTTCCAGACTTCCTATCTGTTCGTCCATTCCAAGAACCTTAGCACCTTCTATCGTTAGAGCTTTGAGGGCTGTTTCAATTGGAAACTGGCTGGCATCTCCACTCTTCATTTTCTGTAAGAGAGCTGCTGTTCGTCCTTCCTCAAACATATCAAGGTTGTTGTTGGAAGCAACCGAATCTGTCGCAATACCTACTGCCACTCCTGCTTTTTGAAGTTGGATGATGGGAGCAATCCCTGAGGCTAGTTTGAGATTACTGATAGGGTTGTGGGCAATAGCCACTTGAGAGGAGGCCAAGCGCTCAATTTCTCGTTCGTTTAATTCGACCCCATGAGCAAAGACGGACGGATGGTCTAAGTAACCCAGTTCTTCTAGAAAGGCAAGGGGACGTTTGCCGTATCGTTTCAGGATAATTCCTGACTCTTCCTTGGTCTCTGCCACATGGATATGGATTGGAATGTCCAGCTCTTTTGCCATATCTAAGCTCGCTTGAAGCAAGTCTTTGCTACAGCTGTATGGAGAATGTGGCGCTACCATAACCTTGAAATTTGGATCTTCATATCCTAAGATTTCCTCGATGATAGCTCGTGTTCTGCTTATGGTCTCAGCAGTTGTTTCTGTCTCTGAAGAAAAGAGGGTCGGTGAGAAATAACAACGCATCTTAGAAGCCTTGACTGCCTGATAAATTTGCTCAATATCCACACCATTGGGATTATACATATCGTTGAAGGTTGTTGTTCCTGACTGGAGCATTTCTGTCAGAGCCTCTTTGACTGCCTTGGTAGTCATGTCGGGAGTAAAACCTGCTTCTGCTGGCCAGATGTAGTCATTGAGCCATTCATGGAGATTACTATCATCCCGAATCCCTCGCAAACTTGTCATAGCAGAATGGGTGTGACAATTGACCAAACCAGGCATGATCCAGGCTCCCTGATAGTCTATAATCTGCTCAGCTTGCTCTAAAATTTCTTGCTTCTCTTGACCAACATAGACGATTTGAGAATCCTTAACAGCCAAGATACCATCCAAATAAACATGGAAATCTTTGTCACAAGTCATGATATTTACATGCTGATAGACTTTCATTGTTTTCTCCTTCTAAGACCCTGATTTTTTCTAGCTATTGTAACAAAAAAGTCACCCGAAGGCAACTTTTTTTCCATAATATTGCAAAATAGAAAGGATTATTCAGAGCTAAAAGCTGAAGCTTTTTGCATTTGGTGATACTTGCCCTTTCTAGCCATGAGGTCCTGATGGTTACCATGCTCAACAATGTCACCATCTACCAAGACGAGAATCAAATCCGCATCCTGAATGGTTGACAAACGGTGAGCAATGATAAAGCTTGTGCGCCCCTTCATCAGTTTGGCAAGGGCATCCTGAACTAGCACTTCTGTCCGCGTATCGATGGAAGAAGTCGCCTCGTCTAAGATGAGAATCTTGGGAATAGCTAGAAAGACACGGGCAATGGTTAAAAGCTGAGCCTGACCGACAGAGAGAGATTCACCTGCATTTTCCAACTTGGTATCGTATCCCTGTGGCAACTGTTGGATGAAAAAGTCTGCGTTGGCTGCTTTGGCAGCGGCAATCACCTGCTCCCGACTAGCATCAGGATTTCCAAAGGCAATATTATCATGAATGGTCCCTTGCTTGAGCCAGGTTTCTTGGAGTACCATGCCAAACTGCTGTCTCAATGATGCTCGGGTATAGTCATAAATGGACCGTCCATCTAGCAAGATATCTCCACTATTGATAGGATAAAAGCGCATGAGGAGATTGATGAGAGTTGATTTGCCAGCACCTGTCGGACCAACAATGGCAACCTTGCTACCAGCTGGAATATCAATGGATAAATCCTTAATCAAGATCCTTTCAGGATTGTATCCAAAAGAAACATGCTTAAAGGAAATGGCTCCCTTAACTTGGTCACCGGTAAAGGCTTCCTTACCTGTTTCAGTCACCTCAGGACTCTCTAAGACAGCATAGACGCGCTCTGCGCAAGAGAGAGCACTTTGCAACTCTGCTAAAACAGAAGAAATATCGTTAAAGGGCTTGGTGTACTGCTGGACATAGTTCAAAAAAGTCACTAAACGACCGATAGTCAGGGTGGACCCCATCATGATACGATAAGCTCCCACTCCAGCAAGAAGAGCATATATGAGTGCATTAACAAAGCGAGTCGAAGGATTGACCGTTGATGAATAAAAGATGGCTGACTGAGAATAACCTGCGTAGTTGGCATTCGCCTCGTGCAGTCTTTGGATAAACTCTGTCTGAGCATTGAAGGACTGGATAATGGTCTGCTGGCTAAGTGATTCTTCAATCAACTGAGTCTGAATCCCCCTCGTCTCTGTTTGCTTCTGGAAAAGATGATAGGACCGTTTGGCAATAAAGCGTGAAATCATCATAGACAGCGGCGTCAACAGCAAGACCAAGAGGGTCATGAGGAGGTGGATTTGGAGCATGGCTAGAATACTAACCAAAATCATCAAAACACCAATGAAAAATTGGTTAAAAATCATGGTCAAACCAGCTGCCAACTGCTCTATGTCCGTGGTCACACGACTGACCATCTCTCCACTTCCTTGCCTATCTACAAAGGCAATCGGTAAACGATGGAGCTTATGAATGATTCGCTCTCGTAAATCTCTGGTATAAGAGAAGATTAGGCGATTATAAAGAAGAGGATTGGCCCATTGTACCAGTGTATTTCCTATTACCACCAAGATCATCTGGAGAAAAATCTGCCAAAAAACTGGTGAAGAACCAGCCACCAGGACTTGGTCAATGACCCGCCCAATCAAGATAGGTAGATAAATTGATAAGCCAACTTGGGCAATAGTTCCTAGAAAGGCTAGAAAAAGGAGGAAGGGATGGCTTGCTAAATCCTTAACCAAACGTTTGAGCGTCTGGTTTGCGGTTTGTCGTCTCATGCTAGTCCTCCTTTCCATGTTGGGATGCATTGATTTCCCGATAGACTTGGCTGGATTTCATCAAGTCATCGTGCTTGCCAACAGCTAGTAACTCACCTTTTTCCAAAAGGAGAATCTGGTCAGCCATCTGAAGCGTCGAAGTCCGTTGAGAAATCAAGATTAAGCTCGTGTTTGGCAAATTTTCTCGAATAGATTTAAAGAGCTTGGACTCGGTAATGGTGTCGAGGGCCGAGGTTGCATCATCTAGGATGAGAAACGGAGCTTGGCGCAAGACCGCTCGGGCGATAGACAACCTTTGTTTTTGTCCACCTGAGAAATTTCGACCTCCTGCCTCAACAGTGGCATCTAAGAGACCTTCCTTATCACTAACAAAATCCTTAGCTTGCGCAATCTCCAAGGCCTGCCAGAGTTGCTGGTCAGATACTTCTTGATTGAAACCTAGAGCCAAGTTAGAACGAATAGTTCCTTTAAAGAGCTCGACTTTTTGAGGCACATAGGCAATCCAAGACCTCCACTGCTCCAAATTAAGAGGACTACGTCCATCTCGATAAAGGTTAATGCTTCCCTTATCTGCTGGATATAGACCAAGTAAGACTTGCACCAAGCTTGATTTACCAGAACCCGTTCCCCCAATGATACCAAGGATTTGTCCTTGCTTCATATCAAAGGAAATGTCTCTCAGAGAAGGCTGGGCCGCATCAGGATAAGTAAAGGTCAATTTTTGGACTTGTAAAACCTGATTACTGGAAGCTTGCTTTTGTTCTAACTCCGAATGGATATCTTCTGGAGCCTCAGCAAAGACTTCCTCGATTCGTTTAGCTGAGATATAAGACTGATTGAGAGAATTGATCAACATAGCTAGCTTGACCAATTCCACCAAAATCTGCAAGAGATAGTTGATAAGGGCAATGAGGGCACCTTGACTGAGTAAACCTCCTTGAATTGAAATATATCCCTGCCAGATGATGACGAGAAGAGTTCCATTAACAATCAGATAGGTCAGAGGTGTTAACAAACTAGACCAGAAACCCGTCTTTTCTTGCAATCTAGCATAAACTTGGTTAAGGGTTTGAAAAATTTGTAACTCTCGTTTTTCCTGACCAAAAGCACGAATAACTCGCATGCCTTGTAATTGCTGACGCGTTTCCTGAACCAGTTGGTCCGTTTTCTTTCTGAGACTACTGTAGAGAGGATTGACCAGTCGAGAGAGACCGACAATAACGATTGTCAAAAAACCAACCATGACCAAAAACCAAAAAGTCAGCTCAGCTGAGATGCGATAGGCCATAAAGATTGCACCAAAAACGATAATAGGCGCTCGCAAAAAGAGGCGCAGGAATTGATTGATACCAGTCTGTATCTGGTAGGTATCAGAAGTCAAGCGGGTCACCAAGCTAGAAGTTGTCAAACGGTCTCTGCTGTCCTTAGATAAAGAAAGAATATGACGATAGAGGTCGTTTGTCAATTCCTTGGCAAAACCTACCGCTGCCTTGGCTGAATAGAATTGAGCAATCAAGGCTACTAAAACGCCAATCACTGCAAAGATAAGGAGTAGGCCAATCTGAATCCAGAGGTGCCCTTGATCTGCCTGAGGTAAAGATTGGTCAACAATCCCAGCAATCACCATGGGAACCAAGAGCTCAAAAACAGCTTCAAGTAACTTGAATAAGGGAGCTAAAATGGCTTCTTTGATATAGGGTTTGAAGTAAGATAGTAAGTGTTTCATAGATCCCTTCTATTCTTATGCTGGAAATGAAGAAAGTGGGAAGCCCTACCCTCTCAGTTTTATTTGTTTAAGTAAGGTAATAGATAGCCATATCCTGCTTTTTCCATCTCATCCTTGGCTACAAAACGCAAGGAGGCCGAATTGATACAGTAACGCAGGCCACCTAACTCCTGAGGTCCATCTGTGAAAACATGACCCAAGTGAGCATTTCCTGACCGAGAACGAACCTCGATTCGCTCCATTCCATGACTCAAATCCTTGTAGTAGTGAATCAACTCCTTAGAAATCGGACGACTAAAACTTGGCCAACCACAACCTGAAGCGAACTTATCCTTAGCAAAAAAGAGTGGCTCACCAGTCGTGATGTCTACATAAATCCCTTCTTCAAAGGTCTGGTCATAAGCATTGCTAAATGGAGCCTCTGTTGCAGCTTCTTGGGTGACACGATAGGACTCTTCAGATAAACTTTCCTTTAACACCTCTTGACTAGGTTTTTCATAGTTTGCTGCATCAATCAATGGCTTCTCAGCATCGGTCACATCGATATGACAGTAACCTGAAGGATTCTTCTTAAGATAGTCTTGGTGGTAGTCTTCCGCCAGAATATAGTGGCGAAGTTTCTCCACTTCTACTGCAATCTTTCGACCCAGCATACGCTCCTGCTCCTGCACCACAGTGTAGATAGCTGGCAAGTCTGCTTCATCTTGGTAATAGATTCCAGTTCGATATTGACGACCACGGTCATTCCCTTGCTGGTTGATAGATAAAGGGTCAATGACACGGAAATAATAAAGTAAAATTTCTCTAAGTGACACGGATTTCTCATCATAAATCACTTGAACCGTTTCTGCATGGTCTGTTTCCTTGAGCAGCTGATAATTGGTCGTTTCGACTTGCCCATTAGCGTAGCCAACACTGGTTGCTAGCACTCCAGAAATTCGGGAAAAATACTCCTCTAAACCCCAAAAACAACCACCTGCTAGATAAATTTCTGCCATCTTCATTTCTCCTTCATCAAGTTTTTAACTAATACTCTTCGAAAATCTCTTCAAACCACGTCAGCGTCACCTTACCGTAGGTATGGTTACTGATTTCGTCAGTTCTATCCACAACCTCAAAACACTGTTTTGAGCAGCCTGCGGCTAGCTTCTTAGTTTGCTCTTAGATTTTCATTGAGTATAAACTTCTTTTCAAAAAAAGGATAGGAAGCCCTCTGGTCGAGAGTTTCCCCATCCTATCTTCTATTCTTTATTTTGCTTGGACACGGACACCTTGGGTATCAACTTTCAAATCATGCAATTTTCCTTTGAAAGGTTGCTTTTGCAATTCTGCCTTAATCTTGGGCATCTTGTCATGAGAAGCCAGAACCATAACTGTCGGCCCTGCTCCAGAGAGATAGGTCGCATAGGCTCCATTTTCTTTGGCTACTTGCTTAATCGTCGCAAATTCTCTCACCAAGTCCTGACGGTAACGCTCGTGGAAGAGGTCTCCCTCGATTGCTTGTCCAGCTGTCACCATGTCTCCTGCCAACAAGGCTGCAACAGCTACATTTGCTATAGAACTGGCAGCAACAGCTTCCTTGTAGGATAATTTCTTAGGTAAGACACCACGGCTGTCTCGAGTGCGTAATTCATAGTTGGGAATATAAGCTAGAAAATCACACTCGGGGAAGTCTGCCACGATTGCTGAAACATGCCCTTCAACAGAGCTCGCAATAACGAGATTACCATAAATGGCTGGAGCCACATTGTCAGGATGTCCTTCAATCCTAGTCGCCAGCTGCAATTTGTCGTGGTTAGATAAGTTGAGTTTGCCCAATTGGTTGGCCAGTTCAATCCCAGCAACAATAACCGAGCTTGAAGAACCCAAGCCACGCGCCAAGGGAACATCACTGGTCATTTTCAAGCGTCTCGGTTGCAAGTCTGGCGCAATTTGCAAGGCAATCTTGAGCAAGAGATTACGCTCGTCATGGGGAATCCATTTGCCAATCTGGTGTTCAATCAACCACTCATCTCGTTCTTCACAGACCTCAATTTGAAGATACTTGGTTACAGCTACACCGACCGAATCAAAACCTGGCCCAATATTGGCACTGGTTGCAGGTACAATAATCTTCATCCTATTCTCCTAACACCTTGAAGGTATTCAAGAGGTCAAATTCTGAAGCTTTGGCCAACTCAGCTGAAACATTCTCAAGTTGTGCTTTATTGATCTTATGAGTGATAATCACTACACGCGCCTTGTCACCCTCTTTGCCATCTTGGAGGATTTGCTTGAAGGAAATATCTTGAGCGTTGAAAATCTCAGCCAATTTCAAGACCTGACCTTTTGAATCTGGTGCCAAGATTGAGAAATAGTAGTTTGCTTTAACATCTTCTGGATTAGCCAAAACCAAGTCACGGCTGTATTCGTTGAAGTCTTTACCAATAGTGCCATCATTCAAGCGACGAACGATACGGACAATGTCCGCTACAACACTTGTTGCAGTTGGTTTTTGGCCAGCACCTGGTCCGTAGTACATAGACTCACCGATACCGATAGATTCTACAAAAACGGCGTTCATTACACCATTCACACTGGCAAGTGGATGTGCTTTAGGAAGGAAGGTTGGAGTCACTTCTGCAGCAATACCCGAAGGAGTTTCCTCGATAGAACCTACCAATTTCACTACATAGCCCAGATCTTGGGCTACAGCTACGTCTTCTGGTGTGATGTTGCGGATTCCCTTGTGGGCTACATCGTCAAAGGCAACCTTCATACCAAAAGCAAACTGGCTCAAAATCACCATCTTGTAGGCTGCGTCAATCCCATCCACGTCATTTGTAGGGTCGCTTTCTGCAAAACCTAATCTTTGTGCTTCCGTAAGAGCGTCATCGTAAGACCAGCCTTCTTCAACCATCTTGGTCATCATGAAGTTGGAAGTTCCGTTAACGACACCAAGAACGCGCGTGATTTTGTCAGAAGCCAACGAATTTGCTAGAGTGCGAAGAATTGGAATCCCACCAGCAACTGCCGCTTCGTAATAAAGTGCTACATTATGCTCTTTAGCAATTTCTAACAATTCTGCTCCATGGACAGCCAAAAGATCCTTGTTGGCAGTAACAACGTGTTTCCCAGCTTCCAAGGCACGCGTGATAAAGGTCTTAGCAGGCTCAATACGCCCCATCAATTCCACTACGATTGTAATGTCCTTGTCTGCTAAAATATCATCTACATTGGTTACAAAGTTAAAGTCATTTCCTGCTGCAAGCAAGCGGTTCTTTTCATCTTCATCCTTGACCAATACCTTGGCTACTTCAATCTCTGAATGAGCTGACTGAACGATTTTTTCTCCATTTTCCTTTAGGAGGAAAGGCACACCACTTGCAACGGTACCAAATCCAAGTAAAGCAATTTTAACTGTCATGTTTGTCTCCTAGAAATTTTCTGATATAGCCATTATAACAGAATTTTGTGAAAATTCCTATCCAAGAAAACCACTATTTATAGATAGAAAAGAAAAAACGAATCCCATGATTCATCTTTCTTGATAAATGAAAATTGATTTTAAAAATTATGAACGAATCTTTTGCAGACCGAGAACTGCGTCATGGTTAATCAAAATGTGCCCATACTCTTGCAAGACAGAACGACTGATATCACTATCATCTGCAAATTCACGCATACGAGCCAAGAGCCAAGCTGGATATGGACTAGGATGATTTTCCACATCGACTAAGATTGTCAAATAGTAGTGCCCATTCATCTTATAGAGTTCAGATGTTTCCATCTGGTAGTTAACCGTCTTTGCAAAAGCAACCAAGTCAGCAAGGCTTGAAAAGCGCAGGATATAGTAGATATAAGGTTCTTTCTTATTCTCCGTCTCCTTGTCTGCCTGCTCCTGCTCCTCTTCCTTAGTCTCGACCTGTTCCAATGATTGGATGGCCTCAATATCATCCTTGGTCTTTTCTGCGATACTCTTTTCCAATGTTTTGAGAAATTCATCTGGAGACATTTGGGCCAATTCTTCCATGTCAGGTAGGTCTGCCAAATCTTCAAAATCCAGATTCTGGTCAATCTTGGACTTGGTCACAAAGACATCGACCTTATCTGGTTTTGGAGTCACACGGAAACTCAGCATGCCACTATCCAAGAAATTGTCTGGCATCTCTAATTCATCTAAAATAGCATAGAAAAACTCTTCGGTTTTTTCCTGAGGAACGAGAAAGTCTGCGATTTCCATTCCCCGGTCCATCAAATCATCTAAAGTCATCGTGATTTTCAGTGTTGTATCACTAATTTGTTTCATCTTCATATCTAGTAACCTCATACTTTCAGTCTATCTATTATACTAGATTTTTACGATTTTATCAAAAGAATGAAGCTGGAATGTGATATAATACTAGAGATAATGTTACATTTAAGAAAGAAAGTTCAATGAAAAATATAAAAGTTAATGCCTTGGCCAGCCTGCTGGTCAATATTCTCAATATCGTTTTTCCGCTGATAACCAACCCTTATCTGACGCGGATTCTCAGCAAATCCAACTACGGTTATTTCAATACCGCCAATACCTGGGCAAGTTTCGTTATTCCACTAGCTGCCTTTGGGATATACAACTACGGGATTCGAGCTATCAGTAAGGTCAAGGATGACAAGAATAAAATCAACTACGTCTTTTCTAAGTTGTTTTATATCTCAGTTTTCACCTCTCTCCTGACCACTGGTATCTACTTCCTCTTTATCTTCTTTGACACCAGCATTGAGAACCTGAAAGTCCTCTACTACATCCTAGGGGCCCAGGCTCTCTTCCAATTCCTCAATATCGAATGGATGAATGAGGCCTATGAAAACTATGCCTTTATCCTTTACAAGACATTGATTATTCGAATTACCATGCTGGTCGCTATCTTTGCCTTTGTCAAAACTGCTGATGATATCGTTCCTTATGCTATCGTCATGACAGCGACCACTATCCTCAACTACCTCCTTAGTTTTCTTTGGATTAAGAGAGAAGTTTCTTTTGTTAAAATTGGATTCGTCGAATTAGCTAAAGCTTCTAAACCACTCTTTACTATGCTTCTCTTGGCAAATGCCAATATGCTTTATACCTTGCTAGATAGAATGTTTATCACCAAGGGACCAGATGAAAACTATATTTCTTATTATACAATTGCCTATAGCATCGTCATGCTGATTGCTGGTGTCTTAAGTGGAGCTATCAGTGTCAGCATTCCACGTCTCGGCTACTATCTCGGAAAAAAGGACTACAATTCTTATAATTATCTTGTAAATCAAGCGGCATCATTATTCTATTTTCTCATGATTCCAACTAGTTTTGGGATTATGATTTTGGGAAAGTACGCAACGGTTATCTACTCTTCTGAAAAGTATCTTGAGGCAGGTATCGTGACCAGCGTCTTCGCCTTTCGAACCATTATCTGGGCTATTGAGTTGATTCTTGGTAAGCAAATTATCTTTATCAATGACCACGAGAACCGCTTGACTGCTTTCTACTTTGCTGGTGGTGGCGCAAATCTCCTCTTCAACTGTATCTTATATATCAATAATATTTTTGCCCCTGAGTATTATATTGCTACTACCATTATTGCAGAAGCCATCGTTGTTCTCTTAGAAATTCATTTTATTAGGAAACACCAACTAATCAATTTAAAAGAAATCTTTATGACCTTAACGCGTTATGGTCTCATATCCCTTGGATTTATCCCAATCTTCTATATTTTCAAGATGATTTTCCAAATCAGTTCCTATACGGTGAACCTCAACATGATCCTCATGGTTCTCTCTACCATAGCTACTTGTGGAATCTACTATCTCTTAACTCTCTTTCTCACCAAGGATAAAACACTTCACTATGCACTGAACCTAGTATTAGCTAAGATCAAAAGAAACTAACAGAACACCCTACTGATAAACGAGCGTTTATCAGTAGGGTGTTTCTTATTTATTCTTTTTCTTTCTTGTCAGAAGTATTGGCTTCTAGATTTGAATCTTGTTTTGGCTGTTCAGCAATAGAAGAACTAGCTTCTTGCTTCTTCTCTGACTGATCTGCTTCGCCATTGACAGCAGCAACAGCCTGTTTCCAAATGCCTTCCTCGTTTACCTTATAACCATCCGGTGTGGTAGCATTTTTCAACAAGGAACCATCTGTTTGGAAATAGTACCAATTACCGTCAATTCGTTTCCAACCGGTCTGCATAGCTCCTGATTCATCAAAGTAATAATGGTCGCCATTGATTTTGTGAAGACCAACTAGCATGATGCCATCTTCAGGATTGAGATAATACCAGATTCCTTTATCCTTTATCCAACCTGTCTTCATAGCTCCATTTGCTTCAAAGTAACGATAATGATTATCAAACCATTTCCAGCCTGTTTGCATAGCTCCTGATGCACTAAAGTAATACTGCTTACCATCTACTTGTTGGAAACCGACCAGCATGATACCTTCCTGATCTTCAAGATAATACCATGTTCCTTGATCCTTCAACCAACCAGTTTTCACAGCTCCTGAGTCAGCGTAGTAATGCCAGTGTTTATCAAGCCACTGCCAGCCTGTTTGCATGGCACCGCTGGTATTCAAATAGTAACGCGTACCATTGATTTCTTGTTTTCCAGTGAGCATGATGCCATCTTTGTCCAGATAATACCAAGTGTCCTGATCCTTGACCCATCCAGTTTTCATAGCTCCTGAGTTCGCATAGTAATACCAATTGTTCTCTAGCCATTTCCAGCCTGTTTGCATGGCACCACTAGCGTTCAAATAGTAACGAACACCATTTATATCTTGTTTTCCAGTGAGCATGATGCCATCTTTGTCCAGATAATACCAAGTGTCCTGATCCTTGACCCATCCAGTTTTCATAGCTCCAGAACTTGCAAAATAGTTCCAGTGACCATCAACAAAGGCCCAGCCAGTTTGCATGACACCTTCTTGATTAAAGTAGTATGTGCTTCCGTTGATATTCTTTTTACCGATGGTCTTTAGCCCATCCTCATCATAGAAATACCAATCTGAATCAATCTTTTGCCAAGTTGAAGGATTACCTGCTGTTTGAAGTGCACCACTGTCTGCAAAGAACATCTTCTTGCCATTAAAGACTTGATTTCCTGTTAGCATCTTTCCATCTGCTGCAAAGAGATATTTCTTCCCTCCAATTTCAGAAAGCTCACTAAATCGTCTAGCACCATTTGATTGGATATAATACCAATGGCCATCCAGCTTGAACCAACCGCCTGTTTGCATTTTACCATTTGAGTTGAGATAGTAATCATTCCCCTTAGCATTTTCTCCCCAATCATCATTAAGGTGAAGCCAGCGTCCTGCTTGCATTTGCCCTTTTCCATTAAAGAAGTAAGTGGCTCCGCCAATCTCTTTCCAACCGATAGCCATTTCCCCATCTGCTAAACGATATTTCCAGTAGCCACCTTCTTGATACCATTTTTCGTCAACTACAGGGATGTCAGGGAAGAGATTAGAAACATTGGCAAATCCGCTATCACTAATATCAAAAACAGTAGCGTCTTGAGTTTGACTAGAAGCTCTGAGAACTTGAATATTTTTCTTTTGGAGATATTCTCTGGTTGAAGCAACATTAATATCACCACCAGTTGTTTGAATAATCATCTTTGGAGATAGGTTTTCAAGAAAATTAATCGTATTTGAAATTGTCGCATCATAATGATGGTTCCATTTCATCATATCAACCTTGCCGATAACAGGACCTAACTTATCTTCCGCTCCTTCGGCATTATCCAAATCTCCACCAAGATAGATTCTCTTTCCTGCCACAGTCACCACCGAAACGATAGAGTTGGAGTTATCATCTAGAACTTTTTTCAGGTTACCATCAGCATCATATTCATTTTTATAATTATAGAGTTGGATATCCATATCACCTAATTTAAAGTGACTATCCTCGTCTGTAATATTCTGAATAAGAGTAACCCCTCGTTTTTGTGCGGCTCTCAAAGCATTATCGTAATTAAAAAGATTATCCCAGAGTCCCCAGTTTGCTGTGATCCGATCATCTGAATATTTTTTCAAATAAAACTTACCAACCTGATAACGATTAAGTATCTCATCTGCTCCGCCGATATGGTCACTATGTACATGGGTTCCAATAATAAAATCCAGTTTTTTAACACCAATCTGATCAAGATGGCGAATCAAACGGTCTTCCAAGACTTGATAATTTCTCATGGAAATTCCCCAACGACTTGGATAGCGTGGATCACTCCCATCAGGAAAGTCATAATCTTCCCCCATATCAATCAAGGCATAATGACCATTGCTTTCCAGAAGGATAGCATCACTCCCAGATTTTGCTTTAGTATTTATGAAATGGATACGATTGCCTGAACCAGCAGTAATAGTGTCTGCATTAACTTGTTGTGATAAACCAATCAACACAAAAAGGAAAGCAAGTAAACCATAACTGACTAATTTAACTAATCTTTTATTCTTCATCTTGAACACTCCTTTCTCGATGAAAACAATCTTTTACTAATCAATCCAATAATTCTTATCAGTTCCTGGAACCTGCTGTTCAACAGGTGGTGGAGTCATATAATCTGATCCAAATTCGTAGACAAGAATTTCATGGTATTTTCTCGGAGCCTTCACTACGATGTTTTCGTATGGCATATCAATCAGATCATAGAGCCATTCTTTTTTGATTCCCTCTGGAAAACTTGGATCAAATATCGTACAGGTAAGATCTGTAGCTTGATTTACACTATATTTCAAAGCAAGGTTCTCTAATTTTTGATTCCAAGTTTGTGGAGAGCTTAGACGGAAAACAGCTGACCCAATATAACGAGGCAGATTTTTTATCCCCCCATTTTCTGATTTAATTCCTTTGAAATTCAAAGAAGAAAGGCGGACAAAGTGTTTATAGAGCTTCATTTTCTTACAATCACTTTCCTCCGTCACGACACCATCGTATGGAAAAATGTCAACGCAAGTTCCTAATACAACTGTCGGGTCCAGAAGATTGGCGTCTCTACGTGTTCTAATATCGTGGACACGCATATAACTGTAAGGATAGCCTTTTGTTTCTCTAAATGAAATCAATTTGTAGTAGGGATGATTCTCATTTTTTAAAACCTTATAAAGCTTTTCAAATTCATCTCGCGCTAAGGAAATATCTGTATCATCATCCCAAGGGATAAATCCTTTATGGCGGACAGCTCCTAGTAAGGTTCCAAAATCAATAAAATATTTAATCTGATGCTGTTCACATAGTTCATGTAGATACTTTAAAATATCCAACTCCACTTGTTTTATTTCTTCAAGACTTAAAACTCTCTCAGACATACGTTTTATTCTCCTAATTTCGACTAATTCTTTAAACGATTTCTAACTGCGATTTGCTTACTTAGAACTTTTAGTGATTTTCCACAGTTTAAAATCATGGTGAGATACTCTCTGTTCAAGAGGGGGCAATTGCATGTAATCTCCGTAGTCAGAGGTCAAAATTTCATGGTAGTGTTTTGGAATCATAAATTCCTTACCTTCAAATGTTCCCACAATCACTTGTTCTAACCACTCACGTTTCCAAACTGGCTTATTCATATCCTTGTAAATCAAATAGTCAACTTGCTCGTAGTCAGCAACTGCTCTAGATTTAGCAAGCTCATCAATTTGCTCAACATACTTATTCGTATTTGTAAAATAGAAAATGACAACAGAGATATAACGGATCAAAGAATTTAGTAGACTTTTCGTGTTGGTAATTCCTTTAAAAGTGTAACAACTCAATTGACGTTTCTTTATGAGTTTCGTCATCTTGTTTTTAAAATCTGTATCATCTTCATAACCATCTACAGGGAAAATATCCACATAGATTCCCATATTTGAATCAATTCGTACATCTTCTTCGAGCAAGTAGGTATGGTTATCCTGCACTTTCATAAAAGGATAGACATAGTTGAGATTATTTTTATAAGACATGACTTCATAGCGTTCATCAGGATGAGCGATGAGGTAATCTTGTAGTTTCTCATAATCTTCTCTTAGCATGCAGATATCCATATCATCGTCCCAAGGGATAAAACCTTTATGGCGAACCGCACCAATTAGACTTCCATATGCTAAGAAATACTTGACACCAATTTTCTGACAAACTTCATGAATATACTCCATGATTCCAAGTTCCATCTGTTGAATTTCATTGATATCTGTTACTTCTTGGTACCGAACTCCTTCATCCCGTTTGCAGACTACGAGTCCATAGCCAATTGCTAACCAGAAGATGATATTAATAAAGTTGGTTGAATACATAATCTGACTCTCAAACAACTGACCAAACAAGATACCGAAGAAAAGAATCATAATCAATTTGTCAGTATTTTTCTTGGACACAATCAAATAAGTTAAAAAGCGCTTGATGACATAAGCCAGTATAAGAAGGAAGGATACCAAGCCTAGAACTCCCGAACTGACAAATATGGTCACAAAAATGTTATGGAAATTCCCACCGATAAGGGAGTTTTGAATCTCGAATTTACTGAAATATTCTGTATAGTAATCTGGAACATTCCGTACACCATAACCAAAAATTGGTTTGGCACTTCCCATCTTGATGGCATTTTTCCATATATAGGTTCTACCACTTGGTGTTGTTTCAATTAGATGGAGTTCACCGTTCTTCTTGGTAACAGACGAATCTGTCTCAGCGTAGGACTGTCCTTTGTTTAAGTCAAAAACAGTCGCAGTTTCAGATGCGATATAGATTGAAGTTACATAGCTTAATCCAATGTTGGTAGCAGTAATCAGCAAACCAGCAACTATAAAAGTGAGGAATCGTTTAAGGATACTTCCTCTAGTGGCAAAGAAACTATAGAGTCCAATCATGAGGAGTAAAGAAAGTAAGGCTCCTCTACTTTGCATAGTAGCAAAGTATACTAATTGAATCAGATTGTTCAGTTTAAGATAAACAGAATATTTACTTCCTTTATGGATCAAATACATGGCCAAAATAATGCTAATGTATGAAAATATCGCACTAGCATTAGGATTAACAATCCCCCACAGACGTCCATTCATGACACCATAGTAATAAGATTGCTCGCCAATTTTAAATAGGATAAGGACTCTACTTATCAATAAACCAAACGCAAAAATTGCTGAAGAAAAAGATACAATTTGAACCGTATAGGCAATCCAGTCAAATAATTTTTTAAGTTGCCCTGATTGTAACATGGTAAATAATAAAACATAGGTTACCATGAAAAGGATTTCAATCACATTCCCAATCAAATGTCCAGAGCGATTGAATATAGCCGATAGCAGATGACTCCCAGATAACAAGCCAAATAAGACCAAAAACTTTCGATCTACTGTAATCTGTTTCCACTTAAACAACAAGGTATAGCAAATATAAAGTACAACAATCGCTGACAATCCCTTATAGATTGGATTTGCTACCTTATAAACCAGTGAACTCATACTTAAAATCGAAATAAAAACAAATAGATATGCAATCCATAGTTTTGATTTTTCAAAGTATTCATCCATTTTTGAAAAATTCATTTTCAACTCCTTCTCATGATATTAGTTTTTTAATCCAACAATTTTCTTATATAGCCATGGAGAAATGACAAGTGAAAGGATCGCTACCTTGCGAAAAGTAGTGAAATAAGCATCCTTCCAAATTTCGCGTCGATGCTGAACAATCCAAGTCCTCAACTCAGCTTTCTCCTTTTGATACTGTTCAGATGAAGTAAAGATAATTTTATCGTAAACTGTGATGTACGACCAACATTCTCTATTTTTTAATTCAGGTTTTAAATCAGGAAAGACTTGTGATACTTGAGCGATTATTTGCTTATAAACTTCTATTGTGTCAAATACATGCTGATTAACAGATGTTGTCGCACTTCCCTCACGATGATCATAATAATAAATTGGTTTGTCAATAAACACACTATTACATCTTGTTTTTAGCAGAAACTCTGTCAAAAATAAAGCATCTTCAGCTAGATGATAATTTGTATTAAACTTTTCATCCGCAAGCAGGTCTCTCTTAAACAGTTTAGCGACTGGAAAAAATGACGTTCTAGTGGTCATCAGTAATTCCTTCATGGTTTCTTCTGTTGACCAGATTTCTTTTTTTCCAGAATGAGGAGGTAAGTCTGTCAAAATGCCGTTTTTAATATGGTGCAGAGGAGCGATTGTAAATCCTACGGACTCCTTATCATCAACTGCACCAATCAAGATTTCCAGATAATCTTTAGTAACGAAATCATCGCTATCAATAAAGGTAACCCAAGAACCCGTCGCTAGCTGAATTCCCATATTTCTCGCATTTGAGACTCCAGCATTTTCGATATGATAAACCTTGATATTCTCATGCCGAGATGCTAAGTGATCACAGATCTGTCCACTGGAATCAGTAGAACCATCATTGATTAGGATTAACTCAAAATGGGCATAAGTCTGTTGAAGAATCGACTCCACACATCGCTCCAAATAGGCTTTTACATTGTAGACTGGAACAATGACGCTAATTTTTTCTTCCATCATGCCCCATATTCTCCCTTGTACTCTGTGTAGCTCTTGTCCATGTCTGCTATAATCGCATCATGATGTGGTACCTGCTTGTCTGCTGGTGGCGGTGTCATATAATCCCCAAAAGCAGTGTTGAGATAGGCATCATAGCCGACTGGAATGGGCATCTCTGTTCCTTCGAATGGCAAGAAGAGATTGTCCTCAAAGGATGCGATTGGATATTTGTTTCGCATGTAGCCAGGCCCCGAGCATAATTCCGTGATTCCATCGCTCTCAGCCAGACCATACTTGGTCATTTCTTTTTCAGCTTTTTTCCAAATGCGATAACGTAGAGATTTAGGAGTCAAACCGAGTAAGATACGACTTCCCCATTTCATGACTGCACCATGCTTTTCTGGAACAGTTTGCGCACAGAAAAGGGAATAAATCAAGGCCCAGCGAACCTGTTTCTTGCGCTCAGCTGGATTTTTAGGATAATAATCCAAAGGCAAAACGTCCAAGGCCAAACCGTGTGGCAAATCCAAATCCTGTTGATAAGGCTTGATACAAGTTGTTTCTTTATCACGAATAGTAATAAAAAGGTTACGGTCTACAAAATCCTTGTGACTCTTTGACAAGAAATAACGCTCATCTGCATAACGAGGCCATAGTTCAGCTAACTTTTCATAGTCCTTGCGAGGCATAAAAAAGTCTAGGTCATCATCCCAAGGAATGAAACCCTTGTTGCGAAGGGCACCAATCGCTCCTCCACCACAGAGATAGCACAACAAGTCATGTTCTTTACAAAATGCGACGAAATATTCAGCCATTTCCAGACTACGAGCCTGAATCGCTTTCAAATCACTCATGTCTCTCCTCTTCTGTCCAATAACGAGTTATATCGTTTTATTATACCATAAAAAAGCCTTAAAAATCCATCAGATACCGTAAAAATCAAAGCTTCATCTACTCTTTTTATTAGTGAATAAAGCTTTGATTTTTATTTATATACATCTTATCTCATTCCCATTTGGGCGAGTTTAGTCCGGTATTTGTTTTGGTCGACAAGTAGACCTTGTCCTCCGTAGACATCATAAGCATCTACCCAATCGCCAAGTTCTGGAACTGTCAATCTTTCGATACCATTCTGTGCACCTTCGATAACTGACAAACCATTAGTCAGCAGGAAGGTATAAGGTAGATTGGTTGAGGTCATTCCAAAGACCTTTCCAAGTGCCTCTGATCCTGTAAAGAGTTTGGTTGGATCCTTGATTTGCTCAAGAACAGCTGACATGACTTGCTGCTGACGTTTGGTACGACCATAGTCTCCTTCATCATCATCACGGAAGCGAGCGTAATTGAGCAAGGTGGAGCCATTCATCTGCTGTTTCCCAACTTTAATCGTTTGAGTTGGTGATTCCGTTGCTGTTGCATGAAGGTCGTCTCCAACTGTGGCTTCTGTCAGAGGCTGACCATTTAACGTTGAAAACTTAGCGTCTATAGTCACCCCATCAGGAAATAGCGTATCAATAGCAGTTGCAAAGGCTTGGAAATCCACTAGGGCATAGTACTTAATATCCAAATCAAAGTTGTCTTTTAGAACCTTGCGGACCATTTCAGCCCCTTTTTGCCCTTCTTGTTCCCCGAGTTCATAAGCAACATTGAGTTTATTATCCGTTTGTTTCTTGCCATTCACAATCTGGCTGTAGCCATCAATATAGACTAGGTTGTCACGCATGAAGCTGACTAGCTTAATCTTCTTATCCGATCCACTGACATTCAGAACCATGATCGTGTCGGTACGAGTCTCCGCACTATTCTGACCGATACGGCCATCTGTCCCCATGATTAGGATATTCACCCCGTCTTTAGTATCTTGACCATTAAAGACCTCTACTTGAGCTGCTTTTGCATCAGCTGGCTTATTGCTAGTAGTTGCAGACTGGAAACCTCGAAGGAACATAATAATCATGCCCGCAGCCACACAGGTTATCAACAGCAAAAACCAAATTAGAACTCGTTTAAAAAATCTTCTTGGTTTCTTCTTTTTCACTTTTGGAAGAGAGGGAAATTTCTGATGTCTATTCGAGCGACTTTGATTGGAATACTGTGGAATCCCAATATCCTTCCCTAAATTTTTTTCCCTTTCACCTTCATTAGAGGGAAATCCACCGTCCATTTTTCTTTTCAGATAGTCAAATTCTCTCTTTTCTCTGTCATTTAGGTAATGAATATTCTTAAAAAGGTAATCATAGCGTAACTGCTCATGATGACTTAAAGGGCTTTCTTTGCTCATAGGCTCTCCTTTCCTAGGTCCCTTATGGTGAAAATAGGGTATGTTCCCAGTATCTTGTACTGGATTCCAATTGCTTCTAGTTCTTGTCTGGCAAAATGAACCAGCTCTTTGTCACTATAGTCTACATCGATAATGAAAAAATATTCTCCCAAGGCTGTTTTCAAAGGGCGACTTTCTATCTTGGTTAGGTCAATACCTCGCCAAGCAAAGGTTGAAAGAGCCTTGTAGAGGGCACCGGGAAGATTGTCCGGTAAGGTTAAGGCCAAACTCATTTTTTCAGTTTGCGATTGCAAAGGGATAGTGGGAATCTCAGACCCTAAAACCCAAAATCGAGTGAAATTAGCTTCCATTTCTTGGATATCTTCTGCTATCAATTCCAAACCATACTCTGCAGCGGAGTTTCTAGGGGCAATAGCCGCAAAAGGTTGGGATGGATGTTCAGCGATAAAGCGAGCCGCATAAGCTGTACTTGCCGTCACTTCAAGCTGGGCTTCTGGATAATGCTCCTCTATGAATTTCTTTCCCTGAGCCAGAGCCTGAGGATGAGAAAAGATTTTCTCAATTTCTGACTGACCAGGAACTACCATCAGCTGCTGATGAATGGGTTGTACAATTTCTGCAACAGCCTGAATATCCGCCTGATGAAAAAGATAATCCAAGCTTTCATGGACACTACCTTCAATGGAGTTTTCAACTGGTACCACAGAATAGTCCACCAAGCCTTGCTCATAGGCCTTAATAACATCTGTGATATTGGCAAAAGCCTGCAATTCCTCTTTGGGAAAAGCTGTCTGCACAACATGATGCGAAAAAGATCCCTTGGGACCTAGATAGGCAATTTTCATCTCAGTTCCTCTATAATTTCCTCTGGGCTAAACTTGGTCACATCTAGAACCCGACTGGCTACTTCCTCATACCAAGCTCGTCTTTTTTGGAAAATACTGGCCAGTTCTTCTTTACTTTTGTTGAGAAAAAGCGGGCGCTGATTGTCATTATCAGCTGCGATACGTTGGTAGAGAGTTTCAAAATCTGCTTTTAGGTAGATATTATCAGGATTAGCCTTAAGCAAGTCACGATTTCTCTGAGAAACGACTACTCCTCCGCCAGTTGACACAACTTTGTCTTTTTGTAGTAAGTCAGCTAGCACTTCTGACTCAACTTGACGAAAAGCCACTTCTCCTTTTTCAGCGAAGAAATCCGCAATGGACATGCCCAAACGTTCCTCGATTAAGGCATCCATATCGATGTAGTCTGGGTCCAATCCTCTAGCGATTGTCGACTTGCCTGCCCCCATAAATCCGAGTAATACCTTAGCCATGAATCAAGCTCTCCAAATCATCAAAGAAGCTAGGATAGCTGGTATTGATGGCTTCAGCACGGTCAAGTTCCACTTCTCCATCTGCAACCAAGAGGGCTGCGATGGCTGTCATCATTCCGATACGATGGTCACCAAACGTATTGACTCTAGCGCCATGAAGTCTTGATTTCCCTTTGATAATCATCCCATCTGCTGTAGGAGTAATATCCGCTCCCATACTATTTAAAGCATCTGCCACCACCTGAATGCGGTCGGTTTCCTTAACCTTGAGTTCTTCAGCATCCTTAATGACCGTTACACCTTGCGCTTGGGTCGCTAGAAGGGCAATAATAGGCAATTCATCAATCAAGCGTGGAATCAAGGCTCCACCAATCTCTGTTCCTTTCAGGTCTGAAGACTCGACAGTCAGCGTTGCAGATTTAGCGATTGGATCGATTTCAGTTATTTCTAGTTTTCCTCCCATGGCACGAATGATATCAATAATACCTGTACGCGTTTCATTGATGCCCACATTCTGCAGCACCACACGAGAGTTTGGAACAATCAAACCTGCGACCAACCAAAAGGCTGCACTGGAAATATCTCCTGGAACAACTACCTTTTGTCCGATCAGTTTTTGTGGTCCTTGAACTGTGATTTTTTTGCCATCCACACTTAAATGACCACCAAATTGCTGTAGCATATCTTCGGTGTGGTTGCGAGTACATTCTTTCTCGATAATAACGGACTCCCCCTGAGCCTGCAAGCCTGCAAATATCAAGGCAGACTTAACTTGAGCAGAGGCGATTGGCAACTCATACTGAATAGGTCTTAGGTTTTTCGTCCCTTTTAAATGAAGGGGAGGCAGGTCTCGCTCTGTTTGCCCTGAAATGCTAACCCCCATTTTTTTCAATGGAATCGTCACACGATCCATAGGACGTTTGGAAAGACTATCATCTCCAAACATTTCTACTTCGAAGTCTGCACCAGCAAGAACACCTGAGATCAGGCGAATCGAGGTGCCAGAATTCCCCATATCCAAGGCGTTTTGCGGCGCTTTTAAGCCATCCATTCCAACACCTTTAATGGTAATAACCCCATCTCTGTCCTCAATTTCAACACCAAGGTCACGAAAAATCTGCATGCTTGAAAGTACATCCTCTCCACGCAAAATATCATATACCTTGGTTTCTCCCTCAGCCAAACTTCCGAAAATAATCGAACGGTGGCTAATAGACTTGTCACCTGGAACCCGGATACTGCCATGTAAGTGGCGAATGTTTGTTTTTAGTTTCATAGTTGACCTCATACTTGCAATACTTTTTCTTATTTTATCACAAAAAAGCCAGAAATTCCTGAAATTTCTGGCTTTTATACAGATAAAATACTATTTCAATAATTCTGAAACAGGTTCAAAGACTATTTTTTCAATGTCTGAAAGGTAAATGGACAATTGTTGCTGTTTGGCAAAGAAATCTGACAAAAGAGCGTTCTCTTGGATTTGCTTGCTGAAAGACTGCATCTTTTCTTGGAAAGAGGCATCTGGCATTTGTCCCGTTTGCGCCATGACTTGGATTTCTTGCTGGAAAGCGAGGTAGTCTGCAAAAATCTTGCTAGCTTGTTCATCAGCTTGGATGGCATCTTTTGCTGCCTTAACCGCCTTGTATTCTGGTAATTCGCGTAACCCGCGACTAAGTTCATTTGCACTATCGTAAATATTTGACATGATTTTCTCCTTATTTGACGACGACTGTGTAGTCTGTATTTTCTGTAATTAAGCGCTCAGCTCGTTCCAGATCTTGAGCATTTTTAAAGGAAATTTGTAGAATCCCGTAAACATCCTCACGGTTTTCTTCGTTGATGTGGATGTTGACCAAGGAAGTTCCACGTAGCAATTCCAAAATACGCAAGATGACATCTTCTTCATCGGGAACGTCGACATAGAGGTCGTAAGAGCTATCCACACCACCACGCTTATGGATTTCCATAGCCTGCCGTTGCGCACGCGCTTGATTGAAGAAATTCCAGATTTGCTCTTCATCTCCCTTGCTGATGGCTTGTCCAACCTCATCTAGGCGTTCCTTGAAATCCGCAATTCGATCCAGAATAGTTTCACGATTTGACAAGAGAATGGAAGTCCACATACCAGGCTCGCTTTCCGCAATGCGAGTCATATCTCGAAAACCACCCGCCGCAAAGCGCCTTGCCATCTCATGTTCTTGAGCATAGACTGCTGTCTGCTCCATGAGACCTGATGCCAAGATATGGGGAAAATGGCTAATCTGTGAAGTCACTCGATCGTGCTCCTTGGCATCAATCTCGATAAAGCGAGCATGAAGACCTGAAAGCAGATCTTTCATCTCCTCAAGTGTGTCAGGACTTGTCAGGCTCGAAGGTGTGAAGATATAATAGGCATTCTCAAAGAGATTAACATCCGCAGAAGCAGCCCCTGTCTTGTGGCTACCAGCCATGGGATGGGCCCCGACAAAGCGAACAGGCTTGCCAGCCAAATACTGCTCCGCCGCATCCACAATGGCTGACTTAGTTGAGCCCGCATCCGAGATAATGACGCCTTCTTTCAAGTCTAAATCTGCCAGCTCCTTAATAAAAGCAATGGTCTGTTTGATTGGCAAGGTCAGGATGATGACATCTGCTAGGGGAGCGAAACTGGCAAAATCATCCGTCGCACGGTCTATCATTCCTCGCTCCAAGGCAATATCTCTCGAAGCCTGACTGCGATTATAACCTAAAATTTCATAATCAGGATGATCGCGCTTGATACCGAGTGCCATCGAAGCACCAATCAAACCGAGACCTGCGATATAGATGGTTTTTGCCATAAGGACTCCTTAATAGTTCTTTGTATAGTCTCGGTGTTTAGCTACCGCTTCTTTTAATTCCTCTAGATTGTCAGATGAGAATTTTTCAAGAATTTCCTGTGCCAGAACCGTTGCTACAACGGCTTCCATGACCACCCCAGCTGCTGGAAGGGCTGTCGGATCACTTCTCTCCACGGTTGCCTTGTAAGGTTCGTGGGTTTCGATATCCACACTCATCAATGGTTTGTAAAGAGTGGGAATGGGTTTCATAACACCACGAACAACAATTGGTTGCCCATTGGTCATACCACCTTCGAAACCACCTAGATTATTGGTACGGCGAGTATAGCCGTCTTCTTTAGACCAGAGAATTTCATCCATAACTTGGCTGCCTTTGCGGTAACCAGCTTCAAAGCCGAGACCAAATTCCACCCCTTTAAAAGCATTGATAGAAACAACTGCTTGGGCCAATCGCGCATCCAATTTTCTGTCCCATTGAACATAGGATCCAAGGCCAACTGGAACACCTCCGACGACTGTCTCAACAACTCCACCTATGGTATCACCATCACGCTTGATTTGGTCAATATAATCCTTGATTTCTTGTTCCCGTTCTTGGTTGACAATAGAAACTTCTGACTGGGCAGCTCTTTCCTTAATCTCAGCGACCGTCAGATTTTCAGGAACATCGATTTCCTTACCACCAAAGACCACGACATGGTTGGCAATTTCTATCTCCAGTTCAGCCAAAAGGCGTTTGGCTACTGCCCCAACTGCCACTCGCATGGTGGTTTCACGAGCAGATGACCGCTCCAAGGAATTTCGCAAATCATCAAAACGGTACTTGATGCCCCCAACCAAGTCGGCATGACCTGGCCGAGGATGAGTGATTTTCCGTTTGCTTTTAAGGCGATCTTCAATGTCCTCAGCTGACATGATATCCAGCCATTTTTGGTGGTCTTTGTTGATGACATCCATGGTAATGGGAGCTCCTGTCGTCTTCCCGTGGCGAACGCCCGAAGTAAAGACAATCTGGTCACTCTCAATCTTCATACGACCACCTCGGCCGTATCCACCCTGACGACGTTTCAGATCCTCATTGATGTCCTCTACTGTCAAAGGAAGTCCAGCAGGAATTCCTTCAATGATAGCTGTCAGACGGGGTCCATGTGACTCTCCTGCAGTTAAATATCTCATAGGCTCTCCTTATTTTATCAAGTAGTCTTTCATCTCTTCCAGAGAAACTGGGTGAATGGTCGCTGACCCAAGATCCGGCACCAAGACCAATTTCAAGGTGTTTCCACGCGCTTTTTTATCATGAGTCAAAGCTTGATAAAGCTTGTCAACATCCCAGTTTTCATAGTCAACAGGGAGTCCAAATTTCAGACACATTTCTGTGATGGACTGGGTTATTCCTTCTGGCAT
Organism: Streptococcus mitis; assembly: GCF_003943905.1. Lineage (GTDB taxonomy): Bacteria > Bacillota > Bacilli > Lactobacillales > Streptococcaceae > Streptococcus > Streptococcus mitis_BC. Next base: position 511,183 of record NZ_RJNS01000001.1, read on the forward strand.
GAGGCCTTTTCCCTCAGCAACCTTAGAGACCTGCACCATTCCCATGGCGACAGCCTCACCATGCATAACCTTGCCATAACCTGCAGTCGCTTCAATGGCATGGCCAATGGTGTGCCCAAAATTGAGGTAAAGGCGGACACCCTTGTCCAACTCATCCTCAACTACCATCTTGCGCTTAACTTGGCAAGAATGTTCAATCAAAGTCTCTGCATGTTCCAAAATGCTCTCTACAGAACCATCCAAGTCCGTCAATATTTGCCAAAGTTCTGGATCCTCAATCAAGCCATACTTGATAACCTCACCCATTCCTTCAATCAACTCTCTCTTTCCAAGTGTTTTAAGGACAAGTGGATCAATCAGAACCCCATCAGGTTGGGCAAAAGTTCCTACCATATTCTTAGCAAAAGGGGTGTTGACACCTGTCTTTCCACCGATAGAAGAATCAACCTGGGCTGTCAAACTAGTCGGAATCTGAACAAAGTGAATGCCCCGCATATAGGTAGAGGCTACAAAGCCAGCTAGGTCTCCAACGACACCGCCACCAAGAGCCACAATCCCATCGCTACGAGTTAGACCTTGCTTGACTAGAAATTCATAGACTTTCTGAACAGTAGTTAAATTCTTTCGTTCTTCACCTTCTAAAAAGTCAAAAACAGCTACCTGAAAACCAGCATCTTCTAAGCTGAGCTTGACCTTCTCCGCATAGAGTGAGGCCACATGGTTATCTGTTACGATAACCACTTTTTGCGGTTGCCAGAGTTTTCGCAACCATTGACCTGCTTGCGATAGACAACCTTTTTCAATCTGAATATCATAAGGATGATGCGGAATATCGATTCTGATTCTCATAGTAGGGTCTCCTTTTCATTATTGGTATTTTTCTGTCAAGGCCTGCCAAATCTCTTCAGTCGGCATTTCTTTACCTGTCCACAGTTGAAAAGCTTCAGCAGCTTGATAGAGCAACATTCCTAGACCATTGACAGCTGGGTTGCCCTGACTTTTGGCCCACTTCAAAAATGGTGTTTCAAAGGGTTGGTAAATGATATCTGCCACCAAGAGAGTTTCTGGCAAGACTATGCTTTCTGGAACTGGGGACGACTGACCATCCATTCCCACACTAGTCGCATTGACGAGCAGGTCCGACTCGGCAATCCTTTCCTGCAAGACAGAAATATCTTCTAAAGCATACAAGTCTACTTTAAATCCTGTCTGTTCCTGTATCTTGGTCAGATAAGGTCTTGTTTTTTCCATGGAAACTGAACGAACAAAGACTGAAATCTGACTGACGCCATCCAAAATAGCCTGTGCCAAGATTGATTTGGCCGCACCACCTGCTCCCAGAATGGTCATTTTCTTATCCGAGATTGTAAAAGAAGGCAAGCTCTTAAAAAATCCCTTGCCATCTGTATTATATCCAATTAACGTTCCGTCTTGGTTAACAACTGTGTTGACCGCCCCAATCAAACGAGCTTCATCACTCAACTCATCCAGATAAGGAATCACTTGCTCCTTGTAAGGCATGGAGAGATTGATCCCAAACATCTGGTAACGGCGAATATTAGCGACTGTTTCTCCCAAGTCACCTGCTTCAATTTCCCAAGCTAGATAGACACCATTAGTAGCAGTCGCTTTAAAGGCACTATTGTGAATGAATGGTGACATAGAGTGTTTTATTGGATTTGCAACAACAGCTGCCATACGTGTATAGCCATCAAGCTTCATCCAAAATCTCCCTGATTTTCTTCATGTTTGATAGAGAGATCTGACCCGGGGCACTCGCTTCATCTAGACTAGCAAATGACCAACTTGAACCCGTCACATCTGAAGTAATGCGTGATACCTTGCCCATTTTCCCCATGGAAATGGTCACGTACTCTTGCTCAGGATTGAGTGTTTTAAATCCTCGTGTGTAGTTCATCAAGTCTAAAACATCTTGCTCCGTGTGAGCCATGACAGATACCTTGACCACTTTTGGAGAGAGACTGGTCAACTCCGACAGGATCTCCATCATATTTTCAGGTGTTTCCTGGAAATTATGATAACTCAATACGAGATTTGGGAAATCCAACATCTCCTCAAAAACGTCCTTGTAGCTGAAGTACTCAAAATCAACGTAATCCGGTTGATAGAGTTGGGTGACTTCCTTGATGATTTGAACATACTCTTCAGAAGACAGTTCGATTTCTCCTCCCTCAGCTCGCGTGCGAAGGGTAAAGACAAGTTCACGTCCTGCGAATTTCTCAAAGATAGCGGGTGCTACCTGTAAAATAGCGTCCTTTGCAAGAAAGTCCGCACGCCACTCAATGATATCAGCATCTTCATACCGTGTGGCATCCAGCTCTTGCGCTTCTTCTAAACTTCTTGGCATCACTGAAACGATTAATTTCATCTACTAACCTTCATACTAATCACCTTGAGGTAATTACTGCTTTCATCTTTTTTATTATAGGCAAAGTCTGCTGGAAGACCATATTGGTTTAAAATCTGATACCTTCTTCCTGCAAAACCTTTATCAATTTGTTCTATAAATTTCTGACGGGAAACATTGGCAGCATTGGTACTGGCAATGATAATCCCTCCCGGATTTAAAATCTCTAGACTTTGGGAAATCAACTTGTGATAGTCCTTAGCCACAGAGAATGTTTGTTTTTTATTGCGGGCAAAGCTCGGCGGATCAAGCACAATCACATCATAGGTCAAGCCCTTTCGCTTGGCATACTTGAAATATTCAAAGACATCCATGACGATAAAACGATGATTGTCCGTGCTGAATCCATTTGCCTGAAAATGAGCTTTTGACAGCTCTCTGGACCGTTTGGCCAAGTCGACAGAAGTCGTCTCACTCGCGCCTCCCATAGCTGCAGCAACTGAAAAGGCAGCCGTATAGGAAAACATATTGAGCAAGGATTTGCCCATGGCTAGACCGTCAACTAAACTCCCACGAACCTCATGCTGGTCTAGGAAAATACCTGTCATCAAGCCATCATTCATAAAGACTTGATAGAGCACGCCATTCTCAAGAACAGTAAAATAGTCTGGCGCTTCCTCACCATAAACATGGGCAGACTCGTAGTCTAGACCTTTAAAACGAATTTTCTCATAAGCACCCAAGACCTCAGGAAAAACTTCCTTAAAAGCCTTTACGATCAGCTCACGAATCTGGTAAACATAGGAATTGTACCAAGAAAAGACAGCATAATCTCCATAGAGATCAAGAGTCAAACCACCAAAACCGTCCCCCTCTTGGTTAAAAAGGCGAAAGGCAGTAGTCAAGTCATCCTGATAATAAGGCTTTCTAGCTTCCTTAGCCTTACGAAACAGAGATTCAAAGAAAGTCTGATTAAAGCTAACCTTTTCCTTGCTGACCAACCAACCGATTCCCTTGTTCTGCTGAGAAAGATAGGCACTCCCTAAAAACTTCCCATCTTGACTAAGAACTTCTACTGCCTGATCCGTCAGATCAATATCTGTTAAATCACTTGCTTCCAAAAGAACTAGACCCTTAGCTAGCTTTTTTTCAACACGTCTGCTGACCCTAATTCTATTCATAGCTACTATTATAGCAAATTTTATGACAATTCTCAAAAAAGAAACCGTTTGTCCATATGTACTTTAGTTTACTAAGTGTCATTTTTGTTCAAATAAGTTTATTCCATTTACTTTTTCACCAAAAAATTCTCCCCCTTGTGATGGAAAGAGAGATTTTAATCGATAAAAATAGACAATTTCAGAAATGAGTATAGAATCTTGCGCAAACGTTTGCCTAGTTCTAAACTTTATGGTAGAATAAAACACAACATTGATAAGCAAGAGGAAAAACAATGCAAAATCAGACACTTATGCAATACTTTGAATGGTATCTGCCTCACGACGGCCAACACTGGACGCGACTGGCTGAAGATGCTTCACACCTAGCTCATCTGGGGGTTAGCCACGTCTGGATGCCACCAGCTTTTAAGGCAACCAATGAAAAAGATGTCGGCTATGGGGTCTATGACTTATTCGACTTAGGCGAGTTTAACCAAAAAGGTACTGTCCGCACCAAGTATGGGTTTAAAGAAGACTATCTTCAAGCCATTCAAGCCCTAAAGGCACAAGGAATTCAACCTATGGCCGATGTGGTGCTCAATCACAAGGCTGCTGCCGATCACATGGAAGCCTTTCAGGTTATTGAAGTGGATCCTGAGGATCGTACCGTTCAACTAAGCGAGCCCTTTACTATCAATGGCTGGACTCACTTTACTTTCGATGGTCGCCAAGACACCTACAATGACTTCCACTGGCACTGGTACCACTTCACAGGTACAGACTACGATGCAAAGCGCCGTAAGTCTGGCATTTATCTGATCCAGGGAGACAATAAAGGTTGGGCCAATGAGGAATTGGTCGATAACGAAAACGGTAACTACGACTACCTCATGTACGCCGACCTGGACTTTAAACATCCTGAAGTCATCCAAAATATCTATGACTGGGCTGACTGGTTCATGGAAACGACTGGTGTAGCTGGTTTCCGCTTGGATGCCGTTAAGCACATTGACTCCTTCTTTATGGGCAATTTCATTCGTGATATGAAGGAAAAATACGGTCAAGATTTCTACGTTTTTGGTGAATTTTGGAATTCTGACAAGGAAGCCAATCTGGAATATCTTGAAAAAACGGAAGAACGTTTTGACCTTGTCGATGTTCGCCTCCACCAAAACCTCTTTGAAGCTAGCCATGCTGGAGCAAGCTACGACCTTCGTAACATTTTCACAGATAGCTTGGTTGAACTCAAACCTGACAAGGCTGTAACCTTTGTCGACAACCACGATACCCAACGTGGTCAGGCTCTTGAGTCTACCGTTGAAGAATGGTTCAAACCAGCAGCTTATGCCCTCATTCTATTACGCCAAAATGGCCTTCCATGTGTCTTTTACGGAGACTATTACGGTATTTCAGGGCAATTTGCTCAACAAGATTTCAGAGAAGTTCTTGACCATCTCCTAGCCATCCGAAAAGACAGGGCCTATGGAAAGCAAACAGACTACTTTGACGATGCCAACTGTATCGGATGGGTCCGTTCAGGCGCTGAAAACCAATCCCCAATCGCAGTCTTGATTTCAAACGACCAAGAAAACAGCAAGTCAATGTTTGTCGGCCAAGAATGGGCTAACCAAACTTTCTTAGATTTACTTGGAAACCACCACGATCAAGTTACAATCAATGCTGAAGGTTATGGAGAATTTCCAGTAGCAGCGGGTTCAGTCAGTGTCTGGGCAGTTAAATAAATCTATCAGTTACAAGCCAGATCCAACCGGATTTGGCTTTTTTGCAATCACAAAAAGACCTACCCAAATGGATAGATCTTTATTGTCTTACAATTTACCTGCTACTGCCTCCAAGAGTTCTTGGATTTTAGCTTGGTTGCTTCCTCCTGCCATGGCCATGTCTGGTTTACCACCACCACGTCCATCGACGATTGGAGCCAATTCTTTGACAAGGTTTCCTGCATGCACATCTTTTGTCTTGCTAGCTACAAGAACGTTCACCTTGTCACCGATAGCGGCAACTAGGACAAGCACATCAGAGTAGTCTTTTTGTTTCCAGTTATCCGCAAAGGTACGAAGGGCACCTGCATCTGATACAGAAACTTGGCTTGCAATGTAACGGTGTCCGTTGACTTCCTTCACATCCTTGAAGACATCATCTGCTGCTGCGGCTGCTGCTTTTTCTTTCAACTCTGCATTTTCTTTTTGCAATTGACGAAGTTGCTCTTGAAGTCCTTCAACCTTGTGAGGTACTTCCTTGAGTTGAGGTGCTTTCAAGGTTGCTGCTACTGCTTTCAGAGCGTCTTCTTGTTCGCGATAGGCTTCAAAGGCTTCCTTACCAGTTACTGCCAAGATACGGCGAGTTCCTGATCCGATTCCTTCTTCTTTGACAATCTTGAAGAGGCCAATCTCAGAAGTGTTGCCAACGTGGGTACCACCACAAAGCTCAACTGAGTAATCACCGATGGTCACAACACGAACTTCTTTACCGTATTTCTCACCAAAGAGAGCCATAGCTCCCATTTCTTTAGCTGTCTCAATATCAGTCTCAACAGTTTCCACTGCGATTGCTTCCCAGATTTTCTCATTGACTTGCTGTTCAATGGCACGAAGTTCTTCTGCCGTCACAGCTTGGAAGTGAGTAAAGTCAAAGCGGAGGAATTCGACTTCATTAAGGGAACCTGCTTGAGTTGCGTGGCTACCAAGGATATTGTGAAGGGCAGCGTGAAGCAAGTGAGTCGCCGTGTGGTTCTTCATCACACGAAGACGACGGTTGGTGTCGATGCTAAGTGTGTATTCTTGGTTCAAGGCAAGCGGAGCGTGGACTTCAACAGTATGAAGTGGTTGGCCATTTGGTGCTTTTTGAACATCTGTCACCGTAGCCACAACATTTCCAGCAGCATCCAAGATTTGACCATGGTCAGCTACCTGTCCACCCATCTCAGCGTAGAATGGAGTTTCCGCAAAGATAAGAGAGGCAGTTCCTTCAGAGACAGTTTCAACTTCTGCATTGTCCGCTACGATGGCCACCAATTTAGAAGATAATTGTGATGCTTCATAGTTAAAGACGCTCTCAACAGTGATATTTTGAAGGGTTTCATTCTGCATACCCATTGAACCGCCTTTGACAGCTGATGCACGCGCACGTTCTTGTTGCTCTTTCATGGCTGCTTCGAAGCCTTCACGATCTACAGTCATCCCCGCTTCTTCTGCGATTTCTTCTGTCAATTCCACTGGGAATCCATAAGTGTCATAAAGTTTGAAGACATCTGAACCCGCAATGACAGATTGACCTTTCGCTTTCAAATCCGCTACAATGGTTTCTGCAAAGTGTTGACCTGAATGAAGGGTACGGGCAAATGACTCTTCTTCGCTCTTAACGATTTTTTCAATAAAGTCACGTTTTTCAAGGACTTCTGGGTAGTAGCTTTCCATGATTTTTCCAACAGTCGGAACGAGTTTGTAAAGGAAAGGCTCGTTGATACCCAATTTTTGACCATGCATAGAAGCACGGCGAAGCAGACGACGAAGGACATAGCCACGACCTTCATTTCCTGGAAGGGCACCATCACCGATAGCAAATGAAAGGGAACGAATGTGGTCAGCAATGACCTTGAAGCTCATGTTGTCGCCGTCTTGGTCATAAACCTTACCAGACAATTTCTCAACTTCACGGATAATCGGCATGAAGAGGTCCGTTTCAAAGTTGGTCTTAGCCCCTTGGATAACCGCCACCAAACGCTCCAAACCAGCGCCCGTATCAATGTTCTTGTGTGGCAATTCCTTGTATTCACTACGAGGAACAGCAGGGTCTGCGTTAAATTGTGACAAAACGATGTTCCAGATTTCGATGTAACGGTCGTTTTCGATATCCTCTGCAAGCAGGCGAAGACCGATATTTTCTGGGTCAAATGCTTCTCCACGGTCAAAGAAGATTTCTGTATCAGGTCCAGAAGGTCCAGCACCGATTTCCCAGAAGTTGTCTTCGATTGGGATCAAGTGGCTTGGGTCCACTCCTACTTCAATCCAGCGGTTATAAGAATCCTTATCGTCTGGATAGTAGGTCATGTACAGTTTTTCAGCAGGAAAATCAAACCATTCTGGGCTGGTCAAAAGCTCATAAGCCCAAGTGATGGCTTCGTCACGGAAGTAATCCCCGATAGAGAAGTTCCCCAACATTTCAAACATAGTATGGTGGCGAGCCGTTTTTCCGACATTTTCGATGTCATTGGTACGGATAGCTTTTTGCGCATTGGTAATACGTGGGTTTTCAGGGATAATGGTTCCGTCAAAGTATTTCTTAAGGGTTGCTACCCCAGAGTTGATCCACAAAAGAGTTGGGTCATTTACAGGAACCAAGCTGACTGATGGTTCTACAGAGTGACCTTTGCTTGCCCAGAAATCAAGCCACATTTGGCGAACTTGAGCACTAGATAGTTGTTTCATAATATCTCCTTATTTACTTGTTTAATTTGATTGGCTTTCCAGCATTTCCACATAGTCAATCGCGACACAGAGGGAAATGACCAGGTCTGCATAAGAGTCTTCATAGACGGTTACGGTGTAAGTTGAGGTCAAATGGAAAATCTCTTTCCGAATCTCGGCGACAAGCTGATCACGATCATCTAGCAATTTGAAATTCAAATCCCAGATATTGCCCTCGATACGAAGCCCCAGATTGTCAAACTCATACTTATCTCGAAAGAAGGTCAACTTCTTACGAATGACGAAATTGGAACCGTTTCGTAACTGGATAGTAAAGCGAGGAAGCAAAGTGAAAAATTCTTTACTGATTTCACTGACTTGCTCACCATAGGCGTCATAGATGGTAAAGGTCTTAGGAATTTGGAAAAATGAGCCCTCCACCTGATAGTTCACTACTCCTCTTTCATCCTTGATATCAAAACGTTCGCCTCCAAGACGAAACTTTTGTTTCACGAGAAATGTCTTCATAAACACCTCCAAAAATTAAAAGACAAGTCCATATCTCGAAGGGCGAAAAACCGCGGTACCACCTTCATTCAATGAACTTGTCATTCTCTTATTCTTATGCAATTGTATGATTGAGTAGCATGATTTCCTACCTTAGATGGCTCGCAGCACCGCCAATTCTCTGGACTAAGATGACAGAAAATCAATTCTCAACTCTAGTATTATATCGTTTTTGGAGGAGTTCGTCAAGGTTGATGACAACGAATCATAAACTTCTGCATTAACCTCTTAATTTATCTAGATCTACTTTGTGATGTTTGAGTATTTTTGGGCTTATAAATTGAAATTTTAATTCGTGTACGTTTCAAATCAACTTTCTCTCCAGCTTTTGGAGTTTGAGATACTACTGTTCCTTCAGCAGTACCCTCAGGAGCACTGGAAACTTCTACTACTTCAATATTAGCTTCTTTTATACCTACAATGTTAGTTAAATTATTTTTTGTAAACTCTAAACTTGAACCTGCATAATTTGGCATTGTAGCACTAGTTCGCTCTTTTGCAACAGTAAAAGTAATATCTGATGAATCATTCAAATCATATAAAGTCCCCTCTAACAAACTCTGACGTAAAATTGTACCAGGAGAATATTCATCACTTTCCTCTTCTTCAACTTTTATATGATCCTCAGTAATTTTTTTACTCTTCAATTCATCTATAGCAGCCGAGACTTTTCGACCAATGTAGTTTCCAATATATACTTTTGATACCTGTGAACTAGAAGAGGCAGAACTTGTAGATGAAGTTTGTTTATCTTTAGATTTATTTCCACCAAGAGAAGCTTGCTTTGTAGAACTTGTGGAGGTTGCTGAATTAGATGATTGAGTTGATTGCTTAGTACTGTTATGAGATGATTTAGACCTGCTCATACCTATGAAAAAAGTTCCAATTATCACTAATAAAAGTAAGCTTATAGCTATTCCGAAAAACCACTTTATTCTACTTATTTTCTGTCTACGACGCTCTAATAATTCATTCTGTTCTATTTCTTGCTGTTGTTTTAATTGAAATTGCTCTGTAGCTAATCGTTGTCTTTCTGCTTCTCTTTCTTTCTCCAACAAATACTCATTCCAGTCAGCTTCTGCTTCTGCTAAGAGTATCTGAATTCTCCCTCTCTCATCTTCAGTTTCAGCTTTGGCCCAAAGTTTTTTTAAATCAAATATATTATCTTTATATTGTTGTTCTATACGTAATTCTAACTCTCGTTGATGTCGAGATTCCTCGTCCCATTGTCTCTGACGTTCTAGTTCATTTCTCTCTTTTAATGTTTCTTGTTGTTCTCGAGCGAGACGATTTTGTTCATCTAGTGCTGCCTGTTGTTTTTGGTTAGAAAATTGCTGTTCCCATCTCTGTTGTTCCAACAAGTTATTCTGTCTTTTTAGCTCTTGATTCAATTCTTCTTCTCGACGAGCTTTTTCCCAATCATTCAGATTATTCATATTCCCTCCTAGTTCGCATTATAACCATGTTCCCTAGATTTTAAAACTTCTTTCCACCAGGATTCACGTTTTAAAACAAACTTATCATCTATTTTACCGTTATAGTTTTCCAATACAGAGTATTGAAAATTTTCTTTAACGTAATTCAACCCTTGTTTTTCAACCAAAATCCTAAGTTCTTTATTGCCACCATGTCCATTATCCACATAGGATTGCCAACGTTGTAAAAGCATACCATAGTTTGAAGTTGCTGAGCCTACATATAATTTACCATTCTGCTTATCCGTAATAAGATAAACAGCTTTTTGATTTTCTAAAGCAGTTATCCAATCTTTTTTTCTCAAACGTAAAATCAATTCTAATTCTTTGTAAGATAAAGAAATATTATCATATCCTGGAAATTCTTCTCCTCCAAATGAATCTGATAACAATTGCTCTATCACAAGTTTTTCCTTACAAGTTGTATACTTTAGAACTGAACCTCTAGATTCTTTTCTGTACCGAATAATTAGACGACCAAAAAGGGCTGAATATTCCTTTAGTTCAATTCCTTCATAATTTTGTCCTCCAGTAACAAAAAGTTCCTTACTCACTTCTTTTATAGTAGTTAATAACCATTTGTTATTATCAATCTTAATGAAATTTATGACAATATCTCCAACATTGAAATATCGCTTATTTGTTCTCCAAAATAAGTTGTAGTTATTAATTATTTCTTCGTCTCTCAAATAGGTCTGAATTGGATTTTCGCCCGTCCAATTATTAAATTTTACCTTGAATTTCCATTGATTTTGTTCACTTATATTCAAAATATCGTTTAACTTTAAATCCATAATAAAATTTAACACCTCATTATATTTAATTAAATTTGTATTTCTCATATGTTATTATACAAAAAAGCATAGTTAGGGTCAAACTTTTATAAGTTGTTTTTAATTATAGTTACCAACACAAAAACGAACCAGCTTGACTGATTCGTTTTCTTTGTATCTACTCCTACTTCCTATACATTTTAAACTGTAGGAAGAGGTCGCTGTATTTGCCTGTCCATTTATGGTCAAACTTCTCATAAACTTCTAGGTGTTTCATGGTATCAGCGTCTGGATAGAAGGATTTGTCCTCACGAGTCTCCTCTGGGAGCATTTCCTTGGCTGGTAGGTTTGGTGTTGAGTAGCCGACATACTCTGCATTTTTCAGAGCATTTTCGGGTTTCAACATAAAGTTGATAAAGGCATAGGCTGCATCTTGGTTTTTCACAGTTTTTGGAATGACCATGTTATCAAACCAGAGATTGCTGGCCTCAGTCGGAACGACATACTTGAGGTTAGGATTTTTCTCCAACATCTGCCTAGCTTCCCCAGAGAAAGTCACACCGATAGCAGCGTTGTTCTGAATCATGTAACCCTTCATCTCGTCCGCCACAATGGCCTTGATATTTGGAGTCAGTTTGTAGAGCTTATCCACTGTCTCTTCCAGCTGCTGAGGATCCTTGGAGTTGAGACTGTAACCGAGTGAGTTAAGCCCGAGTCCCAGCACCTCACGCGCCCCATCAAAGAGCATGATGGAATCCTTGTATTCTGGTTTCCAGAGGTCATCCCAATGCTCAGGCGCCTCCTCTACCATGGTTTCATTGTAGACAATTCCCAAGGTCCCCCAGAAGTACGGGATGGAGAATTTATTGCCCGGGTCAAATGACTGGTTGAGGAACTCTGGTCCGATATTCTCGATTCCTTCAATTTTTGAATAATCAAGAGGAACTAAGAGGTCTTCGTCCTTCATCTTGTTGATCATGTACTCACTTGGGATGGCAATGTCGTAGGTCGTTCCACCCTGCTTTATCTTGGTATACATAGCTTCGTTGGAGTCAAAGGTCTCGTACTGTACTTGGATTCCTGTTTCTTCTGTGAATTTCTCCAAGAGTTCTGGATCGATATAGTCCCCCCAGTTGTAAATAACCAATTTCTGACTGTCTCGGCTATTGATTTTACTATCTAGATGATGAGCAATCCCCCACAAGACAAGGATAATCGCTGCAATTCCTGCTAAAAATGAATAGAGTTTTTTCATGCTTGCTCCTCCTTCTCACGTGAGATAAAGTAATAGCCAACAACTAGGATAATACTAAAGAGAAAGACAAGGGCAGACAGGGCATTGATTTCCAGCGAAATTCCCTTGCGAGCTCGAGAGTAAATCTCGACTGACAGGGTTGAAAAGCCATTCCCTGTGACAAAGAAGGTCACGGCAAAGTCATCTAGCGAATAGGTGAAGGCCATGAAATAACCTGCAATGATAGACGGAGTCAGGTACGGTAGCATGATTTCCTTAAACATCTGAAACTGGCTGGCACCCAGGTCATAGGCCGCATGAATCATGTCATCATTCATCTCCTTGAGACGAGGCAAGACCATCAAGACCACGATAGGGATGGAAAAGGCCACGTGACTAGATAGAACAGTCAAAAAGCCAAGTGAAAACTTAAGCTGTGTAAAGAGAATCAAGAAGCTGGCACCAATCATAACGTCAGGCGCAACCATGAGGATATTATTGAGTGATAAAAAGGCTTCTTGGTATTTCTTACGAGACTGATAGATATAGATAGCACCAAAAGTCCCGATAATGGTCGCAATCAAGGCTGATAAAAAGGCCAAGAAAAAGGTTTGGGTGAGGATCAACATGAGGCGACCATCACCAAACATAGTTTTAAAATGGCTCAAGCTAAAGCCTGTAAAGCTATTCATATCATCGCCAGCATTAAATGCATAGCCAATCAAGTAAAAAATTGGCAAATAAAGGACGATAAAGACAAAGGCTAGGTAGAGATTCGCAAATTTTTTCATCGTTCTCTCCTTTCCTTGGTCACCCACATGGTGATGAACATGGTCAGGATGAGGATCACACCAATGGTAGAACCCATACCGTAGTTGTCATTGGTTAGAAAGTTCTGCTCAATAGCCGTTCCCAGTGTGATAACGCGGTTCCCACCAATCAAACGTGTCAGCATGAAGAGACTCAAGCTGGGGATAAAGACCGACTGAACCCCACTTCTCACTCCATTCATTGATAGAGGGAAGATAACGTGGCGGAAAGTTTCCCACTTGGTCGCACCGAGGTCATAACTGGCATTGATAAGATTGTTATCCATATCATCCAAGACATTGAAGATGGGCAAAATCATAAATGGAAGCTCGATGTAGCTTGCGACAAAGATAAAGGAGAAATCGGTAAAGAGCAACTGCTGCGAACCGATTCCAATAAATTCCAAAAATTGGTTAATGGAGCCATTTTGACCAAAAATCCCGATAAAAGCATAAGCCTTGAGGAGCAGATTAATCCAAGTCGGCAAGATAATCAGCATGAGCCAGAGTTGACGGTGCTTGAGACGAGTCAAAAAGAGGGCTGTTGGATAGCTGATAAGAAGTGTCACTAGAGTTACAATCCCAGCATAGAGCACAGAGTTGAAACTCATTTTAAGATAGGTCAAGTTTTGTGACGCAAAGTAGGATTTATAGTTTTCTAAACTAAACTGCCCTTCGATGTTGAAAAAGGATTGACCGAAAATCAAGACCAAGGGTGCGAGAACAAAGAGGGCAATCCAAAGCATGTAGGGCACTACAAAGAGTTTAGAGGTTGTTTTCTTCATCTCTTTCCTCCTCGATCGCGTTAATCAGACCTGCTTCTTGCTCTTCGATTTCTACGTATTCTTCGATACGAGCATCGAACTCTTCTTCGGTTTCGTTGAGACGCATGATGTGGATGTCTTCTGGTTCAAAGTCCAGACCGATTTCCTCACCCACAATGGCCTTACGAGTCGAGTGGATCATCCATTCATTTCCGAGCTCGTCATAGGCGATAATCTCGTAGTGAACCCCACGGAAAAGCTGAGTATCCACCTTAACTTGGAGCTTGCCTTCTTCAGGAAGAGTGATGCGCAAGTCCTCTGGACGAATGACAACCTCAACTGGCTCATTTGGCTTCATCCCTCCATCAACCGCTTCAAAGCGTTTGCCATTAAACTCAACCAAGTAGTCCTCAATCATGGTTCCTGGCAAGATATTGGACTCACCGATAAAGGTGGCAACAAAGTGGTTGATTGGCTCATCGTAGATGTCCACTGGCGTTCCAGACTGAACAATCTCGCCATCGTTCATAACGAAAATCCAGTCACTCATGGCAAGAGCTTCTTCCTGATCGTGAGTGACAAAAACAAAGGTAATTCCCAATCGTTGTTGCAATTCACGCAGTTCGTACTGCATGTCTGTTCGCAATTTCAAGTCCAGCGCTGACAAGGGCTCATCCAACAAAACCACACGAGGTTGGTTAATGATGGCACGGGCAATGGCCACACGCTGGCGTTGTCCTCCAGAGAGTTTACGGATGGAACGTTTTTCATAACCTTCCAACTGAACCATCTTGAGAACTTCCGTTACGCGTTGCTCGATTTCTTTCTTGTCAATCTTACGCAAACGGAGAGGAAAGGCAACATTTTCAAACACATTCATATGTGGAAATAAGGCATAGGATTGGAAGACGGTATGAACGTCTCGTTTATTGGTTGGGATATCATTGATACGGACACCGTCCAGCAAAATATCTCCTGTCGTCGCATCCAGTAGACCTGCAATGATGTTCAGAATAGTTGATTTTCCTGAACCAGATGCGCCTAAAAGAGTGTAGAACTTTCCTTCTTCCAACTCAAAGTTAATGTCTTTGAGAACCTTGGTGTTGCTGTCTTCAAAAACTTTAGAGACGTTTTTGAATTCGATAATTGGTTTTTTCAATTGGCATAAATTCCTTCTTTTTCATAAATTAACAGATCAGGGCTCTGTCAAGCCGCTACTACCTCTTGCAGGGAGTAAAACCACCTGCATACATCTTCGCTACCGATAGGCTTTCACCCCCTTTCCATTGACATAGCAGCAGCTATTCTGGCGAAACCTTACTCCTTCTCACCCAAAATTCGAACTTCTCTCTCAAGGGTGACACCTGAATGTTCCTTTACCTTTTCAATAACAGATTGAATCAAATCCTCGTAGTCTTTGGCCGTTCCATCAGCAACATTGATCATGAAACCAGCATGTTTTTCAGATACTTCAACACCACCGATACGATAGCCTTTCAAACCAGCCTCTGAAATCAATTGTCCTGCAAAATGCCCGACTGGACGCTTAAAGACTGAACCACATGATGGGTATTCTAATGGTTGTTTGAGTTCACGTAGGTGCGTCAAGCGATCCATTTCCTGCTTGATGACCTGATGATTACCTGGAGCAAGGGCAAATTTAGCCGACAAGACAATGGCCCCAGAATCCTGAATAGCTGAATGGCGGTAACCAAAAGCCAATTCCTTGGCAGATAAGGTCTCGATTTCCCCTTCCTTGGTCAAAATTTGACAAGACTGCAAGATATGAGCAATCTCACCTCCATAGGCACCTGCATTCATAAAGACTGCTCCACCGATGCTTCCAGGAATCCCACAAGCAAACTCAAAACCAGTCAAACTATGACGAAGGGCGATTCGTGTCGTTTCAATCAAGTTAGCTCCTGCTTCCGCTTCAATGGTATAACCATCAACCGAAACGTTATTGAGCTTATCGCACAAGATGACAAAACCACGGATTCCACCTTCACGAACGATGATATTGCTGGCATTCCCTAGCACCATCCAAGGAATATTCTCTTGATTGGCAAATTGAACGACACGCGCCATCTCATAGCGATTGCGTGGCAAAACCAGATAATCCGCTCGTCCCCCTACCTTAGTGTAGGTATAGAGCTTCAAGGGTTCCTTAAAACGAATATCAATTCCTTCTAATTGTTCTTGTATTCTAGTTACTAATGTCATATCTCTCATCCTTTTGTAAAGTGATTTCATTATACCATTTTTAAGGGCTTTTGACGACAAGAAAATTCTTGGTGTCAAAGCATTGCATAAAAAAAGAGGTTCCCCTCTTTTATAAAGATTTTTTCCAAAATGTTGATTTTGTTAGCCAGATAAAGGCTAAAAGTTCTACGAGAAGAATAAACTCAACTACAAGCGGATTTGCAATCCATCCCACTTGAGATAAGGCTGGAGCTAAGTCAAACAAGGCATGCAAACAATAAGCAGCAACTAGATAAATCCATTTCTTTTGACGGACACTTTGATAGACCCAGACAGTAAGGCTAATTTGGAGAACCAGAGCAAGCACACGCTCAACCCCTAATAAATAAATCTGCCATACAGAAAGAGACTGAACCGTTTCGAGGGTAGCCTTTGGAAGGAGATTGGCTACATCAGTATTTGAAGACTGGATGAGTGAAAAGAGGATCAACAAACTGATTAAACTTCCCATCCCAAGATAGAGCAACTCCAAACCTCCATGTCCCAAGCCGTAAGCCAAAGCGTCTTTATCTTCTAGACATCTCTTTTTCTCCAACCATTTAAAAAAGACAAGGCGGGCAGTTTCCTCAAAAAGGGCAGCCATGGCAATCGCGTAAAGAACATATAGGAAAGGCTGCTCCTGCATGAGCGGAATGGTTCCATCTTTTTGCGGATGGAGTACCAAAAGGTGAACCATCTTCTCTAACACTTGAGAAGAAACAAAAAATGCGATTGCCCCCAAGCCCATCACTGCAAGAGAGATCTGAAACCGTTTTTTGGCGTACCAAGTCCCACCTACTAGGACTAAAACCAAAGCGATCATGGTAAGGATAATATGTACTGTCATCTTTTTCTCCTATTCTGACTTATCAATGTCTTTCTTCATCTCGTCAACGTTAAATTTGGCAAATAAATACTGGCGATCTTGGACTGGAAAACGTTGATCCAACTGATCGACTGCTCCAACCTCGATCATTCCTTCTTTGATAACAAAGTCCATCACATGCCCACCAAAGGTCAAATCGTCTGAGATAAAATGCAAATGGTAGCCTGCAACACTCACTCCATGGAAAATCTCTGGTGTCCAAAATCCAACGATGGTTCCCGATACATTTTCACGACTATATTCAGGCTGATGGGTAGCAACCTCAGCAAACTTGGTATCTGTTGTTGACTTGGGAATCATCCGTACATGCATGTGGGCGAATTCCCCATGAATCTTGATGGAACGAAAAAGATTTTCCCCATCATAGTAGGACTCAATCCGCTTTTCTAATTCCTTGTCCGTCATCTCAAAGCGCTGACGGAAAATCACTTCTGCCTGATGGGGGACCACTGCCGCATAAGGGATAAGGGCATCCGCTGCGACTTCTACAATTTCAGGTTGCTCCCCTGAACCTTTGGCTTGATAAGCCTTACCATCAAGGACAATCAACTCCCCATCAATCGAATCAAGGGTTCCTAAACCAAGGTCGCCATGCTCCAGCAATTCTCCTACTGTCATGGTTCCGCCATAGAGACCTGCCATTAGGGCACCTAGAGTATTGTATTGAAATAATTTTACCGGTTCCTGCACTTTTCTATCCATTCTCTTTCTTATCTTCTTTTCAATGAATCATCATACTTTCTAAGTATACCACATTTGCTCCTAGTTGTGAAAGGGAGAATGCTTTTCCCATTGCAAAGGAGGCAAAAAAAAGGTACAATGTAACAAAATCAACGGAGGTCTGGAATGAAGAAAGAAAGTAAATACCAAGCAGTCGTTTCCTTTCTAAAAAAGGGTATCGAGTCGGGAAAATTTCCAACAGGTAGCCGGCTTCCCTCCATCCGTCAACTGAGCCAAAACTTCCACTGTAGCAAGGACACTATCCAACGAGCCCTACTGGAATTACGCCATGAACAATACCTCTATGCCAAACCCCAAAGTGGCTACTATGTTCTAGAACAAGGACAGCATCAGGACTTGGAAATCGAAGTCACTGACGAACATGCCAGTGCCTATGACGACTTCCGACTCTGTGTCAACGAAACCCTGATAGGCCGAGAAAACTACCTCTTCAACTACTATGACAACCAAGAGGGCCTTGAGGAACTGAGACAATCTGTCCATCAACTCCTCTTTGACCAAGCCCTCTACTGTAAACCCGACCAACTGGTTCTAACATCTGGTACCCAACAAGCTCTCTTTATCCTTTCTCAGATTGACTTTCCGAGCGAGGGAGAGGAGATTTTAGTTGAACAGCCGACTTATCACCGAATGAACCGTCTCTTGGTCGCTCAGGGGCTAGCCTACCAGACCATTGAACGCCGTATTGATGGCATTGACCTTGAAGAACTAGAAGAACAGTTCAAATCTGGAAAAATCAAGTTTTTCTATACCATTCCTCGCTTCCACTATCCTCTTGGCCATTCCTATTCTGATCAGGAAAAGAGGGCTATTCTGAATCTAGCAAACCAGTATGGTGTTTACATCGTAGAGGATGACTATTTAGGGGACCTAGATCCTAGAAAGGGACAAACCTTCCACTATCTGGATACTGAAGATCGAGTCATTTATATCAAGTCCTTCTCAACCAGCCTCTTTCCATCCCTTCGTATCACCGCTCTCATTCTCCCAAATGCCCTAAAAGAAGCCTTTGTTTCCTACAAAAATATCCTGGACTATGACAGCAATCTCATCATGCAAAAGGCTCTTTCTCTTTACATCGATAGTCAGTTATTTGAAAAAAATCGACTGGCCAGACTGACCCTTCAAGAGAACTATCAGGCTCAGATAAAGAAAGTGCTTGAAGAAAACACCTGTCCCTTGCCCCACTACCCTCTACACGATGGTCTTTTGCTTGATTTGAGAAACTATCCTAAAATTGCCAGTTTGAAACACAGCTCACTCAAACTAGACTTTTTTGAGAAAGCTTATTTGGACGCCTGTCCTTATCAGTTCGCCAAAGTCACTCTTGAAAATCTAGAAGAGCTATTAGAATACATAAAAGCAGAATTGGATTAAAGTCCAACTCTGCTTTTTCTTATTGTTCAACTTCTGTTAGTTTCGCTGCCTTTTCTAGATAGTTTTGATAGGTTCCGTCATCTTTTAGTTTTTGGATAACCTTATCGACTACTGCTTTCAAGTCTGACTGATCCTTCTTGATAGCAACGGCATTGGCTTCGCCATCTTTCATTGTCAAGTTGACAGATGCAACGACAAGGTCTGAGTTTTTACCTGCGTAGCTAAGAGCAACTGGTTCATCCATATGAACAGCATCCACTTTTCCAGCCTGCAACTCATTGACTGCTTCCCCCATATTGGTCAAAGATGTCAATTGGGCATTTGGCAATTGTTCCTTGACCATGGTTTCTGGCACAGTTCCCTTTTGAGCTGCGATATTGGCACTTGCTAGATTTGAAAGATCCTTGTATTTGTCTAAATCGGCTTTTCTAACCAAGAAACTCATCTTGTTTTCATAGTAAGGAATTGAAAAGTCAAAGACTTCCTTTCTCTCATCTGTGGCACTAATTCCTGCAATAGCCAAGTCAGCCTTTCCAGTTTGAAGGCTGGTCAAGACATTGTCAAAACTCATGCTAGAGATTTCAAGTTTAACTCCAAGTTCATCCGCAATCGCTTGAGCCATATCAATATCTGCCCCAACCACTTGGTTTTTACCATCTACCAAGGATTGGAATTCAAATGGTGCATAGTCTGGGCTGGTCGCAACGACTAGCTTGCCTTTTTGTTTGATAGCCTCCACAGCAGACTGAGAACTATCCGTACTTGATTGGCAAGCTACCAAAACCATGCTGGTAAGCATGCTACATACAACTAACATCCATTTTTTAAATTTCATAAATAAACGACCTTTCTGTTATTTCTGAATAATTATAACCCATTTGAAAATACTTGTCAACATTTTCAGAATTTTCATTTCAAAAAATTTCCTTTTTATTCAAAAATAAAGACTAATCTGAGTTGATTAGCCTTTTTAGTGAATATTTAATCCATTTCTTAGAGTTCGACGATTTTACCTGTTTCAAAGTAAACAACCCATTCACAGATATTTTTTGCGTAGTCTCCGATACGTTCCAAAAAAGAAATAACCTGGAAGTAATCACGGCCTGTAACAATAGCTTCAGGATTTTTCCTAATTTCTTCTGTAGCCAAATCACGGATGCTATCAAAATAATGGTTGATTTTTTCATCCATAGCCGCTACTTCGTAGGCTTGATCCACAGAACCGTTAAGATAGAGATCTAGAGCTGCTTCGACGAAGTTTTTCACGTCGCGTCCCATCTTTTTGATTTCTTCTTCAACAGCAGGGATACGTTGCTCCCCCTTCATACGAATGGTCGCCTCAGCGATAGACACTGCATGATCTCCCATGCGTTCCAAGTCTGATACGGCCTTGAGAACGGTCAAGACGGTACGAAGGTCTTGCGAAACAGGTTGTTGAAGGGCAATCATTTCAAATGATTTCTTTTCCAACTTCACTTCATATTCATTTACTTCTGCATCGTCTTCGATGACTTCTTTTGCCAAATCACGGTCATGCGTGACAAAGGCACGTACTGTACGATTGATCTGCGAGAGCACTTCTTGTCCCATAGCGTAGAACTGGTTGTGCAATTTCTCCAAATCTTCTTCAAATTGAGATCGTAACATCTTTCAACTCCTTATCCAAATTTTCCTGTAATATAATCTTCTGTTTCCTTGTTTTGAGGGGAAAGGAACATCTTCTTCGTATCATTAAACTCGATTAAATCCCCATCTAGGAAAAATCCTGTTTTATCAGAGATACGAGAGGCCTGTTGCATCGAACGCGTTACCAAGAGCATGGTGTATTTATCCTTCAGACCATACAAGGTTTCCTCAATCTTACCTGCAGAAATAGGATCCAAAGCTGAAGTTGGCTCATCTAAGAGGATAATTTTCGGACTGGTTGCTAAGACACGAGCAACACAAACACGTTGTTGTTGACCCCCTGAGAGACCAATGGCCGAATCATGCAAACGATCCTTGACTTCATCCCAGATAGACGCACGTTGCAATGCCTTTTCTACTGCTTCATCAAGGACTTGTTTATCCTTGACTCCATTGATACGTAGCCCATAGACAACATTTTCGTAGATAGACATAGGGAAGGGATTGGGCTGTTGAAAGACCATACCGATTTCCTTACGCAATTCAACCGTATCGGTACGGGGGCTGTAGATATTGTGACCATTATAGACTACTGAGCCAGTTGTTGTCACCTCAGGATTTAGATCGCCCATGCGGTTGATGGCTTTGAGTAGGGTGGACTTTCCTGATCCAGAAGGACCAATCAAGGCCGTTATTTCCTTAGGTTGGAAAGAAAGGGAAACACTATTCAAAGCCTTCTTTTTATTGTAATAAACGGACAGGTCTTTAACCTGCAAAATCGGTTCTGTCATACTGCTTCCTTTCTAACCAAAGTGTCCCGTTACATAGTCATTGGTAGACTGTAGCTTGGCATTTTGGAAAATATTGGATGTCTTATCATACTCAATCAAATCACCCAAGTAGAAAAATCCTGTGTAGTCACTTGCACGCGCAGCCTGTTGCATACTGTGGGTAACGATGATGATGGTAAAGTCCTTCTTCAATTCCAACATGGTTTCTTCCAGCTGGGCTGTTGCAATCGGATCCAAGGCTGATGCAGGCTCATCCATCAAGAGAATATCTGGCTTAACAGAGATGGCACGAGCGATACAGAGACGTTGCTGCTGACCTCCAGAAAGCATCAAGGCTGATTTGTGAAGGTCGTCTTTGACCTGATCCCAAAGGGCAGCCTGTCTTAGAGAGGTTTCTACAATTTCATCAAGTACTTTCTTGTCCTTAACACCTGCACGTTCATGAGCAAAAGTGATGTTGCGATAGATAGACTTAGCAAATGGATTTGGACGTTGGAAGACCATTCCGATATGCTTGCGCATCTCATAGACATTGATTTCTGGACGGTTGACGTCAATCCCTCGGTAGAGGATTTGACCTGTTACCTTGGCAATATCAATGGTATCATTCATCCGATTGAGACTGCGAAGATAGGTAGATTTCCCAGATCCAGAAGGACCAATCAAGGCTGTAATTTTATTTTTTTCAAATTGCATATCGATGCCCTTGATGGATTCATTTTTACCATAGTAAACATGTAAATCCTTAGTAGAGAGGGCCACTTTTTCTTCAGGGAAAGTGATGATATGCTTTTCATCCCAGTTATATTTTGACATGGCTTCTCCTTTAGGCAGCGGTTAATTTCTTGTGTAAATAGCTTCCGAGTTTGCGAGCTCCAAAGTTAAAAATCAAGATAAAGATGAGGAGCACGGCGGCAGAACCAGCAGATACGATGGTAGCATCAGGAATGGTTCCTTCACTGTTGACCTTCCAAATGTGGACAGCCAAGGTTTCTGCTTGACGGAAGATTGAGATGGGACTGGTAACACTGAGGATATTCCAGTTAGACCAGTCAAGGGCTGGAGCGGATTGTCCTGCCGTATAGATAAGAGCCGCGGCCTCACCAAAGATACGACCAGATGCCAAGACAACACCCGTTACGATACCTGGAAGGGCTTCTGGAATGACGACATGGACCACAGTCTCCCAACGAGAGATACCAAGGGCCAGACCAGCCTCGCGTTGCGTATGGTGAACGTGTTTTAAACTGTCCTCAACATTTCGAGTCATCTGAGGAAGGTTAAAGACTGTCAAGGCCAAGGCACCTGAAATGATTGAAAATCCATACTCAAACTGGACTACAAAGATCAAGTAACCAAAGAGACCCACAACGACTGATGGTAGAGAAGACAAAATCTCAATACAGGTACGAATAAAATTGGTCACAGGTCCTTTTTTGGCATACTCAGCGAGGAAAACACCAGCTCCCATAGATAGCGGAACAGAAATGATCAAGGTAATGACCAAAAGGAAGAAGGAATTGTAGAGCTGAATCCCGATACCCCCACCTGCTTGGTAAGAGGAAGATTTCCCTGTCAAGAAGGACCAAGAGATATGCGGTAACCCTCTCACCAAGATATAGAGAATCAAGGATGCCAAGATGGCAACGATGATACCCGCGATGGTATAGAGGACAGCTGTTGCAAGTTTATCTAATTTCTTAGCGTGCATAGTTTTTCTTTCCTCTTTCTTTCGTAATCAATTTAATCACACTGTTAAAGGCCAAACTCATCAAGAGCAATACCAAGGCCAGTGACCAGAGAACGTTATTATCAACCGTTCCCATGACGGTATTTCCGATACCCATAGTTAATACAGATGTCAAGGTCGCAGCTGGTGTTGTTAACGAGGTTGGGATAACTGCTGAGTTTCCGACAACCATCTGAATAGCAAGGGCTTCACCGAAGGCACGCGCCATCCCAAAGACCACTGCAGTGAAAATACCTGAACGTGCTGCTTTCAAGGTCACACGCCAGATGGTTTGCCAACGAGTGGCTCCCATAGCTAAACTAGCTTCACGGTAATGACGAGGAACAGCACGCAAGCTGTCTGTTGTCATAAAGGTTACAGTTGGTAGGATCATGACAAAAAGAACGAAAATCCCTGACAAGATCCCAAAACCAGTTCCACCAAAGACGCTACGAACAAAAGGCACCACAACTTGCAAACCGATAAATCCATAGACGACTGAAGGAATACCGACGAGGAGTTCAATGGCCGGTTGCAAAATCTTTGCACCCTTTGGTGATACTTCTGTCGTAAAGACTGCAGCACCAATAGCAAAGGGTGTTGCGATGAGGGCTGATAAAATCGTCACAATAAAGGAGCCCAAAATCATCGGAAGGGCACCAAATTGTTTCCCTGAAGGATTCCAAGTTTGTCCAAAGAGGAAATCAAAGATGTTAACTCCATTGACAAAGAAGGTCGATAAGCCTTTTTGGGCTACAAAAATCAAAATCATTGCCACAATGATAACAATCAAAGAAAGGCAAGTGAAGGTCAATCCTTTACCAAACTTCTCAAGCCGAGAGTTCTTTGAAGGAGAGAGTAATTTTTTAGATAATTCTTCTTGATTCATTATTGACCTCCTTCTACTGCTGTAACGGTACCTGAAGCATCCTTTTGGACTTTCATTTCATTGATAGAGATATAGCCCATGCCCTTAACAATCCCAGTTTGGGCTTCATCTGAGAGGACGAAGTTCAGGAATTCAGCAGCTAACTCATTAGGCTGACCAAGTGTGTACATATGTTCATAAGACCACAAAGGCCAATTGTTGGTCGTTACATTCTCAGATGTAGGTTCATACCCATTCAATTTCATGCTTTTCACTGAGTCATCTACATAGGCAAAGGCTAGGTAAGAAATGGCTCCAGGAGTTTGGGATACAATCGACTTGACCATCCCGTTAGAATCCTGCTCTTGACTCTGCATAGCCGCCTGACCATTCATTACGACATTGTCAAAGGTTGCTCGTGAACCAGAACTTGCTGCTCGGTTGATGATTGAAATTGCTAGGTCTTTGCCCCCAACCTCTTTCCAGTTGGTCACTTCACCTGTAAAGATTTTGCGAAGTTGCTCGGTTGTCAGATTTTCAACAGCCACTTCTTTGTTTACAATCACTGCAAGACCAGCTACCGCAACCTTGTGGTCTACTAGTGCTGAAGCATCGATTCCTTCTTTTTCCTCTGCAAAGACGTCAGAGTTCCCGATGTCTACTGCTCCAGACTGGACTTGGGATAGTCCTGTACCCGATCCACCACCTTGAACATTGACTGTTTTTCCGATGTTTCTAGAACCAAATTCATCTGCTGCCGCTTCGACAAGAGGTTGAAGAGCTGTTGAACCAACGGCTGTCATGGATTCTCCACGATCAATCCAGCTAGCACATCCTGCAAGAGAACCTGCCATCAAAAGAGCTGCAAGAGACATGACGAGCTTTTTTCTTTTTTTCACTGTTATTCTCCTTGAACATAATGATAAATGTTCTGATTTCTTCCGTTTGTCCTGATCATCCAATTATCATCAATGATTGTCCCGCTTTATTTTATCTAGACATTCTTCGGAGCGGACAATTCCATCGTATAATATAAGTAAAAATGAAAGACTGTCAGAAAAAACTCATACTTCCAATATAACATAGAATAAGCTCTTTGACTAGCTTTTTCACTTGAATCTAAGCCCTTTTGGATAATAATTTTTTAAAACATTTCCCGTTACCTTGGCAAAGCCTAATCCGTTTCCTTGAACCACAACTTGGTACCAGCCATTTGGTCGAGCTTCAGCCAATTGAACGGTCTCACCAGCTGCATATTTTACAAAGTCCTCATCATTGATTTCAACACTTTGTTTTACTTGACTTGGTTTCAAGGCTAATCCCAGAGCAAAGCTTGGTTCGAAGCGTTTCTTCTTAAAAGTACCCAGATGAAGTCCATTTCGGGCAATTTTGAGTTTCCCTAGATCAGGTAACCTCTCTGGCAAGAGATAAAGTTGGTCTCCAAAAGTTTGCAAGATACCAGTTAAGGACGTTTTGAGATGTTTTTGGGCAAATTCTTGCCACAAGTTCTGCTGTTCACTACTGAGATTGGTCTTGCTGGCTTTGAATTTAGGTGCCGGATTTTGTCCCTTAAACTGCAGGTAGGCAACAAACTGGCCTTCTCCCTTGAAATGATGAGGATACATCCGCGCCGTTTCAGGAAGGCCAATTCCTGCTACCATACCGTTCAAATGCTTGACTGGAAGCAATTCAAATTCATAAGTATCCAGCAACCAGTGGACGATTTCTTCATTTTCCTCAGGTGCCCAAGTACAGGTCGAATAGACCAAACGGCCACCTTCTGCAAGCATGGTCACTGCATCTTCTAAAATTTCTCTTTGGAGACTGGCACATTGGCTAGGATAATCGGTACTCCAATAGTCCATGGCATCTGGTTGTTTACGGAACATCCCTTCACCCGAGCAAGGGGCATCTAGGACAATCACATCAAAATAACCTTTAAAGACCTTGGCTAAGCGATCTGCAGACTCATTGGTCACGACCACGTTTGTAGCTCCAAACCGCTCCATATTTTCCACTAAAATCTTAGCCCGCTTGCTGGAAATTTCATTGGAAACCAGAACTCCTTGATTAGCCAGATAAGCTGCTAGTTGAGTGGATTTTCCACCTGGTGCTGCCGCCAAGTCCAAGACCTTCATACCAGGACTTGGTTGAGCTACCTGGGCCACCATTTGGGCTGCCGGCTCTTGCGAATAAACGAAACCGGTCACGTGCTCTGGAGATTTCCCAGAAACTTTACCATAATACCCCCAAGGTGTATGGGGAATGGCATCAGCAAACGATAGCTGACTTTCTTTTAAGGGATTGACCCGAAAAGCTGATACCGCTTCCTGTTTAAAAGAGGCAAGAAAATCTCTTGCCTCATCTTCTAGTATCGCTTCATATTTTTCAACAAATCCTTCTGGAAATTGCATTTAATTTTCTTTCCTTTCATAAATATAGGACTGAATCTCATCTTGCATCTCGATTGGCACCATCATGACAGGCTGACGCGTTTTAAAATCAGCAGGCTCACCTGATACCGTAAGAAGACGATACCCCAGACTTTCTCCTAAGATGCTGGCCGCAGCGTAATCCCATGGCTGCAAGTAGGTAATATAAGTCAGAAGGCGACCCGATAAAACCTTGGCAAAACTAATGGCCGCACTACCATAGACACGGACTCCCAACGCTGCTCGACCCAAATCTGCCAAGCCCCACTCATTGGTTTCAAACATAGCTGAGTTACCAGCCACTAAAAATTCTCTAAGAGGTTTCTTTTTAAAAGTCAGTAAGGGCTCATTATTACGATAAGGAGGAAAGGCACCTCCACCATGGTAACAATCACCTTTCATAACATCATAAATAATTCCAAATTTGCCCACACCATTCTCAAAGTAGGCCAACATAACAGCAAAATCTTCCTGCTGAGCGACAAAGTTATTGGTGCCGTCAATGGGATCAATCACCCAAACGGAACCTTGACCGACCGCAGCACGTAAACAGCCCTCTTCCGCGCAAATCAAGTCTTCTGGATAAGATGCCAAAATTCTCTGAACTAAGAGATCCTGAACTTCCTTATCCAAACGCGTCACCAAGTCTGTAGGCGAAGACTTGCGCTTAACCTGCAAATCTTCTTGCATGTGAGCCAAAATATAGGCAGCAGCTTCCTGCACAATCTGCTTGGCAAATTCAAATTTAGTTTCCAAGAGAAATCTTCCCTTCTCTTTTTTCTTTTGCTAATTGAACTGCATGATAGAAGGAATAACCGCTAGCCGCCTCAAATTCACGACCTAAGCGCTTTTCTTCGCTTTTGCTTGGAACCACAGACTTAAATTTCTTGTAAGATTCTAGCAGTTTTTTAGCTTCTACCTTGTCTTCATAGGCAGCTTCAACATCATTAAAAAAAGAAAGCACTGAAGCAAGTTCTTCAGTGCTCCACGACAAATCTAGTGGGTAACTATACTGTTTGTTCATCTATCCAATACCAGCTCTCAATGTTGCTTCTTTTAGTTCTTGTTTACGGTAACTACGAGGGAGAAAAGCACGAATCTCATCTTCATTAAAACCGATCTGCATTCGTTTGGTGTCTATAATAATTGGGCGACGCAAAAGACTAGGATATTGCTCAATCAACTGAAGCAACTCCGATACCGAAATACTCTCTACATCAATATCCAATTTTTGAAAAATTTTTGAACGAGTTGAAATGATGTCATCAGTACCATTTTCGGTCAAGGAAAGAATGTGTTGCAATTCTTTTCTTGTTAAAGGGCTGGTCATAATGTTATGCTCCTCAAAAGGAACTTTATGCGTCTCTAACCAGGCCTTTGCCTTACGACATGATGTACAGCTCGGTGATAAAAATAGTGTAATCATGCTTTTCTCTTCTTTATCTATACTTTGCTATTCTTATTATACAAAAAAATAAAGCGCTTGACTAGCAATTTCTAGAAAAAAGCATATTTTTTTCTAGAAAAATAGACTGTATGCGAACGAATTACTCAATTCCAATGAAGTTAATTCACTCCTCGTAAGAATTTTTAACTTCATCACTGTTTTATCAATGCAACACATTAAAGTATTCTACGACTTTTCAAATAAAGAAAACCAAAGAAACTTTCATAGAGTCCAAAGAAGAGAAGGAAAGCATGGAGGAAGAAAATCTCTGGCAAAATCCAAATAACGGGATCCTTTGCTGGATCAAAAAGCCAGGTATCGTCTCCCACAAAGAGAATCTGATGGAAAAGAGTAAAAAATTGCTCAAAACCAATCAACACTCCTACAAGTCCAATGACCAGAGGCAATAGCACTAGAGCTAGGATACTTTTACGATATAGGGGTAAAAAGCCTTTTTTCACAATCTTTCTAACAAAGAAATAGAAACTTGGAAGTGTCACTAGGGCAACTAGCTGAACCAAGTGGAAGAGATTCTTCACCACCGCAAAGTGGTGTAGACCTGCAGCTGATGAACGAAAATCTGGCATCTCTAAGACCTGACTAAAGGGATTGGTCAGGTAATTCATCAAGATATGAAAATTGTACTGAATGGTTTCGGGCTTTAGATAGACTCGATTCGCTAAGTTCAGCCACTGAATCTCCATGGGATAGAAAATCCAAGCCAGATAAATGGTTAAGAGGATAGACAGGGAGAGGAGAAAGAGCATACTTCCCCAAAAGGTCAATTTAGTTTTCATCAAAATTCCACTCCGCAAGGCTAGAAACTACATGAGTTGGTGCGATTGGCAGGTCCGCTACTTCTTCTGCCTTGGTAAAACCTGTCGTCACCAAGAGCGTTGGAATACCATTGTCAATTCCTGCTCGGATATCTGTCAGGTAGTTGTCCCCAACCATGAGCAACTCTTCTCTTTTCAAACCTAGGTGCTCAACCGCCTTGTCCATAATGATAGCATTTGGTTTTCCGATATAAACTGGTTTTACCCGAGTTGCTACTTCAAGAAGGGTTATCAGTGAACCAGCACCTGGCAAAAGGCCACGTTCCGTCGGAATATTGAGGTCTGGATTAGTTCCGATAAAATGAGCACCCTTTTGGATTGCTAGGGTCGCCGTAGCAAATTTTTCATAGTCGACTTGCCAGTCCAGTCCAACTACCACATAGGCTGGATTTTCCTTGTCTTCGACATAACCAGCTGCCTGAATGGCATCCTTGAGCCCAGCTTCGCCGATGACATAGACTGTCTTTTCCAGTCCCAAGTCGTTCATATAGTCTATGGTTGCCAGAGTTGCCGTGTAGACAGTTGATAGAGGGGTATTAATGTTAAAATTCTGAGCCAACATCTCTTGAACACTCTCTGGAGTTCGGGTTGTATTATTAGTCACAAAGAGATAGGGAATTTCTCGCTTTTGCAGTTCATGCACAAAAGCCTCACCCGCCGGAATTCGATCTTTCCCCTTGTAAATAGTCCCGTCTAAATCAATTAAATAACCTTTATAAGTCATATCGCCCTTTCTAATTCGCCTCAATTTCTTGCCACGTAATCATAGCTTGAGCATTAATCTCGCCATCACTGATAATCTCATGCTTGCTTTCTAGTCCCTTGAGTTCATAAGCTGAAGCAATCATGCCACCTGGTCGCACTTCTTTGACATATTTGAGATTGATCTTCTTTGGAATATACTTGGTCAGAAAGTCTGCTCCCATGACCTCAAAAATCCAATCCAAATATTTGCTATTATTGACATGACCATTCATATCCAAGTCGTAAAAACGAACATGGTAGTCTTTACTGATCGGATCTTCTAGATTTGCATACTTTGGCCCACGGATGAGTTTTTTATCAAACTCAGACTGATAAGGAGCAACAATCTCAGGTTCGACAGCATGAACTTTACGACTGTCTCTGTCCATAAGAACAAAGGTTGCTACCATGCGAATGATTTCTTGACCTGCTTCATCATAGATAGTGAAACGGCGGTAGCAAAAAAGACGATTGTAAGTCAATGCTTCTGTTTCAATCGTAATCTCCTCAGCAAAGCGAGGCAAGCGAACCACGTCAATCGCATAGTCTGTAATAATCCAGACTAAATTGTAACGTTCTAACATATCCTTGTCGCTAACTCCCAGCTCAATCGACTGCATACCTGATACTTGCAGGGACAGCAAAATTACATCTGGAAGTTTGATATGACCGTTCATGTCCGCCATATCAAAAGGAATTTTCATTTTCATTTGATAAGTTAAGCCCATTGTTCTACTCCAAAATAAATCGTTCTGCTACAGTGTCTCCTAAAAAGAGACCTCTCTTTGTCATTCGGACACGATCACCGTCGATCTGCATGAGTTCTTGTTGAACCAAGTCTCTGATGATTTCGCCATAAAGTCCATCAAAGGATCGTCCAAATTTCTCCTCAAATCGCGCCATGGAAACCCCAGATTTCTTACGGAGTCCCAGAAACATTTCTTCTTCCATCTGCTCCCTTTGACTCAGGTGTTCTTCTGTAATCCGAGCATTTCCTGCCTCTACCGCATTGAGATAGTGGCGAATCGGACCATGATTTTTATAGCGCACTCCATTGACATAACCTGAAGCACCCGCACCGATACCATAATACTCAGCATTGTCCCAGTACATGAGATTGTGGCGACTTTCAAAGCCAGGCTTGGAGAAATTGGAAATCTCATAATGCTCAAAACCAGCTCGCTCCAGTTCTGCGATGATGTACTCAAACATCTCTGCTTCTAACTCTTCCTTGGGCAGAGGCAATTTCCCACGTCTCATGCGGTTCATAAAGACCGTATGATTTTCCAAAATCAAGCTATAAAGGCTCATATGAGGAATATCAAGCGAAATAGCCTTAGCCACATTTTCCTTGACCTGATCCATAGTTTGACCTGGAAGAGCGTAGATTAGGTCGATAGAAATATTGTCAAAACCAGCCAATTTGAGGCGGTCGATATTTTCATAAATATCCTTCTCTAAGTGACTACGCCCAATCTTTTTCAGCATTTTATTATCAAAAGTCTGCACACCTAAGGAAACACGATTGACTGGCGACTGTTTCAAAACCGTAATCTTATCCGCGTCCAAGTCGCCTGGATTGGCTTCAATCGTCAACTCTTCCAAGACAGACAAGTCTAGATTTTTAGTCAAGCCATCCAAGAGCACTTCTAATTGCGGAGCAGACAAAGCCGTTGGCGTCCCACCTCCGATGTAGAGGGTTGACAACTTTTGGATATCATAAGAACGAAACTCTTCTAGCAGATGCTCCAAATAACTATCTACTGGTTGATTCTTGATAAATACTTTTGAAAAGTCACAATAATAACAAATCTGTGTGCAAAAGGGAATATGCACGTAGGCGGACGTTGGTTTTTTCTGCATAGTATTTATTATACCACAAAGACAGGCTTGCAGATAAAAATCACCATCTCCAAAAACCAGAGATGGTGATGCATTATACTTCAGTAATATCGATGATGATTTCTTCTTGGTCTTCAGCAATGTCTGGAGTTGTTGACTGTTCTTGCCACTGCTCCTTGAGATTGTTAAAGGTTTCCTTTGACGCTTCTGTCGCTTGTCGAGCACAGTTTTTAGCTTGGTCAAGGACACTATCAAAAGTGATTTCACCAGATTCTACTTGTTCCTTTGTTTTCAGTACAAAGTCAGTTGCCTGTTCCTTCACTTCTGTTAGTTTTTCACAAACCTGCTCTCTAGCATATTCTGGATCTTCTCTCAAATCATCCAGAAAATCCTGAGCTTGACTACAAACTTGCTTGCCCTTGTCACTCGTCAAAAACAAAGCAAGAGCTGCACCTGAAACTGTTCCTAAAAGGATAGAGGATAGTTTTCCCATAAGATTTCTCCTTTTTTATTTTTTGAAAATTTTACTTGCGAAACGAAGAGCTGACAATCCTGCACCTGTCTTAATGGTCTTTGAACCAGCTGATGAGGCTTTTTTACCCAAGACACGCGCATGTTGGTTGAGGTCAGATACTGATTCTGACAAGTCCGCTACAGCTGTAAAGAGTGGATCAATCGTCGCAACTTTGATATTGATATCGTCTGCCAACACATTGACCTTAACCAACAATTCATTGGTATGATGCAGGGTAACGTTCACATCTGAGCTCAATGTTTTGATGGTTTTCTCTGTCTCATCAATCATACGACCTGCTTTTTGAATCGTGATTGTCAAATAGACCAAACAGACAATCAAAGCAATCGCAACAAGAATATATGCAACTTCTAACATTTATTTTTCCTCCTCTGTATGATAGAAAGGGGCTTTCTTTCGATTTTGATAAAGTATGATAAAAATACCGAGTCCGATAAGGACGACTGATAACCATTGGGAAACTCGCAAACCAAAGAACATGAGACTATCCGTCCGCATCCCTTCGATGATCATACGACCAAAGCCATAC
This sequence comes from Streptococcus mitis, assembly GCF_003943905.1. Taxonomy (GTDB): domain Bacteria; phylum Bacillota; class Bacilli; order Lactobacillales; family Streptococcaceae; genus Streptococcus; species Streptococcus mitis_BC. The sequence goes on from NZ_RJNS01000001.1 coordinate 543,384, forward strand.
CAAATCAAGTAAAATGCCGTGATCTGACCGCGTCTGATTCCCTTTAATTTTCGTCTAAAAATCAAAATCAAAGCAAAACCAATCAGATTCCAAACCGACTCATATAAGAAGGTCGGCTGACGATAGCTCCCCTCAATGTACATCTGGTCACGAATAAAGCCCGGCAAATAATCCAGACTATCTACTGCTGCACCGTAGGCTTCTTGGTTAAAGAAGTTCCCCCAGCGCCCTAAACTCTGGGCAACCATGACGCTCGGTGCTGCAATATCTAAGAAATCCCATGTATTAATCAGCTTTCTATCTGCAAAGATATAAAGTACAATAGCTCCTGCTATCAAACCACCATAAATGGCCAAACCACCATTCCAGATGGCAATCACATCACCTGGATTTTGAAGATAGTAATCTAAGCGGAAGAGTACATAGTAAAGTCTGGCACCTAAAATTGCAATAGGAAAGGCAATTAAGATAAAATCTAGAATATCATCTGACAAAATCTTCTTTTTAGGAGCTTCTTTCATGGCAAGGTAGACAGCCAAGACCAATCCAGCCACAATACACAAAGCATACCAACGAATGGAAAAAGGACCGATTTCAAATGCAACTGGATTAATCATCTTTCACCTCATTTTTGGAGATGAGATTAGTCAAGCGTTCTTCAAATAAACGCGTCGCATCAAATCCCATTTCTTTAGCTCGATAGTTCATGGCTGCCGCCTCAATAACAACTGAGATATTGCGTCCTGTTTTTACTGGGATGCGGATACGCGGAATCGTCACACCAGAAACTTCGAGTTCTTCGGCATTATTTCCTAGACGGTCAAAGGTCTTATGGGTATCGTAATTTTCCAAGTAAACAGCCAACTGAACTTGCGAAGAATCTTTTACAGCACTTGCTCCGTAGAGACTCATCACGTCAATAATACCCACTCCACGAATCTCAAGCAAATGCTTCAAAATTTCAGCGGGCTCTCCCCAAAGGGTCATTTCATCCTTGGCAAAGATATCTACACGGTCATCTGCCACCAAACGGTGTCCCCGTTTCACAAGTTCAAGGCCTGTCTCGCTCTTACCGATACCACTATCCCCTTGGATCAAGACACCCATGCCATAGATGTCCATCAACACACCATGCACGCTCGTACGTTCAGCCAAACGGGAATCAAGGTAGCTAGATAACTCTCCAGATAAACGACTGGTTGATGTTCGACTGGTTAAAATCGCAATATTACATTCCCTAGCAGCCCTCAACATTTCTTCTGGCACTACCAGACCACGAGCAACGATTACAGCAGGTGTTTCAGGTAGAAACATTTTCTTCAAAACTTGATAACGGTTATGGGCAGGCATGGCAACCAAATAGGACCACTCCTTCATCCCTAACAGCTGAATCCGTTCTGGTGTATAGTAATCAAAATAGCCCGTCATTTCAAGACCAGGTCTCATAATGTCCGCAGTATTGATTTCTTTTTCAAGTAATTCGCCTTCACCATAGACAATATCTAGTCTGAGTTTTTCAATGACATCTCTTACTAAAACCGACATAATTTCCTCCTTCAATCGAGTTCTCCCTACTATTATATCAGATTGTAGGTGGAAGTTTCCTTTTTTTGCAGGATTTACAGTATTTATTTGAAAGAAAAAGACTAGATTTCTCTAGCCTTTCATTTCTAATTAGAATTTTTTACGTTTACGAGCTGCTTCTGATTTACGTTTACGTTTTACAGAAGGTTTTTCATAGAATTCACGTTTGCGTGTTTCTTGAAGAGTACCAGCTTTAGTAACCGCACGTTTGAAACGACGAAGTGCATCGTCAAGAGATTCATTCTTACGTACTACTGTTTTAGACATTTTTTTCACTCCCTTCAAGTTCAAGATCTATTCTATTCTACACGCAAAATGAATAAATGTCAAGGGAAAAACGGCTATAAACTTATATTATCTTCACTTTCTTTTTTTAGAGAGGCAACGTATTAGAATGGACATTATAATAGCAAAAAGAAATTTATTTTAATCCTGTTCAGAAACAACTTTTATTTCTTTATCATTTACAATAACAGCTTGTGAATTGTTCATTCGCATTAAGTCGAGCTGATTTTTATAGGTTTCAAAGGTCTTCTTGCTACTATCAGTAAAAGGCTCCTCACCATAATGTGGAAGGATGTAAAACTCCACTTCATCCAATCCCGCTGTATCCGATAACTCTTTCGCTACCGTCTTGTCGTCCATGAGTTTATTGTAGTCAATATCCTTGGCGGTAATGATAGCCCCTGCTGATTCTCCCACATAGACCAACCCATCTCTTATTTGCTCTTTGATGAGAGATAGGAGTTGCTTTTTCTTTAATTCTTGCAATAAATAAAAGGTATTCCCGCCTGAGATATAAAGAATCTTACTTTGGAAAATCTTTGCCTGTGCAGTTTCTCGATCACAAGAAGCAATATCTAGAACCGCTATCTCAAATCCTAAATCTCTGAATGTTTGCTGAGCCTCATCGATATAGGCAGTATAATCCTCTTTGTTCCCAGCGGTAGGAATAAATAAAACCTTGTTTTCTAGATTCTTTTCCTTTGCATAATCGCTAAAAAGCTTTTTGACTCCAGCAAAGTATGAACATAAAAATAATTGTTTCATGATTGTACCTCCATTAGTTTTTAACAATTTTATAAAGGATCCACGATCCCTTTCTTTGACTAGTTATGACCTCAAAGCCTACTGATAACAAGAATCGTCTAAATGCTTCTTCGCTTTGAACCTCTGGTAAAAAATAAGATAACTTGTTATATTCACAAGCCAGCAAGAGCATCCCGTCTGATTTGAGTACTCTTCGAAGTTCTATAAAAGAAGCCTCTAGATCCTGCCAATGAAAATGAGTTTGAAAGGCTGTGATTAAATCAACACTTTCATCAGAAAAGCCTGTCTCCCTAACGTCTCTTCGTTCAAAATTTAAATTAGTTATCTCTATCTGTTTGGCTTGAGCTATTGCAGCATCTGAAATATCGATTCCAGTTATGGTACTTTGCGGAAAAGTTTCTTTCAGTAGGATGGTTGAACGGCCATTTCCAACTCCTACATCTAAGATTACAGGGTAAAATGTCCTATCCAGATGACGAATTGCCCATACAAACATGGGGAGATAGGCTCGATTCCACAATTTCATCATTCGTTTTCCTAGAAAGCCCGAAGGGTTCTTTGATTGCTGAATGAGACGAAAAAACAGTAACATTAAAAGTAAAAAACAAATAAAACTGATTATATAAACCAAAGTTCGATCCTCCCCTGTATAGCTATATTATACCACTTTAGCAGAACAGTAAACATTTGAAGTAAAAAACCACTCACTCCAAAGAGCAAATGGTCCTAATTTTATTTTTCAAGCAGGCTGAGTGCCTCAGCATCTGCGATAATAGTCACATCAGGGTGATATTGCAGGCTACTTGCTGGTAGACTTTCAGTTACTGGGCCTGATACTGTTCTAGCAATGGCTTCTGCTTTCGACTCACCGTAAGCAAAGAGGATAATTGACTTGGCATCCAAGATATTTTTAATTCCCATTGAAATGGCTTGGGTTGGGACGTCTTCAATCTTGTCAAAGAAGCGAGCATTGGCTTCGATTGTAGATTGGTCAAGTTCGACTAGATGCGTTTGACTGTCAAATGGAGTGCCAGGCTCGTTAAAACCGATATGTCCATTGCGACCAATTCCCAAGATTTGCAAATCAACAGGATGGTCAGCCAAAATTTGGTTGTAACGTTCTACCTCAGCTTCAGCATTGTCCTTAATCCCACGGGGTAAGAAGCTTTCTTTAAATGGTTTTTGGTTGAATAAGTGTTCTTGCATAAAGTAACGGTAAGACTGTGGATTGTCCCCATCAAGCCCTACATACTCATCGAGGTTTACACTGGTTAGATTTGAAAAATCAAGGTCACTCTCAACGATTTCCTTGTAAAATTCAAGCGGGCTACTTCCTGTCGCAAGTCCTAGAGTCTGAGCACCATTGGCCAATTTTTCCTTCAAAATCTCAAAAGCTACTTTTCCACCTTCGACTTGATTTTCAACTTTAATAACTTTCATTTTATATCCTCCATATTTCTATATTCATTATATGGTATAGACCAATTTTTGTCAAGTGAAAACGATTTAATTTCCAAAAAAAGAGCGTCCAAACTTGAAACGTGTTATAATGGATAAAATTAGAAGTTAGAAAGAATGATGAAAAAAATGAATACAGCTGATTTTGATTTCCACTTGCCAGAGGAATTGATTGCCCAAACACCACTTGAAAAACGAGATGCCTCCAAACTCCTCATCGTCAATCGTGAGACGGGAGAATTTCAGGATAAGCACTTCCACTCCATTATCGATATGTTGGAACCAGGTGATGCCCTTGTCATGAACGACACCCGTGTTCTACCAGCCCGCCTTTATGGTCAAAAGGAAGAAACAGGAGGCCATGTGGAACTTCTCCTGCTCAAAAATACTAGTGGTGATGAGTGGGAAGTCCTAGCCAAACCTGCCAAACGCCTCAAGGTTGGCACTCGTGTCAACTTTGGTGATGGTCGCCTCAGCGCTGTCGTTACGGAAGAATTGACCCACGGGGGCCGCATTGTCCGCTTTGAATACCAAGGAATTTTCCTAGAAGTTTTGGAAAGTCTAGGTGAAATGCCATTACCGCCTTATATCCATGAAAAACTAGATGACCGTGAACGGTATCAAACGGTCTACGCTAAAGAAAGTGGTTCTGCTGCCGCACCTACTGCTGGTCTCCACTTTACTAAAGAACTGCTAGCAGAAATCCAAGCCAAGGGTGTCCATTTGGTTTATTTAACGCTCCACGTTGGTTTAGGAACCTTTAGACCCGTTTCTGTTGACAATCTGGACGAACACGAAATGCACTCAGAGTTCTACCAACTTTCTGATGAAGCCGCAGCCACCCTTCGCTCTGTTAAGGAAAATGGAGGTCGTGTTATAGCTGTTGGAACTACTTCGATCCGCACACTGGAAACCATCGGTTCCAAGTTTGATGGGCAAATCCAAGCAGATTCTGGCTGGACCAATATCTTTATCAAGCCAGGCTACGACTGGAAGGTTGTGGATGCTTTTTCAACCAACTTCCACCTACCCAAGTCAACTCTTGTTATGCTAGTTTCTGCCTTTGCCGGTCGTGACTTAGTCCTAGATGCTTACCACCATGCTATTCAAGAACGATACCGCTTCTTTAGCTTTGGTGATGCTATGTTTATCTATTAAAAATAGCTCCGTCATTTCTTTAGGATAGTTTATTCCTAAGAGATGACAGGGCTATTTCTGTTTAAAGTGTAATTTCTGGGGACTCAGAAGTCAGATGAACCAGTTTGCCTTGAACACCAAAGTAATCCTTTACCAAGTCCTGTAATTCTTCCATAGCAGCCCGAGCACGTGTTGCCTGTTCAGCATTGATCGCTTCAATCACTAAGACAGCATCTTTTGTCTCTTCTGTCAGCATGGTTCTCTGCGCCTCTCTCCAGTTGAGACAGCGACAAACCGCTCCCTCATCATCATAATAGATCAGCTCTTCTGGAAGTGCAGGAGCATCGTTTTCAGCTCCTAGTGGAAAGAAAGGTTCTCCTCCCTTAGCCTGACCAAGATGAAGATTGCCTACAATCTTGTTCACATCTTCGCCACCACAGGGAACAGCATAAGATAGAGAGACACTATTATAGATGTCTACTAAGGGATTGATGGGATTAAACTCTCTTCCCTGACTGACCCTTTTAAGCAGAGCTTCTATAGAGGAGCGTGCTCCTTTTTTCGTTTTGAACTTGCTGAAAGCCTGACGCCATTCTTGAATGACATCATTCTGAGTAAAATTCTCATCCGAAATGAAATCCTCAGCTCGTTTAGCTCCCTTATCTAGCAAGGTTTTGAAATAGGAATCCTTGCTTTCATCAACTGTATTATCTAATCCCTTTACTGCTAAAACGCTAATCTGTGCTTCTGGAAACAAGCTCCAAAATTCATTTTCAACGATAACTTTCATCTTTCACCTCTTATTATAAATAATTTCTTTTCTGGCCTTTTTTGACCATATCCCAATCACTTGTAATATTTTTTCTAACCCGAATTAGTAGGCTCTCCAGTTCCCTGGCCTCTTCCCTAGAAAATCCTTTTAGGGCAGAATTCTCTGAATAGTGATGTTCAGCAAGGATAAAAGGATAAAGTGCATCTCCTTTTTCAGTGACAAACCACTCTTTATTTTTCCGATTTGTACTGGTCATTCCTTGTTTTATTAACCCCTTTTCTTCCAGTTTTTTTACTGAACGAGCAACTGTCGAACGGTCAACCTTCAGTAAATCCGACAAGGCTTCTTGAATGATTCCTGGATTCTCCTTGATCCGTACTAAATAAAGGTATTGCCCACGAGCTAGTTCAATATCACGAAACTCAATATTAGCAATAGAATCTAGGGCACGGGCTATAACTCCGATTTCGCGTAATAACGACATGTTTCCTCCTTTCGCATCTATGATGATAGAATAGCACATTTTTGTTGCAAATGCAATAAAAAGACACTTTGTTTTCAAAGCGTCTTTTTTTATTCTTCATTTTTTAAAAAGAATGTGTTATCACGAAACTTTGGATCTTTCAAACTCTGTACACTGGCATTGATAACTGCTCCGATAATCAGAATCTTGGCGATGAGAATAAACCAGAACATCATCACCACAACGATAATGGAGCTGAAAAATCGGACGTCGACTAGATGGTTGACATAGTTATTGAAATAAACAGAAAAGATATTCAAAAGAAAGACAAGCGTCAGCAAAACAAAGATACTACCAGGAAAAACGTAGCGAATACGAGGGACTCTGACATTTGGAAGGAAATAGTAGAGCATGACCAAGATGGCAAAGAGCAAGGCATAAATCAAAGGGCCTGTAAAGTCCTGTAGATAATCAAAGAAAGGACTGTCTGATTGCCAGTAAGTTTTGACTAGGTTGAGCAACATACGCCCAAACATACTCAAAAATAAGGCTAAGGCAAAAAGAATTTGCAAACCAAAGCTGACGAGCAAACTCATCAATTGATGGGAGATAATTCCTCGGCTCTTGGCCACTCCATAGGCCTTATTAAAAGCTTTTTGGAGGAAATCCATCGATTTCGAGAAGGTCCAAAGGGCTGACAAGACTGCAAAACTCAGCAAACCAGTCGATGGTTGAGTCAGGACTTCTCGGACAATCTTTGCAACCACATCATAGACTGTATCTGGTACAAATTCTTTGATGGTGAGCAAAAAATTTGAAATCGGAATCTGAAAATAGGGCAAAATATTGACCATTATCATCAGCAAGGGGAAGATTGAAATCAACCAATAGTAGGCAACCGCAACACTGGTTAGTTCACTATCGGAAGCTTGATAAAAATGTAAAAAAGCTTTCAACAAGGGCCGTTCCATCAGCTCTTTCCACCACTTTTTCATGTTGCTATCCTCCTAATACAACTTGATTTTCTAAACTAATTTCTTCTGACTAATTCCATCATATCATAGGGTAGGGTATTTGCGGCTTCTTTTAGAGAATAATTCTCAAGATTGTTGACATTTTGCCGTAATTTCTTGGCATACTTGGTTGTAATCAATTTCTTCTCTTCGAATTCAAAGATTAACTTACGTTCTAGGTAGTAACCTCTTAGCATTTCATCGATATTGTTTGGTTTGATACGAGTGATAACACGTTCGACGAAGGCACCACTACCGATAATAGCTGTTTCACGCAAGCGAGACTCCTGCATAAAGCTGATCAGACTACTCTTGTAGATTCCTTTTAGGTTTTCCAAACTTTCGATAATCAACTCCGTATTCTCCAGATAGAGTTCGGATATTTGATCATAGTCAATAGCTCGAAGTCGACGTTGCTCCTTGTCATTCCAACTCCGGATGGTCTGGCCAAAGGTCAGCAATTCATGCAGGACAAAACGCAAGATACGGAGCGACACAAGGAAGTAATATGTTAGGCGGGAAGCAACCTTGCGATTAATACTCTGCTCCATATTTTTCAAATAGCGTTGGTAAACTTGATAACCACGTTCACCGATTTTCCCTTCCTCGTAAGCCTGCTCCAAACCATCGCTTTCGATACTCAAGATGAGGAGTTTTAAAGCCTCCCAGTCCTCTTGGGCACTCTTGTTTTCTTGACTAAGGATTAGGTTTTCAATTCGACCGTGATAATTATCAATAGCTGCATAAAGGGGAAGTTTATTCTTATGCCCTTCCAGTTCTTTTTCTAATTCTGCTGTGACCTCATTTAAAATCGCAATGTGCATGAGGTAATCCTTGGTTTCTTCTTGTTCCTCGGAAAGGTGGGGAAGAACTAAGAGACCTGTTAGAAAGCTTAATAGCGTGACACCCGCTACTAGAAAAAGTAAGAGGGGATACTCCTGCTCTAGATTGCTTGGTATGAGAAGTATGGTTGCAATAGAGACCGTTCCTTTTACACCAGAGAAGGTCAAAAGGAGCATATCCTTCATGTAATTACGAAGATTTTTCTTGAGGCGTCGTGTTCTCCAAACATAGAAGCCATAAATCATGACAAAGCGAATGGCAAAAAGTAAGAATGTCAGCAAAACTACCGATACTAATAGTAGTAAGGGGTTATAAAGGGGATTGGTCAGGATAGGTTCTGCTATCATTTCCAATTCCATTCCCAAGATGACAAAGACTGATCCATTTAGCATAAAGGTCATGGTGTGCCAGACGGTCTCCGTCACAGTGTCTACCTGGGCCTCAAGGAGCGTAATTTTCTTAAAGCGACTGGCCTTCAAAATACCTGCAACCACTACTGCGATAATCCCTGAAACATGAAACTCTTCTGCGATAAAAAAGGTCATGAGTGGTAAACTTAGCTCTAGCAAGAGTTCACTCGCTATATCAGTCGCTCGCACACTCAGTAAAAAGCTATGCAAGAAACGATTGACCATAGCCGTCACAAAACCGACTACAAAACCACCAAGGATAGAAAGTGCTAGGGAAGTCCCAGCTTGGCTGAGAGAAAAAGTTCCTGTTGTCCAAGCAGCAAGAGCCATCTGAAAGGCAACCAAACCAGAAGCGTCATTTAAAAGGCCTTCTCCTTTTAGGATATTGGAAACCCGTTTGGGAAAACGAAAACGTTCAGAAAGAGAAGCAAAGGCTACCAGATCCGTCGGACCAAGCGCTGCCCCAACAGCCAAACAGGCAGCTAAGGGAAGACTGAGCCAAAGGAAATGAGCCAAGGCTCCCAAACTCAAGGTCGAGATGAAAATTACTGGAAAGATTAAGTAGACAATGATGCGCCAGTGTTTCAAAACAGAAGTAATATCGGCTTCTTCTGCCTCTCGGAAAAGTAAGGGGCCAATAACCATGGCCAGAAACAGCTCTGTATTGAGATGAAAGTCCGTATCGGGAACAAATAAGCCAATCCCAATCCCCAAAAGGATTTGTACTAGGGGGAGGGGCAAAAAAGGCAAAAGTTTATTGGTCGTAGTTGAAACGATTAAGACTAATAAAAATAGAATCAGGTAAATTAGTAGTGTCATCTAGACCCTCCTTAGTCTTTTTTACAACAAAATTCAAACATCTCCTTCTGCTCTTGGATTTTCTGATCAATCTTGGAACAGTCTTTGTGCTCAATTTTTTTCTGACATCGTTCCATTTCAAGAGCCACTAATTTTTTCTTGATTTTGAGCATTTTCTTGCTCATATGTGCTTCGTCGAGCACCCCGACTGCTCTCTCGTGATGCGTTGACTCAACAAAATTTTGGCGCATAGCCTCTAATTTCTCACGTAGGTATTGCTTATCCATGTCTATATCTTTCTAATTTCTCAATCATAACTAAAAACGGTGGATTGTTAACTTGGTTGAGAGTCCGATAAATGGCTGCTGTATACTCTTGTTGGTTCAACTGACTAACAAAATTCAACACAGCATCCCTCTCGCTGTCTCCTCCCTCATGACCATAGTAGATCATGATAGCAATCCGTCCTCCTTTGACAAGCAAATGGCAAAGCTTTTCTACGGCTTCGATAGTAGTCTGAGGTTGTGTGATGACGGATTTGTCAGCAGAAGGCAAATAACCAAGATTAAAAATCCCTGCCTTAGCTTCTGTCACAAACTGGTCGAGTGTCTCATGCCCTTGTAAAATCAACTGGACATTTTCTAAACCTGCCTCATTCAAACGGTCTTGGGTTTTATCTAAAGCTTGTTTCTGGATATCAAAGGCATAGACTTGCTTGGCTAGCTTGGCTAAAAAAAGCGTATCGTGACCATTGCCCATGGTCGCATCCACAACGATATCCTCTTTTGTCACGACTTCAGCCAAAAAATCATGTGCCATCTCAAGTGGTCTTTTCATTTTCAAACTCCTGTTTTACAGCCTTGCATCCTTGCACACTTCCACGGCGTCGCATCTCATTCTCTATGCTATTCAAAACTTCCCATTTATTGAGGCTCCACATGGGACCAATCAGCATATCTCTAGGTGCATCTCCAGTAATTCGATGGATGACGATATGCTTGGGAATGATTTCCAACTGGTCACAGATAACCTTGACATACTCATCCTGACTCATCAGTTGCAAACGTCCTTCGTGGTAATCTCGCTGCATCCGTGTATTGGTCATGAGGTGAAGCAAGTGCAGCTTAATTCCTTGAATATCATTGTCCGTAACACATCGACGAACATTTTCAATCATCATCTCATGAGTCTCACCGGGCAAACCATTAATCAAATGGGAAACAATCTCAATCTTGGGATATTTCCTCAAGCGTTTTACTGTTTCCACATACAATTCATAAGAATGGGCACGGTTAATCAAGTCGGAGGTTGCTTCAAAGGTTGTCTGTAAGCCCAATTCTACCGTCACATGCATGCGTTCCGATAACTCAGCCAAATATTCGATGGTTTCATCGGGTAAACAGTCTGGCCGTGTTCCGATATTGATTCCTACTACACCTGGCTCGTTGATAGCCTGCTCGTAACGTTCCCGAATTACCTCTACTTTTTCATGGGTGTTAGTAAAGTTTTGGAAATAAACTAGATACTTTTTAACATCTGGCCACTTGCGGTGCATAAAGTCGATTTCCTTATAAAATTGCTCACGGATAGGTGCATCTGGTGCCACAATGGCATCTCCAGAGCCCGAAACCGTACAAAAGGTACAGCCCCCATGAGCCACAGTTCCATCGCGATTTGGACAGTCAAACCCCGCATCAATCGGAACTTTGAAAGTCTTTTCTCCAAAGAGTTTTCGATAATAATCATTCAAGGTATTATAAGATTTCATAACTTTCATTATAACAAAAAACACCCACAATCTCAAAAGCCTGACTTTCCTACAAATTCCCTTGTTTCTCATTTCCTTTAGCGTTTTTTTATGATACAATATGGGTATGATTTTAATGAAAATAGCAGCTACCTTATTGTTGGTATTAACCCTCGTGGTCTCCATCATTGTAACAAAACTTTTTAAACTGAAAAAACTAGGACTGAACTTTGCGGATTTAGCTTTTCCACTTTTGGTATTCGAGTATTACCTTATCACTGCTAAAGCCTTTACCCACAACTTTCTACCGCGACTTGGAGTCGCACTTTCACTCTTAGCAATTCTCCTTGTAGTCTTTTTCCTTGTCAAAAAACGAAGTTTTTATTACCCTAAATTTATCAAATTCTTCTGGAGAGCAGGTTTTCTCCTGACATTAGTCCTCTATATCGCTATGATTGTAGAGTTAATCATGCTCACACCCCAATAAATCCCTAGAACAACTGATTCTAGGGATTTTAATTTATGTGTCAGCTAACCCAGATACTTAACAAAGGGCCAGCATTCCTTTTATTTATAAATCTATTTTGTTAAGATCGTTTAAATCTTGCTCGTAGGCGGTCTGCTTGAGGTTTCCCAATAATCTTATCCAATAGGTGAGTGCCAAGACTCATTAAACCATAGAGTCCTCCCCCGAGACCTCCGATAAGGGCTACATAGAGGAAACTCCAGAAGCGTCCTGTTGGTTGGAAGAAAAATCCTAAAATCCACTGTAGGAAACCAACCAAAATAAACATGACCATGGTCAAAATCATAATCAAAATTGTCCGCTTCAAGATAATCTTTCGACGTGCACCCGTCACCTGACAAATATCTCGGTACATCAGAACATTTGGAATGATGAGACCGATGGTCGTTGAGATCAAGGGACCGTAGCTGTGGAAAATAGCAATGGTTGGCAATTGCAAGACTAACTTAGCAATTGATCCATAGACAAAGTAAAGAACTGCCTTGCGATTGCGAAACATAGCCTGAAGCATAGGAGACAAAACCATATACAAGCCTAAAATAGTAGACTGTAAAACCGCAAAGACAAACAAGCCCATGGCCAGACTATCTGGCTTGCCATAAAAGACTGTATAGAGAGGCTCACCCACCATGACGACTCCAACAGTTGCTGGTAATAGAAACATAAAGAGCATGGTCATACTATCTTGAACCAGGCGAGCAGCAGCTCTCAAATCACCTTTAACATAATTTTCCGTCAAAAGTGGCAAACCAACACTTCCAATCGAGACACCGACAGAAATCAAAATCATAGTAATTTTATTAGGATTGGCAGAGAAATAAGAAAACATGACAACCAAGTCTTCATTGCTGTAGTTGGTAAACCACTTCATACTATTGATAAAGGTCATCTGGTCTAAAATCTGGAAGAGCTGGATGGCTGATCCTGTCAGGATAAAGGGAATGGCTTCCTTGATGGTATCAACCAGGAGTCGCTTACTATTGATCTTATCCCGTGTTTCAAAGACTCTTTTGAGTAAACCTTCTTGGGCAAGGAAGTAGATCAAGACTGCAAAACTAGCCACCATTCCCACAAAGGCTGCAAAGGTCGATTGGGTAACGGCTGATAAGTAGTCCCCAGAACCCATCTTCATGATAATAAAAGTGGCCAGCAACATCCAGATAACACGGATCACCTGCTCGGCGATTTGGCTCATGGCATAGGGCTTAAGGTTGTTCATCCCTTGGAAGAAGCCTCGGATAACACTCATAGATGGGAAAATCAAAACTGCCCAAGCCAAGCTCTGCATGATGGGAATCAGGTCTTTCCCCACACCTGATAAGTCTGCTAACCAGGGAGAAAAGAGATACAAGACCAAGGCAAAGACTAGACCCAAGCCCGTCATAAAGCTTAGGAAACTCCGAATCAAGGCAAAGCTATGCTCTTCATCTCGCATGGTATTGTACTTAGCCACTTGTTTGGCGACCGCAACAGGTATACCCGCTGTCGAAATCAGCAAGAACCAGGCGTAAATATTGTAGCCCATGGTAAAGAGTCCATTTGCCTTGGCAGCATAAGTCCCCATCCAGATATACCAGGGAATAATATAGATAGCCCCAAGGAGGCGACTAATAAAGTTACTAGCTGTTAGCCAAGCAGTCCCTCGCAACATCTGGGCTTGCTGGTGATTGTTTTCGTTAGACATAGCTTCCTCATTCAATTTTGATAACTAGGAAAAGTTCCCTATCTTCCATTATAAACTTTTCCTTGTTACTTGTAAAATTCAGACTTGAAGTTTATAATAGAAAGTATGATTAAGATTGAAACCGCATTAGATATTTTAAAGAAAGATGGCCTTTTTCGCGAGATTATTGATCAAGGACATTACCACTACAACTACAGTGAAGTTGTTTTTGATAGCATCAGTTATGACAGCAGAAAAGTAAAAGAAGGTACTCTTTTTTTTGCAAAAGGCGCTGCCTTTAAAAAAGAATTCCTCCTATCCGCTATAAGTCAAGGCTTAGCTTGGTATGTCGCAGAAAAGGACTACGAAGTCGGTATCCCCGTCATCATTGTGAACGATATCAAAAAAGCCATGAGTTTGATTGCTATGGGATTTTATGGCAATCCACAAGAAAAACTCAAAATTCTCGCCTTCACTGGAACCAAGGGTAAGACAACAGCGGCCTATTTTGCCTATAACATCTTAGCTCAACACCATCGCCCAGCTATGCTGTCTACCATGAATACAACCTTAGATGGTAAGACCTTCTTTAAATCTGCCCTCACAACTCCTGAGAGCATTGATCTCTTTGATATGATGGATCAGGCTGTTAAGAATGGTAGAACTCATCTCATCATGGAAGTCTCTAGTCAAGCCTATCTGGTCAAACGAGTCTATGGTCTGACTTTTGATGTAGGAGTTTTCCTCAATATCAGCCCTGATCATATCGGACCAATTGAACATCCTAGTTTTGAAGATTACTTCTACCACAAACGTCTCTTGATGAAAAATAGCCGAGCAGTTGTTATTAACAGCGACATGGACCACTTCTCTGTACTGAAGGAACAAGTGGAACATCAAGAACATGACTTCTATGGTAGCCAGTCAAGTAACCAAATCGAGAATTCCAGAGCTTTTAGCTTTTCAGCTACTGGTAAACTTGCTGGAGATTATGATATTCAACTCATCGGTCACTTTAACCAAGAAAATGCAGTCGCTGCAGGACTTGCCTGCCTCCGTCTAGGTGCTAGTCTGGAGGATATCAAAAAAGGAATCGCTACAACCCGCGTCCCTGGACGTATGGAAGTCCTCACACAGAAAAATGGAGCCAAGGTCTTCATCGACTACGCCCACAATGGCGATAGTCTGAAAAAACTGATTTCTGTTGTTGAAACCCATCAAACTGGAAAGATCGCTCTGGTTCTCGGTTCGACTGGAAACAAGGGTGAAAGTCGTCGCAAAGACTTTGGACTTCTCCTCGATCAACATCCTGAAATTCAAGTCTTTCTGACTGCTGATGACCCCAACTATGAAGATCCAATGGCCATTGCTGAAGAAATCAGCAGCTATATCAGTCATCCCGTTGAAAAGATTGCCGATCGTGAACAAGCTATCAAGACAGCGATGACCATCACAAATCAAGAACTCGATGCCGTGATTATTGCTGGTAAGGGAGCTGATTGCTACCAGATTGTCCAAGGAAAGAAAGAAGACTATCCTGGGGACGCAGCCATCGCAGAACGTTATCTATAAAATCAAAAAATCAAGGAAAACATTCCCTTGATTTTTTTAGTCTTCTTTCTTAAATGAATTTTTAAGACCTTCAACGGCACCTTCTACAGCGCCTTTAGCATCTTCAACAACTTCTTTTGCTTTCGCAACTGTTTTTTCTACAGTACCTTCTGCTTCTGTCTTGCTATCGCCAGTAACTTTACCAAATCCTTCTTTGATAGCACCAGTTGCTTGATCCAATTTATTTTCAAGTGACATAGCTCTGTCTCCTTTGCTTTTAATACGATAAACGTTATCGCTTACATTCAGTTTATGCTTATTCTTTAGTAAAGTCAAATAATCTGCTCAAAAGCAAGCAATTAAGGTAAATAGAAAGTCAACCGTTCCTTGTCGAAATCAACAGCCAACTCATACTTCCCTTCTTCGTTTTGCACAACATAGCCCAAGACGACTAGACTCTCAACGAAGATATCACGACGTTTCTGTATCAGTTGGTCTTTTTTGAGAAACTTCAGTAAAAAGGTCGTCATATACTTGAGGGCATACTCAGGATTGACATCTCCCAAAATGGCATAGAGTTCCTGCTGTTTTTCTGTCAAAGGAGATTGGTGCTTGACCTTGTAGAAATAGTTGGATAAGGTCATCTTTTCTCTTGCAAAGTCCGTACGTTCGACTAAAATGGCAGCATTGGTTTGATTGCGCAATTCCGTCTCAAAACTCTGCTCCAGTAAGGCTTGATAGACTGGACTGCTCTCTCTGATAAAAATTTCTTGGTCAAGGGCTAAATCCTCCGTAGATTCTAAAAAGGGGAGATTGAGAAAATAGCGTTTGTTTTCCCTTAGTATCAAGCCTGCCTTTATATACTCTTCCATGAGTTTATCAACTGCCACATCTGGAAACTGAGCCTTGATTTCTCGAAGGATCACATCGTCATGCTGGTCCAGATAGTCCACTAAATCTATAAAAAATGGCTGTCGAGTCAAACGGGAGGGATTAAAAATTTGAATCATGAAGATTCCTTTCTTTACATTCTAAAAGAGGGGATGCTGCCAACTGACTGGGATTGGTCCCTGGTTGATTCAGGGGCACAGGAAGTTCGAGTTCCCTGTAATATTCCCTCCAAAAATCACTAATCTCCTGCTCCCCATCACCAAATTTCATCGGTACGCTTTCAAAAATAGGGAGAATTTCTGCGATGTACTGGGAGCAGTAAAAGCCAGCCCCATCTGGATAAAAGGAGGCGTTATAGGGTGCACCTAAATGATTCCTAGCTCTTTCCTTTACTAAGTCAGCTTCCATCTCTGGATAGACATAAAGGTCATAGAGATGAGTCGGTTCAAAAAATTCAGCTGGTTCTTGACAGATGACACCTGCTTGCCCACTAGCATGGTAGATCAAACCGTCTAAAAAGATGGCGACATGGCTATAGTTCCCAGTAGAAGCCTGGATGGCCTGCCCCATATCTGAAAGGTCCTTCACAAAAATCAAATCGCCATTTTCTAACATCTTTCTCTCCTAGAAAAAAAGGAGCCGAGACCCCTTTAGCTATAAGGAAACTAACGTTTCCTCATTTCAATTATCACTCAGGCTATTAGCCATTAAAGCTTTCAGTCAACTGAGGTACCACTTGTTTCTTACGTGAAACGGCACCTGGAAGAAAAGCATGGTTGTTTTCAAGTTTGAAGTTGAAGGCTGCTTCCACCTTGTCCATGTTTGATCCAAGAGCCAAAATTTCTGAGTTTGAGTTCACAATATCAGTAATCATCAAGACAAAGTCAGAGTAGCCGTTTGCAGCATTAGCTGCCTGCATTGCTGCTTCGATTTCAGCTTGGCGTTCCAAGACTTCAGCAATATCAACTGTATTGACTTGGGCAACACGAACCTTATTTCCGTTGAGTTCAAAAGTCTTAGCGTCGATATCAATCAATTCTTCAGCAGATTTACTAGCCAAGTTGGTACCAGCCTTGAGCATAGCGAGACCGTACTCTTCCAAGTTGACACCTGCTAATTCTGCCAATTCAGGAGCAATGACTTTATCAGATGGGTGTGTTGTTGGAGATTTCAAAAGAAGGGTATCTGAAATCAAACCTGAAAGCATCAAACCAGCAATCTCTTTAGGAATTGCTACACCATGTTCTTTAAACATGCGGTAAACGATAGATGAGGCTGATCCAACTGGTTCCAAACGCATGTAGAGCGGGCTGGCAGTTTCAAAATTAGCCACACGGTGGTGGTCTACAACACCGTAAACTTCTACTTCAGCGATATCTGACACTGATTGTTGGAATTCATTGTGGTCAGTTAAGATAACTTGCTCTGCACCTTCTGCTTTAGCAGATGTGATAACACGTGGTGCTTCTACACCAAAATAGTTCAAAACGAAAGCAGTTTCTTCGTTTGGAGTACCGAGAGCAACTGCTTCTGTGTCCAATCCATAAGCCTCTTTTGCAAGATAGGCAAAGGCTACAGATGACCCGATGGCATCTGAGTCTGGATTTTGATGACCAAATACTAGAATCTTAGACATGATAATACCTCTTTAAATTTATTCATCTTATTTTAGCACTTTTTTCCTTTTTTGACAAAAGTAAGAGGAGCCAAAGGACTCCTCATTAGATATCAATATGATTGACTAGATTTTTCTCTTGATTTTCAGATAAAAATCGTTCTTTCTGTGGACGTTTCTTGCGTTTGAGGAGAGCCTCCGCAGACATGGCTTCTTCCTTACTGGCAAAGCCTTCTGCATAGACGAGTTTGACTGGTAAGCGAGCTCGGGTATACTTGGCTCCCTTACCACTATTATGAACGGCAAGGCGCCTCTTCACATCCGTTGTATAGCCCGTATAGTAAGAACCGTCACGGCACTCCACCACATACATATAGGCCTTATGATCCATAGTAAATCTCTTGAATTTCTGGCGTATAAGAACCATCATCATTGTGAACAATGAGTGGTGGCAGGACCTTGAAGCCACTTGTCGATCCATCCTTGATAGCTTCGATTAAGAGCATATTGGCCTCCTTCTCTCGTTTAGGATAGACAAATTGCAGGCGCTTAGGTGCCAAATTGTGGCGTTGAAGCATGTCTAAGATATCCAAGAGCCGATCTGGACGATGAACCATGGCCAAACGTCCATTGGATTTGAGAATACTCTGAGCACTTCGACAAATTTCTTCTAAGTTAGTCGCAATTTCGTGTCTGGCCAGAAGGTAGTGTTCACTCTCGTTGAGATTGGAATGCGGATCCACCTTGAAATAAGGCGGATTACACAAAATCATATCTACCTTACTTCCCTGAATGTGGGCAGGCATATTTTTCAAATCATCGCAGATGACTCGCATCTGCTCTTCCAAGCCATTCAACTGAACCGAACGCTCTGCCATATCTGCCAAGCGCTCCTGAATCTCTACAGATATTATCCGCGCCTGAGTACGTGAACTAGCAAAAAGTCCCACTGCACCATTTCCAGCACAAAAGTCCACAATTAAGCCCCGTTTAGGGAAGCGAGGAAAGCGTGATAAGAGAACACTATCTACCGAATAGCTAAACACCTCTTTATTTTGAATGATTTTGATATCTGTCGAAAAGAGCTGATTGATGCGCTCTCCTGATTTTAATAATTGTTCTTCCATATATTGATTTTAAAAATACGAAATCTAATAGACTAGTTTTTCTCTTTCAAATTGTTAAGGGCTTCACGCGTCCAAACAGGCATCATTCGACCAAGTGGAGCAAAACCATGCTTGATTCGATCATTTGAAAAACGTCTCCGTCTTGGCAATTGATGCTTTTCTTCTTCCAGAGTGCGAATGGAAAGACTGGCTTTACCAGTAAATTCATCCAAATCAACAACCTGAACTTGCACCTCTTCACCAATTTTCAAAACTTCATAGATATTTTCAATAAATCCTGTCCGAATCTCTGAAATATGGATCAACCCAATCACCCCTGTCTCTAATTCGACAAAGGCACCATAGGGCTGGATTCCTGTAATACGCCCAGTTAGCTTATCACCAATTTTCATCTTAGTCCTCAATTTCAATCGTTTCAATTACCACATCTTCAACTGGCTTGTCCATTGCACCAGTCTCAACAGCTGCAATGGCATCCAAGACTGCAAAAGATTCTGCATCGACCAATTGCCCAAAAACAGTGTGACGACGGTCAAGGTGAGGAGTTCCGCCTTGCTCTGCATAAATCTCAGCGATTGGTTCTGGCCAACCACCACGCGCAATCTCTTTCTTAGAGTATGGCAAGTGTTGGTTTTGCACGATAAAGAACTGACTGCCATTGGTATTTGGCCCAGCATTGGCCATAGACAGAGCCCCACGAACATTATAAAGTTCTTCAGAAAATTCATCTTCAAAAGCTTGGCCATAAATCGACTCTCCGCCCATACCAGTACCAGTTGGGTCTCCACCTTGAATCATAAAGTCCTTGATAATACGGTGGAAAATCACACCATCATAGTAACCGTCTTTTGAAAGCGCAACAAAGTTTGCTACTGTTTTGGGAGCCTGCTCAGGGAAAAGCTTGATACGCAAGTCTCCGTGATTTGTCTTAATGGTCGCCAACGGACCTTCTACTGTTTCAATGTCTACTTGTGGGAAATGCAATTCTTTTTCTACCATACCAAATCCTTCTAAGGCATCAAAAATGCCATCTTCTTCTACTGTTTTTGTAATATAATCTGCTTTTTCTTTGATTTTTTCATGGGAAACTCCCATGGCAATGCTGATTCCAGCATAATCAAAGAGTTCCAAGTCATTGAGACCATCTCCAAAGACCATGACATTCTCTGGTTTCAAGCCTAGATGCTCCACAACCTTGGCTACACCTGTGGCTTTCGAACCTGAAATAGGCACGATATCAGATGAATGTTCATGCCAACGCACCATGCGAAGTTTATCCGATAAAGATTCTGGCAAGCACAAGGCATCTCCTTTATCTTCAAAGGTCCACATCTGGTAAATGCCTACTTTTTCCTGAAAGTCAGGATCCACATCCAAGTTTGGATAAATCGGATCAATAGCCTCACTGATCAGTTTTGTTCGCGTGGAGAGTTTAGCAGCATGACTGCCAACTAAGCCATATTCAATCCCCTCTTGTTTTGTCCAAGCGATGTATTCTTCCACATCTTCTTTGGCAATCTGATGCTGATAAATGACCTGACCTTTTTTATCTTCTATATAGGCACCATTCAGAGTCACAAAAAAGTCAGGCTTGAGCTCACGAATCTCTGGAACAACACCAAAAATGCCACGCCCAGAAGCAATTCCTGTCAAAATCCCTTTTTCACGTAACTGCTTAAAGACAGTAGGAATCGTAGCTGGAATAAAACCTGTCTTTGACGTACGCAAGGTATCATCGATATCAAAAAAGACAATCTTAATCTTCTTTGCCTTGTATTTTAATTTTGCATCCATCTCTCTACCTCTTTCAATCTAACTCTTTCCATTATACCATAAAGTAGAGAAATCCCACATCTCCAAAAAATGTGCTATCTCTTATTCAAACTTCTTGGATAAGTACAGAACTAAATCATCATTATTTTGAATAGTAGCATTCATTTCTAACGGTTGGTTTCGATACCATACGCCCGAACCATCTGGAATATAGCCTCGTTTGATGTACAATCTCTGGGCAGGTCCATACCCTGAATGGAGCCCAACACCCAACGTCACTTTGTCCGAAACAAGCTTAACTCGATTTTCTGCTTCTTTCAGCAAGAGATTTCCAATACCTTGATTTTGAAAGGGTTCAAAGACATTGAAATCTGAAAGTTCTGGAGCCATTCCAGCAAAGGGACCCTGCTTAGCATAGGGTAAAATAGTAATGTAGCCCGCTACTACACCAGTAAGGTCAGCAATTAAAACTTCCCTCTCTCCACTTTCCTGCTCCTTAAAATATCGAGTTAAAATCTCCTCTCTACTTGGCCAACCTTGGCTGATAAATCCTCGAAATAGATCTTTAATGTCAGATTCTTGCATTTTCCTAATTGAACATGTCGTCTTCATAAGTTGCTCCTTTAAAGTTTTCTCCTACCATTATAGCACGACAATGAAAAGAAATAACCTAGTAAGAAAAAAGCATCTTACTAGGTCAAAAGTAGCTCTGTCCAACAGAACCCCGTAAAAGTCTGAAAAAGAGGTTCAACCGAATCTGAAAAAAGACTCGAGTGAGTCAGAAAAAAAGACCCACCCGGGTCTTTTCTTTAATCTTCGTTTACGAAAGGCATCAAAGCCATTACGCGAGCGCGTTTGATAGCTGTTGTTACTTTACGTTGGTTTTTAGCTGAAGTTCCTGTTACACGACGTGGAAGGATTTTCCCACGTTCTGAAACGAAACGGCTAAGAAGCTCAGTATCTTTGTAATCAACATATTCAATTTTGTTTGCTGCGATGTAATCAACTTTTTTACGGCGTTTGAATCCGCCACGACGTTGTTGAGCCATGTTTTTTCTCCTTTATAGTATTAATTGTCCATTAGAATGGTAAATCATCATCTGAAATATCCAATGGATTTGTTGCTCCAAATGGATTTTCATCACGTGAAAAGTCTGGTACTGATTGTGTAGGTGCTGTATAACTAGCAGTTGGTGCAGAATAAGCTCCACCTGTATGTCCTTCACGCACACTACGGCTTTCCAACATTTGGAAATTATCAGCCACGACTTCCGTTACGTAGACACGTTGTCCTTGCTGGTTATCGTAACTACGAGTCTGGATACGACCGGTTATCCCGATAAGAGATCCTTTTTTAGCCCAGTTAGCAAGATTTTCAGCCTGTTGGCGCCACATAACGACATTGATGAAATCAGCCTCACGTTCGCCATTTTGACTCTTGAATGTACGGTTTACTGCAAGAGTAAAAGTCGCAACTGCTACATTTGATGGGGTATAACGCAACTCAGCGTCACGTGTCATACGCCCTACAAGTACAACATTGTTAATCATAATTTACCTTCTTACGCGTCAAGTTTGACGATCATGTGACGAAGAATGTCAGCGTTGATTTTTGAAAGACGGTCAAACTCTTTAAGAGCTGCGTCGTCGTTTGCTTCAACGTTAACGATGTGGTAAAGTCCTTCACGGAAATCTTGGATTTCGTATGCAAGACGACGTTTTTCCCATGATTTTGATTCAACAACAGTTGCACCGTTGTCAGTCAAGATAGAGTCAAAACGTGCTACCAAAGCGTTTTTCGCTTCTTCTTCAATGTTTGGACGAATGATATAAAGAATTTCGTATTTAGCCATTGATATGTTCCTCCTTTTGGTCTAATGACCCCTAGTCTTTGCAAGGGGTAAGTGAGGTTTGCTCACAATTAACTATTATACTAGAAAAGCTAGTAGATAGCAAGAGAAAAATGAAAAAACTATCTCTATTATTTAGAAATAACATGATCTTTCAGTTCTAAATCTCTAACCATCTCTTTCAAAATGAATATTAACAAAAATCCTGCTAATACTAAAAAGAATCCTAAGTAAAGGAAGGCTACTACAAATCCTAGATAGTCAATCAACCACCCCGTTAGAGGAAAAATAACAATCATACTCAGGCTGAACATCATGGAGTAGACACTTAGCATGGTTGCCCGTACCTCACTTGGGAGTCGCTTTTGTAAATCGTTGTCAAAAATCGGTTGAAAGAGAGCATATAAGGCGTTACTAATCAAATAAATCAAAATATAAATCAGTGGCGTACCAAAGTAGGAAAGCAAGTAAGTCACTCCTGTCAAGAGCACAAGAATTGGAAAGAGCTTTAAGGCTGCATACATCTTTCCAATCTTACTTGCTAGATAAACTGACCAGATATTCAAAACACTGCCCATCAGCATGACCATCGAAATCTGCCATCCTTCTAAGTCCGGCAGTTGATTTTGATAGTAAAAATAAAACATACACATCAGTGTTCCGATGATTTGGGACAGAATCATCCAGCCAAAAAGACTGGGATTGCTCCGCAATTCCTCTTTGACAGTCAACATAATCCTTTTCATCGTCAGACGCTCAGATTTTTGCGCTTTAACACTAGGCTCTTTTAACATCCAAGTTAGAAAAAGAACGATAATCGAAGTGGCAATCATGATATAGTAGGTCAAGTGCAATTGACCATGGACAAAAAACCCCGCTAAAACGGTCCCCAAAGACCGAGTTCCTTCTGCTACTCCTGACATAAAACTTGAGATAGACAAGTAGCGCTCTTTTAATCCAGCCTCCACGGCCGAATCATAAACCATGGCTGCACTCGTCCCCGAATCAAAATTATAAGACAAGGCACTCACCACCATCGCGAGTGCATAAATCCAAAAATTACCTTGCCCTACTAACATGAGAATAGACGACGCAATCCCAGCTATTCGACTTAAATACAGATTGGTTTTATATGAATAGCGGTCAGCTAACATTCCAGAAGGAATTTCACAAATGACACTGGTGGCATGAAAAATGCTTTCCAATAAGCCAATCTGCAAAAGTGACATCCCATTTTAACTGAGAAATAAAATCCAAAAACTGGTAATGCCCAGAAAAGCAAAAAATTCCACTCCAGCCATGAGACCGATATTCTTCCGGTAATTTCGTTTAAACATATTTTCTCCTTTAACAAGTGTATTTGTATCTTTGTGTTTGTCACTTGTTAATCTGTGCTTTACATGATCTCCACCTCTTCCTTCAAGTATTATAGTGTTTTGAAAAAACGCCCCTAGGGCGTTTTAATCTTTTTATGGTTTGATACGGTGCAACATACGTGGGAATGGAATAGCTTCACGGATGTGTTTGGTTCCCGCTGCGAAGGTTACCATACGTTCGATACCAATCCCAAATCCTCCGTGTGGTACTGTACCGTATTTGCGAAGGTCAAGATAGAATTCGTACTCTGTACGATCCATACCCAGTTCTTCCATCTTAGCAACAAGGGCATCGTAATCTTCCTCACGCATTGAACCACCGATGATTTCTCCGTAACCTTCTGGTGCGAGCAAGTCTGCACAAAGCACGCGCTCTGGATTTCCAGGAACTGGTTTCATGTAGAAGGCCTTGATAGCTGCTGGGTAGTTGATAACGAAGGTTGGCACACCAAAGTGGTTTGAAATCCAAGTTTCATGTGGTGAACCAAAGTCATCTCCATGCTCAAGATGCTCGTAGTCTGCATCTTCATCGTTTTCATGCTCTTGCAAAAGGTCAATAGCTTGATCGTAGGTAATGCGTTTGAAGGGCTCTGCAATGTAGCGTTTCAAAAGCTCTGTATCACGTTCCAAGGTTTCCAAAGCTTGAGGAGCACGGTCGAGAACACCTTGAAGAAGGGCTTTTACATATGCTTCTTGCAAGTCAAGTGACTCATCGTGCGTCAAGTATGAGTACTCCGCATCCATCATCCAGAACTCAGTCAAGTGACGGCGCGTTTTTGATTTTTCAGCACGGAATACGGGACCAAAGTCAAATACGCGACCAAGAGCCATCGCACCCGCTTCAAGATAAAGCTGACCTGATTGGCTCAAGTAGGCTGGAGTCCCGAAGTAGTCTGTTTCAAAAAGTTCAGTTGAATCTTCTGCAGCATTTCCTGAAAGGATTGGGCTATCAAACTTCATGAAGCCGTTCTTGTCGAAGAACTCATAAGTTGCATAGATGATAGCGTTACGGATTTGCATCACTGCTACTTGCTTACGAGAACGGAGCCACAAGTGACGGTTGTCCATCAAGAAGTCTGTTCCGTGTTCTTTTGGAGTGATTGGGTAATCTTGAGATTCACCGATGACTTCGATGTCAGTGATATCGAGCTCATAGCCAAACTTAGAACGCTCATCTTCTTTGACAATCCCTGTCACATAGACTGAAGTTTCTTGGCTCAAGTGTTTGATTGTTTCAAATTTTTTAAGACCAACTTCTTCGCCAAATTTTTCAATAAAGTTTGGTTTAAAGGCTACACCTTGGAAGAAGGCAGTTCCGTCACGCAATTGCAAGAAGGCAATTTTTCCTTTTCCTGATTTGTTGGCAACCCAGGCCCCGATGGTCACTTCTTGACCAACGTGGTCTTTTACTTCGATAATTGTTACACGTTTTGTCATAATCTATCTTCCTTTATCGTTAATCTTGTCCGAAGACATCATTACCCACTATTTTACCACAAATAGACTCTGATAGCTAGGTTCTACTGGAGAAATTTCGCGAGAATTTCGTTACAAAAAATCTTCGCCAAGATGACGAAGACTTTAAGTTTTAGTTTTCCATAAAATGATGCAAACGACGGATAGCTTCTTTTAATGTATCTAAGTCTGTTGCATAACTGAGACGAACATTTTCTGGAGCCCCAAACCCTGCTCCTGTAATCAAGGCAAGACCGACTTCCTCAAGAATAGCCGTTGTAAAGTCCGTCACATCGGTATAGCCCTTCATCTCCATCGCTTTTTTAACATTTGGGAAAAGATAGAAGGCTCCTTGGGGCTTGACAACTTCAAATCCTGGTACTTGGCACAAGAGAGGATAAATAGTATTCAAACGTTCCTCAAATGCTTGGCGCATGGTTTCGACAGAGTCTTGTGGCCCAGTTAGGGCTTCAATGGTAGCATATTGTGATACAGCAGTAAGGTTCGAGGTTGTTTGACCTGTTAGCTTGCTCATGGCAGCAATAATCTCAGGATTTCCTACTGCATAACCTACTCGCCAACCAGTCATGGCATAGGCCTTAGATACACCATTGATGACAATGGTTTGCTTGCGAATAGCTTCTGACAGACTAGAAATTGGAACAAATTCATTCCCATTATAGACCAAACGACCATAAATATCGTCTGCTAGGATGAGGACATCATGCTCGACCGCCCAATTTCCGATAGCCAGCAATTCCTCACGACTGTAAATCATACCGGTCGGATTCGATGGCGAATTGAGAACCAAGACCTTGGTCTTATCTGTGCGAGCCGCTTCTAGCTGCTCGACCGTTACTTTAAAGTGATTGTCTTCCTTGGCTTGGACAAAAACCGGCACCCCTTCTGCCATCTTGACTTGGTCTCCATAACTGACCCAGTATGGTGTAGGGATGATGACCTCATCACCTGGATTGACCACGGCCATAAAAAAGGTATAGAGAGAGAACTTGGCACCTGTAGCAAATGTAACCTCGTTGGCTGCTACGGAATAGCCATAGTAGCGTTCAAAATAGGTATTAACCGCAGCCTTTAAGTCTGGTAGACCTGAAGCAACTGTATAAAAGGAAGCTCGTCCATCTCGAATCGCTTCTACCGCTGCATTCTGAATATTTTCAGGAGTATGAAAATCTGGCTGTCCCAAAGTTAAGAAAAGAACATCCTTTCCTTGAGCTTTTAATGCTTTGGCTCTTGCATCACTGGCTAGAGTGACGCTTTCTTCCATTTCTAGTACGCGTTTGGATAATTTCATATGCTCTCCTTTATTGGACCAATGCTCCAGTTTCAAAATCTATCAGATAGTAGTGATTTCCTGACTTAACTTCCCAAATTGGCTTGTCCTGATAGCGACCAAAGGTGACTTTGTCAATGTCGCTAGCTCCTTTTTCCCTCGAAATCGTCGCTGCCTTGTCTTGAGAAATCCCCTTATCAAGCTGATAAACATAAATCTTGTGGTCATTCTTTTCAATCAATACGGCAATGGCCTCTTGCTTTTTATTATGTCCCAGAACGCTGTAATAACCTTCTAGTCCATTATAGAAATCAACCTGATCTGCCTTTTCCAATTCTGCATACTGCTTGGCCAGTTTTTCTCCCTCAACTCTAGCATCTTGATAGGGTTTCATGCTGAGAGATATCAGATAAAGAAAGGAAGTGGTCATGACTAGTAACACCAAAGCAAGGCCGATTCCGTATTGTATAAGTAGCTTGTTTTTTGCTTTTTTCTGTCTTAGTTTCACTCGTCTATTTTACCATCTCTCCTAATTTATTACAAGTGAAGACAGGAACATTCTAAGAATCTTTTCCTATAAACTCTATGCCTCTTGTATTTCTATTTGTTTATTGATAGAATACCCTTATGAAACAATATTTGAAAGAAAAAATTTCCCAAAATCAATTAGACTTGAGGACAGCTATCGTTCTCAATAAAGCGAAGCGAAGTTTTAAACCTTATGAAACCAAGGCTGCCAAAGAACACGGATTAACGCCCACTCAATTTTCAGTTTTAGAAACCCTCTATAGCAAGGGAGAACTGCGTATTCAGGATTTGATTGAAAAAATGCTAGCCACTTCTGGAAACATGACTGTTGTTATTCGAAATATGGTTCGAGATGGGTGGATTTCTAAAACTTGTGACCCCAAGGATCGTCGCTCTTTTTTCCTGAAACTAACACCTGCAGGACGCAAAAAAATTGAAGAAGTTCTTCCTGACCATATTAACTCTATTGTAGATGCTTTTAGTATCTTGGAAGATGGGGAGAAGGAGGATTTGATTCGTATTTTAAAAAAATTTAAAGATTTGTGAGCAAAATTATTGCTAATTAGTATTATTTGTTGTAACATAGATGGTAACAAAAGAGTTTGCTCTTTAAATTTTAACTAAAGGAGACACATCATGTCTAAAAAAGTACTATTTATCGTCGGATCACTACGCCAAGGTTCTTTCAACCACCAAATGGCCCTCGAAGCTGAAAAAGCACTTGCTGGAAAAGCGGAAGTTAGCTATCTTGATTACTCAGCTGTTCCTCTCTTCAGCCAAGATCTTGAAGTTCCAACTCATCCAGCTGTAGCTGCTGCTCGTGAAGCTGTCCTTGCTGCAGATGCCATCTGGATTTTCTCTCCAGTCTACAACTTCTCTATCCCTGGAACAGTGAAGAACTTGCTTGACTGGCTGAGCCGTGCCCTTGACCTATCAGATCCTTCAGGGCCATCAGCTCTTCAAGATAAGATTGTAACCGTATCATCAGTTGCTAATGGTGGTCACGATCAACTCTTCGCTATCTACAAAGACCTCTTGCCATTTATCCGTACACAAGTCGTTGGTGATTTTACTGCCGCTCGTGTCAATGACTCTGCTTGGGCAGATGGAAAATTGGTGTTAGAAGAAACAACTGCTTCATCACTTGCCAAACAAGCTGACGACCTTCTTGCAGCCATCAACTAATTAAACAAAAACCAGCTCACATGAGCTGGTTTTATACTTGTTTCACAAAGACGAGTTCTAAGTCACTTGATAAATCAGGTCGGTAGTCAAAGCCTGCAAAGCGGAGCTTACGAGCTTGATCAACTGTTTGGACTTGCCCTTCTATCAAGGCGGTCAAAAAGGCACCACGCGCTTTCTTTGAAATGGTTGAGTGGATTTTCAACTGGCCTGCCTTGTCCTCCATAAATTTGAAGGTCACCATCTTTTCTCTGATTTCCTTAGAAAATACGGTTTCAAACTCTGATGACAAGAGAGAAAAAATCAAGTCCTCATCCTGTAGTGCCTCATCATAGGCTGACTTCCAATGACTCTTTAAGGTTTTTCCAGCTACTTTTAACTTCATCAAGAAGTCCAAACGGTGAGGAGCCATGGGCGACAAGGCTGGGACAACACCGTATAAAGCCGAGGTAATCAGAACATGATCTTTAAGATAGGCTTGTTCAGCCTCGGTCAATTTATCTCTTTTAATGTGGCGATACATGAGACCATCAAAAAGTTTCAAGGCTGGATAATGTTTAGCGCTTTGATCTTTTAGAGTTTGAATATGAGCGTACTCTTCTTCTGCTTTTTCGGCAGATACCTTATAAAAACTTTCTAATTCACTAGCTGAGTAGTGTGCCAGCGAATCAAGGACTGCCTGACTTTCTTCCCTCAAGGGGAGTGCTTCGATATAAGGAAGGTCTGTGTTCATTTCTTTGGCCGTTGGGATTAAAATTTTCATATTGTTAGTGTAGCATATTTTTCAATCACGACCAAGAATTTCATCTTAAAAACCTCGGTATTAGCCGAGGTTTCTTTGTTTATTTCACTTTAAATGTTTTGAGGTAATTGTCTTTTCCAACTTGACCTTCGAAAGATTGGCCATTTTCTAGATAAGGAAGGTCGTCTGACACTGAAGCCTTGACTTTATAAATCTTGCCATCAACTTTGAAGAAGTAGACGGTATCACCCTTAATGACAGCTGATTTCAGATCCGCAACTACACCCTTGATGTTTTCTACCGTTTCATTATCCAGATCGAGGTCATTTTTATTGGCATATTTGCTGAGGAGTTCATCTACCGTAGCTGCTACGATGACGTTTTGGTACTCCACTGCATCAACCAATGCATACTCCTTGACCAATCCTGCATTGTCCTTCAAGCCCATGATGTAGAGCGGTTTGTCATTGAGATTGACAAGGATAGGGAAGGTAGCCTTGTAGGCTTTCTCTTGAACTGCTCCTTCTGCGGAAGCACGGGCAGATTCTTCGGTTGCTGATGCTAGATTGTACTTGGTGATTTCTCCAGTGCGCATATTTTCAAGGATAAATCCTAGATTACTTTCGTCGGCATTTGCTGAAGTCACCCCCGTGTAGAGATAAATGTCATTTCCGATAGAAAGATAGTTATAGCCCTCTGTCGTTTGGGTAACATTTTTCTTAGAAATCAAGGCATTCCAGAAGCCGTCTTTATACTTGCCGTTGTAGTTGATTTGCTGGATGGTTTCTTCTGCTGGATAGACACGGTCCACCCATTCTGGCACTTCATCCAAGCTGTATTCCTTGGTTTCTCCATTAGTAGCATCCAAGATAATAACAGATGAAGGGCGAGGTACTCCTAAACCAAACTGTTTTTGATAAACGGTTGCTACATAGAAAGGATTGCCTTCATCATCCACCTCAAAAGATGGGGTTTTAAAAATCTTGGTCGGATACTTGATCCGAAGATGACGTTTGACGTCACGGTTAAAATACTCGGAGTCCGAATACTTCATCGGTGTTTTTAAATCTACCAATTCAGCATTTCCTGTCACCATATCAACCTTGATATACTCGCCAATTCCCTTGGCTTGATTGTTGAACCATTTGATGGGATCCGCATACTCCAGAGGGGTCACCCGATAGGGTTTGCCACCAACCGTTAGTTGCGTATAAGTATCTGCGGCTACGTACTGGGATACCTTATCCGTCAGAGAGCCAAGGTAACGGTCACCAATCTTTTCTGCAGTACTCCGATCTAGGATTGGAACCTTACTGGTATCACTCTTAGGAAAATCTTTAAAGTCTTTTTCGGTGATAGACACCACATTAGCATAGTTTTTTGCTTGGAAAAAGCTAGAGGTCACTAGGCTTACCAAACCAGCAAGGGCAAAGATAAGGCCTGCAGCCAGCAACAATCCTCCACCTAATTTATTAAAATGAAGCCCTTCTAGATTGAGTTCGTTTGCAACCTTTCCATGACGTAGGTGAACTGTCTTGAGAAGATTGGTATCCTTGCGGAAACTAAACAAAATTCCCATCACCACCAAATGTCCACAGAGGAAGAAGATGAATTCCCAACTGGTAAGATTGAAGGGTGGCAAAAAGATATACCAAGTTGTTGCGATAAAAACAAGTTCAAAGAGTATGCGTTTCATCTGAGTTCCTCCTAAATAATCCGTCCTTCCAAATGATCCAGTTCATGTTGGCATATCTGAGCTGGAAAACCTGTTAGCGTAATGTTCTGTTCCTGCCACTTACTATCACGATAGGAAACCGTAATCGTTTCATAACGAGTCGTTGGCCGTACCCCAGTCAAGGACAAACACCCTTCCTCTGTCTCGTAAGTTCCTTTGTAGGAAAGGAGAACAGGGTTAAACATGACCATGGGAACCAAGCCAAGATTGAAGATAATCACGCGCTTCTGCACGCCAATCATATTAGCCGCCAGACCAACACAGGTCTCGCGATTAGCCAGCAGGGTATCCTGTAAATCTCTAGCCAGATAAAGGTCTTCCTGACTTGCAGGTTTCGAAACTTGCGACAAAAATAAGACATCTCGGACAATTTTCTTTTCCATCCTCTTTCACTCCTTGCTACTTTACTTTATTATAGCACAAAAGGAGGCGACTTCTAGTCCTTTCCCTCAAATGCAAAAAAAGCCATCCGAAGATGACTTTCTTTTTAAATCGCATTCTTATCAAGACCAAGTTTACGTTGAACAAACTTAACGATTTCGACGATAAGTATCATTGAGAAGCTTCCAGCCAAAACAATTCCCCACTGTGACAAGTCCAGTTTGGTTACGTGGAAGATTCCTTCAAGCGGTTCTACAACGATGGTCGCCATCAGAAGAATGAAGGATACCAAGATCGACCAGTTGAAGGTCTTAGACTTGAATGGTCCAACTGTCAAGATGGATTGGTAAACAGACTTAACGTTGTAGGCATGGAATAGTTGAATCAAACCAAGGGTTGCAAAGGCCATAGTAAGGGCATCCGCATGAATGGCATGATTGTCACCCACATGAACTGGGTAAGCAATTGCAAGTCCATAAACACTCATAACAATAGTTGCTTGGAGTACACCTTGATAGATGATAGAACTCAAGACCCCACCTGAGAAGAAGCTTGCCTTTCGTCCACGTGGTTTATGATTCATGACACCAGGCTCAGCAGGTTCAACACCAAGAGCGATAGCTGGGAAGGTATCTGTTACCAAGTTGATCCACAAAAGATGAACTGGCTGCAAGACGTCCCAACCAAACAAGGTTGATAAGAAGATAGTTAATACTTCAGCAGTATTGGCAGAAAGTAAGTACTGAATAGTCTTTTGAATGTTTGAGAAGACCTTACGTCCTTCTTCAACTGCGACGATAATAGTCGCAAAGTTATCATCTGCAAGAATCATGTCAGAAGCCCCCTTAGAAACCTCTGTACCAGTGATTCCCATACCGATACCGATATCGGCTGTTTTCAGAGCTGGCGCATCATTAACACCGTCACCTGTCATAGCAACAACCTTACCTTGTTTTTGCCAAGCCTTGACGATACGAACCTTGTGTTCTGGAGACACACGGGCATAAACAGAGTATTGACCAACTACTTTTTCAAAGTCTTCATCTGACAGTTCGTTGAGCTCAGCACCAGTTAAAACGTGGCCTTCTGTATCATTTGCATCAATAATTCCCAAACGTTTGGCAATGGCTTCTGCTGTGTCTTGGTGGTCACCAGTGATCATGATTGGACGGATTCCCGCTTCCTTAGCGACACGAACAGCTTCTGCTGCTTCGGCACGCTCAGGGTCAATCATCCCAATCAAACCAGTGAAGATTAAATCATTTTCAAGCTCTTCAGAAGTAAGATTTTCTGGAATACTATAGATAATCTTATAAGCACCTGCAAGGACACGCAGAGCTTGGTGAGCCATTTCCGAGTTGTTTGTGTGAATTAATTCAGTGACTTTCTCATCAATCGAAGCAACATCTCCAGCTTTATCACGAGCAACACAACGTTTCAAGAGTTGGTCTGGAGCCCCTTTGACTGCTACGAGGAATTTACCATCTGGCAATGGATGAACCGTTGACATGAGTTTACGATCTGAGTCAAATGGCAACTCAGCCACACGAGGATATTGCTCTAAAAATCCTTTAACATCGTAGCCCTTGTCAAAGGCATACTGGATGAAGGCTGTTTCCGTTGGATCCCCAATCAGGTTACCTTCAGCATCAATCTTGGTATCATTGGCCAAGACAACTGAACGAAGTAATGGCATGTCCAAGCCAAGTTCAATGTCATCAGCTGAATCATGTAGGACTGCGTCATAGAAGACTTTTTCGACTGTCATCTTGTTCATGGTAAGCGTACCAGTCTTATCAGAAGCGATAATCTCAGTCGAACCAAGTGTTTCTACTGCTGGTAACTTACGAACGATAGAGTTTCGTTTAGCCAAAACTTGAGTACCAAGGGCAAGAACGATGGTCACGATAGCAGGAAGTCCTTCTGGGATGGCTGCAACAGCAAGCGCAACAGAGGTCATCAACTCACCAAGTGGATTTTTACCTTGAATGAAGACTCCGACTACAAAAGTAACAAGGGCAATGACCAAAATTGCATAGGTCAAGACCTTAGAAAGGTTGTTCAAGTTTTGTTTGAGTGGTGTATCCGTCTCATCCGCATCTTGGAGCATGCCAGCGATATGACCCACTTCCGTGTACATACCTGTATTGACAACAACACCAAGACCTCGACCATAGGTCACGTTTGAGTTTTGGAAGGCCATATTGACACGGTCACCAATACCAGCATCTGCAGAGAGCTCAACGGTCAAGTCTTTTTCGACTGGAACAGACTCACCTGTTAAGGCCGCTTCTTCGATTTTAAGTGAATTAGCTTCTAGCAAACGTAGGTCTGCTGGTACTACGTCACCTGCTTCAAGGGCAACGATATCACCTGGCACCAATTCTTTGGAATCAATCTCAGCCATGTGCCCATCACGGATAACGCGAGCAGCTGGACTGGACATAGACTTGAGGGCTTCGATGGCTTCTTCCGCTTTTCCTTCTTGGTAAACACCGAAAGCTGCGTTGATGATAACAACGGCTAGGATAATGATGGCATCTGCAATATCTTCCCCACCAGAAGTTATGACAGACAAGATGGCTGCAGCCACCAAAATAATAATCATCAAATCTTTAAACTGTTCGATGAATTTAACCAAGAGAGATTTTTTCTCACCTTCTTCGAGTTCATTGCGCCCATATTCAGCAAGGCGTTTCTGCGCTTCGCTTGACGAAAGGCCTTGCTCAGTTGCTTCAACCGACTTCAAGACCTCTTCAGGACTTTGAGTATAAAACGCTTGGCGTTTTTGTTCTTTTGACATGTGTCTCCTCCTTGACATTGTGTGCAAAACAAGCTCTCTTTTGGTTTTATGACAAACAAAAAGAGACCTGTTAATCATAACAAGTCTCGCTGTTTAAGATAGCGCCGGAAAGAATACTTTGCAGTATAAAATTCGGAATGACGACACTATCACAGGTTTCTGCCAGCTACTCCCTTGAGTAGTACTATTATATCAAAATTTGAACAATTTTCAAGAATTAAAATCCGATGGAACAAGACTAAATTTGAATTTTCCCATGAAAACCAGTATAATGAAAACAGAATCTCAGCACCAGAAAGGAAGTCCGATGAATCAATCCATGTCAAATCTCAAGTTGGCGGAACGTGGTGCCATTATCAGCATTTCGACCTACCTCCTCTTGTCTGCGGCAAAATTAGCGACTGGCCACCTCCTACATTCTTCCAGTTTGGTAGCGGATGGTTTCAACAACCTATCAGATATTATCGGAAATGTTGCTCTTCTGATTGGCATTCGTATGGCTCGCCAGCCTGCAGACCGTGACCATCGTTTCGGTCACTGGAAGATTGAAGATTTGGCTAGTTTGATTACTTCCATCATCATGTTCTATGTTGGTTTTGATGTGCTTCGGGACACCATTCAGAAAATCCTTAGTCGGGAACAAACACCTATTGATCCTTTGGGAGCGATTCTAGGAATCATTTCAGCGGCGGTCATGTTTGCTGTTTATCTCTATAACACACGCCTCAGTAAGAAATCCAAATCCAAGGCTCTCAAGGCAGCTGCTAAGGACAATCTTTCCGATGCTGTCACCTCGCTTGGGACGACCATTGCTATCCTAGCCAGCAGTTTCAATTATCCAATCGTGGATAAATTGGTCGCTATCATTATCACCTTCTTTATCTTAAAGACAGCCTATGATATCTTCATCGAGTCTTCCTTTAGTCTTTCAGATGGTTTTGACGACCTTCTGCTAGAGGACTACCAGAAGGCCATCATGGAGATTCCAAAGATTAGTAAGGTTAAGTCCCAAAGAGGTCGCACCTACGGTAGCAATATCTACCTTGATATCACGCTGGAAATGAATCCCGACCTATCAGTCTATGAAAGTCACGAAATTGCGGACCAGGTTGAGTCTATGCTAGAAGAACGATTTGGTGTTTTTGATACTGATATTCACATCGAACCTGCTCCTATACCTGAAGACGAAATTTTGGACAATGTCTATAAAAAACTACTCATGCGCGAGCAATTGATCGACCAAGGAAATCAGCTAGAAGAACTCCTTGCTGAGGACTTTCTCTATATCCGTCAAGATGGAGAGCAGATGGATAAAGAGGCTTATAAGTCTGAAAAAGAACTTAGTGCTACGATTAAGGACATTCAGATTACCTCCATTAGTCAGAAAACCAAGCTCATTTGCTATGAGCTAGATGGTATCGTCCATACCAGTATCTGGCGTCGCCATGAGACTTGGCAAAATATTTTCCACCAGGAAACTAAAAAAGAAGACAAACAATGACCCTATCCAATGGATAGGGCCTTTTTGATTATTCTACTTTAAGCAAAGACCGACTATGACAGTTTGGAATATTTGCTTTTCGAAGCTTGTTTTGTCTGTTTTCTAGCTTGGCGATTTTGTTCGATCCGCCATTCTCTTTCGTAGTACTTCATGGTCTCATAGACCCTTTCAGGAAGACCTACATCTAGCAGAAAAATCGGGATGATCAAATCTGCTGACGGATGAAAAGGGAGAATCCTTCTCTTCAACAGAGCTAGAAAGGATTGGGATTCCACATTTTCCTTGTTTTTAAAATAGACTTCAATCCGATAGGAATCCCTGTACTTCCCTCGAATCCGAGAAAAGGAAAACTCTTCTACATCTGCCCAAGCATAGAAACGACTGGGTTTCTTTGGGTTTGGTTTGTAGTAAAACCCCTTAACTGTGCATCTCAAATACTCCTTATCCAAGCTTAAAAGTCTGTAAGTCTGATAAAGGACTACTCCAGCACAAAAAAGTACATGCAGCATTAACAAAAGACTTATCGTATGAAGTCCCGTCCCCTTTTCCGAATACGCATAGAGATAAGATAGAGGTAACAAGAAGAAAAGCACCGAAGCCAAGCCAAACAAGGCATTCCAAATGATTTTCTTGGGACTACGTTTAATGACTTTTTCTTCCATCATGCCAACTCACTTAGGTATTCATAGCGTTCGTATTTTTCAAGGAGTTCTTCGTTTTTCTCGTCTAGCTCTTTCTGAAGGGTGGCTAGCTTACCAAAGTCAGAACCATTAGCCTGCATTTCCTCTTCAATTATAGCGATACGATTTTCCAAGGCTTCAATATCCCCTTCAATGCTTGCCCACTCCTGCTTTTCTTGGTAGGTCATACGCTTCTTGTCTTCACGGACTTTGACCGCTTTCTCTTTTTCGGCCTTTTGAACTTGACTTGCTGTTTCTTCTTCAAAGGCCTTTTCATCAAGATAATCGGTGTAATGACCAAAGAAAGTACGAATGTTGCCATCTTCAAAAGCGAGAATTTTTGTTGCTACCTTATCCAGAAAATAACGGTCGTGGCTGACTGTTAAAACGGGACCTGCAAAGCCCTGCAAGAAATTCTCCAAGACTGTCAAAGTCGCAATGTCTAGGTCATTGGTCGGCTCGTCCAAGAGGAGAACATTTGGTTTTTCCAAGAGAAGTTTAAGGAGATAGAGTCGTTTTTTCTCGCCACCAGATAACTTCTCAATCAAGGTTCCATGGGTCGAACGTGGAAAGAGGAATTGCTCTAGCAGCTCAGCGATGGAAGTCGTAGAACCACCACTGGTCTTAACCTCTTCTGCTACTTCCTGCAGGTAATTGATAACCCGTTTGCTTTCATCCAACCCTTCAATTTGTTGAGAGAAATAGGCGATACGAACGGTTTCCCCAATCACAAGATGACCTGCTGTCGGCTCAAGACTTCCTGCAATCAGATTGAGAAGAGTTGATTTTCCCACACCATTATCCCCAACGATACCGATACGGTCTTTAGCTTGCACTAAAAGGTTAAAATTTTGTAATATCGGCTTGTTCTCATAGGCGAAGGAAACATCTTTAAACTCGATGACCTTCTTCCCAATCCGACTGGTCTCAAAGTTCATGGTCAAGTCTGTCTCAGTACTACTACCTGAAACTTCTTTTTTCAAGTCATGGAAACGATTGATACGGGCTTGTTGCTTGGTCGCACGTGCCTGCGGTTGTCTGCGCATCCAAGCCAATTCTTGCTTATAGAGTTGTTCTTTTTTGTGGAGAAGTGCTGCATCACGCTCATCCTGTTCCGCCTTAAGGCGAACATAGTCCTGATAATTACCCTGATACTCGGTCAAGCCTGCTCGGTCCAACTCGAAAATTCGTGTTGATAGTGCATCTAAGAAATAACGATCATGGGTGATAAAAAGAACTGTCTTCTTGGAATTTTTCAAAAAAAGGGTCAGCCACTCAATGGTCGCAATGTCCAGGTGGTTGGTCGGCTCGTCCAGAAGCAAGAGGTCGTGGTTTCCTAGGAGAACTTGCGCCAACTGAACCCGTCTTCTCAGACCACCTGACAATTCACCAACTGGAGTCGACAAGTCCTGAATACCCAACTTGCTGAGAACCGTCTTGACCTGGCTTTCAATTTCCCAAGCTTGGAGAGAGTCCATCTCTGCCATGACACGTTCCAAACGAGCCTGCTTGTCCTCACTGTAGTTGAGCATGATCAACTCATACTCACGAATCAGCTGAATTTCCTTGAGGTCGCTGGATAGAACCGTATCCAAAACTGTCTTGCTATCATCAAAATCTGGATTCTGTGTCAAGTAGCCAATTTTGTAGTCATTCTTAGCGGAAAAGGGACTGACATCCCCATCAAAGCCAGAAACACCAGAAAGGACGTCCAAAAGGGTGGTCTTACCCGTTCCATTGACACCGATCAGACCGATTCTGTCCAAGTCATGGATGATAAAAGAAATATCCTCAAAAACGGTCTTGTCTCCAACGGATTTGCTTAGTTTCTCAACGATAAAATCACTCATTTTTTCTCCCTTAGGTAAGCATGGATAGCTTGACGATCATTTTCCAATTCTCCATCAACAATGGCATACTCAATCTCTGTTAAAATTTCTCCCAAGGCTGGACCTGGCTGAAAACCATATTCCTTGATTAAAACACCACCGTTAATCTGAATTTCTTTCTTATCATGAATGGTCAAATTCTGGTAAGTTTCTGTGATGGCTTGCGGGTTGACTGCTTTTCCTTGGGCCTGACGAAGACTTTCAGCTTGTAGAAGGGAATCCAAGTCAAAGCGGTAACAATCACGCTTGCTCAGCTCTCCTTCTTCTCGCAAAGCCAAAATAGTCAGCAAATCCTGAACCTGCTTGGCAAACTGGCGTGAGGTTTTCCAAGCTTTCAAAAATGGCTGCGCATCTTTAATCTCTAAGGCCCACAATAGAGCCGCCCAAGCTTGTTCGGAAGATTCAAAAGTGAAATCCGCCTCTAAATCAAACAGTCTGTTGAGCTTGTCTTGGCTTCCTGCCATATCTGGAAGATAGTCACAAGCTTGACTTTCAATCATGGAAGACAGACCAACTCGCCAAAAAGGTGCCAGCAATAGTTTATCAAACTCAACGAAGGTGCGCTCCACAGAAATTTTCTCCAAGAGTGGCGTCAAAGTCTTCATCGCCTCAAAAGTTTCTGACTCAAGTTTAAAACCGAGACTGGCCTGAAAGCGGAAACCACGCATAATCCGCAGAGCATCTTCGTTGAAACGTTCACTAGCCACTCCAACTGCTCGCAAGACTTGGTTTTCTAAATCGTCTAAACCATGGAACAAGTCAATAATTTCGCCTGTCTCATTCAAGGCAAACGCATTAACTGTGAAATCACGGCGCTTGAGGTCCTCTTCTAGCGAACGCACAAAGGAAACCGCACTGGGTCTGCGATAGTCCACATAGACATCTTCGGTTCGAAAGGTGGTTACCTCATACTCCTCATCCCCATCTAAGACCAAGACAGTTCCATGTTCAATTCCGATATCAGCTGTTCGCGGAAAAATCTGCTTGGTCTCCTCTGGATAGGAAGAAGTCGCAATATCCACATCGTGGATGGGACGATTGAGGAGGGCATCTCGAACAGAGCCCCCAACAAAATAGGCTTCAAAGCCTGCTTCTTTAATTTTTTCTAATACTGGTAAAGCCTTCTGAAATTCAGAAGGCATTTGCGTTAATCTCATAATAAGTGTTCTAATCCATAGACAAGCTCATGACGCTTGACAACTTCTTTGATTCCCAAATTGACCCCTGTCATGAAGGAGCTGCGATCATAGGAGTCATGACGAAGGGTCAATCCTTCTCCCTGATTGCCAAAGATGACTTCCTGATGGGCTACCAGGCCTGGTAAACGGACCGAATGGATGCGCATACCATCAAAGTCAGCACCGCGAGCACCTGCAATCAATTCTTCCTCATCAGGCGCACCTTGCTGGATAGACTCTCTAACTTCCGCCATCAACTCAGCTGTTTTAATGGCTGTTCCACTCGGAGCATCTTTTTTCTTGTCATGATGGAGCTCGATAATCTCCACATTTGGGAAATATTTGGCAGCCTGCTTCGCAAATTGCATAAGCAAGACAGCACCCAGGGCAAAGTTAGGGGCAATCAAACCACCCAAATCTTGGGAACGAGAAAATGCTTTTAGTTCAGCAATTTCTTCACTAGTGAAACCAGTTGTTCCAACTACTGGAGCAAAGCCATTTTCAAGAGCAAAGCGTGTATTTTCGTAGGCAACAGCTGGAGTAGTAAAATCCACCCAGACATCAGCTTCAACACCAGCCAAGTCAGCCTTATCATTAAAGACAGGAATCCCCTGCCACTCTGACTCAGACTCAAAAGGATCCAAAACTGCGACCAAGTCCAAGTCTGGATCAGCCAAGATCATCTGACAAGCAGCTTGGCCCATCTTTCCCTTAAAACCGGCAATAATTACTCGAATACTCATCTCTACTCCTGACTAAGATACAAAGGACGTTAGCTGCCCATGAAAAATAGGGAATGGCGCTGACTTTCCATGAAAGGCAAGACAGACATCTTTTTTCAAGAGACAGGTAGGCCGTGTTCAATTTCTAAGATACAAAGCCTGTAAGAACAATTTAGACGATTGGTGTATAGCTCAAGGCGATACTACCTTCTCCAAGGTGAGTCCCAATAACACTACCAAAGGTTTCAATTGGAATTTCAGCAGTCACACCACTCTCCATCAAAAGCTGACGCAAATCTGCTGCCTTCTGAGGTGCGTTACCATGAATGACTGTAATACGGTAGTCCCCATCTTCTGTCAACTCCTTGATGATTTCCACCAAACGTTTGATTGCTTTCTTTTCTGTACGAACTTTTTCGTAAACTTCAATCACCCCTTGGTCATTAAAGTAGAGGATAGGCTTGATACTGAGGAGGTTCCCTAAGATGGCTGCCCCATTTGACAAACGTCCTCCCTTAACCAAGTGGTCGAGGTCATCTACTATGATAAAGGCTGAATTATCAGCAATTTGGAACCCCAACTTCTCCTGAATCTGGGCAAAATCATCACCTTGTTCTGCCCATTCAAAGGCACTCTCTACCATAAATCCTAGAGGGGAACTTGTGATATGGGTATCTGGAAAGGCAATGGTCAAGCCATCATACTCATCCAACATGTATTGGATGTTCTGATAAAAGCCTGAAATTCCTGACGAAAGAAAGAGTCCCAAGACATGGGTATAACCCTCGTCTTTCAAAGAACTAAGAATCTCATCCAATTTGGCAATACTTGGTTGACTAGTTTTAGGCAATTCTGCAGACTGAGCCATTTTTTGATAAAATTCCTCAGCAGTCAGATTGACACCTTCGACATACTCTTCCCCATCAATATTGACAGGAATATCCAAGATAAATAGATTCTCTCTTTGCAGCGCCTTCTCCTCTAAATAGGCTGAAGAATCTGTAATGACAGCTAATTTCATGACTAAAACTCCAAATTGATCCCTGGAAGATCCAAAGCGATTTCTGTTACTTCATACGTCAAACGGTTGAGCATGTTCAAGCATGGACGTGCCAAGGTTTCGACTTCTTCTTGGTTAAATTCGCTTGGTTCGTTAACAATACGACCTTCCACATGGTTAACTTGAGAAATCGTTCCACTGATAACAAATTTGTCAAAGACAATCATAAAGCTCAAGATAACAACTAGCGAGGTTACTTGGTTTTCTTGGTCGTATTGGAGCAACTGGAAATTCACGTCTACCTTAGTTTCAGGAGCCCCATTTTCATTTTCCCATTCAAAGTTACGAGCATCAAAGTGATACTGGCTAACAAATTCTTGTTCTCGTTTAAGATTCATTTCTCTCTCCCATTGCTACAATTTACTATGCAATTGTACCACATTTTTATCATTTCATCTAGTTTTCTAGGCTTTAGTCAATACCGATCTCATCTTTAACAACAGTAGCAATCGTATCTACATAGTAATTGACTTCTTCTATTGTAGGTGCCTCTGCCATAACTCGCAAGAGAGGTTCGGTACCACTTGGGCGGACAAGGATACGGCCGTTCCCTGCCATCTCTTCTTCCATCTTTTCGATGATTGTCTTGATGGCTGGTACTTCCATGGCCTTTTCTTTCATGGAATTTTCCACTCGGATATTGACCAGTTTTTGTGGGTAAATCGTCACTTCTGATGCTAGTTGAGACAAGGTTTTACCGGTTTCCCGTATAACTTTTGTTAATTGAACGGCAGTTAACTGTCCATCACCTGTCGTATTGTAATCCATCAAGATAACGTGACCAGACTGTTCACCACCAAGGTTATAGCCTGATTTTCTCATTTCTTCGACGACATAGCGGTCACCAACTGCAGTGACAACCTTGTTGATACCTTCACGGTCCAAAGCCTTGTGGAAGCCGAGATTAGACATAACGGTTGTCACGATGGTGTTTTGAGCTAACTGGCCTTTTTCAGAAAGGTATTTCCCGATGATGTACATGATCTTATCACCATCAACAATGTCGCCATTTTCATCAACAGCAATCAAACGGTCACTGTCTCCGTCAAAAGCCAAACCGATAGCTGATTGGCTTTCTTTGACTACTTCTTGAAGAGCTTCTGGGTGAGTTGAACCAACATTCAAGTTGATATTAAGACCATCTGGTGTCTCACCGATAACTGTCAACTGAGCACCAAGATCAGCGAAAATCTGGCGAGCACTTGTAGACGCTGCACCGTTCGCTGTGTCCAAAGTCACTTTCATTCCCTCAAGAGGCGTTCCAGTTGAAACAAGGTAGCCTTCATACTTACGCAAACCTTCTGGATAGTCCACCAAGGTTCCTAAACCTTCTGCACTTGGACGAGGAAGAGTATCTTCGGTAGCATCTAGCAGGGCTTCGATTTCAGCTTCTTTTTCATCATCAAGTTTGAAACCATCCCCACCAAAGAACTTAATTCCATTATCAAGGGCTGGGTTGTGGCTAGCGGAAATCATGACACCTGCACTGGCTCCCTCGGTTTTGACTAAGTAAGCTACTGCTGGTGTTGCAAGGACACCAAGTTTGTAGACGTGAATCCCTACAGAGAGAAGACCTGCCACCAAGGCTGATTCTAACATTTCTCCTGAGATACGTGTATCACGTCCTACAAAGACTTTAGGGGCTTCTGTTTCGTGTTGGCTAAGAACATATCCACCAAAACGTCCCAGTTTAAAGGCCAATTCTGGTGTCAGTTCTACGTTTGCTTCTCCACGGACTCCATCGGTCCCAAAATATTTACCCATTTTATTTATCATCCTTTTCTATTATTTATTATTGTTTAGACGAATCTGATTTTGTTTCTGAACTCGTTGAAGACGAACTGCCTTCTGAGGAACTTGTTGACGAGTTACTTGAACTAGACGTTGCTGTTTTTGTTGTAATTTTCATAGTTGTGTCAAACGGCATAATGACGCTTGGTAAGACATTTCCATTTTTATCGACTGCTTGTAGAGGAACAGAGGACGAGTAGTTTCTAGTTATCCGTTCACTCGTCGGTAAGATGGCAATGACACGATCTACTTTGGAGAGGGTTTCCTCATCACTAATAACCGTTACTTTTTCATCTGATACAGTAACTGTATCGATTTTCACGCGAGAATCAATCTGACTAGGGTCAATCTCCGGCACAACAATGACATTGTCTCGTTTTGCTTTTTTACCGACCTTGACTGTTATCTTTTGCGGAGTTGCAACAGCCGTCAACCCACTCGGTAAATTTTCAATGGTTAGAGGAACTTCGATGGTTCCTACACTGGCATCAGAAAGATCAGCCGTCACCTTAAATTTGCGGGTACTTTCCTGCATCTCACTCGCCAAAGCAACTCTGTTTGACCCTGTTAGAAAGACCGTCACCTCAGATGTAAAACCACTGATAAAATACTGATCGCTGTCATACTGAATATCAATTGGGACATTAAGAACTGTGTTTGTATAAGTCTCCGTCCGCACCTGTCTGGCACTGTTGCTATTCTGATAGTTTGTCAATGTTGCATAGATAAAGAGAATGCAGGCGAAAAAGAAGGAAGAAATGATGTATAGACTATTTTTTCTCATGTTTCAATCCTCCTAGCAAGCGCTCTTTCAGACCTTGCTTTTTCTCTGATGTTGGAAGTAAGATTCTTCTCAATTCAGCTTCAAACTCTTCCAAGGTCAAATCATGCTTAAAGACTCCATTATAGGTGATGGAGATTCCGCCTGTTTCCTCCGAAACCACAAAGGTAAGAGCATCTGATACTTCCGACAAACCAATCGCCGCCCTGTGACGCGTTCCAAACTCCTTGGAAATCCCAGTATCTTCAGTCAGGGGTAGATAGGCTGAAGTTACGGCAATCCGGTCTTCCTTGATAATGACAGCACCATCATGCAAGGGAGTATTGGGAATGAAAATATTGATAAGCAATTCAGCCGAAATTTTAGCATCTAAAGGGATCCCTGTCGAGATGTATTCCTGCAAGGTTCTCACTCTCTGAACTACTACAAGCGCCCCAATCTTACGAGGACTCATGTATTCAACTGATTTCACAAATGCACGAACCATTTGCTCTTCCGCACTGACTGGGGCATTGGAGAAGAAATCAGTAGCCCGGCCCAATCGCTCCAAACCAGTTCGAATCTCTGGTGAAAAGATAACCACCGCTGCAATCACCCCGTAGGTGATGATCTGATTGATCAACCAGGAAATAGTCGTTAAACCAATCATATTGGAAAGAATCTGGGCTAGAATAAAAACTAAGACTCCACGGACCAATATCATAATCTTGGTGCCTGCAATAGCTTTAGTAAAATGATATAAAATATAAGTCACAATGAGAATATCAATCAGATTGGTGACTATACTCCAAGGACTTGAAAACAAACTCGTCCAGTATTGCAAATTGGATAATTGTTGAAAATTCATCCTTGGCCTCCTCCCTGTCAAAACACTTTACTTATCATTATACCATTTTTTGCCCATTTTTTCCCTGTCCTACCTCATTTTAAATTAAGCAAAAATATGATAAAATAAACTGACTAGAAAAAACAAAGGAGAAATCATGTCTCAACTCTATGATATTACCATTGTAGGTGGCGGTCCTGTCGGGCTCTTTGCTGCCTTTTACGCCCACCTACGCCAAGCCAAAGTCCAAATCATCGACTCTCTTCCCCAGCTCGGTGGTCAACCAGCCATCCTCTACCCTGAAAAGCAAATCCTTGATGTGCCAGGTTTTCCAAACTTAACCGGAGAAGAGTTGACCAATCGCTTGATTGAACAGCTAAACGGATTTGACACACCTGTTCACCTCAACGAAACCGTT
Source organism: Streptococcus mitis (assembly GCF_003943905.1). GTDB lineage: Bacteria > Bacillota > Bacilli > Lactobacillales > Streptococcaceae > Streptococcus > Streptococcus mitis_BC. The sequence goes on from NZ_RJNS01000001.1 coordinate 587,994, forward strand.
CTTGAAATTGAGAAACAAGATCAAGGATTTACCATCACAACCAACAAAGGTAGCCACCTGACTAAAACAGTTATCATTGCCATGGGTGGTGGTGCCTTCAAACCACGTCCGCTCGAATTGGAAAACGTTGAAGACTATGAAAATATCCACTACCACGTTTCCAATATCCAACAATACGCTGGCAAGAAAGTAACCATCCTTGGTGGGGGAGACTCAGCTGTGGACTGGGCTCTAGCTTTTGAAAAGATTGCCCCAACTACTCTCGTTCACCGCAGAGATAATTTCCGCGCCTTGGAACATAGTGTGCAAGCCCTGCAAGAATCATCTGTAACCATCAAGACACCGTTCGTTCCTAGCCAACTTATCGGAGATGGAAAAACACTCGACAAACTAGAAATCAGCAAAGTCAAATCAGATGAAGCCGAAACTATCGAAGTAGACCATCTCTTTGTCAACTATGGTTTTAAATCATCTGTCGGCAATCTTAAAAATTGGGGTCTAGACCTCAACCGTCACAAGATTATCGTCAACAGCAAGCAAGAATCCAGCCAAGAGGGTATCTATGCCATTGGGGACTGCTGCTACTATGAAGGTAAGATTGATTTAATCGCTACAGGACTGGGTGAAGCTCCAACTGCTATTAACAATGCCATCAATTACATCGACCCTGACCAAAAAGTGCAACCAAAACACTCAACAAGTTTATAAGAAAAGAACCACGGATTGAACAATCCGTGGTTTTATAATTCATCAGCAATCTTGTTTATTTTTCTGAGTCTGTGGTTGACACCACTCTTGGTCAGGGGATTGCTCAGGCTATCTGCCAACTGCTGGATAGAGTAGTCTGGGTGCTGGATCCGCAAGCGAGCCACCTCCTGCAAATCCACTGGTAAATTTTCCAAGCCCATTCTATCTTTGATTTTACTGATATTATTGATAGTCTTCATGCTGGCAGAAACCGTTCGAGCGATATTGGCTGTTTCAGCGTTATTGGCTCGATTGAGATCGTTACGAGTTTCACGCAAAATCTTGACGCGCTCAAAATTATCACGCGCCTGCATGGCCCCAATCACAATCAAGAAATCCATGATGTCCTCTGCACGCTGGAGATAGGTAACCGCACCTTTCTTGCGCTCAATAACCTTGGCATCCAGTAAAAATTGCTGGAGGAGAGAGGCCAGTCCTTGGGCGTGGTCCAGATAAACAGAACTGATCTCCAGCTGGTATTTGCCAGACTCAGGATCACGGATACTTCCATTTGCCAGAAAGGCCCCACATAAATAAGCACGACCTGCTTCTTCATCTGCTAAAATATCAGGATCGATGCCCGTCTCCAAACCAAAGAAGGAATCCGCAAGCCGCAAATCAGCTAAAAGCTCCTGCACCCTCTCATCAGTATAGACCGTATAGACACGGTTCTTGCGAAGATTGCTTCTCTGATGGTGACGAATCTCTGACTTGATTTCATAAAAATGGAGAAAGGACTCATAGAGATGCCGAGCTAACTTGGCATTTTCAGTCACAACAGACAGAGTCAAGCCCGAAGTCGAGAGACCAATACTACCTGACATCTTGATGATGGCTGATAGTTCATGACGACTGAGATGGTGCTGACCAAGAATTTCTTCTTTTACTGCAACTGTAAAACTCATTTTCGCACCTGTATAATTCGCATCAATTCATCCACAATCAAATCCCCATCGTGGAAGGCTCCTCCATTTTCCAAACGAAGGAAATTGGAAGAAATCACACGAGGAACCTGCTTGCAGAGACCAGCAAAATCATGTTCTACCTGTACCAAATATTCATCGAAACGGTTGGTATCCATGTATTCTCTAGGAACCTTTTCGATATTAACCAAGACCGTATCAATAAATGGCCGACCTAAGTGTCGATGGAGGACTTCCACGTGGTCACTGTCTGAAAAGTGCTCTGTTTCCCCACGCTGGGTCATGATATTGCAGACATAGGCGATCTCCGCCTTGGTCTCCAAGAGTGCCTGTCCAATCTCCTCGATGACAATATTGGGCAAAATCGATGTAAAGAGGGAACCAGGCCCCAAGACAATCATGTCACTCTCGAGAATGGTATTGACTACTCGACGGCTGGCTTGCGGTGTTTCATCATCCAAGGTATTGGTCACATAGACATGGTCGATCATGCCGGGATGATCTGCAATGTGGCTCTCACCTGCCACCTCAGAACCGTCTTTAAAGACTGCATGCAGTGTCAAAGGCTGATCGCTTGAGGGGTAGATTTTTCCTGTTGTGTGGAAAAAGAGACTTAGCAGCTGCATGGCATTGTAAGTGGACCCTTGCATTTCAGATAGGCCAGCAATGATAATATTTCCTAGCGGATGACCCGCAAAAGCTCCAGCCTCTTCTGAGAAACGGTACTGAAAAACCTTCTCATAAAACTTAGGCATATCCGACATGGCTACCAGGACATTGCGAAGATCTCCTGGTGGTGTCAGCTGTTGGATATTCTTTCTTAGTTCACCAGAAGAGCCACCATCATCAGCTACCGTTACGATGGCTGCGATATCAACATCCTTTTCTCGCAAGCTTTTCAAAATGACGGGGATACCTGTTCCTCCACCAATTACAGTTATCTTTGGTTTTCTCATGAACGGTTTACCGTTTCCTTTCTTCTGTCTTTGTCACGATGGCTTTCATTGACAGGCCAGTTTTTGGATAAATCCTCAGCTATGCGCTTAGCAAAGGCAACACTACGGTGTTGTCCACCCGTACATCCTACTGCAATGGTCAAGACGGACTTGCCTTCTTTTTTGTAACTTGGCAAAATAGGCTCAATCAAAGCAAGCAAGTGCTGATAGAAATTTTCAGACTCTTCATGATTCATCACATAGTCATAAACTGCTTGATCCTCACCTGTCTGATTGCGGAGTTCCGGAAGGTAGTATGGATTTGGCAAAAAACGGATATCAAAAACCAAGTCTGCATCAATAGGGATACCATACTTGAATCCAAAAGACATGACCTCGATACGGAAAGACTGGGCTTGTTCTTGGTCTGAAAATTGCTCAGCAATGGTTTTACGCAGTTCACGCGGAGTGAGTTCTGTCGTATCCACCACATTTTGACTCATGTTTTTCAAAGGTGCTAAGAGTTCACGTTCCAGCTTGATGCCATCTAAAATTCGACCATCTGCTGCTAGAGGGTGACTTCTTCTAGTTTCCTTATAGCGTGCCACCAATTCCTTATCTGCTGCGTCTAAAAAGAGGATTTTGAAGTCCAAATCATCTTGGTTTTCCAATTCATCCAAAACGGCCTGAATCTCTGAAAAGAAGGAACGGCTCCGCATATCCACCACCAGGGCTAACTTATGGTCATCATCCTTGGTCTCTACCAACTGCAAGAACTTTGGCAAGAGGGCTGGTGGCATATTGTCAATGGTGAAATAGCCCAAATCCTCGAAGGACTGAATAGCTACCGTTTTCCCTGCACCACTCATCCCTGTTACAATCACAAGGTGAAGTTGTTTTTTTGTCATCTATCTCTCCTTATATCAAAAAAAGTTTGGCAGAGCCAAACTTCAACTAGCTTATCCAATCTCTGCGATCACTTCAATTTCGACTTTTACATCACGAGGAAGACGTGCAACTTCCACAGCTGAACGAGCTGGAAATTCCTCTTTAAAGGCAGTTTGGTAAACCTCGTTAAAAGGAATAAAGTCATTCATATCGCTCAAGAAGCAAGTGGTTTTGACAACATGGTCAAAGTCTGTTCCTGCTTCTGCCAAAATAGCACTGATGTTTTTCAAAACTTGTTCTGTCTGTTCTTGTATAGTTTCTCCTACAATTTCTCCAGTTTCAGGAGATAGGGGAACTTGACCACTAGCAAATAAAAGATTGCCAACGATTTTTCCTTGAACATATGGTCCTATAGCTTTTGGAGCTTTGTCTGTATGAATTGTTTTTGCCATTTCTTTCCCTCATAATTTTTCTAATATTGCATCCCAAGCCTGATCCATCCCTGCCTTGCTGACAGATGAAAAGAGGATGAAGTCGTCACTTGGGTCAAAGTTTAATTTCTTTTTGATTGCTGATTCGTGCTTGTTCCACTTACCACGAGGAATCTTGTCCGCCTTGGTCGCAACGATGATAACCGGAATCTCATAATACTTAAGAAATTCGTACATCTGCACATCATCTGCTGACGGGTCGTGGCGGAGATCCACTAGACTAACCACTGCACGGAGATTTTCACGAGTCGTTAGGTACTCCTCAATCATGCGGCCCCACTTTTCACGTTCCTTTTTAGAAACGCGGGCATAGCCATAACCTGGTACATCCACAAAACGCATCTTGTCATCAATGTTGAAGAAGTTGAGCAACTGGGTTTTCCCAGGTTTCCCTGATGTACGGGCTAGATTCTTGCGGTTGAGCATGGTGTTGATAAAGCTGGACTTCCCAACATTTGAACGCCCTGCAAGGGCTATCTCTGGCAGGTCATCCTGCGGATAGTGGGACTTGTTGGCTGCACTGAGCAAGATTTCAGCATTGTGTGTATTGATTTCCATAATCACCTCTAGGCTGTTTCTAGGATTGGTTTATCCGTTCCATCAACAGCTTCTTTTGTGATGCGAACCAGTTTCACATTTTCCTGACTCGGTACTTCAAACATAACATCTAGCATTGTCTCTTCGATGATAGAACGAAGACCACGCGCACCAGTTTTGCGTTCGATAGCCTTATTGGCGATTTCTTGAAGGGCTTCGTCGTCAAATTCCAACTCGACATCATCATAAGAAAGCAAGGTTTGGTATTGTTTCACCAAGGCATTTCTTGGTTCTTTCAGGATGCGAACCAAGTCATCGACCGTCAATTGCTCAAGAGCTGCAAAAACAGGCAAGCGTCCAATCAACTCTGGAATAATACCGAATTTTTGAATATCTTCTGCGATGATTTCTTGCATGTAGGAGCTGTTTTCGTCAATCGCTTTGTTGTTTTGTCCAAAGCCAATAACTTTTTCACCCAGACGTTGTTTGACGATTTCTTCGATACCATCAAAGGCACCACCCACGATGAAGAGGATATTTTTAGTATCCACCTGAATCATCTCTTGTTGTGGATGTTTGCGTCCTCCTTGAGGCGGCACGCTAGCGACAGTTCCCTCGATAATCTTGAGAAGAGCTTGTTGCACTCCTTCACCCGAAACGTCACGTGTGATAGACACATTCTCGCTCTTCTTGGCAATTTTGTCAATTTCATCCACATAGATAATCCCGCGTTCTGCACGTTCGATATTAAAGTCAGCAGCCTGCAAGAGTTTGAGTAGGATATTTTCCACGTCCTCACCCACATACCCAGCCTCAGTCAGAGCTGTCGCATCTGCAATAGCGAAAGGCACGTTCAAGCTCTTAGCTAAAGTCTGGGCCAAGAAAGTTTTCCCTGAACCAGTTGGACCAATCATCAGGATATTTGACTTCTGCAAATCCACATCTTCTGACTCTTCACGCGTATCGTGGAAATTGATGCGTTTATAGTGATTGTATACAGCCACTGCCAAGGCACGTTTGGCACGATCCTGACCAATCACATAGTGGTTCAAGATATTGAGGAGTTCAATTGGTTTTGGGACTTCAGACAAGTCTGCTAAAACTTCCTCGGCCAACTCCTCCCGAATGATTTCCTGGGCTAATTCCACACATTCATTACAGATAAAGGCGTTGTTCCCAGCGATTATTTTCTTTACTTCTTCTTGGCTTTTGCCACAAAATGAGCAATAAACCATCATATCATTTTTCCTATTTGTAGGCATGATTTCCTTCCATTCTAATTTATCATTCTATCTAAAATAAGGTCATATAAAAAGCATGGACACTGTTTACCAGATTGGTAAAAGCATTCAACCAGAGTAAGGCGGATAGTCCATAGCGCTTCTTACGAAAAGCCTGTGCTCCAGTCAAAATACAGATTACACACAAAAAAGCTGTAAAAAATCCAAATATACTGCGCTCCATTAGACTTCCTTTCTATCTCGGTATTCGATGGTAAAATCATAGTCGTTTTTCTCATCTCGGGTATAAGATTTGCTTGCGACTGTCTCAAAACGAGACAAGTCAAACTCCTCAGGGAAATAGGTATCTCCCTCCACCTGAGCATGAATCTGTGTCACGATGATTTCATCTAAATAGGGCTCAAAAGCCTGAAAAATCTGTTTTCCACCAATGATATAGAGATTTTTTTCCTGACTCTGATACCAAGTTAAAACAGACTTCACATCTTGAAACACGAGCGCTCCATCCACGACTTCATCACTGTTTCGTGTCAAAATCAAGGTTTGGCGTTTGGGAAGCAGACGACGCCCCATTCCATCAAAGGTCACTCGTCCCATCAGTATAGCATGATTTAAAGTTGTTTCCTTAAAATGTTGCAACTCTGCTGGCAAATGCCAAGGGAGACGATCTTCCTTCCCAATCACCCCTTTTTCATCTTGGGCCCAAATGGCTATGATTTTCTTTGTCATGCTTCCGTCCTTTTTATTGATACTACTATTTTATCAAAATTCTCCCAAAAAGACTGTTTTGAAACGCGCTCAAAAGAGAGAAAAGGAGCAGGCTTCATTTAGCCTGCTCCTCTCGTCCCTAGGACATATATTTTTTTGCTTCAGATTCAATTTTTTCGACCACTTCTTGTATACTTAGTCCAGTTGTGTCAAGGTAAACTGCATCCTCAGCCTGTTTGAGAGGTGAGGTTTCACGATGACTATCCTTGTAATCACGTGCCGCAATCTCTTCTTTCAGCGTTTCCAAGTCAGTCTCAATCCCTTTAGCAATATTTTCCTTGTAACGACGCTCTGCTCTTTCTTCAACAGAGGCTACTAGGAAAATCTTGAGTTCAGCTTGTGGTAAAACAACTGTCCCGATATCACGCCCATCCATGACAATGCCACCTTGCTGGGCAATCTCTTGCTGGAGCGAAACCAGTTTCTCACGCACCTCAGGAATGGCAGCAATGCTTGAAACCTTGTTGGTCACTTCATTTTCACGAATCGGATGAGTAATATCAACATCGCCAACAAAGACAAGTTGCTCACCTGTTTCCGAACGTCCAAAACTAATAGGGTGTTGGTTCAGAAGTTCAAGAAGTTGGTCTACATTTCCTGCATCCAACTGGTGCTTGAGTGCTATATAAGTCGCAGCACGATACATGGCACCTGTATCAAGATAAGTGTAACCAAAATCCTTAGCAATAATCTTTGCGACCGTACTCTTACCACTGGAAGCAGGACCATCAATAGCAATTTGAATTGTCTTCATTTCCGACTCCTATCTAGTCTTGATGACATCACCAGGGTTGGCAAACCAAGTTCCTGATGACATATGAGAAGGATTCAGAGCTTCTAGCTGGGCAATGGAAATCCCTGCACGCTGAGCGAGAGCTGCTTCTCCTTCTCCAGGTTGCACAGTAAGCGTTCCTTCTCCATCTGTGTGTTCTTCAGAACTACTTTCTGAAGGAGTTGATTCTTTCGTTTCTTGAGCTTTACTAGTAGAGGAAGAAGACTCTTCCACTTTAGAGGTTGACGATGGAGCTGAAGAATCATAAAAATCCTTCAAAGCTGCCGTGCGGTTACTTCCTCCAGTAGAAAGGTAAATCAATACGACAACCATCGCTACAACGATTACAAAGAAGAGGCTAGCTAGAATGGTCAAGACACGATTGGCAACAACACCTTTTCCTTTTTGTTTACGGTGACGACGCTCTAATCTTGTTTCTTCTTCTCTATTGTCATAAATATCTTCTTGCCACGGTTCTTTTTCCATACCTTACTCCTTGTATTTTTTTCATTTTCTTATTACAATATAAATATGAAAGTCACACTTATACCTGAACGGTGCATCGCCTGCGGGCTTTGCCAGACCTACTCTGAACTCTTTGATTACCATGATAATGGAATCGTTCGATTTTACGATGATCCAGTTGAATTGCAAAGAGAAATCGCTGAGACCAGCGATGTTCTGGAGGCTATCAAACAGTGCCCTACACGTGCACTTCTCAAAGATCCATCATAGTTTAAAAGGGAGATTGATTTTGTTGATTCTTTTTGTCACTTTAATCCCTTCATCTACTAGTTTAGCATATTTCTAGGTAAAATTATAGTCTTTTCTGGTTATTTTTCCCTTCAAAAATAGAAAGATCACTTTTTTCTTTGACGAGATAGAGTGGTCTTTTTTTGGTTTCCATATAAATCTTACTGATATATTTTCCCAAAATCCCAATGGTCAGGAGTTGAATCCCTCCAAGAAAGAGAATGACAGCCATCAGAGAAGTCCAGCCAGATGTCGGATTCCCCAAGATAAGGGTTCGAAACACCACAAAAACAGTCATCATAAAAGAAATAAAACAAGATAGGAGTCCAGCTACAAAGGCTATACTCAAGGGAAAATCTGAAAAGTTGAGAATCCCTTCAATCGAGTAGAAAAAGAGCTGTCTAAAACTCCAACTGGTCTTGCCAGCCTGTCTTTCGACATTTGGATAGTCTAGGTAGTATGTTCGAAAACCGACCCAGGCAAAGAGGCCCTTAGAAAAACGATTGGACTCGGTCAAGCTTAAAATGGCATCCACCACAGACCTTCTCATCATCCGAAAATCACGAACACCTGATGGCAGGGCTACTGGGCTGATTTTTTGCATGAGGCGGTAAAAGATGTCAGCGCAGAAACTGCGAAAGAAGGGTTCTCCCTCCCGACTAGTTCTCCGTGTCCCAACACAGTCCAAGTCTGCATTTTGGTCTAGTAAGGCTTTCATATCAAGTAGCATACTAGGAGGATCCTGAAGGTCTGCATCCATCACGACCACCAAGTCTCCAGTTGCATGCTGCAAGCCTGCGTATAAGGCTGCCTCTTTCCCAAAATTTCGTGAGAAAGAAATATAATGTACCGCAGGATTTTGCACCCGATAGGCCTTCAAAAGCTCCAAAGTGCCATCGCTTGAACCATCATCCACAAAGACATACTCGATCTCTGCCCCCAATTCTGGAAGGAGTGCTTCAACAGACTGATAAAAAAGAGGAAGTACTTCCTCTTCGTTTAGACATGGGACAATGATTGAAATCATCATCTTAGTCTTCAAATCCATTTGGATGCTTGCTTTGCCAACGCCATGCGTCTTCACACATTTGAGTAATATCGAGTTCGGCTTCCCATCCAAGTTCGGCTTTGGCTTTTGCTGGGTCTGAGTAGCAGGCAGCGATATCACCTGGGCGGCGTTCTACAATGCGGTAAGGAATAGGACGTCCCACTGCTTTTTCCATATTTTGGATAATTTCAAGAACGGAGTAACCTTTACCAGTTCCAAGGTTATAAATGTTTAGACCTGAACCTTTTTGGATTTTTTTCAAAGCTGCAACGTGACCTTTAGCTAGGTCTACGACGTGGATATAGTCACGAACCCCAGTTCCATCTTCTGTATCGTAATCATCTCCAAAAACTTGTACTTGTTCTAGTTTGCCCACTGCTACTTGGGAAACATAAGGCAAGAGATTGTTTGGAATTCCATTAGGATTTTCTCCCAAGTCACCGCTCTCATGTGCTCCGATTGGATTAAAGTAACGCAGCAAGACCACATTCCATTCTGAGTCTGCCTTGTAGATATCGGTCAGAATTTCCTCTAGCATAAGCTTGGTACGACCGTATGGATTGGTCACTGAAAGTGGGAAATCTTCTAAGATTGGAACTGTATGAGGGTCTCCGTAAACTGTCGCAGAAGAACTGAAGATGATGTTCTTACAGTTATTTTCTTCCATAGCTTTTAGAAGGCTGACAGTTCCAGCGATATTGTTGTCATAGTAGGTAAGAGGGATACGGGTTGATTCGCCAACAGCCTTCAAACCCGCAAAGTGAATCACACCAGTCGGTTCTTCCTGCTTGAAAATATCTCTGAGTGTATCTGTGTCACGGATATCTGCCTCATAAAAAGGAATCTCAACTCCTGTAATTCTTTCAACAACTTCTAAACTTTTACGATTGCTATTGACAAGATTATCCACCACAACCACTTGATGACCTGCTTGGATCAACTCAATAACAGTGTGGGTTCCGATAAATCCAGCACCACCAGTTACCAAAATCTTTTCTTGCATCTTTTTTCCTCGATTCTCAGATTATTTTTTCTTATTTTACCATTTTTGATAGGGAATGTCATTCGCCATCCTAGAGGGGAGGCTAAAATTTTTATTCGCTTTTTACTCGTTTGACATAGTTTGCAATTGGATAATTTATTGGGTCCAAGGTCAACTCCTTGTCTTGGACCAATTGGGCTAGATGGTAACCAATGATAGGACCCGTTGTCAGACCTGATGACCCTAGTCCACTAGCCGCATAGACACCTGCTAAGCCTGGGACTTGCCCAAAAAATGGTGAGAAATCGCTAGTATAGGCGCGGATTCCCACACGATCACCTCTTGTAGTAGCTTCAGCCAAGGCTGGATAGTATGGCAAGGCTGCTTCTTCCATTTGCTGGAGCAAGGGTTCATCTACCGTCAAGTCAAATCCCATATCATTTTCATGGGTAGCTCCTAGGGACAATTTCCCACCAGCAAAAGGAATCAGATCCCACTCCCCTTCTGGCATGACAACAGGGTAAGATTTCATATCTTGGGTAAGTTGATAATCTCGTAGTTGTCCCTTTTGGGGACGAACATCTACCTCATATCCTAAAGGCTCCAAAATGTCCCCCAACCAAGCTCCCGTCGCCAAAATAACCTGATCAAACACCTCTTCACCAATTTGGTAACCTGATGATAGAGGCGTCAGAGTCGCTTTCTCTTTGATTAGCTTGACTTGGCTGGCTTCCAGCAAACGAGTCACTAAGAGTTGACCATCTACTCTCGCTCCACCAGAAGCATAGAGCAGGCGGTCAAATCCCTGTAAGTCAGGGAACAATTCATTAGCAGACGCTTGGTCCAGAATAGCTAACTGGCCTATCAAGGGAGATTCTTCCCTGCGCTGAAGGGCTAGCTCATAGAGTTCTTTCAACTTGGATTCGTCCTTTTTCAAGAGAAAAACTCCTGAGCGTTGGTAAAAGTCGATCTCCTGACCAGACTTCTCTAAATCAGCCAACAAATCCACATAAAAGTCAGCCCCCAAGCGTGCTAGCTTGTACCAGGCTTTATTTCGGCGTTTGGAAAACCAAGGACTGATAATTCCTGCTGCTGCCTTTGTTGCCTGACCCTGTCCATGGTCAAAAACGGTTATCTCTAAATCAGCTTCTTTAGAGAGGTAGTAGGCGGCTGTGGCACCTACAATTCCTGCTCCAATAATGGCAACTTTTTTCATTATCTTCACTTCCTAACTAGATATGGTAGAAAGGATTGGTCGATGCTTGACTAGGCAAGACATCAATATTCCAATTCTTTTCTGCCTTCCATTGAGTAAGAAGTGCAGCGATTTTTTCGACAAAAAGGATTTCGATATAATGTCCTGGATCCAATGCTAACAGGCCATCAGACAGCATGTCTTGGGCAGTGTGGTAATAAATATCCCCAGTGATATAAACATCAGCTCCTTTTGCCAAAGCATCAGAGTAGAAAGACTGCCCACTACCACCACAGATGGCCACTCTTGAAATAGGCTTCTGCAAATCACTCTCTTGATAATGCACCATTCGAAGACTATCTACGCCAAAGACTTGCTTGACATGCTGGGCCAATTCTCCAAAGGTCTGAGTCGGAATATTCCCAATACGACCAATCCCACGTTCTGGACCTGTTTCCTGCAGATAAGTCGTTTCCTCAATGCCTAGCATCTGGCAGAACCAATCATTTAGCCCGTTCTCAACAATATCAATATTGGTATGACTGACATAAACTGCGATATCATGCTTAATCAAATCAATGTAAATCTGATTTTGAGGACGACTAGCTACCAAATCCTTGATAGGACGAAAAATCGGCGCGTGCTTGACGATAATCAAATCCACCCCCTTTTCAATGGCCTCTACCACCGTCTCTTCACGAATATCGAGGGCAACCATGACTCTTTGAATATCCTTGTCCAAAGTACCGATTTGCAGGCCACGACTGTCTCCCTCCATAGAAAATTCCTGAGGGCAAAAGGCTTCATATACGCTAATCACTTCACTTGCTAGCATGGAGCACCTCCTTGATGGCTTGAATTTTATCTACTAGAACTTGACGTTCCCCCAGATTTTTTTCTGGAATTTGGTTAAGGGCAAATTCTAACTTAGCAGCTTCTTTTTGCCATTTTTGGACAAATACTGGACTGACTTCTTTGGACAAGATAGGTCCAAAGCGGACATCACTGGCTGATAGCTTCATTTGTCCTGCTTCCACCACCAAAATCTCGTAAAACTTTCCAGCTTCTTCTAGGATGCTTTCTGCTACGATCTGAAAACCGTGGTCTTGCAACCAGATACGCAAGTCGTCTTCACGATTATTGGGTTGGAGGATTAATCGTTGGACACTAGCCAACTTGTCCAAACCTTCTTCTAATATGGTAGCAATCAAACGGCCTCCCATACCAGCAATGGTGATAACCGATACTTGGTCAGCCTCTTCAAAGGCTGCTAGGCCATTGGCTAAACGAACTTGGATTTTCTCCTTTAGACCGTGAGCCTCAACATTTTTAACCGCAGACTGGTAAGGACCTTCCACCACTTCCCCTGCAATAGCGCTTTTGATTTGGCCTCTCTCAACTAACTCGATGGGCAGATAAGCATGATCACTCCCCACATCTAGTAAAATGGCCCCCTGTGGCACAAAGGAAGCAACCAATTCTAATCTCTTTGAAATCATCTTCTCTCACTTTCCAAAACTCTATTGCCTCTTATTATACCACATTTCAGCTAGCAATCTTGCACCTAAAAAGACCGCAATCCACAGATTGCAGTCTTTCTTTATTTTTTCGCTTGGTAACGACTGGTCAAAATGAAAATCACTGTAAAAATCAGCATCATTGTCCCATAAACAGGCAGCGTTTGTCCAGTTAAGGTTGATATTTCAAGTAGTTTTTGAATCCTTGGGAAGAGAGCTGTGGCTAGGAAGCCTCCCACTGACCAGACAATCAAAAGGACTCGCCAGAGGGTGAATGGCATGCAAGCTCTAAATACGGATAAGAAACCGATAGACCCAAGGAGATAATAGAGGAGAGTTGACATTTCTAACTCAGACCAACCTTGACTTGTCCCAAATATTTTCACAAAAAGGACACTAAATACGACCATGAGAGCGCTTGGTAGGGCACGAAGCATGGATCTTCTGAGGAAGTATGGTTCAACAGGTTTGATATTTCGCTCAAAAGTTAGAACAAATGGTGGGAAACCTTCCACGAACTGGTCAATCATGGTAATCTGGATCGGAATGAAAGGGAAAATCAAGATCCATTCAGACCGTCCCAGAAGAACACTGGTGATACAGATAACTGCTAACAGGAAGGAATAGATGGTTTTAATCAAGAAAATCGGTGCGATATGGGCGATGTTATTGACCACACGCCGGCCTTCAAAGAGAATCTCAGGAACATCATTAAAGTCTGAGTTCAAGAGAACCAAATTGGCAATCTGACGTGTTGCCGGATCTCCCTCAGCCATCACGATGGAACAGTCTGCTTCACGAAGAGCCAGAATATCATTGACACCGTCCCCTGTCATAGCTGTTGTATGACCCGCTTTTTTCAGGGTTTGGATTAGTAGTTTCTTTTGATGAGGAGAAACACGTCCGAAAATCGCAGTCTCCTCCGCCATGGCCATCAATTCCTCATCGGTGATTTTTGAGCAATCAACATAGCTTTGATAGTCTGCAAATCCAGCTTTCTGGGCAATGCTGGATACAGTGACCGGATTGTCCCCAGAAATGATTTTGAGGCCCACTTCCTGAGAACGGAGATAGTCCAGCGTCTCAGCTGCTCCTTCTCGAATGGGGTCCAAGATCTCCAGCAGTGCCAAGGCTTTAATATCAGATGGTTTTTGTGGCTTGTGGTGGTCTAGTTTTTCGTGACTGAGAGCCAAGACCAAGACACGTGAACCTCGCTCCAAGGCCTCTCTAGCTTCAGGGACTTCATTTTCTAGCAACATCTCAGGCGCCCCTAAGAAAACTGTCCCTAGCCCTTCCAACTCCATAGCTCCCCACTTGCGGTCGCTAGAGAAAGGAAGATTCGAAAGCATAGGGTAGGCAACCTTTCCTTGGAAACGCTGGCGAATGGCTTGAGCTGTAGGATTTTTATCCTCACTATGGGCCATATAACTGGTCAGAATGCTAGTAATAGCCTCATCACTATAAGTTTCCGTCAGCGGAAGAACAGCCTCCACCTGCATCTTTCCTTGGGTGATAGTGCCCGTCTTGTCCAGACAGAGCATATCCACACGCGCCAAGGTTTCGACAGAGTACATCTCCTGCACCAAGACCTTTTTCAAGCCCAGCTTGATCACCGCAGTCAAGAGCGAAGTGATGGTCAAAAGGGCGATTCCCTTGGGCAACATACCCAAAAGGGCTGTTGACGAATTTACAACAGATGACTTGAGAGGCAAGCCTTTTAAAATCAAGGCTTCTAGCAAGAGAGCCAGACCAAACGGAATGATAATCTTCCCAGTAAAACCAGCTAGCTTGTCCAGTGATTTCATGATACGGGAGTTGATCGGTTTCACTGTCTTAGCTTCCAGCATGAGTTTGGAAGCATAGTTTTCTGCACCGACATGATGAACTTGAGCCAAAACTGATCCACTGGCTAAGAAACTCCCAGACAAAAGCAAGGCGTCAACTTCCTTTTGCACCAAATCACTCTCACCCGTCAACATGGCTTCATTGACTTCCGCAAAGCCTTCTAAAACCCGCGCATCACTAGGAATCTGCTCCCCAGCCGACAGACGAATCACATCACCTAGAACCAATTCTTCTGGATTGATGGCAATTTCCTGACCATCACGAATGGTTTTGACCTTTTCCTTGGTCATAAGATTGAGCTTGTCCACCATGTGTTTGGCCCGTAGCTCGGTCACAATCCCAGAAAAAGCGTTAAAGCAGATAACAGCAAAGAATACCAAATTGCTCCAAGCCTGCACAAAGGCTAGTGCCAAAGCAATGGCAAAGTTTAACGCGTTAAAAAGTGTAAAAACATTTCGTTTGATGATTTGCCAAGTACTGGTACTGGCCGAAGCGGTAAAGTCATTGACCAAACCTTGAGCCTGTCTTTCCTTGACTTCTCTTTGGGTTAATCCCATTATCTTATTTTTATCCATAAATTCTATCATATCATTTTTTTTTAAAGAATTCTAATCCCATCTAAAACTGTTGGCTGATAACTGAAAAAGTTTGCCAGCAGTCTTTTGATAAGGTATAATAATAAAAGCAATACAATCGAAGGAGATCTCATGTTTTATACTTATTTGCGTGGACTAGTCATGCTGATCTTGTGGTCCATCAATGGCAATGCCCACTACCACAATACTGATAAAATCCCTAGCCGAGACGAAAACTATATCCTCGTCGCTCCTCATCGTACTTGGTGGGATCCTGTATACATGGCCTTTGCGACCAAGCCAAAACAGTTCATCTTTATGGCCAAAAAAGAGCTGTTTAACAACCGTATCTTTGGCTGGTGGATCCGTATGTGTGGTGCCTTTCCTATCGACCGGGAAAATCCTAGTGCTTCTGCCATCAAGTACCCTATCAATGTCCTCAAAAAAAGCGACCGCTCTCTCATCATGTTTCCAAGTGGGAGCCGTCACTCAAACGATGTCAAGGGGGGCGTAGCCTTGATTGCTAAAATGGCTAAGGTCCGTATCATGCCTGTCACCTACACAGGGCCCATGACCTTGAAAGGCTTGATTAGCCGTGAACGTGTGGATATGAACTTTGGAAATTCTATCGATATCTCAGACATCAAGAAAATGAATGATGAAGGGATTGAAATGGTTGCAGACCGTATCCAAGCAGAATTCCAACGTTTGGACGAAGAAACCAAGCAATGGCACAATGATAAAAAACCAAACCCACTCTGGTGGTTTGTCCGCATCCCTGCCCTTATCCTTGCAGTTCTTGTTGGTATTCTAACGATTATCTTTACTTTCGTCGCAAGCTTTATCTGGAATCCAGATAAGAAGAGAGAAGCTCTTGGTTGAGACAATGAGAACTGCTGCACAAAAACTCGATTTTAAGAGAAAATCCAGCAAGCCTTTCCATAAAAAATGCATAGTATCAATGTTTTTGGACACTTGATGCTATGCATTTTTATGATCTTTATCCCTGTATAACCAGAAGAAAACTCTACATTCTATATAGAAATTTTTTGACAAATTACTTTGATTTTGATATTATATTATCAGAAAAGGGGAGGATTTTTATAATGAATCATAAACATTCTTTATTTGGGAAGTGCAAGTCTGTTTTATTGACGGTTGCTCTAGCGTCTACCTTTACAGCAATGGGGCAAGTTGATGCTGATGAGGTAAAAAATCCAAGTCAAGTTGCTAATGATCTTGCTCAAGTAGGTTCAAATGAACTGTCCACTAAAACTACTCAAACTAATCAGCAAATTTCCGAAACAGTTAAGGAGATTCAAGATAAAGTTAATGTCTCTGTAGTACCACTTGATAAAGCTCAACCTGGTGATATAGTTAAAGTAACTACTACTTCAACGGACGCCAAGGTAAATACTAAAGAAAACACAGCTGGTACAGAAGCAATTGCTAAAGCAGAGACTTCTGTAAGTGTTGAAACAACTCATTTAGCTGCTAAGGGAACTGCCGTTGGAGAAAAGACACCTGTTACAACAACAAAGACTGTTACAGATCACGTTAATACAGATGACTATGTAGCTAATGTTACTCAAACTATCAAGAAAACTACATTTGAAAAAGTTTTGAAAGAAGCAGATGTAATAATTACTAAACAAGCAGCTGGTTCTGCAGATATCGTCTTTACTATTGATAAGTCAGGTTCAATGGATTCGTCTATTCAAAATGTTGTACAGAATATCGAGAACTTTGTCCGTGATTTGGCTAGTAAAAAGGTTGATGCTCGTCTTGGCTTAATCGCGTATGAGGCTGCTGACAATGTTCAATATTTCGATTTTAATGGATCTAAATTCACTAAGAATGTAGAGGAGTATATTAAGGCGCTTAGATCTATTCGAACAGGCGGTGGAACAGAAGAGCCTACAGCCCCTCTACATCATATCGCAACCTCAAAAGATTATGATTGGTCTACATCTTCTAATAATCGTCGTTTTGCATTCTTAATTACTGATGAAAGTATTGATTTCCGTACTCCAGGCATTCCAACAGTAGAAGAGACTCTGAAAGCTCTTAAAGCAGCAGATATTTCTCTATCAGTTGTAGGGATGAGATACGAAGAATCAACCTTCAAACCTTTAGTTGAGGGGACAAAAGGGCTTTATCTTAATATTAATCAAGAATTTTCTAGTCTTTTAAATCGTGATTTTACAAATCATGTTGTTAAGACTGTCCAAGAAGGACGTGTTTACCGCATCGTAACAGAGAAATATGACTTCTTAACAGAGGCGCATGTCGTACTTAAACCAAAACCTATCGGAAGCACAAAGGCAGTTTATCATACTTCTGCACTTTCTAATAAGGTATCTGAATTACCTAAAACTGGTGAAAAGGCATCTTCTAATTTATCCGTACTTGGAGTTGCCTTAATTGCAGTAGCCTCTGGTTTGACTGTTGGTGTTAAGAAAAAAGATTAAGGAGATCCTTTTCATATAGAAGGTAGAGGAAAGGAGTTTTACACCATTTAGATTCTTTGCCAACTCTAATAAGAAAAAAATAGTTAACAATAAGAGAGGGCCTCTTGGTCTTCTCTTTTAATATATTCAGAGCAAATTTCATATTCTACTCTATCATCTCAAAAAGATTTTGTACCTCTTTCTTTAGAAATAAAGGAGTATTTTCTTTTATCGAATAAATTCATGATGAAAATATCAGTCTTCAAAAATACATATTCCTAGTGTTAGTAATATGAAAACGATTGAGATTAAAGTGTGTGATTTTCTAAAATATCTGTCATTTCATCAAGCCTATGATATTCTTAATAAGTCTCGTCTGCTCCTTTACAATGACAATCCAGTCACTTTTCATTATAGAACATGTATTTTTCTGCATTCAAAGAAACTCTAAAATCATAAAAACGCATAATATAAGAAATTCAAAGAGTTCAATATTATGCGTTTTATTGTGGAAAGTTTTACTGGATTTTCTCCTCAACTTTAATTTTTGCCTTGTCTCTTCTCTTACTTTATTCAATCTCCCATTTCTTTGCCAACCAGTTAGAAAAAGCCACAAATCGCTCAGCCACTTGCTCATGATGCCCATAAGGATCAAAAACAAACTGACCAGCCGGATAGTGCTTCTGAAGACTAGTATGGATCTGCTCAGCATAGACTGGTGCTTGAGCCAAGCGATTGGTATGATTAGCTCCTTCTGTTTGACCATTCTGTAAATACAGTAAACAGTCCAAATTTTTCACCTCTTCTTCCTTGCAGTAAACCACAAAATCAGGATACCAAAAGGAACCGCAGATAGAGAAGACACAGGAGACCTTATCAAAATGGAAAAGACTGTATACTGCCACCAAACCTCCCAGTGAATACCCTCCATAGGCAAGACGATCTTTGTCCAGGCGATAAAGCGACTGTAACTTGTCTAAAAGACCTCCAAATAATTGACCATGATAGGCAGTTGCCTGACCACCAAAATCTGGAGCCCCCTCTCTCAGAGCAGATGCCTTCCAGGGAGTGTAGTCGTCTAGGCGATTTTTAGAGGACAAGCCCACTAAAATCACAGATTCAGAAAGGGAAGATAGGAAATCCAAGTTTCCATCATTCAAGAGAATCGCTGGATAGGTTTGATTGGGATCATAGATCGAAGGAAGGCTGACCTTGACTTGGATCCCTTCCCAATCAAACTCATTATTTATTGATAAAGTCATTGATTTTCTCAAGGGAATCGATCACTGCTGGACCATAGTCCATCAACTCATCGTAAGAGATAGTCATGATTTTTTGATTCTTAATAGCAGGAACATTTTCCAAAACAGCATTTTTCTTCATCAACTCTACAGCGTTGGCATCCAATTTTTTATTGCGGTCGCTGGTCACATAGATAATCAACTCAGGATCCATTGACACGAGATTTTCCAAGGTCAAGCCTGATGTTCCCGTTGCAACGTTTGTATAACCAAGTTGATTCAACAAGCTCTCTTGCAAAGCAGACTTGTAAGCACCGAAGGTTTCGTCATTATAAGCAACCATAATCAAAGCCTTTTTCTTTTCACCTTGGTTTGCTGGGTTTGCTTTCTTAACAGCATCAATTTTAGCTTGTAATTGAGCTGCATATTCATTGGCCTTGTCCTGCACATTAAAAATCATTCCAAGATTTTTGACATCTTCTACAATATTTCCCAAATCTTGCTGAATCGTTGAGAGAGAAGCTTTTTGTGTATAGACTGGGATTTTGTTTTCATTCCAAGTGCTAACTGTCCCCAAGGATTTTTCAGAAAACATCATATTTCGACCCATCACAGCATCTGGTTCATAAGAAAGAACTGTCTCTTGAGAGACTGTTTTTTTATCGCCAATTTGAGGAATAGTCGCAATCGCGTCCTTGTATTTGTCCGTCACAGCATTATCAGGGTTAAGCATGCCAGCAATTTTATCCTTCAAGCCTAACTCCAATAAGATTTCAGTGGTTGACAGATTGTTGGTGATAACTTTTTCAGGTGCCTTCTCAAAAACTTGTTCGACTTCATTCCCTTTAGCGTCATAGGTCTTGACCGTTAACGGATAAGTCGTCTCTGTGCTGGCCTTTTGACTTGTTTCTGTGCTAGACTGTGTGGTAGTTTTTTCTGTAGTAGAATTGCCACAAGCTGCCATGGTTAAGGTAGCTACTGTTACGAGTAAAATGCTGAGTGTTTTTTTCATTTTGTTTTCCTTTTCTTTCTTATAAATAGTGAATCATAGCTTGCTGATCCTCGGTCCAAGTAACCTGACTTTGAACTCCATATACAGTTTGCAATGACTCAGGTGTGATGGTCTCCTTTGGAGTTCCTTGGTAAAGGATTTCTCCCTCTTTCATCAGATAGAGATAATCCGAATAGCGACAAGCAAGTTGAATATCATGCAGGACAGCTAGAACATTGACCTTGAGATTCTTCACAATGGCCAACAAGTCTAACTGGTACTTGATATCCAGGTGATTGGTTGGTTCGTCCAGGAGCAAGAGAGTCGGTTCTTGCGCCAAGGCGCGTGCCAACAAGACTCGCTGTTTTTCCCCACCTGACAGGGACGAATAGAGACGAGTTTTCTTCTCAAGCATATCCACCTTGACGAGAGCATCTTGAACGAGGGCATAATCTCTTTCCTGTTCCTTCTGTAAAAAAGAGAGGTGGGGAGTTCTTCCCAGCAAGACGATTTCCTCAACTGTACAATCAAACTGCAATTGATTAAACTGGGTGACAACTGCCATTTGCTTGGCTGTTTCTTTGAGTGACCAATGCTCTAGTGGCTTTCCATCTAGGCTTATCAAGCCTTTGTCTGCCTTTTCCTGACGATAGAGGAGTTTAAGCAGGCTGGTTTTCCCACTTCCATTTGGTCCTAGTATCGTATGAAATTGATGCCCTTCAACCTTAAGAGAAATTCCTTTTAAGATTTTTTTCTCCCCTAGTCCAAAGTGGATATCCTGGAAAATCAAGTCCATATCAGATCCTCACCTCCCTTCGCCTGCCTCCAACAATGTAGATAAAGAAGGGAGCACCTACTAAGGCTGTAAAAATACCAATAGGCAACTCTGCGTTTGGAATGGTGATACGAGAGAGTACATCTGCCCAGATGACAAAGAGGGCACCAAGTATGGTCGCAACAGGAAAAAGTCTCCTGTAATTCGTTCCTACTAACCCTCGAGCTAAGTGAGGAGTAATCAGTCCAACAAATCCAATAATCCCACAGGTTGCCACTAAGACTGCTGTCAGCACAGCTACCATGGTCACATAAAGATACCAATAAAAGCGTAAGGGAATCCCCAAAGTTAAAGCAGCCTCATCTCCCATCATCATCGCATTGAAAACACGATACTGGGTAGCGAAAAATAGAAAGGCCATTCCTACTACTATAGTTGGCAGGACTAAGTCAGACCAAGTAGTCCCGGCAAGCGAACCCATGGTCCAAAACTTAATGGTCATCACACTGTCCGCATTAGCGCCTACTGAGATAATAAAGTTTGAAAAAGCCAGAAAGAGAGCGTTGACCACCGTTCCTGATAAGATCAGACTGGAAGTCGTCATCCTTCCCTGCATAGAGGCAATGATGAGGACAGCGATTGTTGCCAAAATAGCTCCAAGAAAAGCTCCAAGGCTAATCATCACTTTTAAACCAAGAATGATGCTCAAGGTTGCCCCTAGAGTTGCACCCGCAGATATTCCTAAGACATAGGGCTCAGCGATGGGATTGTTCACTGTAGACTGCATCACGCTACCACACATAGAAAGACCAGCCCCTACTATCAAGCCTAACAATACTCGAGGGAATCTCATGTTCCATACAATGGCAAGAGTGGACTTGGAAACCTCTCCTATCTCAAGAGGAAAACCCAACCTGCTCAAAATTATCCGATAGGTATCTCCTAAATCAATCACAACGGATCCCATAGAAACCGCTAGAAAAAGTGAAATTCCTAAAACACTTAGCAAAATACCTAAAAGTAAAACAAACTGCAGGTCCTGTCGGCTTCCAGAAAATTTGGAAAGCATGCAAACCTCCTTTGATAGAATCTTAAAAATTTAGAAAATTCTCATAAAAATTATACCATATTTCCATTAGATGAACAAGGATAGAAACATATATAGAAAAAGCCCTCTGAAGTCAGAGAGCTTAGCTGTCTATAAAATTAGTGAAAATTCTTTATATCACCAATTCTCCCACTGGGTTTCAATCTTGACCTCACCATAGTTGCTTGGCGAGTATTTACTGTCATAAATCGAGCACCAATCTTTCAAGACTTTCTGGTTGACGATTTCATCGTAGTAAGAATCCAAGTCCTTAGCAGTGATACCGTACTTCTCTAGGTAAGTTTTCACTTGTGCCTCGTCTTCAATAGATGTTTCCGATCTATTTTCATAAATCATAATTTTTTTAACTAGTACTTTTCTCTTAAATTCGTAATGAATAACAAAGTTAATTTTTTCTCCTGAGTTAGCATATCTTTCAAACCAAATATTTACACCTTTACTACTACCATCAAAATTAAACCGTAGTTCTAAGTTCTTCGCATCGCTTCCAAGAGAAGAATCATCGTATGTTATTATTGATTCATACTTATCCGTTTCATTCATATTCGAATCATAAAGCTTTCGATTTTTCACTGTCACATTTTTTAATTCATTGAAGTTATAATAACCCAAATAATTTTTTGCCGTCTCTTGATATATCTCATCAAAAACGTTTTTAGGTTGTCTAGGAAAAAAGTAGAAACAGGATAATACAATTAGTACGAGAAACGTTACTAAACCTAATATTTTTTTCATGTTCTCACCAATTCTCCCACTGCGTTTCAACCTTGACATCTCCATAGTTGCTCGGTGAATACTTGCTGTCATAAATGGAGCACCAATCTTTTAAAACCTTCTGGTTGACGATTTCGTCGTAGTAAGAATCCAAATCCTTGGCAGTGATACCGTACTGTTTTAGGTAGAATTTTACCTGAGTCTCGTCTTCGATATAAGTTTCCGTATCTGCTTTCTTTAATCCTATTTTTACAAATTTTTTTAAATTGCGTTCTTTATGAGAATATACAGTCCACATTTTTATATTCACGTTGGACTCTATACGTTTTTCAAATGATATCGAACCAATTTCATCTTCAGAATAAAAACTAAATCCAATTCTTAGTTCAAGATAACCTTCCGGAAGATTTTTATAATTTCCTGAAGGTGTATACCTTAAAAATTCTCCATCGCTTGGCCAGACTGGTTTAATATCAAACCCATCGATGTTTCTTAAAATATTATTTGATCGATAGGTTTTCTCCGTCTCCTGATAAATCTCATCAAAAATGTTTTTAGGTTGTTTAGGAAAAAAGTAGAAACAGGATAATACAATTAGTGCGAACAACGCTACTAGACCGAGTATTTTTTTCATACTGTCACCAATTCTCCCACTGAGTTTCAATCTTGACATCTCCATAGTTGCTTGGCGAGTACTTACTGTCATAAATCGAACACCAATCTTTCAAGACTTTCTGGTTGACGATTTCGTCGTAGTAGGAATCCAAATCCTTGGCAGTGATACCGTACTTCTCTAGGTAGGATTTCACTTGGGCCTCATCTTCAATATAACTATCCTCTTTTCCTGATAATACAATCTGAATTGACTTTGTGATTGTTTTAGTGTTTGGATTATATTTGTTGACCATCCATAACTTCGTACCATCAGCTATTTTTCTCTCAACTGAAACAAACATTTTACTATACTCTTTCTCAAAATTAAATCCAACTCTCAGTTCAAGATAGCCTTCTGGAAGAGTCTTATACTTCCCTAAAGGGCTATATTTAAAATACTCTCCATCACTTGGCCAACCTGGACTAATTTCAAAGCCATCTATTTTTCTTAAAATATTATTTGACCGATAAGTCTTCTCCGTCTCCTGATAAATCTCATCAAAAATGTTTTTAGGGTGATTGACAAAGAAATAAAAACAGATGGATATGATTAACGCCACTAACGCAAATAGACCGAGGATTTTCTTCATACTATCACCAATTCTCCCACTGGGTTTCAACCTTGACATCGCCATAGTTGCTCGGTGAGTAGTTACTGTCATAAATCGAGCACCAGTCCTTCAAGACTTTCTGGTTGACGATTTTGTCATAGTCTTGCTCTAATTCTTCTTTAGAAATATTATATTTTCTGAGATATTCTCTTATTTTTTCTTCATCCTCTAGATATTGACCTGGTTGCCTTGGCTCTTCAAAAATCGCAAGCCCTTTTTTGAGAATTTTCTTTTTTATATTATAGTGTGCTGAATACCATAGGGTAATATCCGAATTAATCCTTTTTTCAAAACGTATCGTCAATCCTTTAATACCTTCTCCAAAATTAAAGCTAATACTTATGTCTTTATAACCTTCAGGATGAGTTTGATACTTCCCTGAAGGGGTGTATGCAAAATATTCTCCATCATTAGGCCAACCTGGACTAATTTCAAAACCTTCTATATGCCTTAAAACATTATTCACTCGATATGTTTTTTCTGTCTCCTGATAGACTTCATCAAAAATGTTTTTAGGTTGTTTAGGAAAAAAGTAAAAACAAAATAATACAACTAGTAAGACTAAAGCTAATAAACTGAATATTTTCTTCATCATTATCCTCCTACTCCGCCAAGGCTTCCAAGCGGTTTAAAAATATCGATACTTCTGGATAGTTATTTTCGATATATGCTTTAATGGCGTCTTCCCCTTTTTCCATAACCTCTAATGGAAGGATACTAGCATAGATAGTACTTCTGACTTGTTTCCAATCTTTATTTTTCAAGAATTCTCTTTCTCTCAGAGTCGTATTCTTTTGAAGGTCAGAGTAATAAGAAGTTATAGCTTGGTCATAGGATTGCCCCTGTTGCATCCGACCGATAAGATTGACTGAATCAAGGTCTGCCTTGTAGTCATCCTCGCCAATACTTGGTTTTTTATCCGTAGCATTTTTAGTCGTGTCTCCCTCCCAACCTGAAAGGTCCTTGACACGCTCTCTACCGCCATAGATATCGGCTAACTGAACTTGATTAGGATTAAGATGAGTGGCCATAGTAATGGACTGGTGGGTAAAGTCTGCATGGCCCACTCCATTGTTAGAATAGGCCTTCAGTTTGCTGTCCCAAAATTGGTCAAATTTATTATTTTCATAAACTTTTTCATAAGTACTTTTATAGGTATCATAATGGTTAGTTCCATTTTTTTGATCATCATCCTTAATTTTTTCTATGTTATCAGATTTACCTCCCGCCATCTCATGCTGCAGTCTAAGATTATAATACAGTTCTTTGGCCTTTTCTTCTTTCAATCCTAATTCTTTAAAGATTTCAAGAATTGGTTTTTCTACTCTCATTTTTTCAACTGTAGATGGACTGCTAATAACCTCATCAAAAAAATAATTTCTTAAATAGCCTGCAGTTTCGTTCCACTTAAAGTCATTATAGTAGGCTGCACCGACGACTCGCAAAAAGATATAGTCACGGAACTCTTGACTAGAGGTTGGGAACTTCCTGTCTATCCCTTGCTTGATGGTCAAGAGCTGTTGGGCTGTCTCTGCATCAAAGCCGTACTCTGCCATCATAGTCTGGACAAAGGCCTTCTCTTGACGACTGAGCTTCATATCCCTTGTGTCAGAATAGGCAGACAGGTAGTTGGCCCAAGTCAGGTCAGATGGGACTTTAAAGACCCCTGTCTTTGCATCCCAACTACTTTCAATCTGGGCCAGTCCACGACTCAGTTGCACATTGATACTGTCTAGTTCATCGAACAGTCCTCCTGAATAGCTATCATAGGCTCGCAGGTCTCTCAAGATCGTTTCATAGACGCGTTTATTCGCATGGTGTCCTCGCATGAGTTCCACATTACTGCGTCTCAATCTCCCCTTTTCTTCACTATCCATGGTCAAGCTAGAAAGGGATTGGTTGACTTCATCTAGATAGGCAATCATTTGCTCTTCCTGACGGATCTTATCAAGCAGATCATCCTCGCGCCAACTCTTGCTGTCGACCATCGTTTGGTAGTCTTCTGGCAATTTCTTGATGGCTTGAGAGAAGGTTTCCGCATAGAGTTGTCCCCCTTTACTCAAGGGCAATAAAACACTTGCAAAAAAACTTCTAGCCGAATTATAAGCATCGCCCTTTAGACTCTCTGTATCCTCTGAAAACTTTTGAATGGCTGATTGCAAGTCTTGATAAGCCTCCACCTGAGATTGGCACATGATCGCTACACTCGAGCTTTGTAGTTGTGATTGTTCCAAATACATATCAATGCCCATGTCGTTTCTCCTCCTCCTCTCTTTCTAGTTCTTTGCGTCTTTCATAGTAAACCTCATCCAAGTCTCCCTCTAACCGGAACTTTTCTTTTTTCAAATCATCCATGCGGTAGCTGAGGTCCTCAAGGATTTGGTTTTTAAGTTGGTTTCTTTGCAGGAGCGTTTCTTCCAACTGTCCTGCATATCGGCTCTGATAGGCCGCCTCCCACAAATCATTTTGATAACGATGACTAGCTCTATCATACCCTTCAAAGATTTCTATCAGTTCTTTGGTGCGGTACTTCTCTTTTCCATTGTCTTCTAGCTGGTACAAGAGGTCTAGCTCTCTTTTCTTCAACTCATCCAACTTGCTCATGCATTACTCCTAAAACCATTGGCAGCAGCCTCATCAAGTGCCTCAAAATCACTCGCTACAGAGTGCAGTCGTTCTGATGTCAGGGTGACAGCAGCCGAAATCTGACTAGCTAGATTTTGAGCCTTTGTCAGACATTGATGGGCCTTGTTATTCCCTTGAAGGGTCGTGAGGTCATCTTGACTAGCCACATTGATAGCTGTTAAAGATTGACAAGCATTTTTCAGCTGACTCGCATACGTTTGAGCAATATTTAGATCACTTTTTACTGTTGCCATGACTATTCTATCCTTTTTCTTAATCCCTTGTGATTGGTTTACTTCATTTAGCTATATAGGCCTATTATACCATGTTTTGAATATAAGCCCTAATTTATACTATATTTAGATAATAGAATAATCCTATAGCGAAAAGCTACCCAATGGAGTAGTTTCATTACTAAGATATGCTTAATTGAACACAGCCTAAGCACTTGGCAAAAAAGATAAAATTTCCCCGAAGGGAGAAGATCTGTTTTATTTTCCCTTACAGTGCTAGGAACCGTAACCGAAGATTATACTTGAGTATATCGAGGTAAGGTGACAAAAGTAAAAAAGCTACCCAATTTAGAGTAGCTTCATTATCAAGATATGCTCAATTGAACACGGCCTAGGCACTTGGCAAAAACAAAAAGCCCTCTGAAGTCAGAGAGCTTTATTCTTGCTGGATAAAACGTTTATAGACTAGGCGACAAGCCGAAGATTGTACTGATGGTACATCGAGGCGAAGGCAACGAAGTATAGAAACGTTTTAGACGCAAGATTAACGACGAAGTCCTAGAGAGTTGATTAACTCACGGTAACGGTTAACGTCGTTTTTACGCAAGTATGCAAGCAAGTTACGACGGCGACCGATTTTCTTCATCAATCCACGGTAAGTAGCGTGGTCTTTTTTGTGTTGTTTGATGTGTTCGTTAAGGTGGTTGATTTCCCAAGTAAGGACAGCAACTTGAACCTCTACTGAACCTGTATCACCTTCGTGACGTGCATATTGTGCGATGATTTCATTTTTTTTCTCTTTTGAGATTGCCATGATGTTTCTCCTTTTTATTTGGCTTCATCCGAGTGACAGGTTGGCATGCCTGTAACCAAGAAGAAGTTATTTGTCTTTACGACAGTTCTTATTCTACCAAGAAGCAGAGACTTTGTCAACTGATTTACTGTTTAAAACCATGAATTACTCTACTGATTTCAGGGCTTCGAGCATATCCACTTTTCTCAAGTGGTGATTGACAAGGAGACCTAGTAAGGCTAAGATTACAGTCACTGCGACGATTGGAAGAGCATAGACTTCCCAGCTGACTTGTGGATAAAAGAGTATGGTGGTAGGAGAAATCATTTGGATCAAAAATTGATGTAAATAATAGCCTGCTACCAAACCTAGAACAATCCCCACAAGGGATAGCACTATGGTCTCTCGGTAGATATAGAGGGTCACTTCTTTATTGTGGAAACCGAGAACCTTGATAGTGGAAAGTTCACGGATACGTTCTGCCACATTGATATTGGTTAGATTGTAAAGAATAACAATGGCTAGCAAGACGGAAACAAGGACAAGGATTGCCATGATTTTATTGAGCGAACTAGCCACGGATTCAAAGAGATGGATGGCCGTTGCATTCTGGACTACCCCAGAAACAGCAGCTTTTTCCATGAAGATAGCAGCTTCTTTCTCCGTATTGGAAGGTGTTGGGTCTTTTAATTTTACTAGATAGGTATTGTCTTGCGGACTGGTTCCATAGACTTGTTCGTAAGTCGCTCGGTTGAGATAAACAAAGTGTCCAACATAGTTTTCAGAAATAGCCGCGACCTTGATTTCCTTCCCATCAAGCTCCAGCTCGTCCCCAACCGTAACACCTGCTAGTTGAGCTAGTTTTTGACTCAATACCGCTCCATCGGTAACCTGCACTTCTTGCCCCTTTTCCTCTAATACGATAAAGGGCTTGAAGTCTTCTCTGCTTGTGACCATTATGGTGATAGTCTGAAGTCCTGCTTTTCCTTTGAAATCTTTTTCAATGGATTTAGAGTAAATCTTTTGATAAGCATGGATAGGTTCAGCTTTCAAGCTACTCTCTAGATCTGCTTTTTCTTGCTCCGTTGCACTGCTCTTTTCCGCTACAATCATCTGGTATTGCTGGATTTGTTCAAATTGGCGCTCGGAAACTCCTCCCACAGAAGACTGAATACCAAGACCTGCAAATAGGAGAGCAACCGAACCCGCAACTCCAAAAATGGTCATCAACATTCGTTGCTTATAACGGAAAATATTTCGCGCCGTAACCTTATGAGTGAAGCTCAAACGACTCCAAATAAAGCTCAGACGTTCCAGTAAAATCTTTGCTCCCTTAACGGGAGGTTTGGGAAGCAAGAGTTGGGCTGCTTCATCGTGTAGTTCCCTTCGCGCCACCAGATAAGCCGGCAAAACGCTGGATACCCAACTTAAAGCTAGGGCAATAAGACTATAAGACCAATAGAAATACTCGTGACTTTTTCCAACAACCATCCCAGCTGTTATAACATCTGAAATCACCCCTGCAAGAAGATAATGTCCAAGAAGTGTTCCTATAATGGTTCCCACAGTTCCTGCAAGAAAACCATAGAGGACAAACTTGGCAACTATATCTCGATTTCGGTAACCCAAGGCCTTGAAAATACCAGCATTGGTGCGCTCTTCATCTACAAAGCGAGTCATCGTTGTAAAGGTCACCATTGCGGCGACCATATAAAGCACCACTGGGAAGATATTTCCGACTGATCGAATGCTTGATGATGCATTACTGTACATGAGATAACCTTGTCCACCTGGCATGGTTTGACGATTGTATACGTGGTATTTCGGCTCTGCCAGTTCATCAAGCTCTTTCTGACGCTGTTCAAGCTTCCATTTTTCCTTAGATAGATCACTCTCCGTCTGAGCCAGTTTTTCTTTTTTAGTCGCCAATTCTTCCTTAGCTTTTGTCAGCTGTCCCTCGATTTGACTCTTTTGCGGTTCTGGTAAAGCGGTCGCTTGTTCTTCTTGCGTTTTCAAGCGACTTTCGGCCTGCTCTAACTGACTCTTGCCATTTTCAAGGTTGCTTTCAGCAGTTTGGAGCTGTTCTTTCCCATCTTCCAAGCTCTTTTGCCCATTTGCTTTGATACTTGCCAATCTTTTTTGACCATTATCTTCCAGCAAGTCTTGCAACTCTTCCTGATGTTGATCTCGTTTGCTCCTATAGTCTGATGAAAAAGCATCCAGATTTTTTAAATCGTCATAGCGCACACGCGCGATACTATAGACATCTGAGTCAAACTGACTGGGTAAAATCACTCCATAGCCAGCCAAGCTTCCATTTCCACTACTAGCACTTCCTAAATCTTCCTTAGAAAGAATTTCACCCGACTGAACAAATCCAGTAATTGTGAAAGTTTGGGATTTTAGGACGGACTTTTCTTCTTTCTTGCTAAAGGTAATGGTCTCTCCAATCTGATAACGGTCTTTCCAGAAATCAGCCAAGGCAATTTCCTCATTAGCTTCTGGCAGTCGCCCTTCTGTCACTTGGAAGGTTGAAATGCTCTCTGGTTTGGAATAAAGTCGAACCGCTTCTTCACCATTTTCAACGGTTAGGTCTGCCATATAGCCAAACTCAACACTTGCTCCTTGAAGTGTCTTTAGTTCGTCTTGGTCTTCTTTGTCCAAGCCATAATCAGCTATCACGGCCAGATCCAGAGTATTGGCTTTACGGAGATAATCTTCTGCCGTACGTTCCATGTTTGGACTGGCCACTTTGAGGCCAACTAGAGCTAAAGAACCCAGCATCATCAAGGTTAAGATAGAAACAAAGCGTCCCTTGGAAGCAGTTACCGACTGGAGTAGGTCTTTCCGATATGTTTTTTTCATCCTAATACTCCAATGTATCGATATCCTGCGGACGCTCATTGATCGTCATGCTCCTAACCGTGGCATCGCGCATGTGAATCACCCGATCTGCAATAGGAGCTAGCGCGCCATTGTGGGTCACAATAATCACTGTTGCTCCTTTTTGACGTGACATGTCTTGGAGAATCTTCAAGACTTGCTTCCCCGTCTGATAATCCAAGGCACCCGTCGGTTCATCACAGAGGAGAATTTTAGGATTTTTGGCTACAGCGCGTGCGATGGAGACTCGCTGTTGCTCCCCTCCAGAAAGCTGGGCTGGAAAGTTATTCAGGCGATGACCTAGCCCTACGTCTTTTAGCACTTGCTCTGGATCCAAGGCATCAGCTACAATTTCTGAGGCCAACTCTACGTTTTCCTTGGCTGTCAGATTGGAGACTAGATTGTAAAACTGAAAAACGAAGCCTACATCTTCACGACGATAGTTTGTTCGTTGGTACGAACTATAGTTAGCAATATTGGCACCATCAATCCAAATCTCCCCCTCATTATTGGTATCCATACCTCCTAGGAGATTGAGAACTGTTGATTTTCCAGCACCAGAAGCACCAAGGATAATAACCAGCTCCCCTTTTTCGATTTCAAAATTCACATCGCGATTAGCCACAATCTCCGTATCCCCAACCTGGTAACGCTTGTAGCTGTGTTTCATCTCAATATAAGCCATCGTCCTTCTCTCTTTCTTACAATTAAGTCACTCTTTACTATCATTATAACGCTTTTTCAACTAGTTGGAAACTAGAAGCAAAAACAAAAAAGCCTAGGAATTGCTGACCTGACACCTAGCAGTTTAGTTATTGAGGTTAATGTTAGCGAGCCAATTCGTTTGGCTCGCTTTTTTCATTGTTTAGTTTTCCGATGAAATTATAATAAATATCAATCTGAATAATGCGCTTGCGTTTCGTGCCAGTTGGTTTATGAATCACAATCTTGTCAATCAGCTCATTCACTATCTCAACGGTTAATTCTGGTAGCTCTGTATATTTCGAAATTCTCGTCATAAACTTGGAGATATTAAGTTTATCTTCTTGTTGGTTGGCGATTTTTTCGGTTAAGTTAGAAATGGAAGCTTGGAGCTGGTGCTGTTCTTCTTCATAGCTCTGGCTTAACTTCACGAAGCGTTCATCTGAAATTTTGCCAAATAGATTATCTTCATAAAGTTTCTGGATAATTCGGTCTATTTCTTTAAAGCGATGCTCATCTTTTTGAAGTTGCTGGCGCTGACGTTTATTGTCTTTGCTGAATTGAGCTTGGCTCTGTTGCTCTAGCTTCTTTAAAAAGGCTTCTTGGTCGAAGTGGGATTCCTGAATGGTTTGGCGGAGCTTGTCACTTACAATCTCAATCAGGGCAGATTTTTGAATGTAATGCGGATTTTCGCAACCATCAATCGGCTTACGGTAGCCAGAACACTTGTAATGGTCGTGGTTAAGTCCATTTTTCTCTTGTGGACAGAAATAATGCTTTCGCCCACAAGATCCACAAAAAACTAATCCCGCAAACAAATTCTCGTGACCAGCCCGATTTTTATACCGTTGATTCGAACGCTTATGACTCCTCATCTTCTGGACAATATCGAAAGTTTCTTGGTCGATAATCGCTTCATGGGTATTCTTGAAAACCAACCAATCTTCCTTTGGGTTATCTACCTTACGCTTGTCTTTGTAAGATTTTTTCCGTGTACGAAGATTAACCGTATGTCCTAGATATTCTTCACGTCCTAAAATATTACTTAGGGTTTCTCGTGTCCAAAAATAAGGCAAGCTCTCAACATTCGAACTGGCGGAAATGGGTTTTAAACCTATTTCGATTCGGTGGCGGTCTGGCTTGAAAACTTTGTCATTTTCTAATCCTTTCGCAATCTCTGAAAGACTTTTTCCGTTTTTCGCTTCCTTAAAAATCCGTTTCACAACTTCGCTGGCAACAGGATCAATAATCCAATTTTTAGGATTGTTTGAGTCTTTGAGGTAGCCATAAGGTGGATTTACTGTGACACGCTCGCCAGCTCTCGCTTTAGATTGCACGACTGCCCGAATTTTCTTGCTGGTATCTGCCGCATACATTTCGTCCATTAAACTCTTGATTGGTAAGAAAATGGAGTTGCTCTCATTGGGCTTGTTAGAATCCACTCCATCATTAAGGGCGATAAAGCGGACGTCAAAGCTAGGAAAAGTGATTTCCGTTAGTTGACCAACCTTGATATAAGAACGTCCTAGACGACTTAAATCCTTAACGACGAAATTTGAAACTTGCCGATTTTCTACCAACCGCAAAGCTTCCGAGATAGCTGGACGGTCGAAGTTTGTGCCACTAAAACCATCATCGACAAATAAAATAGGATTAGGGAGATTTTCTCTTGTAACTACATCAAGCAGAATTTTCTTCTGATTGATAATTGAGTTACTATCTCCATCCAGCCCGTCGTCTTGACTTAGGCGACAATAAACCACCGTTATATCTGAAAGTTTCGAAGTATCTACTTGTCTATAATCTGAAATTGTCAAAGTTCTGTTCATGTGTTTTTCTCCTTTTGGAGTTCACACACCTTATACTCCTATTATACCATTTTTACTACTGTTAAAGTAGTGATTTATCGCTTAAAATCAACCTTTCTAGGACATTTTCAAGATTGCGATTTCCAGTAAAACGGTGACGGATTAAGTAAGTCGTTCGACCAATTCGACAAATTTCTTCGGCGGTGCGTGAGGGCTGGTTTGAATCTCGATCTTTATTCTTTTGATTCATTAGCTATTCCTCCCTTGATATAATCTGAGTATTCTTCAAGTGTTATTACAGTGAACAGTTCCCAAAAATTGTATAGTTCTTTTTGAATCGCTTTCGAAATCGCCAGCTTACGCTTATCATCTGGCACGATCCAGAGCACAAATGGAAAAACTTCCTTTTGTCGCTGTTCAATACCTAAGCGATAATATTCAATATATTTCTTGCAAGTATTTACGACACGCGCAAGACTTTCTGTGCTTCGGTCTATTTCTAAAAAGTAATGATCTTCATATTCTTGACTAACTAGCTCTAAATAAGCATCCGGCTTTAGAGTTCTGCCTATACCAGAAAGTTTTTGGTAGCTACGCCAAGAGTTCGGCTCAAAGGAAAAAGTTTCAAGCGATAGCTTTTCTGAGTCTCGAACGGCATCCAGTGTCTCAACAAAAATTTCCGTAATCGCCAAAGTGTGTTCAACGTGGTGCTGAGTCGGTTCATATTGATTTTTATAACGCAAGATAATGCTGCCATCTTGACTTTTAAGGAGCTTTAGCCCTTGAAAAGTAATTTGCCAAATATAGGAAGACGAGCCCCGACGCACGCCACCAACTCGCCGTTGTAAATGTGAAACCAATCCAGCTTTCTTCAGACTTTGCGCGGTAAAATTAGCACGGCGAATAGCAGTTTCAAATCGAGCGCTATCCGCGAAAAAGAGTTTGGCTAGTTGGTTAGTAGTGGCATATCTAGCTTGATTTAAAAAGTAAAGAATCTGTGTATCTTCATTAGTTAATTGATTCCATTTCATCTGTTTTGTTCTCCATTAAATTTAAAGGTGTACTTTCCGTAAAATGTGCTTAGTTACGGAGTAAGTCGTGTGAGTAAAAATCCTAAAAATCTTTATTTATCAGGGGTGGAAGAATTTTCTTCATCAACACGATTCGAAGAGCGATTGGAACGCTTTTTGCGCCCTAAATCTGTTAATTTTTGGTTAGAATTTTCATTTTTCGAAGAAGATTTTTCAAAAATGTAGTTTTCGAATTGGCTTTCAATTTCTGAAATATCTTGTCCGTATCGGCTCAAGCTATTTAAAAATGGCACACGACTATCTCTATTTTTTGGTTTAGGTGGGTAGGTTTTACTGATAATCCAACGGTAGGTGTTAGGAGAGATTTCTGTTCTAATATATGCCCAAAATGGTGGCAAGCTGTAAAAATCTTCTTTATCAATCTCCAGAGTATATTTTGCCATTTCGCGTGCTTCATCAAGATTTAAGCCAAAAACAATTTTATTCGCAACATTAGATTCAATTCCAGCTTTTAACTGAGGCGACATTTGGGCGAGGTGTTGAAAACCAATATTCCAGCCAACATTAAACTGGCGAGATTGAGAAAGTGCTTCGTCTAAGTTAGCGTTAGGGATTCCTAAGAAACTCGGTGTTTCATCAATATAGATAAAGACCGATTGGCGTTTGTTTGGCTCAACTGACGACTGGCGCAAAATTAACATCCAGAGCATTGAAGTGATTAGGCTACCGATGAGTTTCGCAGATTCTGAACCAATTACCGCTTTATTTAGTGGAATCAATACAATTTTTCGGCTTTTGAAGATTTCCGCAAGACTGAAATTTGGGTTAGTTTGTCCCAACATTGCCCGAAGTTGCGGACGAAGTAGAAACTGTCGGAATTTATTCAAAATGGGATTTAACATCTGGTGACGTTGAGCTTCACTGAGTAGCTCAAACCAGTTCCAAAAACTTTCCAGTCCGATTGGGTCTTTTAACTCTTTTAATAGTTTGTTTCTAAAGGACTGATTAGTGAGTAAACTTGGTAACATCACTAAAGAAGTGTTTGGAATGCGCGCCAGAGTTAAAAAACTATGTGACAAAATATCCAGTGAGTAAATTCCAAAATGTTCAGGATAAAGTCCTTTAAATAGCTCTAACAGATAATCTGCAATAACTTCTGGCTCGATACCATATTTAGTTAGTTCAAAAGGATTTATACCAACAACTCGTTTGGCAGTTGGCGAGATGACTACTATATCTTCATCGTGTTCATCTGGTGTACGCTCTAAAAGTTCATGAGTGAGTTGACCCTTTGCGTCTACTACAACTACACTATGATGTTTAGATTTTATATCTGATAAAATCAAGTGACTCATGGCGGTAGTTTTGCCACAACCAGTTGAGCCGAGAAAAACAGTGTGCTTTTTGCCAGCTTGAGCTGGAATTTGAATTGGTCTTGGTTGACTTTCAACCGTTTGCGCCAAACTTCGCTGAATCTTCCGATTAACATTGTAGCCCAAAGGCGGAGCTACTAATTTAGGGTGAACATTTGGCACACCTGCAATATTTTCTTCTCCAATAGGTAAAAGCATGAAACAAGCTAAGTCTGAGACGGATAGACTGTACGGGAAAGACCAGGAAGGTTGTGTTTGATTAAGTTTTTGGATAGCTAATGGTTTTAATTCGATGATCGCATTTGATTCCATCATGCGAAAACTACTAAGTAGGCTATCAAAAAATTCCTTTGTTCGCAAAATACTGCGAGATTGAACACCAAGACGAATTTCACACTTAAAAGTAGATTGGTTCAACTTTTGGCGCATGAGCTTCTTGGAGTTTTCAGATAGTTCAGGAATATTGTTGGTGATTACTTGATACCACTTGGCAGATAAATTAGGCAGGTCTTTTGGTTGCGGGCGAGGTGGTGAGCCTGCACCAATGACCAACTGAACAACTACTGTTTCGTCTGGATGAAGTATTTTTGAAATTGTAAGGCTTGAACGTATCATATTTTCTACAGAGTCCGCTTTTAAAGCATAGTGAGATTCTTTGATATTCACTAACCGCGCGACCGAAAGTTTTTCACGTTTTGCAACTCTTGAAAACTGAATAGTTCGATGTGATTGAATTAGCTGGTGAATATGACGTTTATCTTGTTCTTCCGTCCCCAGAAGATACTGTACGCGATTTTTAGTCATGCGAACTTCAAAAACAATGCTTTTACGCCGAGTTAGACCGACCAACTGACCAAGCAAACTTTTGACATCTTCTTCAGAAAAAGGACGTTGCCAATTCCACTCACTCCAAGACAAGGCTTCGAATTTTCTTTTCATTTCTACCTCCAATCTTTAGAATTAATAATCCGAAAGGCGAACCAGCCAATGAAAATAACCGCAGTCATCAAAACCAAGAACCACCAAATTTCTAGAATTAGTTTCACCGCCCAATTAATAAGCCAAGCACAAGCAACAAATCCAAGAATATATGACATTAGTTTTTTCATAGCTGGCCTCCTTTCTGCCTTCATTTATACAAGAAAATTGATGAAAAGTTAAATTTCACTGTCTTCAGTTTTAAAAGCGATTGGAATGAATTTTAGGCAATGAAACAGTAGTATATTTCAACATATTTTGTCCTTTTGTCTAGTTCAAATAGGGCTAAAACTTACGCCGTTTAAACAATTCTTTTTGGGCGATTAGGTAGGCTTCTTGAATTTCTTGGCGGAGCTGGAGGAACTCCGCCAGAGCCTGTTCTTCTGGTGCTGTATCGTCTTCTTCATCTAGAAAATCCCAAATCGAAACTAGCAAATACGAAGTTACAAAAATAATGGAAAGAATAAGAAAGATATTCATCATAATACTCCTATTTTAATTTCTCAGTAGTGTAGTGAGTAAATGCTCGAATAACATAATCTGTATAAGCCAATGCTTCGGGATTGTTCTTAATAATCTCAGCTTGAATTAAAGCAAGATTGCCGATTTTAAAAAGAATGTCTGAAGCTAAGAGCTCCTGTGCTTGGGTGCTAGCCATCTTATGACTAAGCTCTTTAGCAACTGCTAACTGATACGGATTTGCGATTTGAGCCAAAGCCGTTTCTTTAGTTGATTTGTGTAGTGAATTCATGAGATTTCTCCTTTAATTTTGATATAATTGTTTTAAGTTAGCTAACTTATGACTTTATTATAGAAAAGTCCAAGCGTGATTTGTTGCCAATAATTGTGCTAAAATCTTGCCAGTTTCGGAGGTGCTTGATGTTTGATATTCCTAGTCTGTTTTCTATTATTTTAAAACACGCCAATAAAACGACTTGGTCTGATAGAAAGAAAGTTAGCGTCGGCTTATCGCTCGTCTTACACGCAGACTCTTTGGCTTATCTATCGGATACAACCTTTAATAAATTATTTACAGGACAAAATAAAGGACGAACCCTTTACGGGATCGTCCAAGATGAGATAGCAGAAAAAGGCTTTTCCAGCTACATCTTTCAAGCTGAGAAGCGATTAAACGACACCAACTATAAAGAAAATAAGTTCTTGTTGGCAGATACGATAGAAGATTTTTTTGACCTAATAGAAGAATCGCAAAATCTGCCAAAGTCTGTTTTATTAGGTTTAAAGCAGTCTTACAAGTTCAATCACCAAGACCGACCTTATCTTTTTCTGGCTGAGTGTTTATTTTATACTTTAGCTTGCCAGCACAACAAACATCAACAGTATATTGAGCCAGACTTTAGCCAAGAAACAGAAGTTATCTCAAAACCATTAGAAGAGCTTGTGTCACGAGCTAACGGTTATTCGAAGCGGATTACTCAAGACTTAAACCGTTTTTCAGAAGAAGAACTTCAACTGTTCAGAAAAATAGCCCCATTTACTTTTTATGACAATTCTTTTGACGAGTTTTCGGGCGAAGCTGTTTTAGATTACTATTTAATTTCGCACGCTGATTTTTTGGATTTGTTCACTAAATACGGCGTTAAAGGCAATGAAGTTTCACGCCTGATTGAATATGGTTTAATTTCTGGTGGTGGCAGACATGAGATAATTGTAGAAAAAGGTGAGCTTTCTGGCTTCCAAAATGATAACCTCATCTTAACTTTCACCACTGAATCCGACGAAAGAATAACATTCGAATACAGTGCCTTTCACCTAACAGATACCGCCAAGGCCTTGATTGAGATTTTGAAGATTGAAACTAATAATGAGTTTTTTAGGGAGTTAGGAGAAGAGTTTAAAAATAAAGTTAGAGGATTACCTATTGATATAGAAATATTGGGTGTAGATGATTTTTAAACGAGATAATATCCATACACGATTTTTATTACAAAAATGTTTCGATATCATAAAGTATATTACAAAAAATCTAAAGATTTTTTTAAAATTAACTAAATTATTCATACAAAAGATTGCTTATCTATTTGAATATGTGATATAATAGATCTGAAAGATATTTTATCTTTCAAAAACGTCTAATTTTAATATTGACAAGTTAGACAATTTTTGATATAATTCGAAAAGTTATTATTAAATTTGGGGGATTCACTTTCCCAAAAAATAAAAAGAGTTCGTCGTTTTCATATGATGAATGTATTTTGTACATTTTCGAAAATTTTGAATTTTCTGAAAATATAATAAATAGTAACTCAAACATAAAAAACCACTTCCGAAAACGGAAGCAGTTCTTTAACCGAGTAGCATTTTGCAAATGGCAGTTTGCAAAATGGCGAAGCACCTTTTAGTTCCCCCAATGGTAAAAAGTACCACTGGGGATCAGTTATTCGCGGTTATGCCTATTATGGTATAGCCGCTTTTTATTAGGTGACAGATTAGACCGTCTAGCTCGAAAAGCAGAGTACAATAACAATAGAATGTCAACTGCTTCTACTGCTGTATTTAGCCACAGCACCTCCGACCTAGGCGGGCGGATAAGCAAAAGCAACAGCACTCTAATTGACGCAAAGACAAACCTTTGTATCAATTTTTGCGGTGGTGGTTCTAATGTTTCAGATACTCTTCGTGACGAGTACTGTTTTTTGCAGTAAAGCAAGTGCGTAGACTCCAAAACTGAAGGAATAGCTGTAGTAATACGAGTTGGGAAGGCATTTGGCTCCACTAAAACAGTGATAGCTAAACCTGCTCCTAATCTAATTATATTATTCACTTCATCTTTGTGTCTTAGATAAAAATTAAATAAAGTCATTTTTCACCTCCTGGATAAGAGAAGAAAAGTGCCTCAAATACTCGGTCGGAATAAGAACAGAAAGAGGAAACGCATTACGCAGAAGTGCCCTAAAGTTAGATGAACATATATCACAATCAAATTCATAGTTTCACAAGCCTAGCTATAATGAATAGTAGGCGTTGCCATGAGAATTGATTGTTGATATATAGCTTCATCTAAATCTCAATAGCAATCTTTATAATGCATTTCCTCGTTTTCTAATCTGATGGGTATTTGGTATATACCCCCATTATTCCTTATATAATTTATACCATACATTTACAATAATGTCAAGATTGAATATATTGCTTTCTACTGAAAATTTTTATCTTTATTTCAATTGAATTTTCTCTTTTCTATACTTTTTTCTTGTAACTTTCACTAAAATTCAAATAAACACTATTTTTGGGGGGTAGCTCGTAAATATGCTAAAATGTTTAATGGAGTAGCGATATCATCCAAAGGACATATAAAATATGATATAATGAGTGTAAATTGGTATTCTTCTAGCTAATACTAATTAAGAGACAATTTATTAATAAAATTAAACCAGACAAGGAGTTTGAATGGCCAAAAAAACTAATGCCCAAATTTCCAATTTTATGGATGAATATTTTTCATTCGAGATTAATAATAATGGCTACAATCTAAACTATGACCAGCCTAAACTAAAATTCTCTGAGTTAGAATCTACAATTCAATCGAATTATAAATATTGGGAACAAAAAAAAGAAGAGAATGATCTAGCCACTCCTATTCTTGAAAATTGGACGAATTGGAAGACGAAATTTGAGCAATTAAAAGATTTTCTCAAGAATAAGGAAGAATTTAATTATCAAGAAATAGCTAATTTCATATATAACTATTTTAGTTCAAATTATTCAAGTGAGGGTTCAACGGAAAAAAGAACCTATCGAATAGATATTAATAGTCCAATCGATAAAGATAAAGATATAGTAAGTATAAGATTGTTTGCCGATTTTTACTTAAAAAGCTGGGCTACAAACTACCTGCTGGATGCTATAAGAAGTTATATTGAGATTGAAAAGAATAAGAACAATATCGGTTATTATCTTTCATCTACTGAATCATATCGAAATTTGCCTGCTTTGTTTGTCCTCAACAGAGAGATGCCTAAGCTCAAGATTCCTATTAGAGAAATTCAGAAGAACCTAGTCCAGCCTGTTTCGGAATCTATGGACAATATGGCCAAGGAAACTGAAAAACACTTTAAACAAACAGCTAACTTAATTGATAAAAATGATAAAAAAATTAGAGAAATTTTCATAGAACATTCTCGTGAAGTAGATGATTTTAAACACGATCTTGAACAATGGCAAAATAACAAAGAGGCATCTATAAAGATTCTAGAAGATACCTATGAGAAAAAACTACAGCTTGAAGCACCTGAAAAATTATGGAAAGAACGTTCAAAGAATTATACGATAAAAACTAGATGGTGGATGGGAGGACTTGCAACATTTGTTGTTGCTCTAATATTTTCTGCAGGATCATTACTAGTTAGTATACATGATTATCTACGAGGAACAGAAAAAGATATTCCATTTCTTCCGCAATCCTTTATTTATGTCGCACTGATTTCTTTTTTGATATACCTTATTAGAATTGTTATTAAGATTATTATTTCAAGTCAACATATGGCAATGGAATATGAACAAAAAGAAGCTTTAACAAGATTTTATCAAGCACTAGTTTATAACGGTAAAGATGTAGATAAGGAAGAACGCTTGATAATTTTTCATG
Source organism: Streptococcus mitis (assembly GCF_003943905.1). Classification (GTDB taxonomy): domain Bacteria; phylum Bacillota; class Bacilli; order Lactobacillales; family Streptococcaceae; genus Streptococcus; species Streptococcus mitis_BC. The sequence goes on from NZ_RJNS01000001.1 coordinate 628,790, forward strand.
CTTTATTCAGTAAAACAGAAACTGGTCTTGTTAAGACGGATAACTCTGGAGAATCTGAAGCATTAATAGCCTTACTTTCCAAGACTATAAAATAGAGGCAGTTATTTTAGCCGTCTTTTAATGTTTAAAGGTGTCTAAACTCAGATTGTTTAGACTATTACGCGTCACATTGTTTTTTCTTTTTTACAGTTCATGGTAACATCGTATACTAAATAATATACTATCAATACGAACATTATATAACCTATCAGACTTGCGAAAATCGCGAGTCTTTTCTTTTAACTAAGTTTTTTTCTAAAATATAGTCACCCTGCTACAATAGTAAAGAAAGGAGAAATTTTGACAAATCATCACAAGAACAAATTAGAAAATATCAAAACCATAACTATCGGTTATGCTCGCGTTAGCTCAACAGATAATCGACAAGAATTGGGTTTATCCGTTCAAAAAGAGGCGCTCGGCTTTTGCGATAAACTCTATATCGAAAAAGACTCAGGCGGAAATCAGGAGCGACCGAAGCTTGATAAGGCGTTAAAATTAGCCAAAAATTATGCTAAACAAGGGGTTAAAACAAATTTTGTCGTATATAAATTAGATAGGCTTACAAGAAAGATGCTTCACCTCTCTGCTATTATTGAAGATTTAACCAATCATGGTATTCGCCTTCAATCTCTTCATGAAAATATTGAAACAGATTCTTTAACTGGAAAATTCTTTTGTTTGATGTTGGGTTATGTGGCAGAATGGGAGCTTCAAGCAATTTCTGAGCGTACTAAAGACGGACTCCGTAAAGCGAAAGAAAAAGGTGTGAAGCTTGGCAATAAAGGAATAGCGAAAGATAAAGAAAAGCAAATTATTACACAATACCAGCAAAAAGAAATATCCGTTCGAAATATTGCGAATCAGCTGAATATTTCCACCGCAACCATATATAATGTGCTAAGGCGCAATAGTATTCAAATAAATAGAAAAAATCACCTATAATTGATTGACAAATCCTTAGAAAAATAGTAAATTAAACTCATCAACAGTTTTAGCAAACGGTCGTTTGTTAAAACAATCAAAGTTATCAATAAAAATATTTAAAATGCTGATTTAATAAGGTTTTAGTTACCTTGTTGAATTGGCATTTTTATTTTTTCATTGTTTTAGTTGACGACCGTTAACTAAAACAAACTCAACCCCTATTGTAGCAGGGATTTTTTGAGTGAAAATAAAAAAAGGAGGTATTTCGTATTAAAATAAATACGATTTTTAATGCGCTACAAATACTTAGAGGTTTTATTAAGGAGAAAATATGGCTTTTTTCATATTGGTAATTGCAATTGCTGGTGGAATTTTCTGGTTTAATAGAAAATCTGCCATTGATAAATACACTAAAAAACAAGAATTAGCGATGAAAATTCTTGAGAAATCGAAAAGAATTCGCTTAGAAGTAATGGCTGATATTAACGAACTGGGTGGACGAATGGCTTCGGCAGACCGTGAACAATACATCAGTCTAACTCAAGAAAGAGAATCGCTTCAAGAAACTTTAGAGACAATTGAAGCAAGTATTCGAGCTATGGAATCAATTTTGCAATGGAGAGTTGATTCTTCAGGTGGAAGACTGGAAATCGAGAAGGAACTGTCGAACCTACGACGGTATTCTGGACTTACATTAGAAGAATTAGCACGAGATTGTGGTATTGTGCCATAAAATATTCAAATAGAGAGAGGCTTAAAATGAATACTCGTTTAAATCAAAAAGTAGTTCGTGGTGAATTGGTTGAGGTTATTGAAAGCTCAGGTGGTTTTCTTGGTGGAATTGAATATCAATTAGTCGTTGGTGGGAAGATTAAAGAACAATCCAAAGACCTAAGCTATATTCTTAGTGCCTTTGATAGATATTGGTAATTTATTAGGAAGAGTGTCAATGAAAAGAAAGTTATTTTTCTCATTTATAATTTCACTGTCATGTTTTATGCTTTTAGGCTGTAGTTCCCCTAAGAACTTTACAGGCAAGTGGAAGACCGATATCTTCGACCAAGGAAGTGTTAGAGAAGATGGTGCAAAAATTGCAGGTAAAGCAACTGGACAAGCCGACCTTGCTTCAATTATCTCTAAATATATTCACTGGAATGCTACTATGGAGATAAAAAAAGACGGAACTTTAACAATAGATAACGGCGAAACTTTCTCCGCCAAATGGCATCAAAAAGGCGACAAAATTGTAATTGAAGGAAAAAATATTTCCGGAATTGCAACCCTGTCCGATGACCAAAAGACTTTATATTTCGAAAATAAGCCATTGAATGATAATTCTGATAACCAGAATGGTTTTATGATTGGGGAAAATTCATTAAAGTTTGAATTTAAAAAGGTGGAATAATATGAAAAATAGCATTAAAATTCGATTAGCAATTATAACAATAGCTATCATTGGGTTTCTATTTTATGGATTTAGAGATAATGGTTCGGTACTTTATTACGGGCAAAGCTATACAGCAGGTTCTGTATTTAAACCTGATTCGTATCTCTCAGCTGGGCTATTTAAATCCGCAGGCAAAGAGATAAACGAACTGGTTTCGAAAAAGCGTGGAAGTAGTCTTACAGGTGTGATGGTCTCTGTTATAGTTGGTGGAATTACTTTTTTCACACTTTGGCAAGATGACGATTTTAAAGATATTTTAGTAGAAGCAAGAAAACAAGGAGAAAATAATTAAAATGGCTAATTTGGATAATTACTTGATTTTAGTTTTTATTGTAGCAACTGGAATTCTTATCGCTATTCAATTCGCAGGCGACCGTTTAGCAGATTGGCTGACAGATTTAACCCAGCAATTCTTTTCGAAAAGTCTGGATAAGCACGAAGAAAAACGTAAGGCGGAAAAAGAAGAAAAATAAGTTAAGGAGTTACAGTCTAGTTATACTGCCAGATAAAACTAAGATTATCTTCTCTTATTCAAATCTAAGGTATCTAACCCCCAAAAACCAATATTTATATTTGACGAATAATAGAAAAAAGACGGCTCATTTTTTGAACCGTCTTTTAATTCACTTATAAGATGTATGAACTCAGATTATTTTAGAGTGCTGAGCGTCAGACTGTCTATCCTAGGCTTTCTGTTTATAAATTATTTTCCAAGGTAGTATTCAGAAACTACGTTCAATTTTTCGTCAAATTCGAATACCAATGGTGGGAAGTTAGGGATTTCCACGTCCATGATTTCGTCATCTGACAAGCGTTTGATGTGTTTTACAAAGGCACGGATTGAGTTACCGTGAGCTCCTACGAATACGTTTTTACCATCTTTAAGTGCTGGAGCGATTTTGTCTTCCCAGAATGGAAGGGCACGTTCCAAAGTCACTTTCAAGTTTTCAGCATCTGGGATAACTGAGTCGTCAAGTGAAGCGTAACGACGGTCAGTGTGAGCTGAGTGCTCATCATCACGGTCCATGTTTGGAGGCAATACATCGTATGAACGACGCCAGATGTGAACTTGCTCATCACCAAATTGTTCAGCAGCTTCAGCCTTGTTTTTACCAGTCAAACCACCGTAGTGACGTTCGTTCAAGCGCCATGATTTTTCAACTGGAACCCACAATTGGTCAGCAGCTTCAAGAGCCAAGTTTGTTGTTTTGATCGCACGTTTCAATACTGAAGTGTAAGCTTGGTCAAATTCGATACCAGCTTCTTTGATCAATTTACCAGCGTCAATCGCTTGTTGTGTTCCTTTTTCAGACAAATCAACATCAGCCCAACCAGTGAAAAGGTTAGCTTTGTTCCATTCAGACTCACCGTGGCGAGCAAAAACCAATTTTACCATTAGATGGATTCTCCTTTTATTTTTCGAGGTTTCCCTCGTTTATCTATTCTATTTTACACAATTTTTCACAAAAAAGCTAGTCAAAATCAACGAAAAAGAGGAGAGCTTATCAGTCTTCTCTTTATCACACTATCATAATTGTTCTCGATAGACGATGAAATAGTCCCATCCAAATAATTGGAAAACTACTACTCTTCAATTACAAATTTTTTCAATGTTCCAAAGTAAAGTGAACCACCAATAATGGTTAGAATTCCACCTACCCATCCCAAAAATGGAATCAAGCCGACCGCACCACCTACAATGAGCAAAACAGAAGGTGCATTCGTAACACGTTCATCATCTTTATAATAAACTATAGCCACAATTCCCAATACTAAAACAGCAATTTTAACCAATGACAAAATAATTGAGAGCCCTGTCAATGTCCCAACCGTTACATCTGCGTCTTCAGTTGCCGCAGCAGCTCCAATAGCCATGATAAACATGATGACTGGCGCTAAAAGCAATACAATTCCTGAAATAAGACCAAAAATAGCGTTGACACGAGCAAGTGTATTTGTTTTCATAATAATCTCCTTAAAATTTTTATAGGTATTATTCAATCATAATTTATCTAAAAATTAAACAGTCTTATAAAATTTTATAATAAATATTGATTTTCAAAAAATAATTTTAAGTTCGATAGTCTCTTTATAATTAGTGGAAATATAAAATTATGAGAAAACTGAATAGTTGATTATGTTAATTATCTACACAGACAGGCCAGGAAGAACTTCATTTGAGGAAATGGACTAGTAAATTTTCCCATGATAAAACGCATAATATCAAAGCACTTGAACTCTTGATATTATGCGTTTTTTATGATTTTAGCGACCTTTCTCAGTCTATTCTGATTATTTCGCTTCAAATCCTTCTGCGACTGCATCCGCAAAATTTTCTTCTACAATACTTGCACAGTGGTCACAGATAACTGCGTGGTAGCTACGTTCTGCAGTAGTTGGATCGATACGACGGCAGCGCTCACATACTTCACCTGCAGCGCGTTCAACTGTAAAGGCAACATCTTCAAAGCTTACTGCACTCTCTGGAGCTGTACCTTCAGCGATGGTCAATTCTGACACGATCAAAAGTTGAGCCACATTGCTATCCAATGCTCCAAGAAGAGTTTTCACCACTTCATTTGGATAAACTGTCAAGTGGGCTTCGAGTGATTTACCGATTACTTTTGCATTACGAGCTTCTTCCAAGGCTTTTTGAGCTTGTCCACGGAAGTCCATGAAAGTTGACCATGTATCCAAGATTTCTTCTTGGTTAGCAAAGGTTTGAGCCTCTGGCAATTCTGACAATTGGACGAAGTCTTCAGCTTCAAACTCTAGGTATGACCAGATTTCTTCCGCAGTGTGAGGAAGGATAGGTGTCAAGAGTTTTGTGATTTTGACAAGGATGTCATAAAAGACAGTCTGCATTTGACGACGTTCGAGTGATTTTGCACCTTCAATGTAGACAACGTCTTTGGCGAAGTCAAGGTAGAAGGCTGACAAGTCAACGTTGATAAAGTTCACCAAGGCCTTGTAGATGGTCAAGAATTCAAAGTTTGCGTAAGCATCACGAATGGTCTTAACAAGTTGGTTAAAGCGGATGGTCATGTACTTATCAACGGAACGTAGTTCATCGTAAGCGACTGCGTCCTGAGCTGGGTTAAAGTCAGAAGTGTTAGCAATCAAGAAACGAAGGGTGTTACGAATCTTACGGTAAGTTTCAGAGACTTGACTTAAGATATCCATAGAGATACGCACGTCGTTGCTTGAGTCAACACTAGTTACCCAGAGACGTAAGATTTCCGCACCAAATTGTTTTTCAACATCGCTTGGAGCAATGGTATTTCCAAGAGATTTAGACATCTTCTCACCTTTACCGTCAAGGGCAAAACCTTGTGACAAGATTTGTTTGTAAGGCGCTACGCCATGGTTGGCAACAGATGTGATGAGTGAAGAGTTGAACCAACCACGGTATTGGTCAGAACCTTCTAGGTAAAGGTCTGCTGGATATTTGAGTTCTGGACGGTTTACCACCACTCCATTCCATGACGAACCTGAGTCAAACCATACGTCCATGATGTCTGTTTCTTTTTTGAACTTGCCATTTGGTGAACCTGGATGCGTAAATCCTTCTGGCAAGAGATCTTTGGCATCACGTTCCCACCAGATGATAGAACCATGTTCCTCAAAGAGTTGAGCCACGTGTTCAATAGTTTCAGCTGTCATGATTGGTGTGCCGTCTTCAGCGTAGAAGATTGGAAGAGGAACTCCCCAAGCACGTTGACGAGAGATAACCCAGTCGCCACGGTCACGAATCATGTTGTAAAGGCGTACTTTACCCCATTCTGAGTGGAACTTCACTTTTTCAATTTCGTCCAAGATTTCTTGGCGAAATTTAGATACTGAGGCAAACCACTGTGGTACTGCACGCCAGATGATTGGTTTCTTAGTACGCCAGTCAAATGGGTATGAGTGAGAAATTTCTTCTTGAGCAAGGAGCAAATCACCCAGTTTTTCGATAACAGTTGGTACAACCTTGTCATAGAATTGACCTGCAAAGTCAGGACCAGCATTTTCCATCATAATACCGCGTTCATTGATAGTGACAAACACTTCCAAGCCATTGGCAACACCGACATTGTAGTCGTCCTCACCAAAACCAGGGGCTGTATGGACGATACCAGTACCAGAGTCAGTCGTAACGTGGTCACCAAGGATTACCAACTCATCTACAGCCGTATCCCAAGGGTGAGCTGTTACGATATGGTTCAATTCTTGACCACGGTAGGTTGCCAAGACCTGAACATCAGCCCAGCCAAATTTTTCAGACAAACTAGTCAACAATTCTGAAGCAACCACAAACTTACGAGATTCACCAGCTGGTTGTACGACTACGTAATCGATATCCGCACCAACAGTCAACCCACGAGATGCTGTAATGGTAAATGGAGTAGTTGTCCAAACAACGATGTACGTATCTGTATCTAGGACACCTTTACCATCTTTTACCTTGTTGGCATAGTAAAGAGAAGTTGAAAGCAAGTCATGATATTCAATTTCTGCTTCTGCAAGAGCTGATTCAGATGACCATGACCAGTAAACTGGCTTGGCACCACGGTAGATATAGCCTTTTTTAGCCATTTCACCAAAGACACGGATTTGAGCCGCTTCATAGTCTGGAGTCAAGGTAACATAAGGATTTTCCCAGTCACCAGAAACACCCAAACGTTTAAAGTCTTCTCTTTGTTTATCAACTTGAGAAAGAGCGTACTCGCGGCAAAGTTTCAAGTACTCAACCAAGTCCATTTCTTTGCGTTTGACACCTTGTTTTGCCAAAACTTGCTCGATTGGCAGACCATGTGTATCCCAACCTGGAATATAAGGCGCATAAAAACCTGACATCGATTTCGAACGAACAATAATATCTTTAGAAATCTTGTTCATGGCGTGCCCAACGTGGATATTTCCGTTGGCATAGGGAGGTCCATCGTGCAAGGTGAAATGCGGTTTTCCTTGGTTCAATTCTTGACGACGTTGGTAAAGTTTCGCTTCGTCCCACTCTTTTTGCCATAGTGGTTCTTTAGTAGGAAGTCCAGCACGCATTGGAAATTCAGTTTTTCCAAGATTTAGGGTATCTTTGAGTTTCATTATATCTCCTTTATTATATAGACAAATTAAAAACCACGAATCGCTAAAAAGGACGAAAATCGTGGTACCACCTTTGTTCGAAAAAAGACAAAGCCTCTTTTCCTCTTTTCCCGTAACGTGGGCAACGTCCAATCTTACTGCTTTCAGACTGGATTACTTGAGAGGATAATCTCACCACTAGGGATTGCAGGACTCACACCGTCTCCTACTCGCTGGAAATATAGTTGGTCAGATCTTGTTCTCACATTTATTTCTTATAATATTGTAACGGATTCTTGTTGTGCTCCATGGCTAGTAGTTGAAGAAGCAGTTCCAGTTGCTGATGGCGATACTGAGAAATACTCTGTCATCATTTCTGAATCCTCATGTTGTGGCTCAACTGAATGAGACTGTATCTCTTCTACAACCGTATTGATATCTAACACATGACCTTCCGCTTGACTGTTAGCCTGCTGAGCTTCAAACTCAGCTAATTCTTTGTTACCTGCTTCGATGCGGGCTTGTAACTCAGCCATTTCTTCAGGTGAAAATTGGCGAGTCACATCAATCGGCTCTTCTTCTGGTTGCGAAGGAACAGCTTCTCCCAAGACCTCACCTACGACTTCCTTGAAGGCTTCATCACTTGTTTGGAGATAAGTCGCAGTCGGACGAAGAATATCTTCCCAATCTGAAGATTCGACAATTGCCAACTGGCTCTCAATCGTAGATTTGAGACGTTGATGAAATACACGGCTTTTGTTTTTCAATTCCTCTGTCTCAACAGCTACTTTCTTAGCATTATCTGTTGCCTGACGTAGGATTTCATTAGCTTTGTATTTTGCCTCTTCAAGGAGGCGCTGGGCATCTTGCTCAGCCTGTTGAATAATATTGTTTGAGCGCTCTTGAGCAGCTTGTTTTACACGTTCAGCCGTATCTTGAGCAATCAAAACAGACTGGCTCAACGAATCCTTCATCTCATCAAAGTAAGATAAGCGCTCTTCTAAACTTCTAATGTGTCTTTCCATTTCGTGATTATTGCGAACTAAGTCCTCGTAATCACGAACAACAATATCAAGAAATTCATCTACTTCTTCTGGATCAAACCCTCTGAATTTCGTAGAAAAGGTTTTATCTTTAATTTCTAATGATGTAATTGGCATACTTTTCCTCACTTACTTAATAATAATTGGATAGTCAGTTTTATCTTATCCCTTTTAGTTTGCCCATTTTCTTTGACAATCTTCAGACGACCAAACTTTCTCACACTAATCAAATCCCCTACAGCTACTAGATAATCTAATTTTTCAATGGGGTGGTAGTTTACCTGAACAGATTTTTTCTCTATGAGTTGACTAGCCTGCTTTCTGGATAATTTCAAGGCACTTGATAAGAGGGAATCCAAACGAAAACTGGAAATCAAAATCTCTTGTTCTTGATAATTGATCTCAGATATGATTTTATCGGTGAAAGGACATTCCTCCAGCGACACAGGTAGTCTGGCAATCTTTTGTATCCCGTCCTGAAACAGAGGGATAAAATCACGATTGACAAAAATCTGTGCTCTCTTTTCATCTACCAAGATATCACCAAAGAGCTTACGATCAATTCCTAGTTGATTGATGATTGTCCCCAAAATCTTTGAATGTGTTAGCTTTTCAAACCTACTTGGATAATGGATCTCTAGCAATGCCATTTCAAAATCTGACAGTGTCGGACTAAAATAGTCCGGATACAGAAGGACACGGACAAATTCCGTCTGGATATATTCTCCGCTACTCACACAGCCCAGTTCATAGGTCCCAGCCAAAACCCTCAGTATCTGTTCCTGATGCGGGTTGACAAAAGCAGTGAGGACAGGAGCATAAGTATCTTCCACCCGCTTGATCCACTCTAATCCCTTATCAATAAAGGGAGCATCATCAAGAGAAAAGTGCTGGTAAATCGCTTTATTTGTCATCATAGTATCAACAAGAAACGAATCAAGCTGTCACCCAAAAAACGGACGATTAAGATTGCTAGCCAAATGGATAAATCCAAACCTCCAAATTGTAAAGGTAAACGGCGAAGTGGATCAACAATCGGTCTAATCAGCTTTTCCAGTAAACGTTCTAGTGAACTACCATAAGAATTTGGAAACCAAGAGAGGAGTGCATAGATTAACAAAAGCAGGGAATAGATATTCACTGCATTTTGGATTAGACGAATCAGAAAAATCATTATTTCGCTCTACTTCGTTTAATATCAAAACCAAATTCCGCACTTTGAGAATCATCAGGCAACTTGATATCTTCAATATTCACAACCACATTGACTGGTGTCAACAAATACATTGTACTCGCAACTTTTTTCAGATTACCTGCCAAAACATGACGGGCACCGTCCAGATAGTCTAGACAACGACGAGCCTGAACCTCTGTCATGTACTGGAAGTCAATCAAGATACTTTCATTTCCAGCCAATAAATCCACGATCTCTGTTGCATCCTCATATTTTCTAGGATAACGAACATCAATCGTCACTTTTTCATCTGTACGATGGCTTTGCATAGCCAATTCTTGTTGGCGAGCATGTAAGCGAGTGATGTTGGCATCTTTTGAAGTGGTTGATTGAAACTGCGCTGGCAGTTCTTTAGAAGCTGAACTCGATGAAGCAATCATCTGCTCATCCTGAGGTTGATAAGTAGCAGTTGTTTCTTCCCCATCTTCTGTAAAATAATCTATAAATTTATCAAATCTATCTTTTAAAGACATAGATCTCTCCTATTTAAAAAATGCTGTGCCAATTCGAACAAAGGTCGAACCAAATTGAATCGCTTCCTTATAGTCACGACTCATGCCCATGCTCAACTCTGTCATCGGCATATTAGGAATTTGTTTTTCTCTAATTTCTGCTTGCAGTTCCTGAGTTTTCTTGAAAATTTGTTTCAATTCATCAGAATCTGCCTCAAAAGGAGCCATGGTCATCAAACCAACATACTCAATCTGATCTAGCTGAGCCAAGTCTGGCAAAAGTTCTAGTAATTCTTCTTTTGAAAAACCGTGCTTGCTTTCTTCTCCTGAAATATTGACCTGTAGGAAACACTTGATAACATGATCTGTTCTCTTTTGAATCTCCTGTGCCAATTTCAAGGAATCTAAAGCATGAAAGTAATCCACAAAAGGGATTACTTCTTTGACCTTCCGTCTTTGTAGCGTTCCAATCAAATGCCAAGTGACAGGGAATTCTTTTAACGTCTGACATTTTTCTAAAAATTTATCAACACGATTTTCACCGATATGATGAACACCCAGGGGAAGCAGGGCTTCCGCTGTTTTTACGTCCACATATTTCGTCACTGCAATAATTGAAACAGAAGCTGGATCACGATTGGCTTCTCGGCTAGCTTCAGCAACCTGCTGAAAAACGAACTCTGTATTTTTTTTCAAATCCATTGATTAACGATTCTTGAAGAATGGAGGTGTGTCCAACTCATCTTCGTCCTGATAAGTCGGTGCTTCGAAACGTTCTACAGGTGATACGACTGAATCAGTTTGACGAACGATTGATTCACGACGCAAGTCCCAATCACCAAAAGCAGAAGATTGACTTGTTTCAAAGCGTCGTTGGCTTTGTTTTGGTAATTCTGCTGTATCTTCTAGGTCAAAATGACGATCAAAATTTTGAGGGTGCGGTTGTCTTGAAGCTTCACGACGAGCCGCTTGTTTTACTGAAGAACCAACAACTTTTTCTACACGCTCTTGACGAACACCTGTCGCTACAACAGTAACACGGATTTCATCCTTCATGCTTTCGTCAATTGATGTTCCAAGCCAGATGTTTACACCTTGGCCAGCTGCTTGGTTGACGATTTCTGAAGCTTCTTCTGCTTCAATCAATGTTAAATCAAGACCACCAGTAACGTTGACGATGACATCCTCTGCACCATCGATAGTTGTTTCAAGAAGTGGAGAGTAAATTGCTTTACGAGCCGCTTCAACAACGCGTTCTTCACCACTACCGATACCGATACCCATAAGGGCATTTCCTTTGTTTGCCATTACAGTTTTCACGTCAGCAAAGTCAAGGTTGATCAAACCAGGGTTGGTAATCAAGTCTGTAATCCCTTGAACACCTTGGCGAAGAACGTTATCTGCTTCACTAAGAGCTTCAAGAAGCGGTGTCTTCTTGTCAACAATTTCAAGCAAATTGTTGTTTGAAATAATCAACAAAGTATCAACATGTTCGCGAAGTTCGTTGATTCCTTCTACAGCGTACTGACCACGTTTGCTTCCTTCAAATCCAAAAGGACGTGTCACAACACCTACTGTAAGGGCACCAAGATCTTTAGCAATACGCGCTATCACTGGGGCAGCACCTGTACCAGATCCTCCACCCATACCAGCAGTGATAAAGACCATGTCTGCTCCGCTAATTGCTGCTGTCAATGCTTCTTCGCTTTCTTCAGCAGCCTTACGACCAACCTCAGGTCGACCTCCAGCACCCAAACCACGAGTCAACTTTGGTCCGAGTTGGATAACTGTTTCAGCTTTTGTACTACTTAAGGCTTGTACGTCTGTGTTCGCCGCAATGAATTCTACGCCTGAAACACCTTCGTCGATCATGCGGTTAATAGCATTACCACCGCCTCCACCGACACCAATTACTTTAATAACTGCACCTTGAGCAGCTGCTGTATCAAATGAAAATGTCATAATTTCTTTTCCTCTTTTATTCATCAAACATGCTTCCGATCAAGCTACGGAAACGGTCTGTTAATTTCGGTTTATCTTGAGAACTTGCTTGGAATTCGTCTCTTGGAGCAAGGCCACTGTCAGGTGTAATTTCAGTTGCTGCAGTAGCTGGTTGCACTGGAGTTGATTGTATAATTGGTGTCACACTTTGATTTGAAACACCAAAATTAATTGGTTTTTGGCGAAGGAATTCATCTCCTCTGACTGCCTTTTGAGCCAGAAGATTCACTTCTGTCAATTTACCAGCAAACTCAGACAAGCTGATTACATGTGCAAAAGCAGGGTTGCGAATTCCCACTTGATTTGGCACATAGAGTTTCACTCGAACACCAAACACTTCTTGCGCCAATTCGACAACTCCTGGTAAAATCGCATTTCCGCCGATCAGAACGATACCACCTGGTAGATCCAACAAGTGTCTTCTGTCTAACTCCTGTTTAATTTGATCAAAAATATGTTTGATACGTGCTGAGATAATTTCTGCCAAGTAACTTTCTGTCACTTCAACGGGCTCTACTTCACCAATGACTTCAACTTGGAAAGTCTCGTTACTTGCTAGTGGAACATAAGCTTCACCATAGTTTAGTTTCAAACTTTCTGCGATTTTTTGGGAAGTTTTTAAGACTTTGGAAATGTCTTTAGTGACATATTCTCCACCTTCTTGGTAGATATTTGTAAATTGCAATTCTTGATTGCGAATGGTTGCAACTGTAGTCTGTCCACCACCCATATCAATCACTGTCGCGCCAAACTCACGTTCTCCCTCATTGAGAACTGAATTTACAATCGCTAATGGTGAGATGATGACGTTGTCAACATGGATTCCCACACGCTCCACGGTTTTACGAAGGTTATGAAGAATGGTACGAGGTCCTGTGTAAAGTAAACCACGCATTTCCAAACGCACGCCCATCATGCCACGAGGGTCACGAATACCTTGGAAACCATCCACGATAAACTCTTCAGGAATGAACGTAATCACTTCACGGTCAGGCGTCATGCTCTTTGTCAAAGCTGATTTGACAACATTTTCAACATCCTGATCTGTAATTTCTTTTGTATCTGATGTTACAGGAATCATTCCTTGTGTTGGTTCAACCTGCAAGAGGTTTGCTGGTAAACCAACATTGACAGACTTGATTGAAATTCCTGCCTTCTCTTCTGCCTGGGAAATTGCGGATTTAATTGCTGAAGCAGCAGCCTCAATATCAACGATAATCCCGTCTTTGACACCTTTACTTTTGGCATTGCTAACGCCAATTACATTTACTTCACCATCTCTATGTTCGGCAACCAGCACTTTGATGGAGCTAGTTCCGATATCTAAGCCTGTAAAAAAACCATCTCTAGTCATTACATTGGGTCCTCTCTGTCTTCCAAGTTTCTCACTTCTATTTTCAATAACTGTGACGAGACACAGCTATTCACAAAATATTATAACACAAAAAATCCAATCGTGCTTAGTTTTTCATAAATTTCCTCTAGGTTTTTTGTAAAAGTCTTTTGAACGATTTTTCTCAGGAGCAATCATTATTTTTATATCCTTACAGCTATATTTTGCATATTTAATCAAAAAAGAGAAGGCCTTCTTAGGCTTTCTCTTGAATCATTTTTTCTGCTCTTTGTTGCAAAAAGACCTCTACTACTTTTGCAGTCAAGCTGATTGCTGCTACCAACACACTGGACACGATGAGGTAGTTAGCCAATAGTCCGTGATTCCCCACTAGTGGTGGTTTATTTAAAAATCCATAATCTCCACCTACAACCAAGTTGACAACACCTATCAAGGCATTTAGAGAAAATGTAATCACTGTCACATTTTTCAAATTGAGCAGGGAAGCTTCATAATTCTTAAACAAGTATAGGAGCGCATTCCCCAAAAGTGCCACGTGCCCGATGATAAAGGATAAGATGGTCACGTGCGGAAACGGATAAGGGTCAAAGAGTGGGTAAGCCAGAGCTGCTGTTGCTCCAAAAGTTCCTAAAAGAGCAAAGTACTGTTTGTACTTGGATGTTCCTGGAATCAAGAGCATAACAAACATGGCGATACGGCAATGATAGAAGGGTAAACTTTCTGACAGAGGCATGAGATTCCCCCAATACCAGCTATACAGAACAATCAGTTGAACAGACTGAAGGATCTGAATAAAGCGCTGGTAAGCCACCTTGTCGCGAAAGCGATAAGAAGCATAGAAAGTAAAAGCCAATAAACATAACAAACCAATATACCAGTGGAGTTCAAACTGGGGCGGTTCTGATATCTGTGTGGTAAATAATTGTTCCCACAAATTCATATTCTATTCCTCGTTCATCTAGCCGGAGCAGTAGAAAAGTCACTGCTCGACCTTTTTAATTTTTTTGAAAAAGCTTGATTCTATACTAAGCATAGAATACTTGCGACTTAAATTCGCAACCTATTATATCATTTGTCTCGCAGAAATGCACCTTGCAGACACCCTTTTTTGATTTGCAGACTTCTCTAGCATAACCTAATCAATATATTGCTCTCTTTGTCCCTGATAAACCTGCCAAAGAATCTCCATCTGCTCCTTGGTAATGCGTTTTTCAGATAAGACTGGCAGTTGATTAATGGCAAAAAATTGAAGGTCGGCAATTTCTTGATTCTCTTGAAATTGTCCGTCAAAAAGTTGGCATTCAAACACAAACTTTGCATATTGTTTGCTCTGTAGTTGGAAACGATTGGTATCAACAACTGCAAGTAACCTTTCAGTTTTTGCTGTAAAACCGGTTTCTTCTTCAATTTCCTTGAGAATATTTTCAGTTGGAGAATAGCCGACTTCACCAAATCCACCTGGCAAAGCCCAACTATCCTCTCCTTTTCCTCTAACTAAACAGACTTTTTCATCCTCAACAATCCAAGCACGGACGTCCATCAGAGGAGTCGCGTAAGCGGAAGTTGGTTTCAAGACTTCTGCCACTTCTTCTGCATCAAAGTCTGATACCTGATTCAACATTTCGCTAAACAGACCTCGCAAGTCCTCGTAGCGCTCGCGGTCAAAAGGATCTTTTGTAAAGGTTAATCCAGTATCCGTAATGGCTAACATTCTTTGCAGATACTGGGTAAAATCACTTGCATTCGTTTTCTAAACTTTCTACCAACTTGGCTAGATTCATAGAGTTAGAGCCTTTAAGCAGAATTTGGTCATTGGCACCGAGGCTTTCCTTAACCTGCTTGACCATGGCTTCAAACTGGTCTTCGTCGCCTGTTTTCTTGAAGTAGTATACATGACCGATTGGGAACATTTGACTGGCCAGTTGAGCCAATTCAGCAATGTCTTCTCCATAGAAAATAACCATATCAAGCACATCTGGAGATAGGCTCAAAATAATCTGGTTATGGAGTTGGATAGATTGGTCACCGAGTTCCTTCATATCCGCTAAAACTGCTATTTTCTTGCCCCCTTCATTGGCTGGAATAGCCGAAAAAGTCTCTAAAATTAGCTTCATAGCAGTTGGATTGGCATTGTAAACATCTGACAGAATATCTGCTCCATTGGCTGCTTTCTTCCACTCGGTACGGTTACGAGTCAATTCAAGATTTTGGAAAGCCTGACGAATCTGCTCCTCTGAAACTCCTTCTTGTAGAGCCACATAAGCAGCAATCATAGCATTGGTGGCATTGTACTTACCAGTCACTGGCAAATCAAGGTCTTGTTCCAAGAAATTGGCCTTGAAGGTCAGACTGTCCTTGCGCTCAACCAAGTCTGTAATTTCCAGCTCTGCTCCTTGGCCAAAACGAACCACCTTTTTATCAGTTGGCAAGTAGGCCTCTACAATAGGGTCAGTCGGAGCTAAAAGCAAGGAACCTGAAGTCATGCCATCTGCAATTTGCATTTTTCCCTTAGCAATCTCAGAACGGTCTTTGAAAAAGGCCAAATGGGCTTCTCCAACCAAGGTCACGATGGCTGTTTTTGGATGAGCCAATTCAGACAAGAGATGGATATCTCCCAAGTGATCCTGCCCCATCTCCAAGACCAATTTTTCTGTTCCCTCAGGCATATGGAGAACCGTGTAGGGAAGTCCAATCTCGTTATTGTAATTTCCTTGAGTTTTGTATGTCTTGTAGATTGTTGACAGTAAATGCGCTAACATATCCTTGGTCGTTGTCTTGCCATTTGAACCCGTAACCGCAAAGACATCAACTCCCGTTTTTTCAAGATAGTAGGCTGCGAGGGTTTGAAAGGCAGACAACACGTCGTCTACTAGAATGTAGGGATGATTTGCAACCTCTTTCTCAGACAAGGTTACTGCTGCACCATTTTCAAAAGCTGTTTCGATAAAGTCATGGCCATCACGCGCACCTTTGAGGGGCACAAACAAGTCCCCTGTAGCAATCAAACGACTATCAAACTCAGCCTTTTCTAACTGAGCGTCCGCAAAGAGACTAACATCATTTTTAGCTCCAACAGCTTGCGCAACTTCGTGGATTGTTAATTTCATTTCTACTCCTTTAAAAAGGGTTGAAGTCCGAGAACTCGACTCACTTTGCGGTGATGGTTCTGGCTCCTACCCCTCTCTTTCATTTTTATAGCAAATGCGCTTCGCGCTTGTCAAAACTTTCCCTGGCAAGGTCAACCAAACGCTCGATTAGTTCTGGGTAGCCGATTCCCATATTGTCCCAAAGTAGTGGATACATAGACCACTGGGTGAAACCTGGCATGGTATTAAGCTCGTTTAGGAAAATCTCGCCCTGATCTGTATAGAAGAAATCGCAACGAGACAGACCAAGGCCACCGATAGCACGGAAGGCTGTTTCAGCGTTTCGACGCATGACAACTACCACATCATCACTGATCTTGGCTGGGATGTCCATGGTAATCTTGTTATCGATATATTTGGCATCGTAGTCATAAAAGGCAACATCCTTGACCACTTCGCCTGGCAAAGTGCTCTTGACATCGTAGTTGCCCAAGAGACCAACCTCGATTTCACGGGCATTCACCCCTTGCTCTACCAAGACACGGCTGTCATATTGGAAGGCAAGTTCTAGAGCTTGACGGAGTTCTTCTTGATTTTCAGACTTAGAAATACCGACACTGGAACCCATGTTTGACGGCTTCGTGAAGACTGGATAAGTCAATTTTTCTTCAACTTCAGCGATTTTAGCAGTCACATCATCGCCTTCGACGATAGCCACATAAGGAACTTGAGCAATCCCTACAGATTCTAACACACGCTTGGTCGTAATTTTATCCATGGCAAGACTGGATGACAAAATGTTGCAACCAACATAAGGCATTTTCAAGACTTCCAAGAATCCTTGAACAGAGCCATCTTCTCCCATCGGGCCATGAAGAACTGGAAAGACTACTGCACCTTCTTCGTATATGGCACTTGGCGCGATTTTCTTGTCCCAGTCAATGGTCGCATTGGTCATAAGACGGTCCTCTTGACCTGGTGTCTGGTTAAATTCCTGCGTTTTGATAAAGTCACCTGACTGACTAATAAAGAAAGTCTTGACTGTGAAACGGTCGTAGTTGACCGCACGCATAACACTTTCAGCTGAAAGGACAGAGACTTCACGCTCTGCACTCCGCCCACCGTATAAAAGAATAATCGTTTGTTTCATATTACTGTCCTATTTTCTAATAGAATACTCGCACCTTAGTATATCATATTTGCTTCTTTTTTGAAACTTGAACATGGTACTAGTAGTAAAGAAATATAAAAAGAGACCGATAACGACAAACTCGGTCTCCCCGTTCTTGTATAAATGAATTGAGTTCGTAAATTTGTTTACTCCTACAACTCTGTTCGATTTTCAATAGCTCGTAAGAGTGTGACTTCATCCGCATACTCGATATCTGCTCCCACTGCTAGACCTCGTGCCAAGCGAGTAACCTTGATACCAGCTGGCTTGAGAAGACGAGAGAGATACATAGATGTCGCTTCCCCATCTGCTGTCGCATTGGTTGCCACAATCACCTCTGAAACCTCACTATCCATGAGACGGGTCATAAGACTCTTGAGATTGATATCGTCTGGACTGATACCATTCATCGGAGAAATGAGTCCATGCAAGACATGATAGAGTCCGTGGTATTCTTGGATGTTTTCCATAGCAGCCACATCGCGACTATCCTCTAGCACCAAGATTGTTGTCTGGTCTCGAGTTGGATCTGTACAGATAGAGCAGGGATCATCATCGGTCAAGCGACCACAGATGGAACAATAGGTCAATTCCCGCTTAGCAGACAGTAGGTTTTTGGCAAATTCATTGACATCGTCATCAGACATTCCAATGGTATAGAAGGCTAGACGGGTAGCCGTTTTGATCCCGATACCTGGTAACTTTGAATAGCTATCAATCAGCTTGGCAATTGGTGTTGGATACAGCATAAGTTCCTTTCTAATTCATTGGATGGTGTTGATTATAAAGATTGATAATGTCGCGTGCAATCGAAGGTCCGACACCATTTGTTAGGTTGGTGTTATGAGGAAAGACGACTGCGACAGCGATTTGGGGATTTTCGGTTGGTGCATAAGCGACTGCGTTGGTATTGTTGGCTTTTTGACCGCCATTAACATAACTTTCGGCAGTACCTGTCTTTCCACTGATGGAAACGGCTGCACCATTTGAAAAGGCACGACCAGTTGTCAGAGCACTCGTTCCATGCGAAACTTGATAGAAACCTTGTTGCAAGATAGCCATATCTGATTCTGAGATATTGACCTTGTTCAGTTCCTTGGTGGATGTTTCTTGAACTAGACTACCTAAGCCACCTTGGTCATTGTTTCCATAAACGCCTTCAACGATGTGGGGAGCCAATCGTACGCCGTTGTTTGCAATGGTCGCGACATACTGGGCTAACTGCATAGGTGTGTAGTTGTCAAACTGACCAAAAGCATTATTTAGATAGTTGGCCAAATCAAATTCTTTTGGTATAAATCCTGTTGATTCATCTGGAAGGTCAATCCCTGTTGAAGCTCCGAGTCCATATTCCCCAAAGGTTGATCGCAATTTGCCCATAGCTGTATCTAATTGACTCGTTGCTACCATCATATTGGGTTTATAGGTTTGTCCCATGATTCCTAGCGCAGTTTGAACCATGTAAGCATTAGAAGAGTATTCCAAAGCCTCAACTGCTGTGATAGGGAAAGAGCCATAGGACAAGGTATACCATGAATTGATAGGAGAGGAAGCTTGAAAGACTATGGGCTGGTCAAGTAAGGTTTGATTGCCTGACAAGACCCCGTTTTCCCAGCCAGAGCTAATGGTTGCCGCCTTGACAACAGAACCTGGCACAAAGACGTTAGTGACTGTTCCTAGAGAGTCTGAGCTCAGTTTGCCTGATTCAACATCATGCTTGATACCTGACATGGCTAGAACTGCACCTGTTTTAGGATTAAGAGCGACTGCGTAAACTCCTTCAGAATATTTAGCTCCACCGTTACTCAACTCGGAGTTAAAGTAGCTCTTAAGTAGGTCATCCACACCATTCTGGAAAGCTAGGTCAACTGTTAACTTGATATTGTTTCCTTTGCTTCCTTCTTCGACATTTTCCACACTTTCCATATTTCCATGTTTATCGAGGTGGATTTCCTTGACGGAGCGTTTGCCTTGAAGAACATCTTCATATTGCTTTTCAAGATAAGAAGTTCCCACTCGGTCATTGAGAGAGTAGCCTTTCTTGAGATAAGCGTCAACTTCCTCAGCTGGAAGTCCTGACTTTTCATTTGAAACGCTACCGACGATAGACGATAGAGAAGTGTCTAGTACTTTTCGGTCCCATGAGGTTGAAATACTAATGCCCGGTAATTCCTTGGATGCAGAAGCCACAAGAGCAACCTGAGTATCATCTAAAGCATCTGTTGAAATGGTGCCCGTTGCAAAATTTTCAACAGCATTGAGCTGACTAAAGAGATAGATTTCCTTTTTCTGGTCATCTGTATAATTAAGTTGACTCACGTCTATGCTTTCAACCGCATTATTGTAAAGTGTCGCTTCTGATAAGCGGTTCCCATCTGAATCTAGGCGTTTATCGCTTGGTAAGGATTCGACTGTTTTTTTGTAAACGTCCTGATCCGCCAAGTAGTAGTCTGCAATCTGACGGTCTGTGAGTTCAGGGGAAGTGACATTCACGTAAGTCAGCAGTTTTTTAGCCGTCTCCTTTAACTCTGCCGCCGTCATCTTATTGTTTCGTGTGAAAGAAACAACTTGCTTAAGTGTGTTTTCTACCAAGGGTTTCCCTGTTGCATCGTAGATTTGCCCACGAGCTGAACTGGTTGTCACCCTAGTCTGGCTGGCTGATGCCAACTTTGCTTCATAGAAATCTTTATTCAGTACCTGCATGTATAACAATCGACCGATAATGGTCATAAACAGTAGGATAACAATGGCAAACAGTAAATTAAGCCGAATCGGAATCGAATGGCTATTGAATTTTCTCATACAACTAAGACTCTTTTCTAGAAAAATTCCCGATTTTCACCTTCATTTTCAGCTAAAATAATAGAGCAAACGGGTGAAGCTCGGTACTTTTCATTGTACCATATTTTACGGAGAAACTCTTGGAAAAGTCGAAGCATTTTTTGACTTTTAATCGAAAATGCCTTTTTATTTGGTTATCCTAACTTCTATGATATAATGATGTTAATAAGCTGGCAATCGTCAACTTTTAAGAGTTTGACTCATGAAAAGGAGCTCCATGAAAAAGCAGGATATCGCAACTATTATTGATCTTCATTTTGAAGAATTAACAGAGTTAGAACAGGAAATCGCTCGTTATTTCTTGCAGGTAGATACGATTGTGGATGATCTATCATCGCAACAGGTTACTCAAAAACTGCATGTTTCCCAAGCTGCCCTTACCCGTTTTGCAAAAAAATGTGGCTTTACTGGCTATCGAGAATTTGTTTTTCAATACCAACACCAGGCCAATAAACCGGACACTCATTCGCACCAACACAGCCCTTTGACCAAACGTGTTTTACGAAGCTACAGCAACCTACGGGAACAAACACAGGATTTAATTGACGAAGAACAACTGGAACGAGTTGCCCAATTAATCGATGACGCTGAACGAGTTTACTTTTTTGGGACGGGAAGTTCTGGTCTGATTGCCCGTGAGATGAAACTCCGTTTTATGCGTCTAGGTGTTGTCTGTGAAGCTTTGACCGATCAGGATGGCTTTGCATGGACGACCAGTATCATGGATGAAAATTGTTTGGTGCTTGGCTTTTCCCTATCTGGCACTACCCAATCCGTTCTAGATAGTTTGTTGGATGCCAAGGAAATGGGGGCTAAGACCATTCTCTTTACCAGCGCTCCAAACAAAAATAGTCAGGCTTATACCGAAACAGTCCTTGTCGCAAGCCATAGTCAATCTTCTTACATCCAGCGTATTTCCGCTCAGCTCCCTATGCTCATTTTAATAGATTTGATTTATGCCTACTTTTTGGAAATCAATCGAGATAGCAAGGAAAAAATCTTTAACAGCTATTGGGAAAATAAAAAACTCAATGGCTATCGTAGACAAAAACGCGTTAGAAAATCCTAGTTTGGTTCAACCAAACTAGGATTGTTTTGTTTTAATACTCTTCAAAAATCTCTTCAAACCACGTCAGCTTCACCTTGCCGTACGTATAGGTAACTGACTTCGTCAGTCTTATCTACAACCTCAAAGCTGTGCTTTGAGCAACCTATGGCTCGCTCCCTACTTTGCTCTTTGGTTTTCATTGAGTATAAAATGATAATAGGCACCCAACATCCCTGCGGTATTTTGGGTATGGGAAATTCTAATCGTAAAATAAAATGAGCTATTCTTCAGAAGTACGTTCTATAATATCATAGTTTAATGCAGAGTGTAGCGATGTAGTCATCTCCATAACGTGATAATCGATGTCTTTTATCACACGATTCATAAAAATCAATCATAGCGAGACCATTTTTGAGTTGTCCTCTGATTTGCGTTTCTAAGGTATGGCTAAATTCATATCCATATTCTGGATTGATGGTTATCTTGCCTTCCTCTTCAAGCTCTTTTGAATTAAAAGGTAGTGCAAACTTCAAAAGTAATTCCTCATCAGGTTTGTCCCATACAATGTCAGCATCATACATGTATATCCAAGGATTCATAAATCCGACCATTAACAAACCGCCCTTTTTCAATACTCGAGAGGCTTCTTTATATATGTTTTCTAAATCTTCTATGTATACATTTGAAACCGGATTAAAAACAATATCAAAAGTTTCATCTTCAAACGGAAATGGTTTGGTCATATCGCCTTGAACGGTAGTGATTTTTAAGCCATCTCTTTTAGCAACCAGCTCATCTCTTTGTAATTGTGATTTAGAAAAATCCATGATGGTGACATCATAACCTTTTGCAGCAAAAACTGGTCCCTGCTGTCCACCACCACAAGCTAACCCTAATATCTTTTTTCCCTTGGCTTTTTCAAACCATTCTTTCGGAACTTTTTTCCCAACAGTTAAGGCAACAGAAATTGGATGTTTTCTAACTTCTTCTAATTCTTCCTGTGTCAATGGCTCAGTGTAGTCATTTTTTACATTATTCCATCTATCTTCATTTAATTTTATATAATTGTTCATCTTATCATCTCCTCGTAATTTTATAGTATTTCGATTTAAGTTAGATGTGTTGCCATTGCATTTTTCTCACCTTTACAAATTCTAATTTGTCAATTTCTCGCCCATCTCATTATATCATTTTTTTCTTCTTGACTTAGGTTTAGTTTTTAGAAACAAGGTAAAGAGCTTGCACCGTCTTCTAAGGCTATCTTAAAGGGGCTCTCCGCTACTTTTCATATACCTTGACAATTTTTCTATCATCAAAAAAAAGAATTAAGCAAAACAGTTTTCACTCAAGTAGTGATTAAGTGTTTTTCTTAATTCTATAGTTCCAAACTAGGATTGTTTTGTTTTGAAATGGTAATATGCACCGAGCATCCCTGCTGTATTTTGGTGATGGGCAAATTCCAATCGTGTTTTTTCAGCTAAGCTTGGTACCAAGGCCGCCTTCAAGGCTGTACGGATCTTCGGTTTAAGGATAGCCTCTTGCCCCATGATACCGCCACCGAGAATGACCACTTCTGGATTGGCAACGTAGCAAATATTTGCCAGGCCTCTTCCTAAATAGTCTACCATGCGGTCAATACCAGCCATACAAATCTTGTTTCCTTCAGTAGCTTCCTTGAAAATGCGTCGGCCATTCCACTGGTCAACTGAATCTCCGTGAGCTGCTGCCACATATTCTACCAAGGCTGTCGTAGAAGCCAAATCTTGGAAAGCCCCATCCTGCATATGCATATAACCGACTTCGCAGGCTGAATTGCTAAATCCATGGAAGACTTTCCCATCCATAATCAAGCAGCCACCGATACCGGTTCCAATGGTCAAGCAAAGAGTGACACTCGCTCCCTTGCCTGAACCAGATACTGCCTCAGCAAGACCTGCACAGTTGACATCATTTTCAATCTCACAAGGAATAGCAAAACTCGTCTCGATTTCCTTCTTGAACTGGGTTCCTGCATAGTTAGGAATTTGCGGGCCAGCATAGAAAATCTCACCCTTATCAGGATCCACCATTCCTGCAGAAGAAATGGCAACACCTGCTACTGGGCCTTTTTCTAAATAGCTGGCTACGATATCTTTTGTCTTTTGTAAGATATGAGGGCCACCCTTATGCGCCTCAGTTGGCATTTCATGCGATTCAACAAGTTGGCCTTCTTGGTCAATCAAACCATATTTGATGTTGGTTCCACCAATATCAATTGCAACGTAGTGTGTCATAAATACCTCCTTATGGATTAGAGGAAGCGCTCCTTGGTTTCACGAATCAATTGAGCAGCTGCTTCTACAACTGGACGATCTTCTTCAGTCACTGGCGTCAATGGTGAACGAACTGAACCAATGTTCAAACCTTCATTGATTTTCAAAACTTCTTTGATGACACCGTACATATTTCCATGTGCAGCAGTCAATTTGCCAATGATTGCGTTAATAGCGTATTGCAATTCACGCGCTGTTTCCAAGTCTTTGTCAGCAATCAACTGATTGAGTTTCAAGAAGAGTTCTGGCATAGCACCGTAAGTACCACCGATACCAGCTTTTGCACCCATGAGTCGTCCACCTAGGAACTGTTCATCTGGACCATTGAATACGATGTGGTCTTCTCCCCCAAGGCTGACAAAGGTTTGGATATCTTGAACTGGCATAGAAGAATTCTTAACACCGATAACACGTGGATTCTTCAACATTTCAGTGTAGAGACCTGGAGTCAAAGCAACTCCTGCCAATTGAGGAATATTATAAATCACGTAGTCTGTGTTTGGAGCTGCAGCACTAATGTCATTCCAGTATTTGGCAACTGAGTACTCAGGCAAACGGAAGTAAATTGGTGGAATCGTTGCAATGGCATCTACACCCAAACTTTCCGCATGGCGAGCAAGTTCCATACTGTCTTTGGTATTGTTGCAAGCTACGTGAGCGATGATGGTCAATTTGCCCTTAGCAACTGCCATGACTTCTTCCAAAATCAACTTGCGGTCCTCTACGCTTTGGTAGATACATTCACCAGAAGAACCGTTGACATAGAGACCTTGAACTCCCTTATCAATGAAGTATTGAACCAAGGCACGTGTGCGCTCTGGACTTACTTCTCCTTGATCATCGTAACATGCGTAGAAGGCTGGAATGACACCTTCGTATTTTTTCAAATCTGACATAGATTTTCTCCTAAGATTTCTTTTTTTCTGCTGAGAGCAGTTCTATTTTTTACAAGTTTAGTATACACCTTGTGAAAATCGCTTTCAATATCTTGTATACACTTAGATTTTAGTTTCTACTTGTATTTTAGAAACTGTAACGATTGAAAGTAGTTTCAGAAACAAGTCATCCTACTGATATTTGGCGAAAATTTTCTCCATCAAACCTGCTTGGAGAAAGACTAGCAAACCAAAACCAAAGAGGATAAAGGCCGATCCACCCAAAAGGAGAGTGAAGGCGGATAGATAAAGAAGCATCACAATAAGAAAGAGAATGGCTAACATGAGGAAGAACCACGGAAAGTTAAAACTTGCCAAGATAAGCCCTTTTTGCAGCACTTCTTTCCAAGACAAATCATAGCGCGCAGCGATGGGATAACTAGCCAGCATCACCAGAGTGAGGAAGATGAGAATCCCCAAACAAATAGCTTTCACAATCTGGAAAGGCAAAGTTGTCTGTCCCCAGAAGAGATAGAGATCTAGAAAGCTTAATGACACAATGCCCAACTCTAACAGACCCAACTGAAGCCCCAGTTTCAGATTTTGCTTGAAGGCCCTTAGATAAGTTCTAAAGACTGGTACCCGTCTGCTTCTCTTAATCTCGAACATGGTTTGGTAGAGGCTGATTTTTGCCACTCCAATCGTCACGATGGGCAAACAAGAGACGACAAAAAGAAGATTGGCTGTCACGATATCCAAGACCTTCTCACTGAAACGCATGAGAAAATTATCTGTATCAAATGCTGCCTTGATAAGGCTTACTCCTTTTTGTGCCATGTTTGCTCCTCCTGATTCTTTTAATCAATCAAAATTTTAAAGAGATATTTGCGAACCTTCTCTTCCATACCTGCATAGCCATTTGGTTGGTGCGGTTCTCCTGGGAAGAAAATCGCAAAATTGTGATAGCCCAACAATAGTGGGTAGCGTTCATGACAATGGACAAAACCAATGTCGCTCGCTTCATCGAATGCTACCGCCTCGTCTTTGATACGTGAACCGTAGCTCGAATATTCATGCCCTTCTACCAGCAAATGCAAGTCTGCATAGTGTTTATGGTGTTCAAATTGATCATTTTCAGCTTGATTGAGGACATTTTCCTGAACAACTAGAAAGACCTTGTCCCCGTCAATCTCATACTTACCGAGTTCAAAAGAATCCTTACGATGCTGGTAGAGATAGTCGATAGCCTTGTCTAGATTGGGATGGATTCCCTTGTAAAAGGCGATGTTTTTCAAATCGTCAAAAATCATACTGTTTCCTTCGTTTCTGATAGTTAACTAAAATCATAGATTAAGTTTATAAGTGTCTGACAAAATCTCTAAGGCAAGAAAATACCCAACATTTTGTAGACACTTATAACTCTGTATTCTCTTATGCTCAATGAAAACCGAAGAACAAACTAGGAAGCTAAGCGCAGGCAATACTTAAGTATGGCAAGGTGATGCTGACGTAGTTTGAACTCAATTTTCGCAGAGTATTATCCTTTGACAGCTCCCATAGTGATACCCTGAGTGAAGGATTTTTGGAAGACAAGGAAGACGGTTACGATTGGCACGGCTGCAAGAGCTGCACCAGCCATGATCAAACCATAGTTGGTTGCCATTTCGGCCTGCATGGTCGCAACCCCGAGTGAGATAGTCAAGTTTTGACGTGAAGTCAACATAACCAACTGCATGAAGTAGTCGTTCCAAGTATTGATGAAGGTAAAGATTGCAAGGGCTGCAAATCCTGGTTTCACGATAGGAAAGGCTACGCTCCAGAAGGTACGAATCTCACCACAACCGTCGATTTTAGCTGATTCAAGCAATTCTGTTGGGATATTTTCACTGAACTGTTTCATGAGGAAGACCCCAAATGGCCATCCAATCAAAGGCAAGATAACTGCCCAGAGAGTGTCATGAATTCCCATGAAGTTGACGATACGTACCAATGGTACAAGGACAACTTGTTTTGGAAGAGCCATGGCAGCGATAAAGACTGCAAAGAGGATGCGCTGGCCATAGAAACGTTTTTTAGCCAAGACATAGCCTGCTAGAGAAGAGGTTGCACACACTAGGAACATGGTTACCAATGAGATAAATACAGAGTTCCACATCCACTGCATAGCAGGGTTTTGCACCATGAGTTGTTGGAAGTTCTCCATGGTTGGCATTTTAGGGAACCACTGTGGTGGAATCATAATGGTATCAGGCTGTGATTTGAAGGCCCCTGTCAAGATCCAGTAGAATGGAAAGATGAACAGCACGGTCAACAAGAGCAAGATAATCGTTGAAATAACAGTGAAAGCTGTTAAAGGCTTCTTTTGTGTAGGTTGCATAACTGTCTCCTTTCTTTAGTATTCTACGTCGTTTCCGAGGATCTTGAATTGAGCAAAGCTGACAATGGCAATCATCACTGCCAAGAAGACACCAATAGTATTGGCATAGCCGTACTCTGTCAATTGGAAGGCTTTTTCGTAAAGATAGTACATAAGTGTACTTGTTGAATAGTTTGGACCACCAGATGTCAACAACTGAATCAAGGCGAAACATTGGAATGAGTTGATGGTTGTAATGATCGCGATGTAAAGAGTTGTTGGAAGAAGGCTAGGCCATTTGATCTTCCAGAAGACTTGAAATTCAGTCGCACCGTCAACACGCGCTGCTTCAACCAATGAGTTATCAATATTCCCCATAGCAGCGATATAAAGGATAATCGGTTGACCAACAGATGTTGTCAAAAGGATAATCATAATCGCTAGCAAAGCCCAGTTTTTGTCACCCAGCCAAGAAATGTTTTGGCTGATGATGTGGCTTGACTTAAGGACAAAGTTTAAAATCCCTGATAGGGGGTCATAGATCCATTTCCATACAACCGTTACGGCAACACTACCTGTAACCACAGGAAGGAAGAAGACGAAACGATAGAAAGAACGGGCAATGGCATTTTGATGATAGGTTTGAGATGCTACAAAGAGCGAGAAGAGAACCACAATCGGTACTGATCCAATAACTAGGATAACGGTATTGATCAAAGACTTAGTAAAGACAGGGTCTTTAAACATACGAATGTAGTTGTCCAAGCCAACAAACTCAAAGCTGGTCATGGAGTAGTTAAAGAAACTTGTAATGAATCCCATAATCATAGGAGCCAAGACAAAGATAACAAAGAAGAACAATACTGGTGCTAGGAAAGCGTAGGAAATCACTGTTTCCCGCATACGAATTTTATTGACTTTCACAGTCGGCACCTCTCTTTCAAATAGAATATTTTTTGATTTTCTTGAACTGTTTTAAAATCAAAATGAAATTTTTTAAGATTCGCTTATGTAAGAACTTCATTTTAATTTCGTGACAGTTCCTTACATTTCAAACAAAAGTCCCCCTTTTCTTACACCGTAGTGCACAGGGAAAAGGGGGAATCAATCTGACTTAGTGCTTATTGTTTTGTAGCTTTTTTGATGGTTTCGTTAGCTTTTTCAGTGAAGGCTTTCAAAGCATCTGCTGGTTTTTCGTCACCATTAGATACAGATTGCAACATTGGGAACCAAAGTGTTCTCATTTCAGCAAATCCATTGATTGTGTTGTAGTATGGTGAGTAGTATTTAGTCCAGCTACTGATTGTTTCCATACGTTTGTCATCATAAAGTTTGCCAAATGATGTACGAACTGGGAAGGCACCTGTACGAACAACGTCTTTAGGACCCCATTCTTTGTCATCTGCGATGAATTGAACGAATTTCTTAGCTGCTGCGACTTTCTTGTCGTCTTTGTTGTTAAATACTGCAAATCCATTTACAAGGTATTCAAGAGCTGGCTTACCAGAGTCTGATGGGAATGGTACTTCTACCACATCTACCTTACTTGCTTCCAAGAGTTTAGCTTGGATACCATTTTGAGCTGGAGCCCAAAGGATTGTGTATGAAGTTTGACCGTTTGCAAAGTTTTGGATGTCTGCTCCACCGTCAAATTGTGAACCATTGTTCAATAGACCGTCCTTGATCCAGCTAGCAGCTTTTTCAAGACCTTTGACGAATTTAGGATCGTCTGTTGTATATTTTGTTACATCTTTATCTGTTACAGAGCCGCCATAAAGGTTTGCGATGAAGGCACGTGTTCCTTGGTCTCCCCCTTGACCAGAACTGAACAATGAACCTGGTGTATATCCTTTGTCTTTAAGCGCTTTCAAAACTTTTTCAAAGTCATCAGTTGTCCAACCTTCTTTTACAAGGTTTGCAACTCCTGCATCTTCCAACATTTTCTTGTTCATGGCCATATAGAATGGAGCAGAACTGATTGGATACATGTAAGCTTTGTCACCAGCCTTACTTGCTTGTACGATGTTTTCATTATTGACATCTTTGACGAATTCGTCTGTGAAGAGGTCGTTCAACTCAGCCAATTTACCATTTTTACCGTATTGGATGATACGTCCTGGTGCGTCAAAGAGTACGTCTGGCGCTGTTCCCGCTTCAATGGCCGTTGTGATCTTTTCAGGACCTGACTTGAAGTCAATGGTTTCCAATTTCACTTTTACATCTGGATTTGCTTTTTCAAAAGCTTCGATGATTGATTTTTCATAAGTTCCAACACCATCGCCAGTTTTTTCTTGTGTGAAGACTGGGAATGCCCACCAAGTGATTTCTGTTTTTCCGCTATCGCTTCCTGATTTTCCAGCATCTTTACTTCCACCAGAGTTACCACAAGCAGCAAGGCCAAGAATCGCAGCACCTGCAAGTACTGTACAAGCTAGTTTTCTAAATTTCATTTGTATTCTCCTAATTAATAAGCGTGTCCATATTGGATAGTGAGTAAGCTTCTATTTGTATACGTTTTCATTTTATCCGACGCATCGACCACTCTCCTCTGTTTTGAGATTATGTTATTTAAGACCAGCAACAAAGCGCTCCGTAATCTCTTTTGGTCTAGTAATAGCTCCACCGACAACAATGCCTCGTACCCCATATTCAAGGATTTGTTTGGCTTGTTCTGGTGTATGAATTTTCCCTTCAGCGATGACATCCACCCCTGCTTCACAAAGTTTTTTGATCAGTTCAAAGTCTGGACCATCTACTTTTGGACTGTAAGAAGTATAACCTGATAAGGTTGTTCCAACAAAATCAATTCCTGCTTCGACTGCTGCTAGCCCTTCTTCAAAAGTACTAGTATCAGCCATTAAGAGTTGATGAGGATATTTTTCTTTGACTTGTCGGATAAAGTCCTGGATTTCCAAACCGTCGTAACGTTCACGTTTGGTACAATCCAGAGCAATGACCTCTATGTCTAGTTCAGCCAATTCATCAACTTCTTTCATAGTAGCTGTAATGAATGGCTCCTGTGGCGGATAGTCACGTTTGATAATCCCGATAATCGGGAGTTTCGTAACCTCCTTGATCTCCTTGATATCACGAACACTGTTTGCTCGGATACCGACTGCTCCACCTTGCTCAGCCGCTTTGACTAGCAAGGGGATAACCCCTCCCGCTTCTGTATAAAGCGGTTCGTGAGGAAGTGCCTGGCAAGAGACAATGATTCCATCTTTGATTTGTTCAATCAAGGCTTCTTTGCTAATCTGTGGCATCCTCTTTCCTCCCTTTCTTGTTCTTATGGGCTTATTATATATCATTTGTTAAGCGCTTTCAATAGTTTGTAGTGGAATAGATTTCAGTTTCAAAACTATTTTATAGAACAGACTATCCTGAAAGTAGTTTCAGACATCTTAGAATTTCTTATTAGCACACCTTGAGACGAAAGAAAAAGATAACAGGCTGAAAAACCTGCTATCTCCTTCTATTTTTACAAAGTAAAATGATTAGAATTATTCTCTTATTCTTCTCTCTTTTTCCCTAGCGCAAACAAGCTAAGGAAGAAAGCTGTTAATCCTAGTGAGGCAAGGAGGCTACTCTCCTTGTTCCCTGTATCAGGAAGTGTCTGCTGAGCAAGAGGAGCTTTGTAAGTATAATCTTCTTTTTTAGTAAGAGTTACAAGTGAATCAATTTCCTTGTATTCTGCGATTTCATGCACAGCTGCCTCAGCGCCATTCACACCACCTTTGTACTCTGGTACTTCATGGACTGCGGCTTCAACAGCATTAACCCCGCCTGTAAATTCTGGCTTTTCAACTGTCGGAGCGGCCTCTTCACCCGCTGTGCCTAATGGGTCTGTATACTCTGGGACTTCATGAACTGCGGCCTCAACAGCATTAACCCCGCCTGTGTATTCTGGCTTCTCGACTGTTGGGGCTGGCTCTTCGCCGGATGTCCCTAGTGGGCCTGTGTGCTCTGGGACTTCATGGACTGCGGCCTCAACAGCATTAACCCCGCCTGTAAATTCTGGTTTTTCAACTGTTGGTGCTGGTTCCTCACCCGCTGTCCCTAGTGGACCTGTGTACTCTGGGACTTCATGAACTGCGGCCTCTTCACCATTCACACCGCCTGTAAATTCTGGTTTTTCAACTGTTGGTGCTGGTTCCTCACCTGCTGTGCCTAATGAACCTGTGTACTCTGGGACTTCATGAACTGAGGCCTCTTCACCATTCACACCGCCTGTAAATTCTGGTTTTTCAACTGTTGGTGCTGGTTCCTCACCCGCTGTTCCTAGTGGGCCTGTATATTCTGGCTTCTCGACTGTCGGAGCTGCCTCTTCACCCGCTGTGCCTAATGGACCTGTATATTCTGGCACTTCATGAACTGCGGCTTCACTTCCGTTCATTCCATTCGAAAGCTTAGTGCCCGCTACAGAGACTGGTAAATTATGCATACTTTCAATAGCACCTTCTGCCAGACCTGTAACTTTTTGACCCATATCCTCTGAATCCACCGTAAATAGGAGAGTTTTTGTGTCATACTGGGTCATGAAGCGTGCTGTTTTACCGTTTGCCAATTGAAGGGTTGGTGCCTTGTTGACCAATACTTCCGAATCAAACTCCATAGCAAGGATGCCTGGCCATTTTTCAATCGCATATTTCACTTTTGCCTCTTTAGGAGAAATCCAATCCTTGGTCAAGAAATCCCAGTTGAATTTTTTATAGGATAAAGTATAATCGTTTTGATTGCCATCCGCATGCTCATAAAGCAAACCATATTCGCCATTTCCGAGTTCTTGGAGTGAGTTGTAAGCAAACTTACCACTTTGTATAGGATTGTGTTTCAGCCATGTCAACTCACCATTCTCCTCAACACGAGCCAGGTGAACCAAACCATTGTTGCGTCCAGGACCACCAGCATTGCTGAGTAGAATGTATTCCTTTCCTTCATGCATGGTGTGAATAGCGGACATTTGAACATAAACGTCTTTTACTTGAGGATAACGTTTGATTTCCTTATCCCACGTTGCTCCCCCATCATGACTGGTCGCAACCTGAAGATCGCCAGTCAACCCACGCATAAAGAGCTTGAGATCCCCATTATTCAACTGAACAACAGTTGACTCCGTATTTTGGGCACCTGGATTATTCATGGTTGAAGAGTGAATGGTTTGGTTGCCTACTGGACGGTTATCATTAACTGCTTCCCCTGCTTGCCATGTTTCTCCATGATCATCTGAATAAATTACACGAGATGATTGAGAACCACTTAGGTAGGAAACGTTGTTTGTTGTATAAACTGGAATCACCAGTCTTCCCTTATGAGGTCCTGTACGCAAGGCAATCCCAGTACCAGGTCCAGTTCCTAGGAAGTGCATCCAATCTTTCCGAATCCCATGTGTAATATCTTTTGGTGCAGACCAAGTCTTCCCATCGTCATCACTGTAGGACATCCATAGGTAGTTGGTATTGGAAACTCTAAAAATATTCTTCTCGCTATACTCAAAATAAATATTCCCGATTAGCTCATTCCCTTTATACAAATCCCCCTTATCGCTGTAGGCTGGTTTTTTAGGGTCAACGACGACGCGATAATCTGTCTTTCTGTTTTGAGGGTCGAAAACCTCTCCGTTTTCTCGAATCGTATAGCGACCTGATTCTCCTTGCTTATATAAAACTTGATAAACTTTATCTCCCACTTGTTCATAAGCTTTCGGAGCTTGCCCTGGCAATGAAAATACTGCCTTACTTTCAAGGAACATGTCGTAAATTGCAAAAATTCTCTTTGTTTCAGGGTCTTGCACCAAGGCCATATCAATATTAACTGGAGATGGCCAATCTGCATGTTTAGCGTGCTCATTGTCACGAGGATTTGAGATTACGATTCGGTCTCCCCATGTTTTTCCATTATCTGAGCTACGACGAACAACCATCCCAATATCTCCCCAGTCAGAATGGTGCAAACGTCTTTCATCCGTTCCAGCAATCAGCGTTCCTTTATCAGTCTTGAGAAGAGCTGGGATACGATAACTCTTGATACCATCTTTATTTGGTTGATTGTTCCTACCACCTTCAAAGACGTCTTCTTTCTCAGTAACTTTTGCTCCCTCAGGAAGTTTCTGTTCCAATTCACCTCTTTCAAATAATTGACTCCGTGTTTGAACTTCTTCTGGGCTTAAGGCACGATCATAAACAGTTAGGTTTCGAACTTGTAGGTTTGATGACCAAACTGTCTTATTGCCCCGTTTGGTTGCTCCAAGTTGAGCTTGATTAACATCTGGCATATCTTTGATAAAGTTACCAGATTTGAGACTTGTTCGAGATAAGACACCGTTCACATAGAGACGAACTCGACCATGAGGTAACTCCGCTGTCGGTTGTTCGACAGTAAAGGTCACGGAATTCCATTGTCCAGGACGTACTTGTAAAGGAGCATCCGTATACTTATCATAGAACTGTTCCCCTTTGGCACCGCGCCCTTCAATAAGAGCTGTATTATCAAGGACCGACATAGTAAAGTACTCATTTTCCTTGGTGTCACTGGATACAGAGAAGAGATTGTAAAAGCGTGGAGCTGATGCATCTGGTTTGAACTCCATGTGAACTGTAGCATTTTTTAGTTGCTTTAGTTTATCTAGTTCACTTGATAAATCAACTCTCTGACCATTTGCCGCATTGGTTTCAACATCTTCTTTTTCTAGGACAGGATTGGCATTTTGTAGATCCCTTGAATAATAATCACGAGGAAGCGCTCCCTGATCTTCTGTTTCTTCTTCATGCTTGCTTCCTTGGTCAGGGGTATCGCTAGATGGAGAAGTTTCTGACTCCGTATTCTCGTTCTTTTTTAAATGATCTTGATCTACTTCAACTCCGTTGTCCTGAGCTGTTGCCAATTTACCAGCCAAGTCCTTATCCAAATGTTCAAGATTTCCAGAAGAGACTTCTTTTGGTAACTCTGATAATCCTTGCCCTTGACCAGATTCGACAGTTTCTGTATTGGCTCCTGCTGTATTAGCTTGCTCTTGAGCTAAAACTGGATTTACTCCAAATACTACTGTACCAATCACTACCGATGCCGCCCCAACTGCAAATTTTCGAATTCCGTATCGCTGTTTCCGATGTAAAGATTTGTAATTCATGTTTGTCCTTCCATTTTTCATAAAAATAAAGCGCTTTCTTTTTTTCTTAAAATTTTTAGTTCCTCCAACTAAACAAGTAAAAAGAAAGTAACCAACTGAATGAGACCTCCCATTCTTCAAACGTCCACTGTTCTTATTCTCTAATCAAACAGCGGAAAGTTTCCTCCTTTCGCATAATACCTTTCCCTTATTATACAATAAACTTTGAACTTTATAGCTAAATTGATATAGAATAGATTTTACTTTTAAGACTATTTTAATATTTTAAATTTTCTAAAAGTACTTTCAGAGCTTTGTGACAAAAAAGAGAGCTAGTGCGCTCTCAAGTTATTTTTTTACATAGGAAAAAGGAATCTCACTGCCGCAGAGCCAATTGTAGACTTGGTCATTGACAAAAACATTCATGGCTTCGTGAGCATACTCAGGCATGATGCGATAAGCCTTATCGCAAGCTAGACGGTTGTAAATCGCAAACTGGGTAATAGGATAGCAGACATCGTCATCCAAGCCCGTAATCATCTTAACCTCACCCTTGATACGATGAGCGAGATTTTTCACATCAATATAGGCAAGGGTTGCCATGATTTCCTCCTCAGTTTCATGGAAGGGATCGTGGAACTTGAAATAGCGGAAGAGTTCATCATAGGCTTCACTGGTATTGCCAATCTCAAGCACTCGTCTAAAGTCAGACAAGAAGGGATAGATGGCAACTGTTCGCTGAATCCGAGGATTGAGCGCTGCTGCAACCAGAGCTAAAGCTCCTCCTTGTGAGGCACCATAGCTAGAAAGTCTTTCCTCATCTACCTGTGGCAGACTAGCAACAATTTCGATCAACTGGTAAATATCCAGATAAACATCCTTATAAAAGAGCTGATCACGACCTTCCACAACACCACGGATGATATGCCCCTTAACCGTATTTCCCAAAGGAGAGCGCAAGCCATCTTGTGAATAGCCCGATTGGCCTCGAACATCCATAGAAACAACACCGTAACCAGCCACAGTATAGGCCAGCATGTCAGCCCAATCCCAACCACGTCCCATGTAGCCATGGAAATGGAAGATTAGCGGAACCTTCTCCTCAGTCTTTGGAAGGACGATGCGTGCATAGACTCTTCCTTCATTAGTTCCCTCAAAGGTCAGTTCATAGCACTTGACTTGGGGAATATGGAAATCTCTTTCCTCCAACTGGTAGGCAGGAAGGACTGAAACTTTTTTCAATTCCTCATCCCAAAAAGCATCAAAGTCTTCTGGGACCTCATCCCTTCCTTTATAAGTCTTGATTTCTTCTAGCAAAGCTGGATTTTTCATAGCATGCTCCTTTTGATGTGTAATCGCTATCATAACTGTAGCATATCTAGAAAAGCAATGCAAGAAAGAATGGTAAACAGAAAGTGATTTTAGATTCTCCTCCCTCAAACCTATCGTCTGAAAGTAGTTTTAAAACAAAAAGAGCGTTTCCGCTCTTTGTTAATCAATAAGTGCTAGCTCCTTTCTCTAGTTTGAAAGTCTGAAATTTCTTTTGGTAGGTCACTTTAATCGTCATATGAGAGTCCTCGTTTCTTTTTGATGACTCTAGTATAAGACCCAAACCTAAAAGCTAGCTTATAAATTTCTTAGAAAAGGCTTAATCCAGATGTTCTCTCTTCTCCAAATGAAGGGCAATCATGCGCCATTCCGGATCCTCTCGCCAACCTTCTATAGAACTAATGTAGCTGGCAACCTTTCTGGCTTCTTCTAAAATCGGAAAATCTTCGATAATATCCGCCACTTGAAACTCTGGAAGTCCTGATTGTCTGGTTCCAAAAATCTCACCAGAACCGCGCATTTTCAAATCTTCCTCCGCAAGGATAAAACCATTAGTCGTTTCTGTCATGATGCGCATGCGATCCTTCCCAGAGTCAGTCTTGGGATTAGCAACGAGAACAGCATAGGACTGCTTGTCCCCCCGACCAACACGACCTCTGAGCTGGTGAAGCTGGCTGAGACCGAACCGATCAGCATCCATGATAATCATGACGGTCGCATTGGGGACATTAACCCCAACCTCGATAACAGTTGTAGATACTAGAATATCCGTCTTTCTCTCTTTGAAATCCTGCATAATCTGGTCTTTTTCGTCACTCTTCATCTTACCATGTAGAAGAGCCACCTCAGCCTTGCCGGCAAAATGAGCTGTCAACTCCTCAGATAAGGCAATGGCATTTTTCAAATCCAGAGCTTCTGATTCTTCGATCAGGGGAGAGATGACATAAGCTTGGGAACCTTTTTGAATTTCTCCCTCTAACCAAGTCAAGACCTGAGGCAGCTGCTCATGCTTAATCCAGCGAGTCACAATAGGCTTCCGCCCTGCTGGCATCTGGTCAATAATGGAAACATCCATATCACCAAAGGCTGTGATAGCTAGCGTCCGTGGAATCGGAGTCGCCGTCATCATAAGAACATCTGGGTTGTCGCCTTTTTCCCGTAAAATCCTCCTTTGCCCCACACCAAAACGGTGCTGCTCATCAATGATAATCAAGCCAAGACGAGCATAATCCACTCCATCTTGTATCAAAGCATGAGTCCCGATAATAAAGTCGGCCTCACCCTTAGAAATGGTCTCCAAGACTTCTCTTTTTTCTGCAGCTTTTAAGGAACCTGTCAAGAGAGCAAGGCGCAGGTATGGAAAAATGCTCTTCAAACTCTCATAATGTTGCTCTGCTAAGATTTCTGTTGGCACCATGAGGGCTGCCTGGTAGCCAGCCGTAACAGTAGCATACATAGCTAGACCTGCAACAACTGTTTTTCCGCTCCCTACATCTCCTTGCAGGAGACGATTCATGTGATGGTCCGACTTCATGTCGGTCAATATTTCCTGCAAACTCTTTTCCTGAGCTTGGGTCAGGGCAAAAGGCAGATTTTTTTTGACAGTCGTTACTTTTTCCTGAGACCAATTCAGAACCAGACCACTTCCCTGGACTCTATTTTCAGACTTGAGCGACTGCAACTGCATCTGGAAGTAAAAAAGTTCCTCAAACTTGATACGGCGAAGTGCCTGCTTGTATTCTGCTAGATCCTTGGGAAAATGCATGGCACGGACAGCCTGGCAACGAGACATGAGTTTGTATTTGTCCAGCAAAGACTGGGGAAGATTTTCATCTATCAAAAGGTCCAACCCCTGATCAAAGGCCGTCTTGATGACCTTGACCAGACTGGCCTGACTGATTCCTTGAGCCAGACGATAGACAGGTTGTAGGTCATCTTCCACTTGAGCTAGAACCTTCATCCCAGTCAGACTGGCTTTGGCACGGTCCCATTTCCCAAAGACAGCAAGAGTTGCACCCAACTCTATCTTATCAGCCAGATAGGGTTGGTTAAAAAAATTCACCGCAAAAACGACTTCTCCCTGCTTGAGGCTAAAACGTAGACGATTGCGCTTGAAACCATAATACTGGACACTAGCAGGAGTCACGACTTGACCAGACAGAACCGCCTTTTCTCCGTCCTCCAGCTCCAGCACCTGCTTGGTTTTGAAATCTTCATAACGAAAAGGAAAGTAGAGCAAGAGGTCTTGCAAGTTTTCAATTCCTAGTTTGGCGTATTTCTCTGCTGACTTTGGTCCCACACCAGGCAAGACATGCAAGGGTTGATGTAGATTCATGCTCCACTCCTTTCTTTAGCTAATAATATTCTCTCGGAATGCGGTCGCTGAGGAGGCAAACCACCTCATAGTTAATGGTTCCGCGGTAGGTCGCTACCTGAGTAGCCGTGATTTCCTTGTCCCCGTTGTTTCCGATCAAGGTTACTTTTGTTCCTAGCGGATAAAGCTTAGGCAAACGAATGGTGATTTGATCCATAGAAACCCGTCCGACAATTGGGCAAGCTTGACCATCTACCAAGACGGAGAAATTCTGCATGTCTCGTGTCCAACCATCCGCATAGCCGATTGGCACGGTCGCGATGACTTGCTCGCTATCCGCCTGATAGGTGGCTCCATAGCCCATGCAAGCTCCAGCTGGAACTGTCTTGACATGAACCAGGGCAGACTCCAAGGTCAAGGCTGGTGTCAAATCATAGGGTAAGTCCAAGACCTCTCCACTTGGATTGAGACCATACATGGCATCTCCCATACGGACTGCATTGAAAATAGTCTCTGCATGCCAGAGGGTCGTTGCCGAGTTACTGGCATGAACCAACTCTGGAACATCCTTCATACTTGCCAAAATAGCTTTAAATCGTTCTAACTGGGTATTAAAGTAGGCATCTGATTCTTCATCTGCAGTAGCAAAGTGGGTAAAAATTCCTTCAACGCGAGCACCATGTTGTTGGAGCAAGTCTCGAGCCCGATCAGCTTCACCAACCTCTCTAAAACCAATCCGTCCCATTCCTGAGTCAATCTTGAGATGGACAGTCAAGCCAGTTAAATCTGCTTCCTTGTCTAACAGTGCTTGAATCCATTCCAGTCCAGCCACTGTCAAGGTGATATCGTATTCTTTAGCAAGAGAAACAGCTTCGATTTCAGAAACTCCTAAGATGAGAATTTTCTTGCTAAGTCCAGCCTGACGAAGTTCAATAGCTTCATCAATATTGGAAACGCAAAATCCATCAACATCATCCTGGATCGCCGTTGCAACGGCAACAGCTCCATGCCCATAAGCATTGGCCTTGACCACTCCCCACTTGAGCGTTCCTTCAGGGATATGAGCCCCCATTTGCTGAATATTTTGTCGAATAGCTCCCAGATGAATCAGAGCCTTGGTTGGTCTATGTGGACTAGCTTTCATGATTTTCCTCCAAAATGACACTGGCTGTCACAAACTGATCTGTATGGCTGATAGATAGCCAAATATTTCCTGAAAATGGTGCCTGACTAAAATAGGGAGCCCCGCGTTCATTATTCAAAACTTCCAAATCCTGAAAGGTCAGTTTGCCAATACCAGTTCCTAGAGCCTTGGAAAAGGCTTCCTTAGCCGACCAGCGGCCTGCCAAGTATTCGATCTGTCTGCGCCCTTTGAGGCTGGTAAAGCGCTCCATTTCTTTAGCGGTCAGCACACGCTTGGCAAAGCCCTCACGTCGTGTAACTGCACTTTCTATCGAAGCCAATTCTTCAATGTCAATTCCGTGTCCAACTATCATACTCATAAAAGGAGCTGAGATTCCCCCAACTCCATCCTTTTCACTTATTTTGTTAAGGTAGTATAAATTTCTTCTACCAAGGCTACTGTATTTTCCCAACCTAGACAAGGGTCAGTTATGGAACAACCAAAGACCTCTGGTTGATTTTGTCGACCATCTGCTAGGTAAGATTCGATCATAAAGCCTCGAACGGTCTTTTTAATCTTTTCATTCCAGTCACGATTCAGCAAGGCTTGGCGAACAATGCGGATTTGTTCCATATACTGCTTGCCTGAATTGTCATGATTGGTATCGATGATAATGAAGGGATTTTCAAGCCCCATGGTCTCATAGCGATTGATGGCATTTAAGAGGGTTTCATAGTAGAAATTGGGTTCATTTTTACCATATTCGTTCATGGCACCACGAAGAATAACGTGGGCCAAAGAATTTCCTGAAGTTTCTACTTCTTGACCGTGGTATAGGAAGGTTTGCTTGTTTTGAGCCGCATAGATGGCATTAAACATGACCCCAAGGTTCCCAGATGTTGGATTTTTCATCCCAACTGGAGCATCAATCCCAGAGGCTACAAAGCGGTGTTCCTGGTCTTCTACCGAACGAGCCCCTACAGCATGGTAGCTGACCAGATCGTCAACCAAAACGAGATTTGACGGGTAAAGCATCTCATCAGCTGTCGTCAAGCCCGTCTCCGTAATCACACGGTAGTGAAGCTGACGAACAGCCTGTAAACCATTGATGAGACTAGGCGCTTCGCTGGTATTTGGTTGATGAATCATGCCCTTATAGCCATCTCCATTGGTACGAGGTTTTGCTGTATAGACACGCATCACAATAAAGATTTTATCCGCAACTTTTTTCTGCAAGTCTGCTAAGCGATGAGCATATTCGAGCACAGCTTCCTCATTGTCCGAAGAGCAAGGCCCCATCACCAAAAGAATTCGGTCATCCTCACCCGAGATGATGGCTGCCAACTCTCGATCTCGTGCTTCCTTATAACGCAAGACTTCAGGTGACAGCTGAGTTGCAGCCTTGATTGCTTCAATATCTATTTCTTGACCTTTTTCGATAAATGCCATCTTATTCTCCTAGCGTTTGGTAAATTTCGCGAACAAGTGCTTCTGTGTTGTCCCATCCGAGACACGGATCTGTAATGGACTTACCAAAAACTTCTGGCTCATTTTGACGTCCATCTTCTAGATAGGACTCAATCATAAAACCACGAACATATTTTTTGATTTTCTCATTCCAGTCACGGTTAATCAAGGTCTGACGAACGATACGGATTTGATCCATGTACTGCTTGCCTGAATTGTCATGATTGGTATCGATGATGATAAAGGGATTTTCCAAGCCCATCTTTTCATACTGGGCAATGGTATCCATCAAATTGTCATAGTAGTAGTTAGGAATATTTTTCCCGTATTCATTCAAGGCTCCACGAAGAATGGCATGGGACAATGGATTCCCTGTTGTTTCCACCTCTTTACCGAGAAAGAGGAAACTCTGTTTATTTTGCGCTGCATAAATCCCGTTAAACATGACATTGAGATTTCCAGATGTTGGATTTTTAAATCCCGTTGAGAAATCTGCTCCACTCGCTACAAAACGGTGCTGTTGATCCTCTACAGAACGAGCTCCGACAGCCATATAAGAAATCAAATCATCTACCAGCGGAAGATTTTCAGGATAAAGCATCTCATCAGCTGTTGTCATGCCTGTCTCCGTAATCACACGATAGTGTAGCTGACGAACAGCCTTAATCCCATTGATCAAGCTAGGAGCTTCTGTCGCATTTGGTTGATGAATCAAGCCCTTATAGCCATCTCCATTGGTACGAGGTTTAGCCGTATAAACACGCATGACCATAAAAATACGGTCTTTGACCTCTTCTTGCAAAGCAGACAAGCGCTTGGCATACTCGAGGACTGCCTCTTCATTATCAGATGAACACGGTCCAATCACCAAGAGAATACGCTGGTCTTCCCCACGAATGATGGCTTCTAATTCCTGATCACGTCGGTTTTTTCTCGCACGAGCTGCTCCTTCTAATTTAGACAAGGCGCGAACTTCTTCAATGTTAATTTTAGGACTTTTAGCTGTAAA
Source organism: Streptococcus mitis (assembly GCF_003943905.1). Classification (GTDB taxonomy): domain Bacteria; phylum Bacillota; class Bacilli; order Lactobacillales; family Streptococcaceae; genus Streptococcus; species Streptococcus mitis_BC. Next base: position 670,387 of record NZ_RJNS01000001.1, read on the forward strand.
TACCATGATTCATCTCCTTATAAAGCAAACGGACACCAAGCAAAAATGTATTTTCACCAGGTATCCGCCTGTATCTTATCACATATTATTGTCTCTTACCATGACAGTTCTTGAATTTCTTACCAGATCCACATGGACATTGGTCATTTCGTCCGATTTGGCTCAAGTCCACATCTGCTGGAAGATGAGTCTGCTGTGCTGCAATATTACGAGTCGCAGTTGTACTGATATTGTGTTCCGTTTGCGGACGTTCTTGTTCGTGGATTTGTGCTTTCATCATCAAGCGGGTCACATCAAACTCAATCGATCCAATCATGTCGTTAAACATGCGGAAACCTTCTGCTTGATATTCTACAACAGGGTTGTTTTGGGCATATCCACGAAGACCAACAGCATTTCGCAACTGGTCAAGAGCATCAATATGATCTGTCCACTTGTTATCTACAACACGTAGAATCAGAACCTTTTGGAATTCTTTCACTGCATCTTCATCACGAAGTTTAGCAACTTGGCTATCATAAACCTTCAATGCACGTTGATACAGCTCATCTTTGATGGCTTGGTCTGACAAANCTGCAAGATCTGAACGGCTGATTGAATCTTCTGGAAGTAAGTTGTACTTAGCAAAGTTCAAGATTGCTTCTAGTTTTTCATCTTCCTTAGAACGTGCATGTGTATCCACGATACGTCCAATGGTACGACGAATCATAGCATGGATCTCAGGTGCCAAGTCACGGTCGGCAGTAATGACATCATAACGTTGTGCATAGATGATTTCACGTTGTTCTCGCATGACATCATCGTATTGAAGGACCTGTTTACGTGTATCGTAGTTATTCCCCTCAACACGTTTCTGAGCCGCTTCCACTTGACGCGTTAACATACGGGATTCAATGGCTTCGTCAGACATGTTGAGCCGTTCAAAGATACCTTTCAAACGCTCTGAACCGAAACGTTTCATCAAATCATCTTCAAGAGACAAGTAGAACTGCGACTCACCTGGATCTCCTTGGCGTCCTGAACGTCCACGAAGCTGATTATCGATCCGGCGACTTTCGTGGCGTTCTGTACCAATGACGCAAAGTCCACCAAGCTCACGAACGCCTTCACCAAGCTTAATGTCGGTACCACGACCGGCCATATTGGTTGCGATGGTAACCGCACCACGCTGACCAGCATTCATGATGATTTGAGCTTCTCTGTAGTGGTTTTTCGCATTCAAGACTTCGTGAGGAACACCTGCTTCGACCAATTTCTTAGAAAGGAAATCACTCGTTTCAACGGCAACAGTACCTACCAAGACTGGCTGACCCTTTTGATAACGTGCCTTCACATCTTCAACCACGGCCTTGAATTTTGCATCAAGGCTAGCATAGAGAAGGTCTGAGTGGTCGATACGTTGGATTGGACGGTTGGTTGGGATTGGGATGACACGAATGTTATAGATTTCACGGAATTCTTCTTCTTCTGTTTTACCAGTACCTGTCATACCTGCCAATTTCTTATACATACGGAAGAGGTTTTGGTAGGTAATAGAAGCTGAAGTCTTAGTTTCGTCTTGGATTGGCACACCTTCCTTGGCTTCAATCGCCTGGTGCAAGCCATCAGAGTAACGGCGACCTTCCATGGTACGACCTGTAAATTGATCAACAATCAAGATTTCCTGCTCTTCGCTGACCACATAGTCAATATCAAGAATCATGATATAGTTGGCACGGAGGGCATTGTCGATAAAGTGAGTAAGAGCCACATTTTCAATATCGTAGAGATTTTCCAGTTTGAAGTAGCTTTCAGCCTTATCAATCCCTGAATCAGACAAACCAATGGTCTTAGACTGAATGTCGATGATATAGTCATCTTTGTCCAAAGATTTGACAAAGTGATCCGCCATATGATACAGCTGACTAGTCTCCACAGCATTGGCTCCTGAAACGATCAAAGGAGTACGAGCTTCATCAATCAAGATCGAGTCAACCTCATCGACCAAAGCATAGTTGAGCGGACGCTGTACCATGTTTTCTGCCCGAACAACCATGTTGTCACGAAGGTAGTCGAAACCAATCTCTGAGTTGGTTGAGTAGGTGATATCGCAAAGATAAGCTTCTTTCTTCTCCATTGGTGACTTAGCAGCCAAGTTAATCCCTACTGACAAACCAAGCCATGAGTACAATTCACCCATCTCAGTCGCATCACGTTCCGTTAGATACTCGTTGACCGTTACTACGTGAACCCCTTCACCTGCAAGGGCATTGAGGTATACAGGCATCGTCGCTGTCAAGGTCTTCCCTTCACCAGTACGCATCTCTGGAACGTCACCATGGTGAAGAACAATCCCACCCATGACCTGAACCTTATAAGGAAACAGTCCAAGGACACGTTTTGCAGCTTCACGAACTACCGCAAAAGCCTCATAGAGCAATGAATCCAGCGATTCACCCTTATTGTAACGTTCCTTAAATTCATCTGTTTTTGCTTTTAGCTGGTCATCCGTCAAGGCTGCCATCTGATCTTCATATTTGAGAACCTTGTCTGCCATCTTTTCCAGACGACGAAGTTCTCCTTTATCATTTTCGATAATCGTTTTTAAAATATTAGCCATTATTTTCCTTACTTTAGATTCTGAATATTTTAGAATGTTCTTTTAATTCTAGCACATTTGCTCTTAATTTTCAAGAAAGAATCCGCGTTTCAAAAGGGAAAAGAGGCTGACTTCTAGGTCAGCCTCTTAGCTTTTTATGGACTACACTTCACACAAAAATTTAATTGCCAAGCAGAGCTGGCAAAATTCCAAAAATCAGGAAAAGATTGATCCAGAAGGCCATGCAAAATAGCACTCCAAAGAGGAAGAGACTCATCTTTTTAGTCAGTACTGAGAAAAAGATTGCCAATACACCAAAGACGACAAAGAGTTTTTTCATGATGAAGAAATAAACCGAAACTCCTCCTATTTGCAAATCCCATGGAAGACAAAAGACCAGCAGCCATAACAAGCAAATCGTAAGAATGTAGGTTTTGTAGTATTGATGAATGAACTGCTTTATTTTGAACATCAGAACCTCCTCTAAACTTTAGCTGTTGATGGATGTCCTCGTTTTGTTCTCTTGTTTCAGCTTGAACATTCTCTTTAAACAGGCATATATTTTCCAGTCATTCACAAGAGACAAAAAAACTAAAAGGAACCATATCCCCCAAATTGTTAAATCAGCAGGATTTTTCAAGACAATATTGAAAATTAAAAATGAAAAAACGGTAAAAGCGATACTGAACAAAGCCCACAGAGGAAGATAAATCCAGTAAAAGTAATAGAAAAACGCGAAATATTTCCTATTTTTGTCCGCCTTCTCAATCCAATGGAAAAAGTAAAAGTAGGGTGATAAAAGCAATAATATAAAAAATTTCTCCATCACACACCTCTTTTTAATAACGTTTTCTTTGATTTCATTCTATCAAAAAGATCTGGAAATGTCTTCCCAAATCTTGCTTGTTTATTCGGCTCTATAATTTCTGTAGTGGGTAAATCCACCGCAGGGATTATGGAGCCTATTTTGTTATAGAAAAAAAGTCCCATAAGATTTATAATGAAAAGCGACCAAACCATCATTAGAAAGAATCATATGGAACCATTACATTTTATCACAAAACTACTAGATATTAAAGACCCTAATATCCAGATTCTAGATATCATCAATATGGATACACACAAGGAAATCATCGCTAAACTGGATTACGAGGCCCCATCTTGCACCGATTGCGGATATCAAATGAAGAAATATGACTTCCAGAAACCGTCTAAGATTCCTTACCTTGAAACGACTGGTATGCCTACCAGAATTCTTCTGAAAAAAGCGTCGTTTCAAGTGCTATCATTGTTCGAAAATGGCGGTGGCTGAGACTTCTCTCGTCAAGAAAAATCACTAAATTCCTCGTATTATCAATCAAAAGATTGCTCAAAAGTTGATTGAAAAGACTTCTATGACCGATATTGCCCATCAGCTTTCCATTTCAACTTCAACTGTTCTCCGAAAGTTCAATGACTTCCGTTTTAAACATGATTTTTCTCGTCTTCCAGAGATTATGTCTTGGGATGTTGAAACAGTCAGGGGAGTGACTGTTTCAATCGGGAGATGAAGATGAGCTTTATTGCTCAGGACTTTGAAAAACTCAATATCATCGCTGTCCTTGAGGGAAGAACACAAGCTGTCATCCGAAATCACTTTCTTCGATACGATAGAGCTATTCGCTGTCAGGTAAAAATTATTACTATGGATATGTTTAGTCCTTACTATGACTTGGCTAAACGACTTCGCTTTCGAATTTCTAGGCTCAGGCTGAAACAGTCTACCAGACTGTTTCACTCCCAAATGCAAAAATTGTACTAGATCGCTTTCACATCGTTCAACATCTAAGCCGTGCCATGAGTCGTGTGCGTATCCAAATCATGAATCAATTTGAACGAAAATCCCATGAATACAAGGCTATCAAACGTTACGAGAAGCTCATTCAACAGGATAAAAGAGATTCTAGATAAGCTTTTTAGCTATTCAGAAGACCTGAAACACCACTATAATCTTTATCAACTCCTGCTTTTTCACTTTCAGAATAAGGAAGCTGAAAAATTCTTCGGACTCATTGAGGACAATCTAAAGCAGGTCCATCCTCTTTTTCAGACTGTCTTTAAAACCTTCCTCAAGGATAAAGAAAAGATCGTCAACACTCTCCAATTACCCTATTCCAACGCCAAATTGGAAGCAACGAATAATCTTATTAAACTCATTAAACGAAATGCCTTTGGTTTTCGGAATTTTGAAAACTTCAATAAAAGAATTTTCATCGCTCTCAACATCAAAAAAGAAAGGACGAAATTCGTCCTTTCTCGATCTTAGCTGACTTCAACCCACTACAGTTGACAAAGAGCAAGAAAACTTCTCTTTTAAAACTGTATTATTTCTGATTTGGTCTGCAAGTTGCATTTATATCCAACTAGATCTTCAAGAATCGACGCATTGAAATGCCTGATCCAATTGCCCCAATGAAAATACCAATCACAAACAATAGGACTGTCATCACAGGGATAAACACATCTGGTGTAATCATTGACAAGTTTTGACCTACCAAGGATTTATTGACAGATTGATAAACCATATTGTAAACAAAGAATACAAGGACTGAAGGAATCGCTGCACCAAATAAACCGATAAAGGCACCTTCAAGTAAGAATGGTCCTCTAATGTAGCCATTTTTAGCTCCTACTAGACGCATGATTTGAATTTCACGGCTCCGAGAAATAATGGTAATACGGATAGTATTAGAAATCAAGAAAACCGCAATGAAAATCAAAAGCCCTGCAATAACCAATCCCCAAACACGGATAAAGGAAGCCAATTCGAAAAGTCGTTGAGTGTTGGCACCACCATCTTGAACTTCTGACACTCCTTCGATCTTCTTAGCTTCTTCTGCTACTGTTTTAACATCACTCGGAGAATTGGTATCAACGATATAGGCATCATAGAGAGGGTTGGCATCCCCTTCAAAGACCTTCCAATCGTCACCCATCGTTTCTGTCAATTTTTGATACTGTTCTTCCTTGCTTGAAAAAGTAACATTTTTGACACCTGGCATAGCCTTTAAAGCGTTGTAAACCTTGTGGTAGTCGTTGTTAGTAACTGTCTGACCTTCTTTTTCAATCGTTTCACTGTTATCCGCTACATCTTTACGAATGTAGACCATGACACGAACGTTGTTCTCGATATCGGTAGCCAGCTTCGCTGTATTAAAAATTACAGATGCAAACAGGGCAACCAGAGTCAAGGTAATCATAACCGAGCTCACTGCTGCTACTGTCATCCAGCCATTTCGTTTTAAACTTTTTAATGATTCAAATAAATGGCGAAAAAATCTACTAATCATCGTATCCATATTCTCCTTTAGCTTCGTCACGAACGACACGGCCATTTTCAATGGCAATGACACGGTGGCGCAAGGTATTTACAATCTGGCTATTGTGAGTCGCCATCAAGACAGTAGTACCTTGGAGATTGATGCGTTCCAACAGATTCATAATTTCCCATGAATTATCTGGGTCCAAGTTTCCTGTCGGCTCATCGGCAATCAATACCTTAGGATTGTTCACAATCGCACGAGCAATCGCAATCCGTTGCTGCTCTCCACCTGAGAGTTCGTTAGGGAAAGAGCGAACCTTGTGTTTCAAACCGACCAAGTCCAATACTTCCATAACACGTTTTTTGATGTTGCGACGGTTCTCTCCGATAACTTCCATTGCGTAAGCAATATTTTCATAAACAGTTTTCTTTGGCAAGAGTTTGTAATCTTGGAAGACTACCCCAACACTGCGACGGAGTAGAGGGATATCTTTCTTCTTGATTTTAACTAGATTAAAGCCTGCAACTGTTAGGCTTCCTTTTTCGATCTTTACTTCTCGGTATAAAGCTCGAATAAAGGTTGACTTCCCTGCTCCAGAAGGCCCAACGATATAGGCAAATTCTCCTGGTTCAATACTAAGAGAGACTCCACGAAGAGCAGTCGTTCCGTTATCGTATTTTTTGACAACATCTCGCATTTCAATGATTGACATGTGAGTTCCTTTCTATTCTTAGCTGATTCGCCACTTGAGATAAGCGTCGATGAAACCATCAAGATCTCCATCCATAACCTTATCTACCTGAGCGACTTCAAAGCTCGTACGGTGGTCTTTTACCATGGTATAAGGTGTGAAGACATAAGAACGAATCTGACTTCCCCAAGTGATTTCTTTTTTCTCACCTTTGAGGGAATCGACTTCCGCAGCTTTCTTTTCTTGCTCCATTTGATAGAGCTTGGCTTGCAACATCTTCATAGCACGATCTCTATTTCCATACTGGGTACGATCGACCGTTGATTGGACGACAGTTCCCGTAGGAATGTGTGTCAGACGCACACCTGTTGAAACCTTATTGACGTTTTGTCCACCAGCACCACCTGAACGGAAGGTATCCATCTTAATATCATCCTCACGGATTTCCACTTCGATGGTATCATCCAACTCGGGCATGACTTCCACGGAGGTAAATGAGGTATGGCGGCGTTTGGCAGAGTCAAATGGAGAAATACGTACCAGACGGTGAACACCCATTTCTGACTTGAGAAGACCATAGGCATTTGGGCCTTCAAAAGACAAGGTCACAGACTTGATGCCCGCTTCATCACCAGCTTGGTAATCCAAGACTTCAACTTTAAAGCCTTTTGCATTTCCATAACGAGTGTACATACGGAGCAACATATCACCCCAGTCCTGAGCCTCAGTACCTCCAGAACCTGGATGGATCTCCAAGATGGCATTATTGTGGTCATAAGGTTCTGACAAGAGAAGCGTCATCTCGTAGCTGGTCATCATCTTATCAAGCTCTGTCAACTGTTCGACCAGTTCATCATGGACTGACTCGTCTTCTGCTAAAAAGTCCAATAAAATTTCAACTTCATCCTGCAACTCTTCCATTTTACGGAAGGTGTTGTAGGTATTTTTTAATTCATTTAATTCTTGCGACGTTTTTTGGGCCGCGATATTATCGTTCCAAAAATCAGGTTCTGTCATCTTGTTTTCCAAGATGGCAATCTCTTCCTCTAGTCCTTCGAGGTCAAAGAGACCCCCTGAAAGAAGCTAATTTTTCACGATTTGCGTCAATTTTTTGACGAATTTCTGAAATGTCCATAAATACTCCTTTATTCACATCGTTTCATTATACCACATTCTCTCATTTCTTTCCATATTTTGCTTGTTATTTCAAATTGTATACAAAAAAGAGGGCTTTCACCCCCTATATTTATAACTTTTTAGCAGAGGTTCGAGCAATCTCCTCTACTTGGATACCTTGCGCTTCAAATTTCTCCTTCAGGAAGGTTAAATCAATCGTCCCATCAATTTGAACTTCAATCACGACCTTACCATCCTTGCGAGGAATATTGACTGTGTGTGAAATATTCAGATTTTCTTCTACAATCAAGGTCACAATCTTGCCCAAAACCCCGACTTCATTTTCCGTAATAAACCGAACACGAATTCCTTCCTCGCCGTAGCCAGCGATTTCTAGAAAGGCTTGAAAAACATCACGATCTGTAATCACACCATAAACCTGTTGATTGTCTACAACTGGAAGAATACCTATCTTATTCTTCAACATGAGATAGGTCGCATCTTCTAGACTAGCATAACCTGACACAGTGATGACATCCCGAATCATAACATCTTTAACTTTAGTCTTATTGAGAAGATAATTCATCTCATAGATAGAGAGGCTGGTTGCTTTAGATGGGCTGGCTTCCGCTATAGTTCCTTCTGTTACCAGACCAACTAATTGGTCATTTTCGATAACAGGTAAACGGTGCAAGCCTTGCTCGCGCATCAAATCTGCTGCATGTGCTACAGTCGTATCTGGACTAATATAAACTACCTTGCGGGTCATAAAATCTTTAACTGCCATGAGACTTCTCCTTCTTTATTGCTACTATAATTATACACTTTCTTACAAAAACTATCAAACGCTTTCATCTCTTTTTCAAGATTTTGTAACATTCAATCACAAAAAAAGAGAGAACCAAAGTTCCCTCTATCCTTAAATAGTAACTGAATCTCTATCCTTAATCATATAGCGTTTTAAAGGAGTTAAGCTAGCTAGCCAGTACAATAGACCACCAAAGATCGCAGTAAAGCCACTACCAGTTGTGAGCAGGAACATAGGACTCTGGATATGCTTTGTTATAGGGTTGTAAACAAATAGTACTGCAACTAACAAGGAAATGATTACACAAGATAATCCTACCAGATTAAATCCTTTGGTAAACTCATAGGCGTCATGTCCTTCAAGGAAATAGGCTGAATGCAAATCGAGTTTTCGTTTTCTTAAGATAAAATAGTCAACAACGATCATTCCAATAATGGGTCCTTGAATATAGGCCGCCAGCGAGATGAAGGAACCGAAGTATTCATCCACTCCTCCCCAAATCGTAAGTAGGCTCACATAAACCATGGCAATCCAAACCATTAGTTTATAACTTACTTTGGGCATCCCGCTTTTTACAATCATACAGTTCACATACGATCCTGTACCCTGAGTTCCAATATTGGCAAAGGCTACTAATAGTAAACTTAAAAGCGCAAAGGCTGGTGTGCTTAGGGTTGAAAGCATGGTTGTTGGGTCACTTTCATAGACACCTGTTTTGACAAACATAGCCAAAGCCATGACTCCACCTGTCGCAGCAAAGAATGGCGCAACACCCCCGTATGACAAGGCTGTAGCCCAATAGCCACTGCGTTCTGATTTTGCCAAACGTGGTAAGACAAATGCTTGTGTAGACCAAGAAAAGGCTACGGCCACATTTCCTTCCCCTGACATCATAAAACGTTCAATCGGTGTCAAATTTTCTTGGATGGCAGGTTGGACATTCATAATATCCCTAATCGGAACCGCAACAAAACAGATTCCAACGATGATTAGCCCAACAAATAACAAGGCAACCACCAGGAAGCGATTAGTGCCTTTAATCACCTCTGGGCCCCCAAGTGCAATCAGCGTTCCAAGGAGAACACAGAGGGTACCTAGAATCGGTGCCCATACTCCCTTGTCTAAACCAAGTCCAAAATTATTTGCCAAATGAATCATGGAGCTGGCAAAAAGATTGGCGGTAACAGCATACCAACCAAAATTTGCCAGACTAATCACTGTTGATAGAACGGCCACCCCTTTTCTACCTAGAACAGCTCTCAACCAGATCCACAAATCAATTCCATATTTAACGGCAAACAAAATAGGGAGACATTCAATAAAGACCCAGATAATGTTAAAGCTAAAAATATTTATCAACATTTGATTAAAAGTCAAATATTGAGCCACATAGGCTCCTTGGGTATAACACCAAGTTGCGATGGCAAAACCACTTGTTGATAGGAAAAGATCCCAGAAAGAATACTGACGATCCTTGTTGATCATAGGAACGATTCCCGTTATCGTCTCCTGTTGAATAAAGTCATTCATCTTGGACATTTTATTGAATATCTCCTGTCATGGCTAAAATAATCAGAACATGATTGACTAGAATCATACCAATTACTAATGTAAAATTAACTTTCAAAAAAGAGGAAGCAAATAGATATAGATGAAGGTTTTCATTTATCCCTAAATCGTAACAGAGTCCCGATCCTTGATCATATAGCGTTTTAACGGAGTTAAGCTAGCTAACCAGTACAATAAACCTCCAAAAATCGCAGTAAAGCCACTACCCGTTGTGATTAAAAAGATTGGGCTTTGAATCTGTGCTGTTACAGGGTTATAAACAAATAGTACTGCAACCAACAAGGAGATAAAGACGCAAGACAAGCCAACCAAGTTAAATCCTTTAGTAAACTCATAAGCTTTATGTCCCTCAAGGAAATAGGCTGAACGCAAATCAAGTTTTCGTTTTCTTAAGATAAAGTAATCAACAACAATCATACCAATAATTGGTCCCTGAATATAAGCGGCTAGTGAGATGAAGGAACCGAAGTACTCTTCTACCCCTCCCCAGATGGTGAGTAGGCTCACATAAACCATGGCAATCCAAACCATTAGTTTATAACTTACTTTTGGCATCCCGCTTTTAACAATCATACAGTTCACGTACGATCCTGTCCCCTGAGTTCCAATATTGGCAAAGGCTACTAGTAGTAGACTTAAGAGGGCAAAGGCTGGGGTGCTTAGAGTTGACAGCATGGTTGTTGGATCACTTTCATAAACACCTGTTTTGACAAACATGGCTAGAGCCATGACTCCACCTGTCGCAACGAAGAATGGAGCCACAACTCCGTATGATAAGGCTGTAGCCCAATAACCACTGCGTTCTGATTTTGCTAAACGTGGTAAAACCAATGCCTGTGTAGACCAAGAGAAGGCAAAGGCTACATTTCCTTCTCCAGAAAGCATGAAGCGTTCTAATGGAGTTAAATCTCCTTGGGTAGCCGGTTGAATGTTCATAATGTCAGTGATAGGCACGGCTACAAAGCAGATTCCAACGATAATGAGACCGACAATCAACAAGGCAATTACCAAGAAGCGATTGGTCCATTTGATCACCTCTGGACCTCCAAGCGCAATCAGCGTTCCAAGGAGAACACAGAGTGTACCAAGAATAGGTGCCCATACTCCCTTGTCCAAACCAAGACCAAAATTATTTGCTAAATGAATCATGGAGCTAGCAAAAAGATTGGCCGCAACGGCATACCAGCCAAAGTTAGCCAAACTAATAATGGTTGATAGCAAGGCCACTCCTTTTTTTCCGAGGACAGCCCTCAACCAAATCCACAAATCAATCCCATATTTAACCGCAAACAGAATTGGGAGACATTCAATAAAGACCCAGATAATGTTAAAGCTAAAAATATTTATTAACATTTGATTAAAGGTCAAATATTGAGCCACATAAGCTCCTTGGGTATAACACCAAGTTGCGATGGCAAAACCACTTGTTGATAGGAAGAGATCCCAGAAAGAATACTGACGATCCTTGTTGGTCATGGGAACAATTCCCGTTATCGTCTCCTGTTGAATAAAGTCATTCATCTTGGACATTTTATTGAATACCTCCTGTCATGGCTAAGATAATCAGAATAAGGTTAATTAGAACCAAGCCAATGACTATAATAAAATCACTTTTTAGAAATGGCTGGGCAAACACATAGTTTGGTGATTCCATTTCTTCTAGCCTTCTTTTCGTTTCATTTGCTATTAATTCTTCAATTTCTGATGTCGGTTTCATCTCAATTCTCCTCTAAGTATAAATCTAATGCAAGTTTTCCATACTGCTTGGTATAACGATACCAGATATAAAGAAATTCACCTACTGGTTTTCCAACGCTTTCTTGGAACAGGGCCCACAAAAACCAATAATACGAAGTCACTGATACATAGGCAAAATAGTGACGTTTGGTTTTCTTGTCTGGAACTTCTTGTAGATAGATTTCAAGTACCTTTTCAGCTTCTTCCACTGTATAATTTGAACACCCGATAAAGGTTCCTAAATCTCCTGCTGGATCTCCCATACCAGAATATTCCCAATCAATCAGGCTCATTTCTCCAGCTTCATTCAACAAGAAATTTGGGCTATAAGAATCTCCATGGCAGAGAACCTCTTTCGCTTGATCTTCTTGTAAAAGCTTCTCGAGAACTGAGACATTCTGATCCAACTCTTCAAGCCCATCAAATTCAAAACGATTGCTAGCCTTTAATTTTTGTCTAAAATCATCAATTCCCTCAAATTGATTAAAAGAATGATCCGTTTTTTCTCCAGATTGGTGCAAGCGTCTCAAGAGTTCCATTGCTTTTGCTACATCATCCCAATTATCATAATCTAGTTGCTTAGCATTAGGGATAAATTCTGAAATTTTCCAGCCCTCATCCTTGTTCATGGCAACAAAAGTACGGTCAATCTTCAATTTTGCAGCAATTTCCATGGAAGCCGCTTCACTAGCACGATCGATATAATTCTCCGTTCCTCTACCTGGATGACGGTAAACATATTTCTTTCCTAGGCAGTCAAATGAAAACGAAGTGTTGGTTAAACCGTCTTTTAGGGGTTTAATATTGACAATATCTGAAGCTATACATCCTAATGTCTTACAGATGTTATCAATGATTTCCGAATTAGTATTCACCAAATAGTGTTCATCAAACTGACGCAACTCATCTAGTGAATCAAACTCCTTAACAATGTCTGCTGAATAATGCCGAGCTTCCAAAGGAAGTTCCTTGACGTGACGACTATAATAATCTTCCCAGAGCTGTTCGCGATATGGTTCGTGCTTAAATTCAGTTTCTAAAATATCTACGAACTTTTCACTAAATGCACGATCAAAATAAACGTGCCCTACCATAGCCCAAGTATTCGTCCCACCGATTTGAATATCGATAATCGTGTGATTGGAGTCTTCCTTAGAGCAGTATTCGTCTGTGTCCCCTTCTGCAAATATTGTAGAATAATAACCCCTGTAAATGTATCGTTCAAACGGATTTTCCACAAAATAATTATCCGACGAACAAATGTAAGTGTTAGAAAGCTGATCTCTGACTAGCATGAGAGAAGAACAGTTGTTGTACTTGTAGTAATCATTATTTACAACGATTTTAACGCCAAACTTCTCAGCAAGATAGAACATTTTTTCTTGCAGATATCCTACAATAACTGTAATGTCCTCTATCCCAGCTTCTTGCAATTGCTTGATTTCTCTCTCAATCAAACGCTCACCTTTAACTTGAAGCAATCCTTTAGGTAGCTCATAAGACAAAGGAGCAAAGCGGCTACTCATACCTGCAGCCATGATAATGGCATTCTTCACCTGATACGGAGCCAAAGCCTCCTCACCTAAGTCAGTTAAGTGATTTTCCTCACTGATCCACTTCTCTTCTTTACATTCCTTGAGAAGATTATTTACCGTCCCCAAAGCGATATCTAGCTGTTCAGCCAATTGTCTCTGCGTAAAGTTTTCGTCTTTGTGAGTCAACAAAAAACGTAAAAGTTTAAATTGTTTTTCTGATAGCATATCCTTAGCCTCTTTGTTCAATATTTTTGTTTATTTAATTATATGATGAACACGTGCTTTTGTCAAGTTAGATTCTATATTAAGAAAACGGATGCTCAAATCAGGTCCATCAAAATAGTAAGCAAACGAAAAAAGAACCCCAAATTTGGAGCTCTTCAAATTCATATGCCAACTAAAACAATCCACTGGATTTGACGATTGCTTGCACAATCTCCATCTGTGACCTAAACTAGTCTCCCAGACTATATGAAAATTGCTTCCGCAACTCTCATCCACCGACTAAAACAATCCACTGGATCTGATGATTGCTACGCAATCTCTATCTGCCGACTAAAAAGGTCCCCCGGACTATAGGGGAATTGCTGCGCAACTCTCATCCACCGACTAAAACAATCCACTGGATTGGATGATTACTTACGTAATCCTTATCTACCGACTAAAAAGGTCCCCCGGACTATAGAGGGATTGCGTGCGCAATCTCCATCCACAACCTAAACTAGTCTCCAGACTAGTTTAGCCACCTAGATATGCTTTTCTGACTTCATCTGATGCTGCGAGTTCTTTTCCTGTTCCTGATAGGACAATCTTGCCTGTTTCAAGTACATAACCACGATCAGAGATAGCAAGGGCCTTGTTAGCGTTCTGTTCAATTAGGAGAACCGTTGTTCCTTGCTTCTGAATATCTTGGATGATATCAAAAATTTCTTGGATAAAGATAGGAGCAAGTCCCATTGATGGCTCGTCCAAGAGAAGGAGCTTAGGTGTAGACATGAGCGCGCGTCCCATAGCCAGCATCTGCTGTTCACCACCTGAAAGAGTTGCCGCATCTTGGTTTTTACGTTCTTCCAAACGAGGGAAACGTGAAAAGACTTTTTTCAAGTTAGCTTGATTTTCTTCACGATTTTTCTTCAAGAAAGCTCCCATTTCTAGATTTTCCATAACAGTCAAGCCTGGGAAAACATGGCGTCCCTCAGGAACTTGTGAAAGGCCACCTGCCACGATTTTTTGTGCTGGCATCTTTTGAATTTCTTTTCCTAAAAACTGAATTTTACCAGCACTTGGACGAACCAAACCTGAAAGGGTACGGAGAATGGTTGTTTTACCAGCGCCATTGGCACCAATCAGGGAAACCACTTCACCTTCATTAACCTCGAAACTTACATCACGAACTGCTTGGATCATACCGTAATGTACAGATAGGTTTTCAACTTTTAACATAGACATTAGGCTTCACCTCCTAGATAAGCTTCGATAACGCGTTTGTTGTTCTTGATCTCATCCGGAGTACCATGAGCAATCAAACGACCATATTCGAGAACATAGATACGCTCAGTGACTTCCATAACCAAATTCATGTCGTGTTCGATGAGCATGATGGTAATTTTAAATTCATCTTTGATACGACGGATCAATTCTGTCAATTCAGCTGTTTCTTGTGGATTCATACCAGCTGCAGGTTCGTCCAAAAAGAGGATCTTAGGTTCAGTTGCCAGAGCACGAACGATTTCTAATCGACGTTGTTGACCATAGGCCAGATTCTTAGCAAGAGTATCTGCGTCACCATCCAAATCAAAAATCTTCAGTAAGTCCAAAGCTTTATTTTTTAATTCTTCATCATTCTTATAGAAAGCAGGTAAGCGTAGAAAGCTAGCGAGGACATGTTGTTTATGATGATTTCCAAAAGCGATGAGAACATTGTCTAAAACTGTCAGATCCTTGAACAAACGAATATTTTGGAAAGTACGACTGAGTCCAAGCGAAGCAATCTTATAAGGAGTTTTCCCATTTAGGAGGTGACCATCTAGTGTCACCGTACCTTCACTTGGTTCATAAACACCCGTCAAGAGATTGAAAAGAGTTGTTTTACCAGCCCCGTTTGGTCCAATCAGACCGACCAATTCTCCCTCGTTCAATTCAAGAGTGACATCTCCAACAGCTGTTAGACCGCCAAAATGTTTGGTTAACTGTTTAACTTCAAGTAATGCCATTAGTTTTGTCCCTCCTTCTTAGATTTTTTAAAGAAACGTGATAGACTCAATTCCCATGTCCCAAGAAGTCCACCTGGTCTGAAAATCATCACCAATACAAGAGCCAAGGCGTAGATGATCATACGTACGCTAGCCACATCTTGAAGGAGCATATTTAAAATTCCTAAAACAATCGCTGAAACGATGGTACCAGTAATAGATCCAAGTCCACCAAATACAACGATAATCAATACGTTGATGGAATTAATAAAGGTGTAATCTTTTGGGACAACAGATCCGATAAAACCAGCCTGAAGTGAACCAGCAATACTTGCTGTAATGGCACCAAAGACAAAAGCGATAATCTTGATCTTTGTAGTGTTTACCCCAACGGACTCTGCAGCAATCTCATCCTCACGAACAGATAAAGTAGAGCGTCCAATTGGACTACGTAAGAAGTTGAGGGTTGCAATAGTTGTGATAATTACAAAAAGATAAACCATCTGCCAGTTGGTAAAGTTTGGAATACCTAAGATTCCAGCAGCACCGTTGGTCAAACTTCCACCATTAATGATAAAGATACGAATGATTTCTGAAACACCTAGTGTTGCAACAGCCAGATAGTCCCCCTTCAAGCGTAGAGTTGGAATCCCAACAAGCAAAGCTACTGCACCAGAAATCAAGGCACCCAAGACCATTGCTCCAAAGAAGGCACCATAGGTTGGTGATTTGGAACCAATAATCGCTGCTGCATAAGCCCCAATCGCCATAAAACCTGCATGACCAAGTGAGAATTGTCCTGAAAAACCAACAATTAGGTTCAAACCTACTGCAAGGATGATATTAATCCCAATTTGTTCTAAAATTTGGACATGGAATAGATTGAGAACACCAGCAGAAACCAATACGCTAATCAATCCATAACCCGCTAACAGAAGGAATAACCAGAGAATATTTACTTTAAGATTTGTCTTCATTGTTTACACCTTCTCTTTCACATTCTTACCAAGGATACCTGCAGGACGAACAATCAGAATCAAAAGTAAGATTCCATATACGATAGCATCACGGAAATCAGACATACCAAAGGCAGTTGCAAATGTTTCCAACAAACCAATAACAAATCCCCCTAGAGCTGCACCAGGAATAATCCCGATACCACCAAGAACGGCCGCAACGAAAGATTTAAGACCTGGAGTCACACCCATCAACGGTTCAAGAGAGTTGTAGTAAAGGGCAATGAGGACACCTGCTGCACCAGCAAGAGCTGAACCCAAAGCAAAGGTAAAGCTGATTGTACGATTTACATTAATTCCCATCAATTGAGCAGCGTCACTATCAACTGATACCGCACGCATGGCTTTACCCATTTTTGTTTTTTGAACAATCACCTGCAATAAAATCATCAGGAGTAAGGAAACTGCTAAAATCATTAACTGGACGTTTGTCAAGCTGATTGGTCCTAGATCATAGCGAACTGTTTGAATGGCTTGAGGAAAGGCACGAGTATTGGCACCGACCAAGTAGACCATTCCATATTCCAGTAGGAAAGACACTCCGATAGCTGTAATCAAAACAGCAATACGTGTAGAGTGTCGCAAAGGACGGTAGGCAAGAAACTCAATCACAACACCAAGTAGTGCGGTTCCTGCCATTGAAATAATTAAAGCTAAAAAGAAATCCATTTGGAAAGAATTAATCAAAAAGTAACCAATAAAGGCTCCCATCATATAAATATCACCGTGGGCGAAGTTAATGAGTTTGATAATTCCATAAACCATGGTATAACCCAGGGCCAAAAGTGCATAAACACTACCCAGAATTAAACCATTCACAAGTTGTTGGAGCATAGCATTCACTCTTTTCTATTGTTATTTTTTAGAAAATTTCTCAATTTTCACAAGTTCATAAACACCGAAACAGGGAGTGAGTCAAAGGCTCATTCCCTATTTCAGCTACTATTCTAATGTTATGGTTTTACAACTTCTGCTGCTTCCACTTTACCATTGTTCATGGTCATCATGTAAGCCGTTTTCACTGTGTTGTGATCTGCATCAAAGCTCGTTTGACCAGTTACACCATCAAAATCTTTGGTTTTAGCAAGGTTGTCCTTGATTTCACCTGAGTTTTTAGCACCTTTTGCAGCATTAGCTACTAGGTAAACTGAGTCATAGGCCAAAGCTGAGAATGTTGAAGGTTCTTCATTGTATTTAGCACGGTAGGCTTCAAGGAAAGCTTTAGCTTTTGCAGAAACATCAACTGTAGTTGAGAATCCTGAGATGAAGTAAATGTTTGATGCTCTTTCAGCAGTTGCTTGTTGAACAAATTCTTCACCGTTAAAGCCGTCACCACCAACGATTGGTTTATCAATTCCCATACCACGTGCTTGGTTTACGATTTTACCTGCTTCTGTGTAGTAACCTGGAACAACGATAGCGTCAAACTCTTTCCCTTTCATTTTAGTAAGGGCTGCTTGGAAGTCTGTATCACCTGCTACGAAAGTTTCGTCTGCAACAATTTCACCTTTATAGGCTTCACGGAAGGCTTTAGCAATACCTTTAGCATAGTCACTAGCATTGTCCGTATAAAGAACAACCTTCTTAGCATTCAATTTGTTTGTCACATAGTTTGAAATGATCTTCCCTTGGAAGCTATCTTGGAAAGTTCCGATAAATAGGTAATCTTGACCTTTAGTCAAACCGTCTTGAGTAGCACTTGGTGAAATCAATGGCACTCCAGCTTTAGTAGCGTTAGCTACAGCTGCGGCAGTTGCACCAGATGTCGCAGGTCCTACGATAGCTGCAACTTTTGATTGAGTTACAAGGTTCGTTGTAACAGAAGCTGCTTCAGCTGTTTCAGATTTGTTGTCTTTGTCTACAACTTCGATTTGTTTTCCGTCGATACCACCAGCAGCGTTGATTTCATCAACAGCAAGTTGAGCACCTTTTTGTTCAGAAGTACCATAGGCAGCTACAGCACCTGTTTCTTCAAAGTTAAAACCGATTTTGATAGTCTTTTCGTCTACTGGGTTACCAGTTGTATTTGACGCTCCTGACTTGACCTCTCCACAGGCAGCGAGAAGAGCTACGCTAGCAAGAGCCACAAAAGATAGGGCAAATTTTTTCTTCATTTTTAATCTCCTTATAGTTGTTTCAAAAATAGTATGTTAAGAATATACCGAATTATCAGAAAATTGTCAACACATTTATCTCATTTTTTAAATGATAACGTTTTCCTCGGTGCGATAGAGATTGCCAACAAAGGGAGTTTCTAACTCTTGAATGTGGCAACGTCTTATTTTTTTGATAAATCTTTCCTTACCTAATCTCTCAACTAAGTCATCTAGCTCCTCAGTTGGAACATAGAGCTGCAAGTAACGATGCTTCTTAGAATGGTAACAGATATCACCGTATTCCTGAAGTTTTTTTGCATCTCGATTATAGTAAAGATAGATGATTAATCCTGATCGATTTGTTTTTTCAAACATGAGGGATCCTCTTTCTAAGAAATCTTCCCCTATTATACCAAAAAAAGCAAACTCCGTCGAGTTTGCTTTCTAGGTTGCTTAGCTCAAAGAATTGTTAGCCATGATTTCATCAATGAAGCCATATTCGAGCGTTTCTTGGGCACTCATCCAGTAATCACGTTCTGCATCTGCATGAATTTGCTCAACTGATTTACCTGAGTTATCTGCAAGGATTTGCTCCAAAGTCTTACGAGTTTTGAGCAAGTGTTCTGCAGCGATTGCCATATCTGTTTGTTGGGTACCACCACCTGTACCACCCATTGGTTGGTGAATCATGTACTCCGCATTTGGAAGCATGAAACGTTTGCCTTTTGCGCCACTTGATGCAATGACAGTCCCCATGGATGCAGCCATTCCCATAACGATTGTTTGGACATCTGCCTTGATAAAGTTCATGGTATCAACGATTGCCAAACCAGCTGAAACAGAACCTCCAGGTGTGTTGACATAAAGGTAAATATCCTTTGTGCTGTCTTGGGCATCCAAGAAGAGCAACTGGGCAATAACTGAGTTGGCCATATTATCTTCGACTGGCCCAGTTAGCATGATGATGCGGTCTTTCAGAAGACGAGAGTAAATGTCATAGGAACGTTCTCCACGGCTTGTTTGTTCAATAACTACAGGAATCATTCATTTCTCCTTTTAATGTTGAATTTTCTTAGTCATGCGACTCAATACAGAACTATTATATCTTTTTGGTCAAAAAAGGTCAAATTTTTGCTCTATACTATTGACAGAATCAAAAATTCAACCTCCTCGCGAAATTAGAAACATCCTCCAATTTCATCTTTAAGACTCTATCTGAGTCTTATTTCGTACCGAACAAGCGGTCTCCAGCATCTCCGAGACCTGGAACAATATAGCCATGTTCATTCAAGTGTTCGTCCAGAGCTGCTGTAAAGATTTCGACATCTGGGTGAGCTGCTTGAAGAGCTTTCACTCCTTCTGGAGCAGCTACTAGGCAGACAAACTTGATATTTGATGCGCCACGTTTTTTAAGCGAGTCAACAGCCAAGATAGCTGAGCCACCTGTTGCAAGCATTGGATCGACGACAAAGATTTGACGTTGGTCAATGTCCTCAGGCAATTTCACCAAGTATTCAACTGGTTGAAGGGTTTCTTCATCACGGTACATACCGATATGACCAACTTTTGCTGCTGGAACCAAGCTCAAGAGGCCATCTACCATCCCGATACCTGCACGCAAGATTGGGACAATCGCCAATTTTTTACCAGCCAATTGTTTTTGAACGGTCTTTGTGATAGGTGTTTCGATTTCCACGTCTTCAAGTGGAAGATCACGAAGTACTTCATATCCCATCAACATTGCAATCTCATCTACTAGCTCACGAAAAGCTTTTGTAGAAGTGTCTGTACGACGCAAGATTGACAATTTGTGTTGAATGAGTGGATGATTAATGACTTCAATTTTTCCCATTTTCTGAATTCCTTCTTTCAATTTATTCTTCTTATTATATCAAAAAACGGTTTAAAAAGCTTTCTAAACCATTTATTTTTATTAATTTTTAAATCAAATCTGCCTCATGGAGAGCTGTCTGAACAGTCTCTAATGGTAAATGGGTTAATTCAGTGCCTTTTTCATGATAAAGGTACTGGGCATAGTCATCCATTCGGTACTGGTTGATATAAACCACGCGCTTGCAACCAACTTGTAGCAGTTGTTTGGTGCAGTTCAGACAAGGGAAATGGGTCACATAGGCTGTAAATCCTCTTGGAACCCCTCGTTCAGCCCCTTGCAAGATGGCGTTGACCTCCGCGTGAAGGGTTCGAACACAGTGTCCTTCAATGACCAAACATTCGTGGTCAATACAGTGCTCCGTTCCTGATACGGAACCATTGTAGCCTGTTGAAATGACCTTATTGTCCTTAACGAGGACAGCTCCCACTTTGGCACGTTTACAGGTTGAACGATTGGCAATCAGTAAGGCCTGGGCTGCAAAGTACTCATCCCAAGCCAGTCTTTTTTCTGTCATAAGTCTTCTCCTTATCCTCTACTTTTTGAAAAATGGCAAGCGTAAATCCGCAATCTTTTCAGCTGGAACCTTCATTCCATCCTTGATCCACTTGAGCAGAACTGATACGATAGCAGAACTCCAAAACGAATGAAGATAGCTGCTGACACCTTTTGATTTTCCGTGGTATTTTTCTAGAAATTCCTGCATAGCTTGAACAAAAATCTTTTCCAAGTGGTAGTCCAGAGCGAGTTGGATAACCTTGGCTTCTTTCTTTGCTGCGCGGAAAAGGTGAACCCAGACCAGATAAAGGTCGGTTTTGACATCGTAGTGGCTCAACTGTTCCATAATGTTATGGACACTGCGTTTAAAGACGCTTTCCAAAATTGCTTCTTTAGAATCATAATTGCGATAAAAGGCAGCGCGCGAGACACCCGCCCGCTTGACCAACTCTGAAATACTAATCTTAGCCAAGTCTTTTTTCTCCAGAATTTGTAAAAGAGCCGTCTCGATTGCTTCTCTGGTTAAAAAATTGGATTCTTGATTTGATTTTCTGAGATTTTCAAGAGATTTTTCAGATATTTTACGTTCAGACATAACAATTTCTTTCTACTTGTGACAACAGAGAGGTGGTACTTTTGTTTCAAGGGCTTTCATGATATAATTGTAAAAAAAGACAGAACCTTTGTCAATGTATAAGTGACAAAGACGGAGAATTTCTATGACTTGGAAGATTGTAGCTGACTCGGGTTGTGATTATCGTCAATTGGTAACTCCCGCTATTGATACTGAATTTATTAGTGTTCCTTTAACCATTCAAGTAGCTGATCAGGTCTTTATTGACGATGCCAATCTCGACATTGACCACATGATGAAAACCATGTATGCGACTTCTGAGGCTTCAAAATCAGCTTGCCCTAGCCCAGATGATTACTTGCGTGCATTTGAAGGTGCCAAACATATTTTTGTCGTTACTATCACTGGTACTCTTTCAGGTAGTCATAATAGTGCACAGCTCGCTAAGAACATCTACCTTGAAGAACACCCAGACACTCAGATTCATGTGATTGATAGTTTATCTGCAGGTGGGGAAGTTGATTTGATTGTCGAAAAAATCAATGACTTGATTGACCAAGGACTTTCTCATGAGGAAGTTGTTGAAGCTATTACAGCCTACCAAGAAAAAACGAAGTTGCTTTTTGTCCTTGCTAAGGTAGATAACTTGGTAAAAAATGGTCGTTTGAGCAAGCTTATCGGTACGGTCGTTGGCCTTCTCAACATCCGTATGGTCGGAGAGGCGAGTAATACTGGAACCCTAGAACTGCTCCAAAAGGCTCGTGGACCAAAAAAATCCCTTCAAGCAGCCTATGAAGAACTCATCAAAGCTGGCTACGCTGGTGGTCGTATCGTCATGGCTCATCGCAGTAATGAAAAATTCTGTCAGCAATTGTCAGAACGCTTGCTGGAAACATTTCCACAAGCCAATATCAAAATCCTCCCAACGTCTGGTCTCTGCAGTTTTTATGCAGAAGATGGCGGTTTGTTAATGGGATATGAAATTAACTAAGATCATCCGTAACAAGAGATGCCAAGCATCTCTTGTTTTTTGTGGTACAATAGAGCTATGAAACATTTTGATACTATTATTATCGGTGGAGGGCCTGCTGGCATGATGGCTACGATTTCTAGTAGCTTTTATGGACAGAAAACTCTTCTCATCGAAAAAAATCGAAAACTTGGTAAAAAATTAGCTGGAACTGGTGGTGGTCGTTGTAATGTAACCAACAATGGAACTCTAGACGACCTACTGGCTGGCATCCCTGGGAATGGGCGCTTTCTATATAGTGTCTTCTCTCAGTTTGATAACCATGATATCATCAACTTTTTTACGGAAAATGGAGTCAAACTTAAGGTTGAGGACCACGGACGCGTCTTTCCTGCTAGCGACAAGTCTCGAACCATTATTGAAGCTTTGGAGAAGAAAATCACTGAACTCGGTGGTCAAGTCGCTACTCAAACAGAGATTGTTTCGGTTAAAAAGGTGGATAACCAGTTTGTCCTGAAGTCCGCAGATCAAACCTTCACTTGTGATAAACTGATTGTGACAACTGGTGGTAAATCCTATCCTTCTACAGGTTCAACTGGATTTGGACATGAGATCGCCCGCCATTTTAAGCACACCATTACCGAGCTTGAGGCGGCCGAGAGTCCGCTTCTGACTGATTTCCCTCACAAAGCGCTTCAGGGCATTTCACTAGACGATGTGACCCTAAGCTATGGCAAGCATGTCATCACTCATGATTTGCTCTTTACCCACTTTGGTTTATCTGGCCCTGCTGCCCTACGCATGTCCAGCTTTGTCAAGGGTGGTGAGATCCTCTCACTGGATGTCTTGCCTCAACTTTCTGAGAAGGACTTAGCTGCATTTCTAGAAGAAAATCGGGAAAAATCCTTGAAGAATGCTTTAAAAACTTTACTTCCAGAACGCTTGGCAGAATTTTTGGTTCAAGGCTATCCTGAAAAAGTCAAACAACTGACTGAAAAGGAACGGGAACAACTTCTCCAGTCCATCAAGGTCCTCAAAATCCCTGTCACTGGCAAAATGTCCCTTGCCAAGTCCTTCGTCACCAAAGGAGGCGTCAGTCTTAAGGAAATCAATCCTAAAACTCTGGAAAGTAAGCTAGTCCCTGGGCTCCACTTTGCTGGCGAGGTACTGGATATCAATGCCCACACGGGTGGCTTTAACATCACTTCTGCCCTCTGTACCGGCTGGGTGGCAGGCTCCAATCCAATAAATACCAAGTAAGAAAGGAAGTCCTTTGGAACATATTATTTTACTAAGAGGCGTTACTCCCAATGGAAAAAATGCTATCCCGAAAATGTCCTATTTGGTAGATATTTTGACAGAAGCTGGTTTTCAACACGTTCGAACCTATATTCAAAGTGGGAATATCATTCTTGAGAGTGACTCAGATTTAGAAGAAATACGAGAACCGTTCATACTCTGATAAAGGAAAAAATTGGGGCCGACTTAAAAATGGTTATCAAGAATAAGAACGATTTTGAAAAGATTGTTCAAGAGAACCCATTTAGAGAAGACTATCTTCATGATCGTGTACATGTGATTCTTTATCAGGGATTTATCCAAAGTCTGCCATTAGAAAAATTGAAAGCTGACTACGGTGAGGAAGAAATTTGTGTAGGCGATCACTGTCTCTACCTCTATCTCCCTAGAACTGCAAAACGAAAAAAGCTCAATACCAACTATCTTGAAAAACTGTTTGGCGTGGATCTGACCATGAGAAAGCTAAATGTAGTAGAAAAGTTACTAACAAAATAGGAGAACAAGATGAACAGACGCGAAACAGTCGAATTTGTCAACATGTGCATGATTAAAAACGGTGACAAGGTTCTGGTCCAAGATCGAGTTAGTCCCGACTGGCCTGGCATCACTTTTCCTGGTGGTCATATAGAGCATGGGGAACCTTTTACTGATGCAGTTATCAGAGAAGTCAAGGAAGAAACTGGACTAACCATATCCAAACCTCAACTTTGTGGTATCAAAGACTGGTACGATGACGAGGATTACCGCTATGTCATCCTCTTTTACAAGACAGAACACTTTACTGGTGAACTCCAATCTTCAGACGAAGGTACTGTTTGGTGGGAAGAATTTGAAAATCTGTCTCATCTGAAACTTGCAACTGAGGATATGTCAGACATGCTGCGTGTTTTTTTAGAAGACGATTTAAGTGAATTCTTTTACTACAAAGACGGTGACGACTGGCTTTATGAGTTAAAATAAAAGAGCAGAAAAAAATGACCTGAGCTTCAAAAGTTAAATTTTGAAGCTCAGATCATTTCTTAGTCCTTTTTAATCTGATAATAAATAAGGTCCGCAACGTAGTCTTTTCTCTCCACACCATTGGTAATGGTTTTTAGATAAGACATTCCCGCTTTTTCCATCACACGGCCTGAAGCTGGGTTGAGACTGGCGTAACGAGCTCTGACCTTTTGAAAGCCTGCTTGAGTAAAACAAAAGTCTAACACAGCTTTCAAGGCCTCCGTCATCATACCACGACCCCAATAATTTTTTCCTAAAATATAGCCAATTTCACAACTTAAATCTTCCTCGTGCATTGCAACGATGCTGATATCTCCTATCACTTGCTCTGGGTTTTCTTTGAGACAAATGGCCCATTTGTAATAGTTGGGATTGGTATAGGATGCAACCCAATTTCGAATCGAGTTTCGAGTCACCTCAAGATTCGGATGGGGATCCCAGGTGACATAGGTCAGATTCTCAACAGACGAAGCCCAATTTTGAAACATGGCTTCTGCATCACTCTCCACAAATCTTCTCAAAATCAAACGGTCTGTCTGTAATATTTGCGTACCGATTGCTTTCATGAGACTACCTCACTTTCTTATCTCAAGGTGAGAGGGTAAAAACCTCCACTGGAGGTTCCTCGTTTTCCCGTTTCTAGACTCGGGCTGAAAACCTCCACTGGAGGTTTTCACTCCCAAAAGTTATCAAATACGGTGATGGGTAGGTGGCGTTTGTGTTGGCCTTTGTGCCACCAGTTTTCGATAGTCGCTTGGGCTTCTGGGCTGATTGTTTTGCCTTCTAGGTAGTCATCAATCTCTTCATAAGTGACTCCAAGGGCGACTTCATCAGCCAGCCCTGGTTTATCTTCTTCTAGGTCTGCTGTTGGGATTTTTTCATAAAGGGCTGGGTCTGCACCAAGCTCCTTCAAGAGTTGTTTTCCTTGGCGTTTATTGAGGCGGTAAAGAGGAAGAATATCCGCACCACCATCACCAAACTTAGTAAAGAAACCTGTGATATTTTCCGCAGCATGGTCTGTTCCAATGACCGCTCCGCTATGGGCACCCGCAAGGGCATATTGAGCAATCATGCGACTACGAGCCTTGATATTTCCCTTATTAAAGTCTGAAACAGAGCTTCCTGTCGCTTCGACTGCAGCTGTCATAGCATCAGCTGATTCCTTGATATTTACAACTAGACTGACATCTGGTTGGATGAAATCAAGGGCTTTTTGAGCATCTGCTTCATCAGCTTGCACTCCATATGGCAGGCGGACAGCGATAAATTGGTAGCTGTCATCTCCTGTCTCTGCTCGCATTTCTTCCATAGTTAATTGCGCCAAGCGCCCTGCCAAGGTTGAGTCCTGACCTCCAGAAATCCCTAGTACAAAAGTTTTAAGGAAGGGGTGTTTTTTTAAGTATCTCTTTAAGAAATTAATCGAACGACGAATTTCTTCCTGAGCATCAATCACTGGTTTGACGCCCAGTTGCTGGATAATGGTCTCTTGCAAACTCATTCTTCTTCTCCTTCACCAAGGGCTTCCTTGCGCATCTTATCAATCAAGTCCATCTTATCTTGCCAAATATCACGCGCCAAATCTACTGGGTAATGTTGCGGGTTGAGCACGCGCTTGTATTCATCCCATAACTTATCAAATTCCTTGCGAGCATAGGCCTGAATCTCAGTCAAACTAGGCAAGTTGTAAACCAATTTTCCTGCTTTGAAGATGTCCACCAAGAGAGGAACAGCATCAAAGTTTCGAACGGTCTTCTTAATGTAAGTATAGGTCGGATGGAACATCTTGATTTCAGTCATGCCGCTCACATCAACACCATCATAGGTGATGTAGTCACCTTCTGACTTGCCTTTTTCACGACTGGTAATGCGCCATACCTGCTTCTTACCTGGCGTTGACACTTTTTCAGCATTATTAGATAGTTTGATGGTATTGCGCATACGACCATTCTCATCTTCGATAGCTACAATCTTATAAACTGCCCCAAGAGCTGGCTGATCATAGGCTGTAATCAGCTTGGTTCCCACACCCCAGACATCAATCTTGGCCTTTTGCATCTTGAGGTTGAGAATAGTATTTTCATCCAAATCATTAGAAGCATAGATCTTAGCCTCTGTAAAGCCAGCCTCGTCCAGTTGCTGACGGACTTTCTTGGAAATGTAGGCAATGTCCCCAGAGTCGATCCGCACACCCATAAAGTTAATCTGATCACCCAGCTCACGCGCCACCTGAATGGCAGCTGGCACACCGATTCGCAACGTGTCATAAGTATCTACTAGAAAGACACAGTCACGATGGGTTGATGCATAAGCCTTAAAGGCTTCATAGTCGTTTCCATAAACTTGTACCAAGGCATGGGCATGAGTCCCCAAGACAGGAATATCAAAGAGTTTACCAGCACGCACGTTGCTGGTTCCGTTGGCTCCACCAATCACAGCTGCGCGTGTTCCCCAAATAGCTGCATCCATTTCTTGAGCCCGACGTGTCCCGAACTCCATCAAGGGTTCATCTTCGATGACCGAACGAATACGTGCTGCCTTGGTCGCTATCAAGGTTTGAAAGTTAACGATGTTTAAGAGAGCCGTTTCAACCAATTGACATTGGGCAAGAGGGCCTTCCACCTGTACAATCGGTTCATTAGCAAAAACCAAGTCCCCTTCCTGGGCAGAACGAACCGTCAACTCCAACTTGAGATTGCGGAGGTAGTCTAAGAACGCCCCATGATAGCCAAGCGATTCCAAGTAGGCAATATCGCTATCAGAAAAGCGCAAGTCTTTAAGATAATGTACAATTCTTTCCAAACCAGCAAAAACTGCATAGCCGTTCTGAAAAGGTTGCTGGCGGAAATAAACTTCAAAAACCGCCTTTTTATTGTGAATCCCTTGGTCAAAGTAAACTTGCATCATGTTGATCTGATACAAGTCCGTGTGCAATGTCAAACTATCATCTGGATACATCTGTTTTCCTTCTTCCTTCTTTACAAAGGCATGAACGTATTCTACCACTTTCACACCATCCGATAAATTAGTACTATTATAACACATTTTACCGAGATTGATAAAAAACTAACAAGCTATTCTCCGTTCTCCAGTTCATCCATATCTTGCTCAAACTTTTTTTGAGCCCATTCGCCATAACTTTTAAGACCGAGATTGCCGATAAAAACCCAAGGAAGGTAAATCAGATAAGTAAGGATCCAAGCAGACAGATATTTAAAATTCAAAGGATTATGCTGATAAATTTCGATATTGAATTGATAATTCTGCAACATCAAAAGAGTCGTAATAGCGAGAGTTACCAGCAAACACCCTACAATCGTAAAATGAAAACGACTATAGTAGGTCACTCCAAGTTGTCGTGCACGATTGAAAAAGAAGAAAATTCCTAAAAGAAGGGTAACAAGAAGAATATCAGGATTAAAAAGAGCAGGTGCTAATACAGCCACCAGATAGCTTAGCAGAATGAGCCCGATAAACACATAGAAAGACTCTGCTCCAGCTTTGTTAATCAGTTGTTCTTCTCTTTCGTCTAATAATTGATAATAAAAAAATCTATTTTTCATCTTCTTCCTCCCAAACTTGCTGATTTCTGCGATTCAAGTATAGGATAACTCTATCCATAGAATAACTCCCAACGAGATAGATGATAACTGCTAGAACCACTTTTAGGGAGTACTTCCAAGTCAATAGACTGACCAGTTCCTCGCGATTGCCTACGATATCAATCAATAAAACCACTATAGAAAATCCCAAAGCAGATAAAACTCTTTCTTTTCCAGTATTCTCAACAATATCCCGAATATCAATTCCTACATACATGCGGCGAATAATGGCATACAAACCAACTCCAATCAATAAAAGTAATTCTGGCAAATAGGATAGAAGTGTTAAATTGAAAATATAAACTTTGGCAAAAATTTCCAGTGCCAAAAATAGGCACATTCCCAAGAGAATTTCTCCTGAAATCTTTCCATCCAATTTTTCCGTACGTTCATCTTTAATTACAAGTTTATTTCTATTTTTCATCTTCTTCCTCCCAAAATAATTGATCTAAAGTTTTGCCTAAGCATCTGCAAATGGACTGGCAAAGGGAGAGACTGGGATTGTATTTCCCAGCTTCAATCAGACCTATAGTCTGCCTAGTAACACCCACAGCCTCTGCCAAATCCCCTTGTGTCAAGTCAAGCTCCACCCGAGCTAATTTTAATTTTAAATTTTTAGCCACTAGCATCCTCCTTCACATTTTTAAAAAGTTGCGCTTCTTTTAAAAACATTATACCATATATCTAACTTAATGCAATATATAAATGTCATTTTGTAATGTTTTATTAACAAAAAACTCTCTATCGTAAAAAATAGAGAGTGTTACCTTTAAATATAGGATTTCAAAATATCGACGACATCACTTCTTTTCTTGACCTGATAGGCCCTGATGCCCAATTTCTCAGCTGCGTTTGTATTGTCCTCAATATCGTCTAGAAAGATACAATTTGCGGGATCTAGCTGGTATTTGTCGAGAATCTTCTTAAACATTGCCAAATCAGGCTTTATAGCTTTTATATCACAGGATAGGACAAAGCCATCTAAAAGCTCCTTTAAGGGAGATAATTGCTCATCCAGCAAGTCATAAAATACCTTTGAGGTATTGGACAAGACAAAGATGCGATGCCCCTTTTTCTTTAGTTCTAACAAGACAGGAAAGACTTCCGTATAGATATCAATGTAGCTAGGCCAATTCCAGATAACTTCTTCGACCTTCTTTTGATAGGTCCTGCCAATCATTGACACAACTTTAAGCACTAATTCTTCTCTCGTCATGGTACCAAGATCTAATCTTTCCCAAAGCCCCGACTGAAAAATGGTCTTATCTAAAATCAGATAATCTTTCTTCATCTCCGAAACGCCTTGCAAAATCTTATCCTTGTTCCATTCTAACAAGACGTTGCCCATATCTAGTATTATGTCCATTAGCCCACCTCCATAGTGATGTGAAGATTTCCTCTTTGATTTTATTTGTATACTCAATGAAAATCAAAGAGCAAACTAGAAAGCTAGCCGCAGGTTGCTCAAAGCACAGCTTTGAGGTTGTAGATAGAACTGACGAAGTCAGTAACATACACACGTCAAGGCGATGCTGACATGGTTTGCATTTGATTTTCGCAGAGTAATAGCTTACAAATCCTTTTGGTAATAGTATCTTTTCCCTGTGTAGGGATAGTCTTGCAAGGTAAAGACCTCCTTGTAGCCATACCTTTGGTAAAAGTCTGGCGCTTGAAACTGGTAAGTATTGACAAAAGCAAAACGACAGTTTCGATGCTTAGCTTCACTTTCTGCCTGTTGCAATAGTTTTGAACCAATTCCCTGTCCCCGTAATTCCTCTTTCACAAACAAATACTCGATTTCCAACCAATTTCCGAAAGTCTCTGCTACCAAGCCCGCCAAGAGATTGCCCTTTTCATCTTCGACATAAAGGTTCAGTGGCTCACTTGTAGCCTCTTCTCTTTTGGAACGATTATAAGCACGAATCAAATTCCCTATTTCTTGCGCTTTCTGGGACGCTTTATTTTCCAATCTAAAGTGCATCCAAACCTCCTTCGAACTGTTACAGCTTGATTATAATCTTATTTCAATAGACTGTCAAACTAAAAAGAACTCACCAAGCAAAGTTGATGAGTTCATGATTTATTTCCTAAATTTCCACTGGCTATAAATTCCGAAACCGATAATCCAGATAGCAGAACCAACTGCCCCCATGAAGGTAGACTCTTGTAAAAAGAGGGTTGCAAAGACAAAGATGAAAAAGAGGATGGTTAGGGGATTGAGCAAGCGATACTGAGGCATGAGGTAGCCATCCGCCATGAAGTCTTGTGACTTGCGGTATTTGAGATGAGCCACCATGATCAAGATATAAATCGCGATGTAAACACCTGATGAGGATGCCGTAATCAAAGCAAAGGCATCGGAAACACCTGGCAAAACATTGATAAAAGCTGCCAGAGCAATCAAAATCGCTGAGGCGATGATGGCATTTTGAGGTACATTGTGGCGAGAAAGAGTATCTGCCTTGATCGCTTTTAAAAAGCGATTGGGTGAATCATGGGCAATCTGGTAGAGGTGTCGCCCTGTTGAATAGAGGGTTGAATTAAGAGCAGATGCTGCCGACGTCAAAACAACGAAGTTAATCAGAGCTGCCGCCCACTTGATACCTGCTAGCTCAAAAACCGTTACAAATGGTGAATCTGAAGAAGCAAGTTCTCTCCAGGGAATGATAGACATAATGGCTAATAGGGCTCCACCATAGAAGAAGACAATTCGGAGGGGAATTTCTTTAACTGCTTTTGGCAAAACCTGACGAGGATTCTTGGTTTCAGAAGTTGTCACTCCGATAAACTCAATCATCAGATAGGCAAAAAATACCATTTGAAAGGCCATGACAAAGTTCATGACTCCGTTTGGAAAAAGAGAGAACTGATTGCTGATATTTGCCAGACTTGCAGCACCATGCGGTGTCTCAAATCCTGTCAAAACCATAAAGACACCTGTTGCAATCATAGCTAAAATAGCCACAATTTTAACCATAGCAAACCAAAACTCGACTTCTCCAAAAAGCTTAACCGCAATCAGATTGACCAAGGCCAAAATCGTTAAAAAGACAATCTGAATCAGCCAACTAGGCCAGCTAGGAAACCAAAACTGAACATAATGCGAGATCGCAGTGATTTCTGCCATACCGATAAAGACGACAGACAACCAATAAGACCAAACTGAGAAATAACCCCAGCCTTTCCCCAAATGACGGGTGATAAAGTTGATAAAAGTATGTTGTTCTGGATCCTGATACAGCATCTCCCCAACAGCCCTCATCATCAAAAACATAAAGGCTCCTGTAATCATATAAATCAGGATGATGGAAGGGCCTGTCAGGCTGATAGAGCGACCGGCACCTAGGAAAAGACCTGTTCCGATTGTTCCCGCAATGGCCATCACCTGAACATGGCGATTGGTTAAACCACGCTCCATTTTATTTTTTTTCTTATTTGAACTCATATAGTCTCCTATTTATTCAAAAAATCAAAAAGGAGTTGAGCAAGTCAAGACCTCCACTACTCCGTTTTCATTCTATTTAGGCTGTTTTTTCAACCTTTAAAATTTTGACATCGTAACTACCAACAGGTGTCTCGATGGTCGCTGTATCACCAGTCTTCTTGCCGATCAAGGCTTGTCCAATCGGACTTTCATTTGAAACCTTACCAGCAAAAGCATCTGCACCTGCAGAACCGACGATGATATAGACTTCTTCGTCATCTTCCCCGATTTCTTGGATAGTTACAGTCTTACCGATAGCCACTTCATCTTGGGCAACTGCATCGCTATTAACGATTTCAGCATAGCGGATTTTTGTTTCTAGACTTGAAATTTGTCCTTCAACAAAAGCTTGCTCATCCTTAGCTGCTTCGTACTCGCTGTTCTCCGAAAGGTCTCCGTATGAACGAGCAATTTTGATACGTTCTACCACTTCAGGACGACGAACGAGTTTCAACTCCTCTAATTCTTTTTCTAGCTTTTCCTTCTCTTCAAGGGTCATTGGGTAAGTTTTTTCTGCCATTTTTCTCAACTTTCTTTTCTTAATTTGTTTTTAAAACAAAATTATGTGGAAAACCACATAATTTTAGTTTGAACTACTTGATTGGGTTAGTTTGCTATTGATGTGTTCTGCAACGTTTTGATCATGTTCTTCTTTGGTCGTTGCAAAGTACACTTTACCATCTTCGACATTGGCTACAAAGTATAAGTAGTCACTCTTTGTCTGATTTACACTTGCTTCTATGGAATCCAGACTTGGACTGTCTACCGGTCCAGGCATGAGGCCAAGGTGTGTATAAACATTGTAAGGTGAATCAATCGTCGTATCAATTCCAGCATCATCCGCTAGACTAATCTTTTGACCAAGCTTGCCTTGGGCATACAGGATAGCGATATTACTTTGAAGCGGCATACCGAGATTTAGGCGGTTATAGAAGACACCAGCAATCTTCTTGCGATCTTCTGTCTTGGCACCTTCTTTTTCAACAAGAGAAGCGATACTGAGCAATTCATTGACAGTCAGATTCTTTTCTTTGATCGTAGCGTAATATGGTGACATAGCCTTATCCATAGCAGCTAACATCTCATCAATCAAACTTTCAACTGTAGTGCTTTCTTTGATGGTATAAGTTGCTGGGAAAAGGTAACCTTCTAGGCGATAACGAACGCCACTGTCTTTTGTTGGTAGACTTCCAAGCAAGTTTGGATACTTGGCTACTACTTGAGAGATAAAGGTCTCATCTTGAGCTTTTGCCAAGAAAGCATCCGCAGTAAGAGGTTCTTTAAATTCACCTTGAAGTTGTCCTACTGTTTGAGCGATTTGCTCCAATGTATATCCTTCTGGAATTGTCAAGCTTGCAAGAGCTGGTTCTTGTCGTTCAGGAGTTCCACCTTTTTGCAATTCTTGGATCAATTCATCTGTACTCATGCTCTTCTTCAAGTTGTAATAACCTGATTTTAAGTCTGCACTCTTATATTTAGCATACAAACTAAAGATAAGTCCATGTTTTACCAAACCAGATTTTTCCAAAGTGCTCCCAATTTCTTGAATATTTGAACCTTCTGGGATTTGAACCGTTACGTAGTCCTTAGAGCTCGCATCAACTGGTTTCAAAGATTCTTGAACATAACCATAACCAAAGAAGCCACCAATACCTCCAAGCACTAGGAGAACTAAGAAAGTTAGCAAGCAGCCTTTCGCTTTTGATTTCTTCTTTTTCTTAGCTGGCTTTGTTCCTTCGCGACGACTGCGTAGTGGAGCATTCGCTAGATCATCAACTTGCTCAACTGGAGCAGGTACTACATTCTCTACAACAGGAGGGACCGATTCTTCTTTTTTGTCATCCGTTTTATAGGAAACAGCCACTTTAGTTGGAGTAGTATTAAACTCTTTCTCTTCCTTTTTAGGCTCTACAGCATCAATCTTGGCTGGTGCAGGCTCTTCTAGTTTTGACTCTTCTAGTTCTGGTGCTGTCACTTCGCTTGATTCAAAACTTGGGCGTGGTGGCACACTTGGGGCATTTTTAAGGATTTCATCCACAGTTGACAGAGAATCTGCCATTAAATCTTCTGTGGCAAGATTGGATTCTTGTTCAGAAGGAGCGGGTGGAGTTACTTGAGAAGATGGAGTTGGGGTGGTTGGACTTTCATCCTCTTTTCCTCTTCTTTCTCTCTCTCTGACTCTCTCTAAATCGCGTAAAATCTGTTCTTTAAAGCTTAATGTTTCTTCTTCTCTTGATTTCTCGCTCAAAAGCTTTACCTCCTTGTTGGCAATCCATAACATTATATCTTAAAAGTCGCAGAAAAGCAACAAAAGATACCTTTTTCCAACTATATTTCTTGTTTTCAAGGCTTCCAAACCATATCATACCATGTTTCCCCAGCAAAGCTTGACTGGGATATTCCTTCATTAACAAAGCCATGTTTTTCGTAATAGGAGATAAGGTAATCATGACAAGTCAGGTTAATGCCTTCTCGTTCATGTTCTAAAGCGACTTCTTTCAGAGCCCTTAACAGTCTTTTCCCCACGCCCAAAGCTTGTGCCTCCTTAGCTATGGAGAGACAAGTCACAGAGATATAACCTCCAGGTCGATGGCTATAGTCTTTTATTTCTTCTGTAAAGGACTGATCTTGTAGATGACGATGTGGGACGACCGGACCTTCAATGTAGCCAAGGATACGTCCCTCTTTTTCAGCGACGAGAAAGCTGGTCTGAATTTCACGTAAATGCGCCTCAAAGACCGAACGAGGAATGGCTTCCTCAAGGGAGAAATTCTCAAGCTCTATCTCTAAAATACGATCTAAATCCGAAAATCTTGCTTGTCTGATTTTCATATTTCCTCCTGATAAAAAGGATTAGCCCAAATCAGATACCATTCAGAACCACTGTCATATTGACTCCCTGTCACTTCTTCTTCAACAAAGCCATTCATTTCAAAATATGATAGTAGCTCATCAGGACTTTGCAAAAGAATACCTTGGTAATCTAGCTCGACAGTCACCTGTTTCAAGGCTGCAAGAAGAAGAGTTCCCAGCCCTTGTCCCCAATAGTCAGGATGAATGGTCAATGATTTTATTTCTATCCATTTGGGATGAATAGACTGATCTTCTCCCAAAACATAGCCCAAAAGCTGATTTTCATCCCCAGCTACAAGAAAGGTACCCGCAGACTTGCGGATACTCTCTTCTAAGGATTGGCGGCTAAGTGCCTCTTCTAACGAAGGATTGGCTTCTTCAATCGCCAACATTTCTTCTAAATCTGATAGGGTAGCTTGCCTTATAGTGATTGGAATTTCCATCTGTTTTCCTTATTGGACGTTGCTTGTCAAGTTAGACAAAAGACGTTCAAATGAATATTCATAGGTTTGGATGTCTCCAGCACCCATAAAGACGTAAACGGCATTGTCATGGTCTAGGAGTGGAGAAACATTTTCAACTGTGATGACTTGGTTTTTCTTAGTGATCTTGCTAGCTAGGTCTTCTACCTTGACATCTCCGTGATCTACCTCACGTGCTGATCCATAGATTTGCGCTAGGTAGACGGCGTCTGCTTGATTCAAAGCATGGGCAAATTCGTCCAACAAGGCAATGGTTCTTGTAAAGGTATGCGGTTGGAAGATTGCTACGATTTCCTTGCTTGGATATTTCTGACGAGCCGCATCCAAGGTTGCAATGATTTCTGTTGGATGGTGGGCGAAGTCATCAATGATCACTGTATCATTGACAATTTTCTCAGTGAAACGACGCTTAACACCTGCAAAAGTTTTCAAGTGTTCACGGACCAAGTTCAAATCAAATCCAGCTGTG
This sequence comes from Streptococcus mitis, assembly GCF_003943905.1. Lineage (GTDB taxonomy): Bacteria > Bacillota > Bacilli > Lactobacillales > Streptococcaceae > Streptococcus > Streptococcus mitis_BC. The sequence continues at coordinate 706,145 of NZ_RJNS01000001.1, forward strand.
TAAAGAAGACCAATAACAGCTGTCGCATTCATGATATTGTGACGACCAAAGGTTGGAATGTGGAATTGTCCCAATTCTTGACCACGGAAGTGAACTGTAAAGGTCGAACCCGTTGTTGAGCGAAGGAGATCACTAGCTACAAAGTCATTGCCCTCTGCTTCAAACCCATAGTAATAGATTGGCGCATTGGCTGTGATCTTACGCAACTCAGCATCCTCACCGTAGATAAACAAACCTTTCGTGATTTGTTTAGCATAGTCATTAAAGGCATTGAAAACATCTTCTAGACTAGTGAAGTAGTCTGGGTGGTCAAAGTCAATGTTGGTGATGATAGAGTATTCTGGATGGTAAGGCATGAAGTGACGCTCATATTCGTCTGATTCAAAGACAAAATATTTGGCATTTTCTGAACCACGACCTGTCCCGTCACCAATCAAGAAGCTGGTGTCTGTGATATGAGACAAGACGTGAGACAACATACCTGTTGTTGAAGTTTTGCCATGAGCTCCTGCCACTCCCATGCTGACAAAGTCACGCATAAAGCTACCTAGGAATTCATGATAACGTTTGTAGCTGATACCATTTTTATCGGCATAGGCGATTTCAACATTGTTATCTGGGCGGAAGGCATTTCCAGCGATAATCTCCACATCACCTTGCAGGTTCTTTTCATCAAAAGGAAGAATCGCAATCCCTGCCTGCTCTAGTCCACGTTGAGTAAAGTAGTACTTTTCAACGTCTGACCCTTGAACCTTATGCCCCATTTGGTGCAACATCAAGGCCAAGGCACTCATCCCTGATCCCTTGATTCCAATAAAATGATATGTTTTTGACATGCTTTTCTCCCCTACTCAGTAATTCTTGTCAGATTCAACTCTTGGGCAACCTGACGTTCCTGTTCTGTTTGCTTATTCTTTTTATTATAGATTTGACTCTTCTTTAGAAAATCATAGTTGTTCTTTTTATTTTTTCCCGTTTGGGTTTTCGGAGTTGGAGTCGCCACTTGGCCAACCTCTTCAGCTAGAATATAGTGAGACTGGATCAAGTTTTTGCTAAACTTGGCAAACTCACCTGGATTTTCCTTTTGAAACGGCGCTGTTGGTTGGTTTCCTTGACGAACAAGTGTTGAACCATTGTGTCGTCTGGTATGACTAACATCCTGAGTCAAATACTTGGCTGAACGTTTCTTCTTCAAGTCCGCACGCGCCTCTTCTCGAGCCAATTCAGCATACGTTTTTTCAACTTTTTTAGGTTCTGGGCTCGGCTTTGACTCCTTTTTAACCACTGGAGAAACTACGGTTTCTTCCTCATTGATAGGAGACCATTCTAAATGATTTTTATCTCGGTAATCACCTCTGATATTGCTAATAAAGTCTGACTCATCGTACAAGTCCATGACTGGCATTTGGGTCAGCATGATCTCATCATCTGACACCAATGGAAATCGATCTTGTTTCATTTTGTATTTCCTTTCAACACTTCATTATAGCGTATTGTCTTGATTTTTCAAGTGCTGGCTTCAGAAATTCCCAAAATTTCACGAATTTCTGCCAGACTGAGACTCGCACGCGACTCCGTACCATCTAAAACTTGGGAAACCAAATGTTTCTTTTGTTCTTGAAGTTCTTGGATTTTCTCTTCAATGGTCCCCTTGGTAATCAAACGATAAACCTCGACCATCTGCTCCTGCCCCATTCGGTGAGCGCGTCCGATGGCCTGGGCTTCGACAGCCGGATTCCACCAGAGATCAACCAAAATAACCGTATCAGCTCCCGTTAGATTAAGACCGACACCACCTGCCTTCAGAGAGATGAGAAAGGCGTCTCTTTCTCCCTGATTAAAGGCCTTGGTCATCTCTTGTCTGTCTTGAGCAGGAGTTGAGCCTGTGATTTTGAAAGAAGTCAAGCCCAAGTCTGGAAGTTCTTGCTCGATTTTTTCCAACATTCCTTTGAATTGTGAGAAAATCAAGACACGATGCCCACCAGCAGCCACTTGTAGCAATAAATCTCGGAGACTATCCAATTTACCACTGGCTCCTTGGTAATCGTCCATAAAGAGAGCTGGCGTATCGCAGATCTGGCGCAAACGCATGAGACCAGATAAAATTTCTACCCGACTTCTCTGGAATTCTTGATCTGTCACTTGCGCTAGGCGGTCTCGCATCTGTTGCAACTGGGCGAGATAGATGGCCTTCTGCTGGTCTTCCAGTTCATTTTTATAGACGACTTCGATCAGATCAGGCAGTTCTGTAAGAACTTCTTCTTTCTTACGCCTCATGACGAAGGGTTTGATAAACTGCGCGACTCGGTCAGCCGGTAATTTCATAAACTCCTTTTTACTTGGTAAGAGCCCCGGAAGCACAATTTGAAAGATAGACCACAACTCTCCTAAATGGTTTTCGATGGGCGTACCTGACAAAGCAAAAACTGCTGGCACCACAAACTGGCGCAAACTCTGAGCAATCTTGGTTTGAGCATTTTTCATGACCTGGGCCTCATCTAAAAAGAGAAAATCAAAGGACTTCTCTTGATATAGCTCGCTATCTTGACGAAAGCTCGCATAGCTAGTCACATAGATTTGATGATTTTCGGAAAGAATCACTTCTCGATTCGCTTTCAAACCATGAACAACAGCTAAATCCAATTGTGGTGCGAATTTCCTGAATTCATCTGCCCAGTTATAGATCAAACCTGACGGAGCCAAAATCAAGACACGACTATCTTCTGTCACCTGACTTGTCAAAAAAGCAATGGTTTGCAGCGTTTTTCCCAGTCCCATATCATCTGCTAAGATACCACCAAAGCCATAGTGATAAAGCATCTGAAGCCAACGGACTCCCTTTTCCTGGTAGTCTCTCAAACTCGCCTGCACCCGTATATCTCCTAAAGGAAAGTCCTCTGGATGAGTCAAATTATGAGCTAAATACTGAAATTCCTCTGTGAAGGAGATCCTGTCTCGACCTTCAAAAAGTTGAGAAAGGCTATAAGCTAGGGATTTTCGCGCTTGGAAAGAACCATCTTTTAGCTCAACCCCCAGTTCCTGTAAATTTTGACGAATCTGCTTGGTTTCCTCATCAAAAAAGTACACTTGGTCAGAGGAACTGATATAGAAATCCTGATTGCTGGTCAGGGCTTTAAGAGCTTGATCAATCTCTTCTTGGGCAATCCCTTGGAAATCAAACTGGATTTCCAACAGTCCCCCCTTAGACTCGATCTGAACCTGAGGAGCTTGGACGCTATAGAGCTGATTCATCTCATCAGACAAGAAAACTTGACCCAACTTCTCAAAAGCAGGAATCGTATGGTGAAAGAAAGAATAAACTGCCTCTGGCTTCAAAGCCTGTCTCCAAGACTGAAAATCAGCCTCAAACCCAGCTCCTAAACATACTTGAAATAGTTGGTTTTCCAAGACAGCATCGCTTGAAAAAGGTAATTGTTCCAGCTGTTTACGACTAGTCACCTTAACATCTCCATAGTCAAATTGGATATCCAAGCGGATGCGGCCATCATCCTCCATATCAAAGAAAAAGATTGGTGAAAAGGGTCTGATTTGCAAGCGCTCAGGAGCAGACACTGTTCCTAGCTGTGCAAACAAAGGCAGGCAGGCAGCCAGACGGTCGCGATCACTGTTATCAAACTGGAGGCATTTTCTCCCATTTTCTTCCTGAGGAAGCTCATTGATTTCCTTTAAAAGACTGATTTGTTTAGGATTTAAGAGATAAAAATTCCCCTTACGAAAGAGAACCGCTCCCCCATAGAATACGTTGACTCGCTCAGTCTCAGAAATTTCCATCTCAAAATAATCGGGATACTCCTTCACGGAAAAAGAGAAAAGGTTTGCTTCTGGATCTAAATCATGAAAAAGAAGATTTTCATAACTAGTAATCTGATGTTCGAAATGAAAATCTTCCAAGTTCATCAGCAACTCTACCCCCTGCTCAAAAAAGGTCAGAGGGAAAAAGAGGTGACGACCTTGATTGGGGAAAAAGAGGTCTTGGCTCAGTCCCTCCTCAATCAAGCCACATAAAAAAGTAAGAACTTCTTGACTAGCTGTATCAAAAGCATCCCAAGACAAGTCATTTTCATAGTATTTCCCAATCATATATGGTTTTCGATGGACTAAAACCTTCAAAAAGAGAGGGATATCACGAATGACATAATATTTTTGACTATCAACTAAACCGATTCGGAGAGTCCAAAGGAGGCGATTGGTTCCAGCTTCCACCTGACCTTGAGCCGACAAAGTGTAGATTTTCTCTCTCTTCTGAGGTTGGATACGCTCCAAAAAACTACCGCCAAAACTAACCTTGGTTTCGACCTCTTCTTGCTCTTCATGTCCTTTTTCTAAGGCTTGTAAAATCACTTGGCCTTCTTCATCATTTTTCAGATAATGCTCGAGCGCTGCGAGGTGAACACAGTAACCTCTTTTTTGGAAAAAATCACAAGCACAAAAAACAAGATCATCCTCTAAACTGTAGCGCAATTCTTCTCCCGCAACACGAGTATAGAGGCGATTCCCTTTTTCCTTGATAATCTCAATGTTGCCCGTTTCATAGAGAGTAACACCCTCCATGCGCAACTTTCCCGGAATCAATTTAGCCATAGTTACCCCTTTATCTTATCTTTTCATTATACCACATTTTCCCCTATGAAAATAGCCTTCTAGGAAGACTTTTCTCCTAGAAGGCTGGATTTTTAAAGTGTAGCAAAAGTGGTCACGATGCGTTGGCAAACCTCTTCCAGTACTGACTTCGGCATGGCTACATTGAGGCGGGCATGAAGGGCTCCCTCCTCTCCAAAGTCCAAACCTCGGTTCAAGATAACCTTGGCTTTATTCTTCAAAATCTCTTGCAAGCGGTCATCCGTTAGGTCATAGGCCGAAAAATCAAGCCAAATCAAGTAGGTACCTTGCGGTTTCATGACCTTAATCTTGGTTTCGTTGCTCAAAACATCCACTACATAGTTAATGTGGTCCTCGATAACTTCTTTTAGTTCTCCTAACCAGTCCTTACCATAACGGTAGGCAGCTTCTGTCGCCAAATAACCCAAGCCTGAGATTTCATGTTGGTTATTGGCCAACTGGCGTTTTTGGAAAGCCAGACGAAGCTTGGGATTTTCAATAACTGCATAGGAATTCTTGGTCCCAGCAATATTAAAGGTTTTAGTGGCACTGCTCAAGATAAGGGCAAAGTCTTTAAAGGTAGGATCAATGGTGTTGAAAGACTGGTGTTTGTGACCAAAGAGGGCCAAATCTTGGTGAATCTCATCTGAAACCAACAAAACACCGTGTTTTTGGCAGAGATGGCCAATCTTTTCTAACACTTCCTTTTCCCAAACACGTCCACCAGGATTGTGGGGATTACAAAGAATATAGAGTTTCACATCCTCTCCCACCAATTCCTTCTCCAACTGGTCAAAGTCAATCTCAAACAGCCCATCCTTTTCCACCAAAGAATTGGTAATCAATCTGCGATTGTTCAGTTTGACACTGCGGGCAAAAGGTGGATAGACCGGTGTATTAATCAGAACAGCCTCTCCTTCTTTTGTAAAGGCTTGAATGGCTGTTGAAATAGCTGGTACCACTCCCTCGATAAAGACGAGGGCATCCTTGTCAAAGTGATACCCATGTTGACTGGCTTCCCAGTCCTGAACCGACTTTATCAAAGCATCGCTAGCATAGGTATAGCCATAGACCAACTGATCTGCGTAGGCTTGTACAGCTTGTTGAACTTCAGGCAAAACCACAAAGTCCATATCCGCTATCCAAGCTGGTAGAACTTCTCGATCAGCTTCCGCTTCTTTCCATTTATAGGTATGGTGCCCAAAACGATTGGGCAGGCTTGTAAAATCATATTTTCCCATATCTATCTTATCCTTCCAAAGCTTGACGCAAGTCCGCAATCAAATCTCTAGCATCTTCAATCCCAATTGACAAGCGCAAAAGGTCATCTGTCAAACCGTAGGAATGGCGCACTTCTGCTGGAATATCCGCATGGGTTTGAGTCGTCGGATAGGTAATCAGACTCTCCACCCCACCCAAACTCTCAGCAAAAGAGAAGACCTTGAGGCTGTTCAAAATATGAGGAATGCGTGTTTCATCGGCTACTTTAAAGGAAATCATTCCCCCACGACCAGTGTAGAGCACTTCCTTGACTGCTGGAGAATCCTTCAAAAAGGCAACCACTTCTTGGGCATTCGCTGTAGAACGTTCCATACGAAGAGACAAGGTCTTAAGACCACGAATTAACTGATAACTATCAAATGGTGACAAGACAGCACCTGTCGTATTGAGATTGTAGAACAGTTGTTCATATAGTTCTAAACTATTAGTCACAACTACCCCAGCCAAAACATCATTGTGCCCTGCTAGGTATTTGGTAGCTGAGTGAAGAACAATATCCGCACCATCTTCAATCGGTCGTTGGTAAATCGGACTGTAGAAGGTATTGTCTACGACTACTTTAGCCCCCTTGTCATGAGCTAGTTTTGCTAGTTTTGCAATATCAAATTCCAACATCAAAGGATTGGTTGGCGTTTCGATATAGAGAACATCTACATCATTCTCCAGCTCAGCAATCAACTCTGCTTCAGTATTGGCATAGGTAAAATGGAAGCGGCCTTCTTGCTCCACTTGGTTGAACCAGCGAAAAGAACCCCCATACAGATCGCGCACAGCCAAGACTTTACTTCCCACTGGAAAAACACTAAAAGCCAGTACAATCGCCGCCATACCTGAGCTCGTCGCTAGGGCATAGTCTGCTGATTCGATTGCAGCCAAGACTTCCTCCGCCTTACTGCGAGTTGGGTTTTTAGTACGCGTATAGTCAAAACCAGTAGACTGACCGAATTCTGGATGCTGATAAGTTGTTGAAAAATGAAGCGGAGTTACCAAGGCACCTGTAACCTTATCTGACTTGATTCCCGCCTGGGCCAAAATTGTGTTGATGTGTAGTTCTTTGCTCATACAATACCTCCAAATCTATAGTAACTATTGTACCACTTATTTTCGCCAACTCATTTTCTTCTTTTCAAGAGCTAGTTATAGTTTCAAACTATATAAAAGCGATAGTTCCTTGAGAAACTATCGCTTTTCCTGTTGAATAGACCGGTTATTTAACGTGTTTTACCAAGTCTTCTTGGGCTTTCTTATTTGATTCTTCTTTTTCTTTCAGCCATTTTTCTTTAGCTTTTTCATACTCATCAGCCGTTACAGTCTTATCTTGCAACTTGAGGTACTTGTATGATTCGACACCCTTATTTCCAGCTTGTGAGAATGGCGATGAGAATGGAACTGTCTTTCTCAGGCTAGGTGTTCCACCAAGGGAAACATTTGGAATTGCAAGGGCGCTATCAACGAGCCAAGCTTGAATTTCAGCATACTTTTCATAACGTTTTGCTGGATCTTGCTCTTTATTGGCTTCTTCCAACATTTGAGTATAGGTATCAAGTCCAACTGCCTTAGCCTTGTCATTGACCTCACCTGGTTCTAAACCAAAGTTTTGCAACATACCTCCGCTATTAACATTAAAAATATCAAGATAGCTTGACGGATCTAAGTAGTCAGCATTCCAACCACCATTGTAAAGGTCAAAATCCTTCTGGGCTGCTGTCTGAGCTAAATAACCAGAGCTATCATAATCCTCTGTTGACAGTTGTTGGATATCGATAACCACGTTCTCAGTTCCAAGAATAGATTCGATGGATTGTTTCATTGAACTAATCCCTTGAATTTCTGACTTATTGGTCATTTCAACAGTCTTATCCAAGTGAATTGGGAACTGAACACCCTTGGCTTCTAGTTCTTTCTTAGCTTCCGCAAACTTAGCTTTAGCCTTGTCAGGATTGTAGTAAGGATCCTGAGCATCAGCAAAGTTGATTCCTTGCCATTCTTGGCCATAGTTGACCATCTTTTCGGAAACAACATCACCAAAGTCTTTTCCGTTGATACTTACAAATGTAGGAGGTACAACTAGGTTACGAATAATCTTCGTTGCTCCGTCTTCCCCTTGAGATTGTGCCCCATAGGCCGTACGGTTGTAGGCAAAATTGATAGCTTGGCGGAAGTTTTTATTCAGAACTGCTTCTTGGGTAGATTTCTTTTCGATGTCAGTCGTTTTAGAAGTGAAATTATAAGATTTTCTATCTAGGTTAAAGTTCAAGTAGAAAGAAGTGGCATCTTGCATGCTGTAGATGATATTGTCCTTATTCTTCTCTTTAATCCCTTCAAAACTTGAGCTATTTGGATAGAGACGTGCGTAGCTGTATACTCCTTCTGTAAAGTTACGTGCTAGGGCATCTTGGTCACTTCCATCATAGTAGGTCAATTTCACATCGTCCACAAAGACATTTTTAGCATCCCAGTAATTCGGATTTTTCTTGTATTCGATGACGGATTTTGAAACAAAGGACTTCATCAAGAAAGGTCCATTGTACAAAATGTTAGAAGGATCAACCTTACCAAAATCATCCCCTTTTGATTTCAAGAAATCAGCATTGACAGGGAAGAGAATGGTTGAAGTTGTTTTAGAATTCCAGTAAGGTTCTGGTCGAGTCAAAGTGTACTGAACCGTTTGGTCGTCAATCGCCTTAACACCGACAGTTGAAAAGTCTGTTGTTTTGCCGTTGATATAGTCATCCAAACCTGCTACAGAGTCTTGAACCAAGTACAAGGCTTCAGATTTTTTATCTGCCGCATATTTCAAACCTGTCACAAAGTCTTGAGCAGTTACAGGGGCGTATTCTTCACCTTCGTATGTATACCACTTGGCATCTTTACGAAGTTTGTAGGTATAAGTCAAACCGTCCTTGGAAACGGTCCAATCCTCCGCTAAAGATGGAACATAGTTTCCGTATTGGTCATTTTCCATCAAACCATCTACCAGATTGGTAACGATATCATTGGTTGTTGCACGGTTCTCTGCTAGATAGTTCAAACTAGATGGATCACTAGAATAGACATAGTTATATGTTTTAGATGAACTTGCTGAGTTCCCACATGCGCTTAGTAGGATACCCGCGCTTAACACGACACCTGCCAGTGTCAGATACTTGGCCTTAGACTTTTTCATTTCCAGAACCTCCTGTTTTAGATATTTGCCTTATTATACAGCTTTAGTTTTATTTAGTCAAGCAATTCCTGTCACAAAAGGTCGAAATTATATTATTTTCTCTACAAATTTTAGATTTTTATCTATTTCGTTAGGGATATGCAATGCGTAGTGTAATATTTTTACCCCTTATTCCTAAGTACTTTAAAAGCTGTCTTGTGATTCAGATATTCTCTTTGGCGGTGATTAATAACTAGCGAGATATCATTAAGTTCTTTAGAACGTTTAGAAATGGAAGTCCATCACTTTTGATTCCAATATCAAGTTGGAGACAATCAGCAAGGATATAAGATGCATAGTATTTGATTTTTAAAATTTCAAAAATTTTAGAATGACGATTCTCGTCACTTTGAATGTTACAAAAGAGAGAGAAGCAATCTGCTTCTCTCTCATGCTTAATTAGATGTCACTCTCCACAGTTGACAAAGAGGCGAAAACCCCAGATAGCCTTGAGCCATCCGGGGTTCTTGTTTTCGTCGCTAAAATGATATCAACAATTTCATTTTAGCCGATTTTTGGGACTTAGTCTTCTAAATCCATTTCAGAAGCTGCTGATTTCTTCTTCTTGCCAAGAAGAGAGGCAGTTGCCAAGGCAGCTACTCCTAATCCAAGACCAGCAAATTGGTTACTTGCAGTTCCTGTGTTTGGAAGTTTTCTACCGTTTGAGCGTCCTGGTCCAGCAGGTTGCTGTGCAGGAGCTTGTGAGTGGTTCAATGCACTTGAGATTGAAGCACTGTCAGACAAGCTAGTTGAGGTACTTACGCTGTCGCTCAAGCTTGTGCTTGTTGATACTGATTCACTTGTGCTGATTGAAGCTGACTGGCTAGCTGATACAGATGCTGAAGCTGATTGACTTGCTGAGTCATTGCTTGTGCTTGTTGAACCTGAACCGCTACCTGAGTTGTTGCTTGCACTGATTGAAGCTGATTGGCTTGCAGATACTGATGCGCTAGTTGATTGACTTGCACTTACAGATGCTGAAGCTGATTGACTTGCTGAGTCATTGCTTGTGCTTGTTGAACCTGAACCACTACCTGAGTTGTTGCTTGCACTGATTGAGGCAGAAATGCTGTCACTCAAGCTTGCGCTTGTTGAGACTGACTCACTTGCGCTGATTGATGCTGAAGTACTATCGCTCAATGACACACTTACTGATTTGCTGAGTGAAACTGACTCACTTGCACTTACAGATTCAAGGTAGCTAGGAAGGTTAAACTCTGGCTTAGATTCGCTTGTTGGCTCACCCTTACTATAGCTGAATGAGTTAGATTGTTGTGACGCACTTGTACTCAAACTGCTTGAAACGCTATTGCTCAAGCTTACTGAAGTACTTGTTGAAACTGAAGTACTACTTGAGTTGTTGCTTGCTGATTCAGATGCACTGATTGAGGCTGATACGCTATTG